>JAJCYM010000038.1 GCA_029262895.1 Roseivirga sp.
GTTGCAACAGTTGTTTTATAACAACGCCTAAGTAAATGTAATAGTCAGGTAAAGCAATCCAATCACTCCCCCAAACCATCAAAAAACAGCACGTTTGCTGATCCTTTTTGTAACGCTTTTAAAAGTCTCCCCCTCAAAGCGAGTGCAAAGGTAAGAATCTTTATTCTTAGTTTACAAATTGTTTTAAAATAAATTTCAAAACTCCTAAGCTCGCTTAGTTCGTCCTGAACCGTATTCTTGTAAAACGGAATGCAAAGGTACGCGTAATACCTAAAACATTAAAAGTATTAATTGAATAAATTTAACAAGGAAGGTGACCTAACTGGTTACCAGTCTATTGAGTCATCTTAGCACTGTCTCAGTTCTATCAGGGCCGACTGAGACTATTGTAATTGGAACTCCTGTTTCTTTTTCAATAAAGGTGATATAGTCTTTCAACTCTAATGGGAGTGCATCGTAACTTTTTACATTCCGTACATCAGTGTGCCAACCTTTCATTGTTTTATAGACAGGAGTAATTTCTTCATCCATTAATTGAAAAGGCATTTCTTCTGTAAGTGTGCCATCGCCCATTTTATAATGTGTGCATATCTTGAGTTCCTCAAATATGCTTAGTACATCGGCCTTCATCATAAAGAGTTGCGATACTCCATTAATCATGATGGCGTATTTCAACGCAGGTAAATCAAGCCAGCCGCATCTTCGCGGGCGACCGGTCGTTGCACCAAATTCATTACCTTCTTTCTGCATCTCCTCCCCTGTATCATCAAAGAGTTCAGTTGGAAATGGCCCTCCACCAACACGTGTACAGTAGGCCTTGAATATTCCGAATACCTCTCCGATGTTTCTAGGGGCAACACCCAGACCTGTACATGCCCCTGCGGCCATAGTACTGGAACTAGTCACATAAGGATAACTACCAAAATCTATATCTAACAGCGAACCCTGAGCTCCTTCTGCCAAAACTGACTTTGAAGATTTGATTGATTGATTAACCAAATACTCGCTATTGGTGAGCTTAAAGCCTTTAAGAAATTCAATGGCATCTAAAAACGGGGCTTCGGCTTCGGCCAAATCATATTCAAAATCATAATGCTTCAGAGTGTTCACATGTTTGGCTACCAAATTGCCATATCGCGCCTCAAAACCCGGTGCTAAAATATCACCAACTCGTAAACCATTGCGAGCCACTTTATCCTGATATGAAGGTCCGATACCTTTAAGTGTAGAGCCTATCTTGTTTTTGCCTTTGGCCTTTTCATAGGCCGCATCCAACAATTTATGACTTGGAAGGATAAGCTGAGTTTTTTTAGAGATGTATAGGTTCTTTTTTAGGTCGATATTAAATTTGGCCAAGGCCTCAATCTCCTTTTTAAAGACTACAGGGTCCAAAACGACCCCATTCCCAATAATATTTTTAATATTCTCCCTGAAAATGCCAGAAGGAATTTGATGAAGCACATGCTTGTGCCCATCGAACTCCAGTGTATGGCCAGCATTCGGTCCGCCCTGAAAGCGAGCCACAACATCATATTTGGGTGCTAAGAAATCAACAACTTTTCCTTTGCCTTCATCTCCCCATTGAAGGCCTAATAGTACATCAACTTTCATTTAATCGACACTTTGAAGTTTCTCAATGGCACTATTCAGATCATCGGTAATGTTGAAAATGGCAGTGAGCTTGGTTATTATTAATAATTTCTTGACATGGTCTGAAGGGTTGATTAGGCAAACCTCTCCGTCTTTATTTCTGAATTTGGTGAGTATCGTGATCAAGACACCGATACCACTACTGTTAATATACTTGACCCCTGATATGTCTATAGCACAGTATTTTACATCTTCACCAATGGCATTGTTGATTACATCCAACAATTCCGGCCCTTTGATTTCGCCAATGAGATCTCCTTCAAGGGAAAGGATGAGTACTCCTGATTCTATTTTATGTGAATATTGCATATTCTTTAAAAGTGAAATGTATTAGTCATTTGCGGTTTTAGATTCTTTTTTCTTAGCAAAGAAGTATAGCGTATGGTGCATGATGTCTATATCAAACATTTCTTCTAGTGTGTTTTTAATGTTCTGAATCCTGGGGTCGCAAAACTCCACCACTTCTGATGAGTCCACCATAAGAATATGATCATGCTGTTTATAGCCAAATGATTTCTCATATTGGGCCAGATTCTTACCAAACTGATGCTTACTTACAAGATCACATTCTACTAATAAATCCAGGGTATTATAAACAGTTGCCCTACTTACTCTATAATTCTTATTCTTCATGCTGATGTAGAGTGACTCCACATCAAAATGGCCATCGCGTGAATAGATTTCTTCCAGAATTGCGAACCTTTCAGGGGTCTTTCTAAGACTCTTATTTTCAAGGTATGCCGTGAAGATTTTCTTTACTTCTTCAAATACTTCAGCATTTAGTGGCATGCATTACACTATTAAGATGCAAATATATCAATATACATGAAGACGCCACTCCTCTATTCATCATTCTGACTTGACTCATCATGACGTGTAACTTTCATGACGCCCGGAACCTTTTCCAATTTCTTAATAAGCTGGTCGAGGTGCTTGGTACTGTTAACATATAGCATGATATGACCATCGAAAATACCTGTTTCCGTATCAATAGTCATGGAGCGCATGTTCACCTTTAATTCTCTGGATATTATGTCGGTGACATCTCTAATCAATCCTACTCTATCCGTACCAATTATTCGCATATGTGCCAAAAACGAGGTCTGTTGTTGAGACATCCATTTGGACTTTACAACCCTATTGCCATGGTTCGACAGAAGTTCTGGTGCATTCGGACAAGTGGTGCGATGTACTTTTATTCCTTCATTCACTGTAACAAACCCAAAAACATCGTCTCCGGGAATTGGATTGCAGCATTTTGAGAGTTTATAGTCAACTCTGTCCATATCTTCTCCTATCAGGAGAATGTCTTTCTCACTGGTACCTACCTTCTTTATATCGTCAATAAATGCACGGTCAGACTTTCTAGGTCTTTCGGATTTGATTTTATCCGTTTTCAGGTCTTTATATTTCTTGATCTCTGAGGGATCTATTAGCCCCTTACCTACCTTGTAATAAAAATCCGTTACGGTTTTCTCATCAAAGAAAGCCCTGAGTTGGTTGGCAACATCTCCGTCAAAAGGCACTTTCATCTGTTTGAGTTTACGCTTAACTATTTCTTTGCCATCAATGGCCGATTCTTTTTTAGATTCCTTAAGTGTATCCTTAATTTTTGATTTAGCCTTTGATGTCACGGCAAATCTTAGCCAATCCTCATTCGGTTTCTGCTTGGAAGAGGTTAGAATCTCGACCTGATCACCATTTTTTAATTCATGGTTAATAGGAACGAGCTTATTGTTCACTTTTGCGCCCAGGCATTTGGCACCAACTTCAGTATGTATATCAAAGGCAAAGTCTAGGGCTGTAGCTCCATAGGGCAGCGTTTTGAGTTCGCCTTTCGGGGTAAACACAAAAACCTCATCATTAAAAAGATTGGCTCTAAAGTCATCGACAAATTCAATGGCATTGGTGTCATTTTGCTCGAGCATTTCCCTAACGTGTGATATCCATTGCTCAAGGCCAGATTCATGAGAACCACTAGGACTATCTTTGTACTTCCAGTGTGCAGCATAGCCCTTCTCTGCAATTTCGTCCATTCGTTTGGTTCGGATTTGTACCTCCACCCACTTACCCGTTTTACTCATTACCGTAGTATGTAGAGACTCATAACCGTTTGCCTTTGGTGTTGAAATCCAGTCTCTGAGTCTGTCAGGATTAGGTTTGTAAAAGTCGGTGACAATGGAATAGACATGCCAACAAATGGCCTTTTCAGTTTCTTTATCCGTATCCAGCGTTATTCGGATGGCAAACAGATCATAGACTTCCTCGAAAGGGATGTTCTGTTTTTTCATTTTATTCCAAATGGAATGTATTGATTTTGGCCTGCCTTTAAACTCATATTTGAGTCCCGACTTGTTCATTTCGTCAAGTACAGGGTTCAGAAAGCTTCTGATAAATCTGTTTCTGGAAATTTTGCTCTCATCGATCTTGGCTGCAACCTCATTATAAACCTCAGGCTCTGTATACTTGAGCCATAGATCTTCCAACTCTGATTTTATGACGTAAAGCCCCAACCTATGGGCCAAAGGGGCATAGAGATAAATTGTCTCAGAGATTATCTTCAACTGTTTGTGCCGAGGCATGCTATCCAGAGTTCGCATGTTATGCAGTCGATCAGCCAATTTGACCAGAATGACCCTTACATCTTCAGAAAGAGTAAGAAGCATTTTCCTGAAGTTTTCTGCTTGCTGGGAGCTACCATGGTCAAAGACTCCTGATATCTTGGTCAGGCCATCGGTGATTTTAGCCACCTTAGGGCCAAAATCTTTTTCAATTTCGTCCAGCTCTATTTCCGTGTCTTCGACAACATCGTGGAGCAATGCCGCAACTATAGAAGTAGTACCAAGCCCTATTTCATCGACACAGATTTGCGCCACTTCGAGAGGGTGATAAATGTAAGGTTCACCCGACTTTCTGCGCATTCCTCTATGCGCTTCCAAAGAAGTGTAAAATGCTTTCTTGATTAGTTTGGCATCGTTGTCTTTTAAAAACGGCTTTGCCTTTCTCAACAGCTTGCGATACCTCCTTATGATTTCCTTTCTTTCCTCTTCTACATCAACTGTAACCATATGGCCAAATTCATCGGGTTATTGGCTTGAAATAAATTTCACAAAAAAACCTCTTTCTCCATTGAATATTTTGTCTAAACATTTACATTTGCACTCCATTTTAAAGACCCTTGCGGATGTGGCGAAATTGGTAGACGCACTAGACTTAGGATCTAGCGCCTCACGGCATGGGGGTTCGAGTCCCTCCATCCGCACACATTGAACCCTCGATCTCAGATTGGGGGTTTTTATTTAATGAGTTAATCTTAAAAGCTACTGAGTTGGATATCACGTTAGACAAAAAGACTTCAAATGAAGCTTCAATTAAAATTAAACTAATTGAGGCTGATTATCAATCCAAGGTGAGTGAAAAAATCAAGGACTATAGTAAAAAAGCTAATGTCAATGGTTTTCGTCCTGGAAAAGTACCAATAGGCATTATCAAGAAGATGTATGGTAAGTCCATTTTAGTGGAAGAAATCAACCATTTGGTTGGCCATGCGGTTCAAGACTACATCCGTGACAACGAGATTCAAATTCTTGGTGAACCTCTACCGAACAGACAGCAGATAGATGCTGTTGACTGGGACAATCAGACTGATTTCGAGTTTGAATATAATATAGGTCTGGTCGAAGAATTCAAGCTTGAGGTTTCTAAAAAGACCAAGGTTAAGGGTTACAAAATCAAAATAGAAAAGAAAGTCCTTGATGAGGCCATAGAGAATGTCCGATTGCAATTCGGTACTATGACCAACCCTGATGTCAGTGATGAGGGGGATACCCTTTATGGTACCTTTGCACAGGACAATGGAGACATTGTACATGATACTACCTTTGAATTCGCTGAGCTTAAGAAAGCTGATGCAAAGAAATTTATCGGGGTAAAAAAGGATGATACGATACAAGTTGACTTGAACAAACTAATTAAAGAGGACGCGCAACGAGCCGCTCAAATTGGCTTGACTGTTGACGAAATTGGTGATTTGGATGGAGCATTTACATTTACTGTGAAAAATGTGAATCGCAAAGTTGCCGCAGAAATTAACCAAGAGTTGTTTGACAAGACTTTTGGGCCAGATATGATAACCAATGAAGAGGAGTTCAGAGCAAAGGTTTCTGAAACCATTGGTCAAAACTATCAACGTGAGTCCGATTCCTGGTTGATTAAGACAATTCAGGACGAAATGATAAAAAAGAGTGCCATTGCTCTGCCAGATACTTTTCTAAAAGACTGGCTGAAGGTCTCAGGTGAGGGAAAGGTGTCAGATGAGGACTTGGACAGGGAGTATGAAATTTATGCTGATCAACTCCGTTGGAACCTGATTATTGGCAAAGTGGCAAAAGATCATGAGGTAAAACCAGAGCATGAAGACATTTTGAGTGCCACACGTGCCATGGTTGCTGCTCAATTTGGAGGTTCCGGCTTAGGTCAGCTCACCGATCAGATGGATTCTTTTGTGGATAACTACCTCCAAGGTGAAAATGGACAGAACTATATGAAGATGGCTGAACAAGTCCAGCAAACCAAGGTTTTGGATTTTATAAAGTCTGAAATTGAAATAAAAGAGGAAGAAATTAACGTTGAGAAGTTTAAGAAAATAGTACAGAACTAAAGCACTATTGACAGTGTTTCAATAAAGTCCTTTCTAAAAAGGGCTTTTTTTTTAATTTTGTACGTCTAAATAGTATTTATAAATGATCGATAAGAAGGAGTTTAGGAAATATGCTGTCCACAATCAAGGAGTGAGTGGAACTGCAATTGATGATTACGCCAGTCATATTGAGAACATGACTCAATATGTGATTGAAGAGCGCCCGGGAAATTTCAGGGCCATTGACGTATTCACAAGACTGATCTCCGACAGGATTATTTTTCTGGGCATGCCAGTGGATGATCACATTGCCAACATTATCACAGCTCAGCTGCTCTTTTTGGAGTCGACTGATCCAAAAAGAGATATTGTAATGTATGTCAACAGTCCAGGAGGATCGGTTTATGCTGGTTTGGGTATGTATGACACCATGCAGTATGTAGGCCCGGATGTTGCTACTATTTGTACTGGATTAGCTGCTTCTATGGGGGCCGTTTTGCTTGCAGGAGGTGCGGACAAAAAGCGTTCTGCTCTTCCTCATTCTAGGATCATGATTCATCAGCCCATGAGTGGCATGCAAGGACAGGCTTCAGATATGGAGATCTCATTGAAACAAACCTTGTCTGTGAAAAAAGATTTGTATGAAATACTGTCAAAACATAGTGGTAAAACCTATGAAGAAATAGAAATAGATTCGGACCGTGACTATTGGATGCGTTCTGAAGAAGCCAAAGAGTATGGCTTAATTGATGAAGTTTTAATCAAAAAATAAGATTATGGCAGAGGTAACTTGTTCCTTCTGTGGGAGAAATAAAAAGGATGTTGACCTGATGATTTCAGGAATTCATGCCCATATCTGTAATCACTGCATTACGCAGGCAAATCAGATTCTCTCAGAAGAACTTAAAACCAAAAGTCCTGACGATTCCCCAAAATTCAACCTGATCAAACCTATAGATATGAAAAAGTATCTGGATCAGTATGTGGTGGGTCAAGATGAGGCGAAAAAAGTTATCTCGGTTGCTGTATACAATCATTACAAACGACTTATTCAACAAAAGCAAGAGGAGGATGATGTGGTGATTGAAAAGTCAAATATCATCATGGTGGGTGAAACGGGAACTGGTAAAACTTACATTGCCAGGACACTTGCCAAAATTCTTCAAGTGCCTTTTTGTATTGCTGATGCGACTGTACTC
>JAJCYM010000039.1 GCA_029262895.1 Roseivirga sp.
CAGTGTCTGAAAAGAACATCAATGCCATTATAGAGGGATGTCAGCAAAAAGGACATGACGTAAAAATTGGGGGCTATTTATTCTCTGATGCCATGGGTGCTGAAGGTACTCCTGAAGGTACTTATTCTGGTATGGTTAGGAAGAATGTGAATACTATAGTGGAGGCGCTTAGGTGATTGGGCTGTTGGGCTGTTGGGCTGTTGGGCTTAAAATATTAAAGAGGAAATGAGAAACTTCAAGGATTTAGAAATTTGGGAAAGCGCTCATCAGCTGACGCTGAAAATCTATGCCATAACTAAGGAGTTTCCTAAGGAAGAGATGTATGGTCTTATTTCTCAAATGAGAAGAAGTGCCCAGTCCATTCCCACAAACATTGCTGAAGGTTGTGGCCGCAATTCTGAAAATGAGCTCTTAAGGTTTTGCAATATCGCTATGGGTTCTGCATCTGAGCTTGAGTATCAGCTGATTTTGAGTCTTGATCTAGACTTTCTTGATCAAACCGAGTATCAAAATTTGTCAGAACAGTTGTCTTCCCTAAAGAAAAGAATGAACCGTTTCATCCAATACCTAACCTCCCAAAAACCTAATAACCCAACATCCAAATCATGAAAATAGAAGCGGAAAATCCGGCAGTTGAGTTTCATGACCTTACGGTCAGCTATCACAAGAAACCTGTGCTTTGGAACATAGATATGACGCTGCCAAAAGGTGCTTTAATCGGCATTATAGGGCCAAATGGTGCCGGTAAGTCAACTCTTATTAAATCGGCAATGGGCCTTCTTCCCCTAGGCAGTGGTTATGTCAGAATGTTCGATCACAAGTTGGATGAAGTCCGTGACCAGATCAGTTATGTACCCCAACGAGAGTCAGTAGACTGGGACTTTCCCACCTCAGTGTTTGACGTTGTGCTTATGGGACGCTATGCCAAGCTCGGTCTTCTGAAAAGACCTAGAAAGGCAGATAAAGAAATGGCTATGAGCTGCCTTAGAAAGGTTGGTATGGAAGGCTATATCGATAGGCAGATATCTCAACTATCAGGCGGGCAGCAACAACGAGTCTTTTTGGCCAGAGCGCTAGCGCAAGAGGCTGATCTGTACTTTATGGATGAACCCTTTGCAGGTGTTGATGCGGCCACTGAAGCGGCCATTCTGAGCATCATGCAGGAAATGACAGCCCAGGGTAAAACAGTAATTGTAGTCCATCATGATTTACAGTCCGCTGCCGAGTATTTCGACTGGATTGTTTTGCTCAACATGAGGCTTGTTGCCTCTGGGCCTATAGAAGAGGTATTTAATAATGAACTGCTACAAGAAACCTACGGGGGCAAGCTGACTGTTTTAGCTGAAGTGGGAGAATTGGTTAGAAAAAGACAAATTCCGAGCAGAGAGAAATATTAAGATGGACAGCTTTTTCGAATTTTTCTCTTTTAGCGATTCCAGCATTATCTCTGTGACTATAGGTGCGATCCTGCTGACCTCCTCCTCTGCCGTGGTGGGCACATTCACCTTTCTGAAGAAAAAGGCGCTTGTGGGTGATGCTGTTGCGCATGCAGTGCTTCCGGGAATTTGCCTGGCCTTCTTGCTCTCTGGAAATAAGAACCCAGTGGTCCTGATGATTGGAGCATTTATTACCGGATGGCTATCACTTGTTCTCATTGATGTTATCACAAAAAAATCTAAGATTAAGGAAGACTCAGCAATTGCCCTGATTCTATCTGTCTTTTTTGGTATTGGTATTCTCATGCTCACCAATATTCAGCATGGCGGCAACGCGGCTCAAACAGGCCTGGATTCTTTTCTCTTCGGTAAGGCTGCTGCCCTTGTCGGGAATGATGTACTCACCTTTGGTATTGTGGCCGTGATTCTGATGGTTACCGTTACGCTTTTCTTCAAAGAACTCAAGTTGATTTCTTTCGATTCAAATTATGCCCAGGCACTTGGCATTCCGGTGCGTGCCATAGACCTGCTACTCACGACCCTGACCGTGCTTGCGGTGGTTACCGGGATACAGGCTGTTGGCGTAATTCTTATGGCAGCTATGCTTATCACTCCAGCTGCTGCGGCACGTTTTTGGACCAATGATGTTAAGAAAATGACCTTCCTGGCTGCCTTTCTCGGGGGAATTTCAGGATTGGTGGGTGCTTATGTTTCCTATGTCGCTCCAGCCATGCCAACAGGCCCCTGGATTGTATTGATCATTTCAGGATTAGCATTAATGTCCTTCTTTTTTGCTCCGGGAAAAGGAGTGATTTCCAGGTTCATCGAACAACGAAAACTGCAGAACCAAATCATGGATGAGAACCTACTCAAGGCGCTTTTCCATTTAGGTGAAAAAGACAAGAACCTCTTCGAAGCGAGAACCACTGAAGACATTCTTTCAAGAAGGTACTTCCCTATCAAGAAACTCACCGACACATTGACCAGGCTCAAAAGGCAAGGTTTTTTAACAAGTCAGAATAGCCATTGGAAGTTCACGGAAATTGGCAAGCAGAAAGGTCAACGCGTGGTGAAGCTGCATAGGCTTTGGGAGCTTTACCTCTCCAAATACGTGAAAATTGCACCTGACCATGTGCATGAAGATGCTGAGACTATCGAGCATATCATAACGCCTGAGTTAGAAGCGCAGCTTGAGCATTTATTAGAATACCCTGAACAAGATCCGCATGCGGAGAATATACCTTATTAGTTCAATGTTTAAAGTCTCATGTTTTATGTTCTATTTCTCAAGGCTACAAACATTCAAACTTTAAACTAAAAACATTAAACTGACTAAATGGACGCATTCCTAATCATACTTACCGGTTCAATCATTGCTATTTCGTGTAGCATTTTAGGCTGTTTTCTAATCCTTAGAAGGATGGCCATGGTAGGTGATGCCATCTCTCATGCCGTACTTCCGGGCATTGTGATCGCCTTTCTTTTGACCGGAACCAGAGATTCGGTTTGGGTCATTATCGGAGCGGGATTACTTGGGGTATTTACGACCTTTCTCATTGAGTTCTTCCACAAAAAAGCCAGATTACAGACGGATGCCGCCATTGGGGTCACATTCACCTGGCTCTTTGCTCTTGGCATCATATTGCTCTCCGTATTTGCAGGCCAAGTCGATCTTGATCAGGACTGTGTGCTCTATGGCGAAATAGCCTACGTGCCCATTGATCTTTGGATCTCAGAGTCTGGGGTGGTTCTTGGACCAAGAGCGCTCTACATTTCGGGTTTTGTGCTGATTGTGAACCTGTTTTTTGTCAAGATTGGATTCAAACAACTCTACCTTACCACATTCGATCCTGCCTTTGCGGCAACCATTGGTATTTCCGTAACACTTTGGCATTACCTGCTCATGGGAGCTGTTTCCATGACCACTGTAGCCTCATTCGACTCAGTAGGTGCAATTTTGGTGGTTGCCCTTCTTGTAGCACCAGCAGCAACCGCTTATTTGCTTACCGACAAGTTTAGAAACATGCTGATCATTGCGGCAGGCATCGGTGTTTTTATCTCTGCCGCAGGTTATTATTTGGCTGTTTATCTGGACGGATCAATTGCAGGGGCCATTGTAACCGTGGCTGGCATATTGTTTGGGCTTGCCTTTCTCTTCTCTCCAAAGGAAGGAGTTGTTTTCAAGAGAATGCTGCAAAAGAGAGAAGCCGATAAGTTAAAGGCTGCCTAGTTATTGCCGAGTTTTTGTACACCAAATAAGCCATGTCGGGTAAACAAACTTCTCGGCCTTATCAACCCATTCACCTCTCCAGTTAAAACCCTTTTCGCCAATATCCTTGAACGTAATCCTATAAAACCCATCGGTTCCATTTGGAGCCTTTTGTTCATTGTAAAGCACGATATCACTCTCCTTGACTCCCCCTACCCAGGTCTGGGGTTTTGCCACAGGTCCACTTGAACCAAAAAAAGTCACATACCATTGCGTACTATCTGCATTATATTGGCGAACACTCGTAGTATAAGTATCATTGTCAAGCCAGGTGATGTCCTGAACCGCTGTTCCATTCATAATGTACCTGAACTCCCATCGCAAGTTGGTAGTATCCCCCCAGCTTTGATCAGCATTTCTAGTCAAAGATCTACATTCACAGTTTCCGACTATAGGTGCAAAGGCCTTTAACTGGTCTCCAAGATTGGGATTTGACCGTCCAAAGGGGTATTGAGCAGACGGCTCATATTGTGTATCTATTTTCTGAGCCTGCAGACTTACCGAAAAAATTAGGCCAAGCAGTAAAAGAGGAACCGTGGTTTTAAGTTTCATAGGGGATTAATGAATTAAGGGGATAATGGATTAATGAGTTAGGGTGTCTTTCGTTTTTTGCAATCAATATTTCGAAATGGGAATACTATAGTGCCGGCTTTATCCATCCACTCTCCTCGCCATTCGTAACCGTTCTGGCTAATATTTTGAAAGATCAATCGGGTAAAACCATCGAGCCCACTAGCAGACTTTTGGGGTGAGAGCAGCACTATTTTTTCTTCCT
>JAJCYM010000040.1 GCA_029262895.1 Roseivirga sp.
ACTAATCAACTAATCAACTAATCAACTAATCAACTAATCAACTAATCAACTAATCAACTAATCAACTAATCAACTAATCAACTAATCAACTAATCAACTAATCAACTAATCAACTAATCAACTAATCAACTAATCAACTAATTTATCCTCCGAAGGTTTAGCGTAGGAAGGAATCAACTAATCTTTTATCTTACAGGCTGATTTAAACTAAGACTGAGACATGTCTCGATTCTTGAAAGGAATATTTTTTGTTCTCTTGTTAATCTCAACAGGGTTAACGGGGCATTCACAAACATTACCCGATTTTTCCAACATCAAGGTTAGCGAACTTTCTGATCAGCAGATAAGAGGAATTTTACAGCAGGCAACATCGCTTGGATATTCACAACAGGAGTTGCTTCAATTGGCAATGCAGCAAGGACTTGGATCAGATGAGATATCCAAGCTGGTTACCAGGTTAGACGCAGTAAAATCATCAAGAGCGTCTACAGCACTTGATAAACCCGGAGTAAGAGGATTAAGGCAAAATTTGGATTCAACCAAAAGCGCTGGTTCGGAGTTTTTTAATAGCACGAAATCTGAGATTTTTGGGATTGATTTTTTTCGAAACGGAAATCGAAATGGTGACTTTGAAACAAACCTAAATATCCCAACGCCACGAGATTATGAGCTGGGCGCAGGAGATGAAATACTCATTGATCTATTCGGTAGCTCAGAGCAATACTATCAAGCGGTTGTGAATCCGGATGGAAATATTTTATTAGAGAATATTGGCCCTATTTTCGTTTCCGGACTTGACGTTGATGAGGCTGAAAGGAGAATAAGAAGTAAACTCAGCAGATTGTATACCGGACTGATTGGAAGCAGTCCACAGACCTTCTTGAATGTTAATTTAGGTAATATTAGATCTATTTCTGTGAGCATAGTTGGAGAGGTAGAAACTCCTGGAACTTATACGCTAAGCGCTTTCAGTACGGTCTTCAATGCCTTATACTCTGTTGGGGGAATTTCTGAAAACGGTACTCTAAGAGAAATTCGAGTTTTTAGGGACAATACTCTTGTAAAAACATTGGATGCTTACCAATACCTTATTAATGGCATAGACGACAATAATATTAGGCTCCAGAGCAATGATGTCATTGTAGTTGGACCTTACACCAATAGAGTTAGAATTAGTGGAGAAGTAAAACGGCCGGGTCTATATGAATTGGCAAAAGATGAAACCCTGAACAAGCTTGTTGAGTATGCTGGTGGATTTACAGAATCTGCATTCATTGATCAGATAAGCGTTGTAAGAAATTCTGGAAAGGAGAAGGTCGTTAATGACGTTTTTGAATCACAATTCGATCTATTTGAACCTAAGGCTGGAGATGTATATAATGTGAATCGAGTACTTGATAGGTTCAGTAACCGTGTCCAAATTCAAGGAGCAGTATTCAGACCAGGGAACTATTCTATTCAGGATGGATTGACAGCGAAACAACTAATTGATAAGGCGGATGGTTTGAAAGGTGAAGCAAGCCGGCAACGGGCTATAATAATTCGATCCAAGGAGGACCTTAGCACAGAGAACCTCTCATTCAATCTAGGAGATCTGATTAACGGAACTATACAAGATATCCCTTTGCAGAGGGAAGATATTCTACGGGTATTCTCAATTTATGATTTGAAGGAAGAAGGATATGTAGAAATTTCAGGAGAAGTAAACAATGGAGGCGTATTCTCCTTTTCTGAAAATATGAAAGTGGGCGATTTGATTTCTTTGGCCGGAGGATTAAAATCTTCTGCATCGAATTCTCGAGTAGAGATTACAAGGAGGTTGGGCAATTCAGAGAACGGGGATGTCTCTCAAGTCATCGTTTTGGATGTTGGTTCCGAGCTCGGGGTGGTTAATTCAGAAAACACGCTTCAACCTTATGATCACGTAGTCGTAAGAAAAAACCCTGATTTTTTTACTCCACAATTTGTGGCCGTTGAAGGGCAAGTCAAATTTCCGGGCGATTACGCTATTTCGAATCAAACTGAGAGGATATCTAGTCTATTGCAACGTGCCGGTGGAATCACTCAATATGGGTTTGTAGAAGGTGCTACTCTACTGAGAAAAACAGAGTTTTATTCCGAATCTTCAGATATGGAATTGAGAATAGACGATCTCGAGGCCTTGTTGGAGAAGTTCCAATCAGATCCACAATCTTTGAGTGAATCTCAATTGGCACAACTCCAAAGGGTGAATGATGAATTGTCAAAGTTGACCCAAGGCCAATCTGAGAATCAGGACTTATCGTCATTTGCAAAAAGAGAGAGATTACGAGAGATAGTAAAGCGAAATACACTTTACGGAGATGTAGAATTGAAGGAATCAGAAGCCATAGGTATTGATCTTAAGAAGATAATTGAAAACCCTGGCTCTAAACAAGATTTGATACTACAGGAGGGAGATGTTCTGGTAATTCCAAAAGTGGTTGAAACTGTTCGCCTTAGAGGCAGAGTGCTTTATCCGACTACCGTCCTATATGAGAACAACAGGTCTCTCAAGCACTTTATTGATCAAGCGGGAGGCTTTGACAACAGAGCAAAAAGGAGAGGAACTTACGTGATTTATGCTAATGGGAGTGTAGCCCGCACAAAAAGATTTCTCTTCTTTAAGACTTACCCTAAGGTCACATCTGGAGCTGAGATTATTGTCCCGGCAAAACCTCCCAAAATCCCGTTTAGTCCATCTGAGATCATTGGAATTACAAGTGGTGTGGCGACACTAGCGCTTCTCATCAGTCAGATCAATTTCTAAATCTATGAGTGATCCAAGGTTCATAGGAGAAGAGAGAATATCCCTGGCAGGGGTAATAAACAACTTCAAGTCGTGGTTCATGGCAATGCTTGCTGCCTGGAAGAGGATTTTGATCATTACACTGATTATTGGCGGTTTGTTTTTTGCCTATCACACACTAAAAAAGGTCAACTATACTGCTGCGACAACCTTTGTCCTCGAAACGGATTCAGGTTCAGGCCTTGGTCAATTATCTTCAATTGCAAATTTGGCAGGTGTAAATGTTGGTGCTCTGACTGAAAATAGCACACTATTTCAGTTGGATAATATTGTGGAACTATATAGGTCATTTGCCATGATGCGAAAGACCTTGCTGAGCACGACTAACTCTGATGTTGGAAATGAACGCTTGATCACATGGTATGGTAGAGAGCATGAGCTTCAAAGTGATTGGGAGAAACATGGTGTCAATTTCGAAATGCCAGAAGAACAAATGGTGATTAGGCATGATAGCATTTTGAAAGAAGTTGCCAAAGTTATACTTGAGCGAAATCTGGATGTAGGTAAAACAAGCCGTAAGTTAAGTATCTTGAGAGTGGCCTATACTTCAGATAATCAACTTCTTTCTAAGGTGTTCAATGAAATTTTAGTCGAACATGTGAACGATTTTTACTCAAGTTCAAAAACCAAAAAGACAAGTGAGAATCTCAGGGTTTTGTCTTATCAGGCCGACAGTGTGAAAGTGGTTGTTGACGAGCTATTAGAAGATTTAGCGCTGTTCGATGATAGCAACCCAAATCTAAACCCTTTAAGAACTCAGGCTTTAGTTCCAAGACAAAAAATATTAATAGACCTACAGGCTGCTACGGTTATCTATCAGGAGATTGTGAAAAATCATGAAATTGCCAAGGTGGCTCATCGTAACAATACCCCACTTATCCAGATTATCGATAAACCAATTTTGCCATTAGAGGATGATGCCTGGAAATGGTATAAATCTTTGATAATCGGTTTGTTCATTGGAGGCGTTTTGGCTGTGGCTTACTCGACCGTCCAAAGAGCCTATAGAATAATTATGGACAATGCATCCTGATCCTATTTGATCTGAAATCAAAAAAACAAGAAACATAATCAAGAGCGTTTCCTTCGCCAATTTTTTTCATCTGTCTTTAAACCAGGGGATCAAAGTGTTGGTGGCTTTAATCGTCACACCAATTCTGTTTCAGAGACTTGGAGAAGAACAGTATGGACTTGTGAACCTTGCTTTGTCAGTAGTAATGCTTTTGGGCATCTTGGTTCACTATGGGTTTCATTTAAATGGTCCAAAACGACTTGCTTTGATTCTCGATTCACCCAAAGAGAAGTCCGTTCTATTGAACGAGATAATTGCTACTCGCCTATTGCTCTCGATTTTGATGATAATTGGAGTTTTAATAGGGACTTACTTTTTTGGTCTATTTCCGAATTACCCTATTATTCTAACCCTGTCAATGGTCATGCTGTTGACGGAGGCTTTTTCACCCATGATGATTCTTCAGGGTCTTGAAAGGCTATCAATACTGGCAATCGGAAATGCAGTTTCCCGCTTATTGTATGTAGCCACAATTCTGGTTTTCGTTACATGGCCAGAAGATGCAATCTGGGTCAATTTTTTTATGGGAGGAGCTTCACTGATAGTCAATATAGTTTTATTGACTTATATCTACTTAAATCAATCGTTAAGGATAAGGTGGGTTGCCTTCGCCAGAATTAGAGAAAGGCTAAAGGAGAATTTTGAATTCTTCCTTTCGACTATTGCCGGGCACATTTCCGTCCATGGGGGGATTATAATACTGAGTAATTTTGTGGATGATATTGAACTAGGCAGGTATGCTCTGGCTCAGAAGGTGGCTTTTTTGCTTCGAATGGTTCCAGTTTTTCTTACACAATCAATCCTTCAAGATGCTTCACGTCTATATCAGAACGACAAAACAGGTTTTCAAAACTATTTGAAAAAGGCCCATTTAGGTGGTTTGGCTCTCACCGCGCTAATAGGTGTGATTTTCAGTCTCACCTCAGCATGGGTAATTCGAGTAGTGGGTGGCGAGTATGTTGACTATAGTGCTGATATCTTAAGACTGTTGGCGTTCATACCTTTTTTGGGCATGCTCAATGTCGGAAATATGATTAAAATATTGGTTACAGAGCAAAAAGATGTTTTGGCCAAGGCTACTTGGTTAACTGCTATATTCATGTTGATAGTTGGCATATCCGGGAGCTATTTTTATGGAGGGTATGGCCTGGCATGGGCCTTGTTGATTTCTGAGTTAGTGAGCTTTCTGGTTCATTACTTTATACTTAAGGCTAAGACAGGTAAATTGTAGAAAATGACTGATTTTCTTGTGGATTCGCTAATAGCTTACAATTTTGCGCACTAATTTTTTCTGATGAAAAAGAGTATTGTTATAACTGGTGTTGCAGGATTGATTGGTAGCCGAATGGCGGATTGGATATTGGAAAATCAACCCGAATATCAAGTAGTTGGTATAGATAACCTGAGCGGAGGCTTTAGGGAGAATGTGGATGAGAGAGTCCACTTCATCGAACTGGATTGTGCATCCGAAAAGATGAGAGAGGTATTTACGGAATTTCAACCAACCTACGTGTATCACTTTGCTGCCTACGCAGCTGAGGGGCTCTCGCCTTTTATTAGAAAGTATAACTACCAGAATAATTTAATTGCCACTGCGAACATTATCAACGAATGCATAAGGCATAGTGTGGATAGATTGGTATTCACCAGTTCAATGGCTGTCTACGGAACTGGAAATCCACCATTTGATGAGTCAGATCAACCAGCTCCTATTGATCCTTACGGAATAGCTAAATATGCCTGTGAATTGGACATACAGGTGGCTGGTGAGCAGCATGGTCTCGACTGGTGCATCATCAGACCACATAATGTCTATGGGATCAAACAAAATATTTGGGACACTTATAGAAATGTCTTGGGTATTTGGATGTATCAATACCTCAATGATCAACCGCTTACAATTTTTGGTGATGGAAGCCAAAAGAGGGCTTTCAGTTTTATAGATGATTGTTTGTCTCCTTTATGGGAGGCTGCGGTAGGTGAAACTTCAAATAGGCAAATAATCAACCTTGGCTCTGCGATTGAATATTCGATTTTGGAGGCTAGCGAAATACTGACTGAGGTCATGGGAGGTGGAGATGTGCTCTTTCAAGAACAAAGACATGAAGTAAAGAACGCTCACCCAACCTGGACAAAATCGGTAAGACTCCTGGGTTTTAATGACCGCACCGACTTGCGGAAAGGACTTATTTCTATGTGGGCGTGGGCTCAAAAACAACCTTCCAGGGAGAGGTTTATGTGGTCAGAATATGAGTTGGACAAGGGGATATATGATTTTTGGAAAAAGCCTGCTATGCCGATTGAAGATCAATAAGCACTATGATTAGTTTTGAAGGCCAAATTTACCCGGATGTCTTTCTTGCCGGAGCTTCAAAATCGGGAACAACTTTTCTTTTTGATTTACTCTCTGAGCATTCCAAGATTCAGCCATCAAGCCCTAAAGAACCATTTTTTCATATAGACCAACATAACCCTCATAACCAGTCAAATGGACTGTTATCCAAAGAAAGCTATGAGAGCTTTTATGAACCTTTGAATTCAGACTTATTACATTTGGATGGTACATCCCAAACGATTTACCAAACTAATATTATCGAACAACTAAAGAAGTCAAGGGCAAAACCAAAAACTATATTTGTCTTACGAGAACCAGCGAATCGAATACTCTCGTCATTTCAATTTACATCCAATAATTTATCGGCAGTCAGACAGTTGTCTTTCCACCAATATGTCACACTACTCCTAGAGTCAGATAAAAAGAAAATTGGTGAGGCCTGTCGCAACGATAAGGCGGCATTTTCTTTACAGAACGAACTTTTATATTCGAGATATTCTTTTTTCCTGGAGAAATGGAGAGCAGCAATTGGTGTTGATAACATGCTGATATTTTTGTTTGAAGAGATGAAAAGTAATCCCGAATTGTGTTTGGAACGGGCATTTCATTTTTTAGATATTCAGAAGGAGAGGTTGGTGACAGCAGTTGATAAGGTCAATAGCTCAGTTGTGATCAAAAACCGAAGCATTCATTATTTTCTACATAAGGCTTATTCACTGACAGGATACAAAATCCCGTTGAAGAAGCACGTGAAAAAGGTATATGCCAGATTTCAACATTCAATGGAGGAGGAGTTCGACTATATGGATGATCTAGGAAAGTTGAAGGAATATTACAAACCTCATAATGAAAGGCTTGCTACCGAGTTTAATCTAGATTTGAGCACATGGAGGTGAACCCCAGTTCGAAATCCATAGCCATAGTACTGGTAAATTGGAATGGATTTGACCATACTATTAAATGCATTGATTCTTTAAGAACGGTGAGTTATTCTAGGGCGAGCATAGTTTTGGTTGACAATGGCAGCGAGGAAAAGGAGCTGGAGAGGCTACGGGAAATCCCCAATGTTATTTTGATCGAAAATGAGAAAAATCTAGGCTTTACCGGAGGGAACAATGTCGGAATAAAATATGCTTATGAATCCGGTTTCGATTTTATAATGTTGCTTAATAACGATACAACCGTTGAACCAGGCTTTATTGAACCTTTGATTAATGAACTTGAAGAATCAGTCGGTGCTGTACAGCCTAAAATCTATTCAATGCATGACCGAGAGCAAATTTGGAGTGCTGGAGGAAGGTTCAAAGCTTGGATAGGGCTTCCAGTTACTATTGGAGAGGGGTCGAAGGACAATGGTCAGTTTGATGAGATCAAAACTCTGGATTGGATTACGGGCTGTTGTCTGACTTTTCGTAGGGAAATGGTTGATGAAGTGGGATATCTTGATGATACTTATTTCATACTCTTTGAGGATGCGGATTGGTCGTTAAGGGCTCGGAGTAAAGGCTATAATCTTTTGTATATCCCCGACTCCAAGATTTATCATTTTGAAAGTGCGACAGCTGTTTCAAGAAAGAAGGGTAAAGAAGGCTATCGCTCCCCATTTCGTCAATATATCAATATAAGAAATCATTTGTTCCTTGTTAGAAAACACGTTCCAGCTAAATTCATGTTTTCAGCGGCTATCTATCAAATGGTAAAGATCACCAAATTTCTTGTCTACTATGTGCTTCGTGGACGCTGGACAAAGTTTAGATATACATTGCGAGCCATTAGAGACGGGCTAGGAAAGCCTAAAATAATAGAGCCACAATCTTAGGCGGTGATTGTTGAGGTAAGATGTTTCGATTTTATACCAATTCAATTATAAAATGGCGCAAATAGAAATTAAATTATTATCGCTTGATTAAGTCGAGAAATGAGGGCATAGCATCGCTATGGCGGATTTTTTCAACGAAGAGCAAGCGGGAAGAAATGATTTGTATCCGTCAGGTTATATTTGATTTGGTATTAACTGAACTTTAATGAAATTAGGAGACATGCTTCGATGTATTGAATTATCACCATCTTGATGCCGTTTCTTGCCATACTATGTGTATTGATTTATACGGTCTTTTTGAGTGTCGTTGTCAGGGGCATTAGTAGAGGTAAGTTTGTCTACCTTTTAATATACCTTATTTCCTTTTTACCCATTTATACTGTTTTTCTCTCTTTTACCTACGCCTTTATTGAATCTGAAATACTCACAAAGCTAATTCAGTATTCTAAAGAAATAGTAGTTCTCTATGCGTTGATCGTTTGGGGATTTGGGTCTAAGCAAACCTTGAGGAACAAATCGTGGAACTTCTCTTCCCTGGACAAACTTTTTATCGCATTTCTTTCTCTAGCTGTCATTTTTATGGTACTGCCTATCGGAGAAGTGGGATTTTTGGATAAGGCCACCTATTTCAAGAATATATTACTCTTCTGTTTGGCGTATTTATTTGGTCGACAATTTAATTTTCAATTCCGGCAATGGAATGTGATTTTCAAAATGATCTTTGCTTTTACGATAGTAGCTTTTCTACTTGTGCTGGTCGAAAAGATAACTTCAACACATTTTCATTCTTATATCGGCTACGCCAAGTATAACTCAGATATGCTGAATTTGGATCCACAAGGAAGCTTTGGTTTAAGGTGGACTTTTCAAGCACAAGAACAGCAGCCACGCTATGGTTCCTTTTTTTCGAACCCACTTGAATTTTCTGCCTCGATGTTAATAAGCTTTGCTTTGGCCGTCATTTACCTTGTTTCCATGAAGTTTAGCCCTAATCGTCTAAAGTATTTAATGATACTTGGGTTTTGTGGTGGCTGTATACTGTTAGCCTATTCAAGAGCGACAATGGGTGCCTTTTTTATAACATTGATTTTTATGGCCTTTTTGCTACGATATTATAAACTACTTGCTGGTGCTGGCATCGGATTGTTCTTATTGACGCTTTATGTACTCTTTCTTGCACCTGAAGACACTCGTTATTTTGTAGAAGATACGCTGCTTTTTCAAAACTCCTCGAGCCTTACACATATCGTAGAATGGTTGGAAGGAATTGAAAGTATGGTGCAAAATCCTGAGGGTATCGGATTGGCGATGAGCGGTAATGCAGGGGGTGTTGTCGATGAGCTTAAGGTAGGCGGTGAAAATCAATTTCTCATTTTCGGAGTTCAACTTGGGGTCATAGGAATGGCCTTATATATCCTTATGATTATCTATGCCATTAGACATAGTTGGTTGGCTTTTCGGAGGGCTTCAACGCGTGAGAAGCAAGTAGTCCCATTTGTGGCTGCCAGTGTGAAATTTGGACTATTGTTACCCCTATTCACCGCCAATGCAGAAACGTATTTATACCTTAGCTTGGTCTCTTGGTGGATGGTTGGTCAGAGTGAATCTATCTACCAAGAGCTGAAACAAAAATCCATTACCCTTGGCCGAAGGAACTTGGTTAACACATTCAATCCTTGAGAACAAATAGGAGATATAGCATATGGGAATCTACTGCCATTCTTACGCAGTATTTTATTAGTAGAATATCGCTTTGGTATTTTAGGAAAATAAGCTCGAAAAGGATTACGCTGATAAGAAAACAGGGGATTGGTGACGCAGTTTTTTCCAGTGGGGTTGTAGAAGAATTCGTTCGTCAGCATCCTGAAACTTCAATAAAACTGGTCGTTTCATTTCCTGAACTATTTAATAAGGAAAGTCAAAAGAGCTTTTCTTGGAAGGATTTCCCGTTAGTGTGGTTGATGTACGAACATTATGATTTTGCTCCTTTAAAAAGGGAGGACAAACATATTAAATATATAATTGCAGAACATTTAGGGCTTAGGCCTGATATGACTTATGACTACGAGATTGCACTACAGGAAAATCAGCATAAGTCATTCAGAGCCTCTTATATTGATCGGATTGACTACATGGTACTACAGCCTTGGGCTGGGGAATGGAATAGATTGAGAAATTGGTCAAAAGATAAATGGGAAGAAACAATAGCAAAACTTGAAACAGAACTTCCTATTTATCAGATAGGCTCTAAAAATGATCCATTGATCGATGGAGCATTTGATTTGAGAGGTAAGACTTCAGTATTAGAAGGAATATTCCTTATCAAAAATGCCAAAATCTTTATTGGTGTTAATTCTTTTGGTGAACAGGTAGCTGGAGCGTACAAAGTCCCCTCGGTGGTTTTATATGGTCCAACCAATCCCATGTATTCTTTAAATGAGAATCAAATAGCGGTTTTTAAAGATGTGAGGAAGGCTCGTGAAGAACTTTCACAGAGTTATGAGTTCAGTTCACTGGATAATGTTGATGTAGATCATGTAATTTCCAGTATTGAGGAAGTAATGAGTTTCAAATCTACTACAGAATGAAAATCCTCCAGGTTCACAATCATTACAAGAAAAAAGGAGGCGAAGAGACTGTCGTTGAAGAGGAAAAGAAGGTGTTAGAAGCAAATGGACATGAAGTGGTTCAGTTCATGAAAAACAGCTCGGCAATAGACCAATATTCTAAACCTGATTTATTAAGGCTGTTAATCTCCCAACGTTCTTCACGAAGTGTAGGAAAGGAGTTCAGGAAATTGATAAGAGAATCTCGACCAGATATATGTCATGTTCACAATATATATCCGCTTATTACCCCGGTAGTATATGAAGTATGCGAATTAGAAAGAATTCCTGTTGTGCAAACTCTACATAACTATAAAATGGTTTGTACAAATAGTCTGTTGTTTCGCGAAGGTGAAGTCTGTGAGCTTTGTTTGAACAAGAGCCTTCTTAACTCCATTCGATACAAATGTTACAGGGATTCACTTCTTGTCACTGCTCTTCAGGCTGACGTGATTCAAACCCATAGAAGAAGGGGGACCTGGGACAATCTTATCAATCGTTATATCTGTCTTACTGATTTTCAAAGGGATAAGCTGGTTTCAGGGGGGCTACCAAAAGAGAAAACAGTAATTAAACCTAATTTTGTTGATCAGCCGGAAAACGAGTCATTGATAGGAGATTATTTCCTTTTTGTTGGAAGACTGGACAGGTCAAAAGGATTTGATGACCTTTTGGTTCTTTTCGAAAATTGTCCATCAGTGTCATTTTTGTTAATTGGCGAATCAGATAATCCAGATAGATTGAACTCATTTGATAATGTTAGCTATTTAGGTAAGAAGAACAGAGACGAAGTTTTGGACTACATGAGCAAATCGAGAGCGGTGATTTTTCCATCAAAATATTACGAAGGTATGCCGATGGTTATTTTGGAGGCCTTTTCACTCCAAAAACCCGTAATAGCTAGAGACACCGGAGCCATGTCATCAATGATAAATCACGAAGGCAATGGTCTTAAATATCAGGATGTGGATGGGCTAATTGATGCTGTTAATTTATTAGATGATAGGCCTGACAAAGTGGAAATTTTAGGTAAAGGGGCCTATTCAGACTATTGCTCTAATTATTCCGTAGATGAGGGCTATCGAAATCTAATCGAATTGTATCAATCGGTGAAAAATGAAAGCTGATTTGGATTTCAAAAAATATAAACTCTTTTGGCCCGATTATGCCGATGTAGATTATGAGTCGGCTTCAGAGATTATAATTGAAAAGGCACGTTCAAATTCCAGTTTTGGAGTATCGGCACTTGCAGTTCATGGGTTGATAACTTCGTTAAATGATCCTGTCTTAAAGGAACTAATCAATAGAATTGATCTAATCGTTCCGGACGGTCAACCTGTGAGATGGGCCTTAAACAGTTTTTATAAGTTGGACATGAAAGAGCGTGTCTATGGCCCTGAGCTTACACTTCATGTCCTGAGAAAGGCCAATGAAGTTGGCTTGGCGGTTTTTCTTTATGGTAGTAATCAACAGACATCCGACCTATTCAAGGCCTTTATAGTTAGGGAATTTCCTAGGATCAGATTGGTTGGTCAGCATATTGATAGGTTTAGGGAGGCAACTCAAGAAGAAGATATTCTCGACATAGGCAGAATTAATCAAAGCGGAGCCAACATTGTATTGGTGGGAAGAGGTTGTCCCAGGCAGGAAATATGGGTTGCTAATCACCTGTCGAAGATCGATGCTGTAATGATGGCTGTTGGCGCTGCCTTTGATTTTCATGCGGGCACCTTGAGTCAGGCACCTGAATGGATGCAGAAGAGAGGATTGGAATGGTTGTTCAGGTTAGCAAAAGAACCCAGACGACTTTGGCGAAGATACCTCGTGACCAACTCACAGTTTTTATTAAAATTCTTCAAAAACAAGGTGCTCTTACGAAGGCCTTACTAAATTAGTACTTCCGATTTACGAGTCACCAAATTGCAATTTTGATCATGCAAAAATTACTAGTTACGGGCGCAGCAGGGCTTATTGGAAGTGAGGTCGTCAGGCACTTTTGCAGAAGAGATTGGGAGGTCATAGGAATAGATAATAATATGCGGGCCGATTTCTTCGGTCCAAATGGCGACACGCTATGGAATGTGGGTCAGCTAACTGAGCAATTCAAACACTATACTCATCACTCTATTGATATCAGAGATCGAAAGGTTGTGCTTGAGTTTATTAAAAGTGTCAAACCAGATGCCATAGTACATGCAGCTGCTCAACCGAGTCATGATCTAGCAGCATCCAGACCATTTGATGATTTTGATGTGAATGCGGTTGGAACCTTGAATCTTTTGGAGGCTACCAGGCGCTTTTCCACGGATGTTCCCTTTGTTCACATGTCGACAAACAAGGTATATGGTGATGGACCGAATGGGCTAAACCTTATTGAGAAGGAGGCCAGATGGGATTTTGCAGATGACCTATATTTTAATGGGATCAAAGAGTCATTCTCCATCGACCAATCGAAGCATTCCATCTTTGGTGCCTCAAAGGTAAGTGCCGATGTTATGGTTCAAGAGTATGCTCGTTATTTTGATATGCCTACATGTTGTTTGAGAGGTGGATGCTTGACTGGCCCAAATCATAGTGGAGTAGAATTACACGGATTCCTTAGCTATTTGATTAAGTGCAATTTGACGGGAAAAGAGTATACAATTTTTGGTTACAAAGGCAAACAGGTTCGTGATAATATACATTCTTATGATGTAGCTCGATTTATTGAAGAATTTCTCCAGGCACCCCGAGTTGGTGAAGTGTATAATCTGGGTGGCGGTAGAGACAACTCAATTTCAATATTGGAGGCTTTTGAACTCATAACGTCCATATCCGGAAAGCCAATGAACTACACCTATTCGGATAAAGCAAGAAGCGGAGACCATATGTGCTATATCTCAAATCTGTCCAAGATATACGAACATTATCCCCAGTGGGAGATAAGCAAGAACCTTCGGATTACTTTCGAAGAGATTTATGACTCTTGGGAAAAGAGAGACAGACCTCAGCGGTAAATCTCGTTTGAAATAAGCTATTCAGAATTTATAGGCCAACTTTAATTCAATATGCAAATTTCCTACGTCCGTTCCAGGGACAAGGAAAGGTGGAACAAATGGCACATCGAATAACTCCCATTGATAGTTTAGTGCTCTTGTATAGAAGATATTGGCAGAAGCAAGCACTTTTTTAAATTCCCAATCAGCAAAAGCGTGGATGTTAAAATCCACCCAGTATCTTCTAAAATCTTGAGAATTTTCGAAAGCGAAGTATAAAAAATCATTATTGTGAGCAACGCGCTCCAAAGCTACACCGATACGATTTTTGCCTTTGGTCCAGGCAACGCTCAGGTAGTGAGAATTACTGCCCGGTCCGATGGAGGCTCCCAAAACTTCACCATTGTGTGTATAACCATGCCTTACCCTGGAATGAAGATACCAACTCCCCGCATCCCGGAGTAATCTTCCCGCAGTTTGCTCCATTTGTGTCCATTCCCAGTTTACTTGTATGAAGGCATCTTTCCGTTTTGTTGAAAATAGTTTATGAATTCCTATTGTCGTGGCCCTCGAATGGTCAGAATCCAAGATCAAATCTCTGAAATTTCCCGATGCGTCATTTCTGTGAAATTCCATATATATTTCGGCCTTGGCATCTGTCCATAACCACCTCATAAATAATCCAGCAGCCTGATCTCGTTGTAACTCATTACGACCACCAGTATTGTCATCATTTTCGCGGAAAAGATTTGAAATGGCAGGAAAATAATCGTTTGTCCTTTTAATGAATTCCGAATAAGCTTGAATCCAACGCACAAATCCCAACGAGAGGCCTGGAATCCATTTCGGAGCATAGCTAAAAGAGATTGATTGGAAATACCGCCAATCATCCTCTTTAGGCACATAGAGCAATCTATTTCTATCCATTCTTGTCGTGTCAGGGGGTGCAAAACCGGACGCTTTCAATCGACCCGTTACGATCTGCCATTCAAAATGTCCAATTGGCGTCTTGAGGGGCCGTGTAGTATTAAAAGTGATATGTTCAAATCCTTGGGCATTGTTGCTCATCATTATACTGTTTCGGATAGAGGGTCCCCACCAAATGTTTTCTGTTGAAATACCTAAAGACATCCCCCATTTGTTAAGCCTCACACTTGATTGTCCGGGCAGTAATTTGGAATATGCGCCATTTCCATATCTTTCGGGTGTATCTATTCTGTTAAACCAAACATAGCGTTGAGCCCATTTTTGTCCATCAAAGCTATCTGGAAAGCCTGGATAGGGCTTGTTTTGGGCTCGCACGTATTCAGGTTTAAGCTGAATTGATAGTGGTCCGATTTCAGCATAAAGACCTGCACTTATTAATATCTGCGCACCCTTGGAACGGATCATCGCACCATCATTTCGACTATATGGATGATGGCTGTCGTAGCTAAATTTAAATTCGGCTGGCAATATTCTAACCACTCCTTTGCCTTTCAAAAAGCGACTTTGGACAGGGAAATAAGAGTTGACGTCCAGAACAGCACTATCCACAGACATTCGGTCATGGCCAAAATTGATTGGTCGGTAGTTAAATGAAAAAGTGGTATCAAATTTCCCTAAGAGTTGTTGTCGCCTCAGATAGTCTTCTATAAGGGGTGATCCCAATGGGATAGTCTGTCCAATGAGATTGACGGAAAAGAGTGTGGTAAAAACGATATAAAGATAGAGTTGTCTCATTATTCAGTGCTAAGGGCTCGTACAACCAAATTGTCCATTGACCAACTCTCATCACACTTCCCATCAACCCTATTTGGTTGAAAGAGCTTATCATAAAAGGTAATAACTAGCGCTTGGCCTGTACGTCTATAAGTCTGTTCTATCCGAACGACTGACGTTCCTTGGTTGTTATCAAAGCTTGAACATAGACCTCGCCCTTTCCAACTCACAGCACTTCTTGGCTTGGCAGAAAATGGATATGAATTTGGGAAGGACTGCCAAAGGCAGAGTGCCGAATCACAAGGTCCGTTAGAAAAGGTGGTTTCAAACTTGAACTCATTGGCACCCGAATTCAATCCTGGGTCTAGTTCCATGACCCATAAATCAGGCACATCTGGATCGAAACCATTAAAATTTCCATCCCAAGAATCATGCAAAAGTAAGTCGAACGAAACATAAATGTAATCATGATCAGGAAGATCATTCAGATGCAATCGAAATCCGTCATTATTGTAGTTTCCAATAACGTTGCTGCCCAAGTATGTGATAATCCGTCCTCCCGTAATATCAGACAGATCGTTGGATTCAAAGTTGTTGGAGTAGACAACTATGTTAGAGGTCAGTTCTTCGCCACTACAGGCAAATAGGCTGATAAACAACAAAATTGGGAATAAGTGTTTATTGATCATTTTGGTTTAAATGAAAAGCCATAAAACAAAGCCCACCTTCATTCTACTCAGTCAAAATTGTGTACGGTGTAGGATTTGTCAAAAATGAGAAATTTTTCGGTATAGATAGAAGAATCTAAGAAAAGTTGTCGCAATTCACCTTTCGACAACAATCGTATCTCGTTAAGCCATTGGGACGCTTTTTCGGCTTCCCACTTTTTCCCATGACTAAAAGGAGTACGTGTCAAAATTGTTAAAGCCAGACGTTTTGGAAAGAAATTGAAGAAGGGCAGTCTGAAATGGGGCTCCATAAAAAAATATTTGTTGGGAGTCTGAATGAAATGATATTTCCCTACTCGAACGCATTCTGATTTCATTTTCTTCTGATTTTCAAAAGTATAAAGATGTTCAATAACTGAGTTGCTAAACACGACATCAAATTCATTGTCTTGAAACTGACTAAGGTCTGTCGCATTACCTTCGATTGATTTCATGTTTGTCCATTCTACCTCTGTCCTTGAAAGATTAAGTAGGGTAATACGAATGTCCAGGTTGTTAGCACACTCTCTGTTGATCCAGAAAGATTGCGTTCCTCCAACATCGAGTATTGTTATTGGTTTATCGAGATTTGAGATACACTTTTCGAAAAATCGGAATCGCTTGGCACGAAACCTGTCGCCAAGACTGCCTTTGCTTTCTGAGAATCCCAATAACCTTTTGATCATAACTTGCTAAAGCAGAAATCTAAGCAAGCAATTCGATAAATGCGAAAATTTATGAAATTATGAGTTCAAGACTGTTACTCCTTGAATTCTTTTATGTAGTAGGGTTTTTATTTAGACACTTGTCTTTAATCCAAATATTACCGTATCATTAAATTCTAATTGCGCTGATAAACCAACAAGGAGTTTAATATATTTGCTGTAATGTGATTTTTCAATGTTAAACTAAGACACTAACTATTCTCATTCCATGAGGAGGAGATTCAATACGTACTTTCCACCAATTTTCATCTTTGGCGAGGTCTTGGTGCTGTTACTCGTTTTTTTTGGTGCGCTCTATGTTGTAACCGGTAGTTTACAAATGGGACCTGCCTATACCATTCCTTTTATTGTCTATTTGGGAGTATGGCCCATACTTTCTGCATTGAATAAGGACTATAAGATTGGAAGGGCGGTTAGCTACTATCATACATTTAAAAAGGCCTTTATTAGTGTCTTTATCTTTGTATCTCTTATTTCCCTATTTTGGTTGATTTTTGATCTGGATGCGTTAAATCGATCATTTCTTCTTTCTCTCTTCCTTTTCCTTTTCTTATGGGTGACTATCTATAGAGTTTCTATTCACATAATACTTGACCGCTACCGGACCTTTGGAGGGAATATACGCTACGCTTTGATTTTGGGCTATGATCAACTAGGCTTCAATCTGTTCAAGGTTTTGGAACAAAAACCGCACTATGGGATTCATTGTAAGGGATTTTATGGTGATGCAAGTATTAATAATACCAAATTTCCAGTTATCGGATCAATTGAGGCATTCTTTGAACGAGATTTAACAGAAATAGATATTCTGTATGTAAGTGAAAGAATTAGTAAAAATCAGCTGGACAGAATTACAAATCGAGCGGATGAGCAATTGGTAAAAGTCAAGTTGCTTCCAGATTTTGGGCCAGGGGTAGCAAAGACTTTCAGCTTGAGACGTTTCGGGGATATCCCGGTGGTTGATGTCAATAACCTGCCTTTGGATACCCTTGTCAATCAGGTGGTTAAAAGAAGTTTCGATATTGTTTTTTCTTTAGTTATGGTCTTCTTTGTTCTTAGTTGGTTATATCCTCTTTTGGGAGCCTTGATTAAACTGGAATCTAAGGGGCCTGTTTTGTTCAAACAAAAAAGGCATGGCAAAGACAATCAATGGTTTTGGTGCTATAAATTTCGGACCATGGTCATCAATCCTGAATCCGATTCGAAGTGGGCATCTCCGGACGACCCACGAGTGACAAGGATAGGGGCCTTTTTGAGGAGAACAAGTTTGGATGAATTTCCACAATTCATAAATGTACTGTTCGGATCTATGTCTATTGTTGGTCCAAGACCTCATCCAATCTCACTAAATGAAGCTTACATTGGAAGGGTTGAAAAATATGTTAAGCGACATGCCTCAAAACCTGGGGTGACTGGACTAGCGCAAGCAATGGGCTACCGTGGAGAAATCAAAAATTTCCACCAAATGAGCTCTAGGGTGAGGTTAGATAGATTTTATCTTCAAAATTGGTCTTTCTTGTTAGACGTGAAAATTATATTCCTTACCCTGCTTTCAATAATGAGAGGAACGGATAATGCCTATTAGGTTCTGATCTTTACGACTTTCCAAAATTTCTAAGAATCTGTTTTTGTATATTGACGACTGCTATCAAATGAGATTAAAAATGAAAATTGCACTAATCTCAAGGTGTATTTGCTTTTTGCTATTGTTGACTTCAACGTGGTCACTATTTGCCCAAAAGGATTCTGTAGTCTGGGACATGGAGATTGGTACATTGGCCAGCAAGCGTGATGTACTACCTCATTACTTACACTCCAATGTGGGAGGTCTGTTTGATTATGATTTTGACGGGCCATACCTTAAAACAAGCTTTAAAGGAGTGGTGTCTGGCATCAGAAATCAGAATTTGAGCTTTGGTGCTGAGCTACTTGTGCTTAATCAGACGCCATTGATAAACTTCCAACAATTGTTCGTTGACTACAAATGGGGTCCATTAAGGCTATCTGCCGGTAGACAGGCTATCAGTCAGTCGGAAATTCAGTCACTTGAAATTGGTGATTATGGCATTTCGAATAATGCCCGTCCAATTCCAAGAGTAGGGTTTTTTATAGACGACTACTGGAAACTACCCTTTTTGCCCGATTTATTGGCCATAAAAGCTTCCATGTTTCATGGTTGGATGGAAAAGGGCAGGGCCATCAATAATCCCTGGCTGCATGGCAAAACGTTCTATTTGAAACTTGGAAATGAAAAGATATCTATTGCCGGTGGTTTAAGTCACTATGTTATTTTTGGAGGTACTTCTTCTACTGATGGTAATGACTTGCCTAAAGGCATAGGAGATTACTGGAGAGCCTTTTGGGGTAAGGGTCTTCCAGAAGTAGTGCTAGGAGAAGGCAATGGCCTGGGCAGCCATTTGGGTTATTGGGATTTTGAAGTGTCCTTCAAGGTCAATGAAGCCAAAATCAGGGTTTATAACAAGTCTCCTTATGAGGATAGAAGGAGTGCTCAATTCTGGAATTTGAAAAGGAATAAAGACAGGGTTGTTGGTATTGCAATCTTGAAGCCCAAGAGAGGCTTGGTGAACGGAATTACCTTCCAATACCTAACTACTTTTTTTCAACAGGGAGCTGGATTGCCTGATGATATTCCAGTCGGAGTCAATAATTTTGGTCATCGATTTGGTGGCAGGGATGACAATTATAATAACTTTTTATATCGTGATGGATGGACTTATCATGATCGGGTAATTGGCAATCCATTGTTTATGGATCGTTCGTTGGCAGCGTTTTATTTTGAAAACCTAAATCCCCATGGAGTCGCAATTGTCAATAACCGCATCAGAGCCATTCACATTGGAATCAGCGGTGAAATAAAGGGGTGGAAATATAGGCTAATGTCTACTTTTTCAAATAATCTCGGCACTTATTCTGGGCTGTATGATGGGAGACTTAGTTGGGGTGGGGTTCAGGTTGACCCGAACTTTGATTATGCTTTTAAAAATGGGCTGAACCAAAACCACTTTCTCATCGAAGTGGAAAAGAACCCATTTGAACGGAAAAAGAACCTTGCTGTGAGACTCAAATTGGCCATGGATCAGGGAGATATTGTGAATAATTTTGGGGCAGCTTTGTCTCTCAATTATTCTGGGCTTCTTGACTTGGCTAAAAGGGAGGAAAGATCAAATTGATATTCGATTTTGATACCAAGATTTTTACCTAGGTAGTTGCTCCAATTGTACTCGGTTTGAAAAACAAAACTAGAAGGACCTTGGCTCATACCTATTTCAAACAGCAACGATTTCACCATGAGTTTTGGGTCAATAGATTCAAAGCGGGTGCCTTGATTTCGGAAATCTCTGTAGGAAACGGCATAGTCAATATCCTGAACAGTACCCATGACATTCACACTAATTCCGTTAATCATATTTTTGATTCTTGAAATTGAGATAGATTCTTCATTCAACAATAAAAATACAGGGCTTCCAATTACCTGATTCCCGTATGTCCACCCGCTTCGATAGACGCTATTATTCAGAAAGTTATCGGGTTCGAGATAAGGCAGGCCGTCTATTCCAGTTTTCTCTGCATCCTGATCATTTGTTCTGATAATCTCTATTCTGATTGAGTTAATGATGGATTTTCTTGTTTTGTTTTCGAGTTTGAGTCCAACGATCCCGTCTCGCCAGTTTAATGGTGTTAGCCCTCCACTATCTTCCCATAAAAATTGCCAATAATTGGAGAGCACCCAATTACCAAATTTCAACTTTCCTTGAATGTCCCATGTACCGAGATGGTTACCGAGAGCATTTAACTGATCAGTCGCAAGAGCGTCATCTCCTCCACTGCTTGCCAGAAGTATCCTCAGATAATTTTTTAGGCCTGCAGGCTGTTCGAAATCGCGACCCAGATTATAACCACCCCATTGCGCATTGTGATTTAGTCCAAGTGAAAACTCAAACCACTGAGATTTTGGATGAAGGTTAATATGGAAAGACTTTTGATGCAAGAACGCCCCGCTTTGATAGCGGTCTTTCTCAAACCAGCCATGTGCAAAATAGGCTTTGTAGCTAATGTTATTTTTTAGAAAAGGTGCTTTGATCCATCCATTGGTTTGAACTGATATTTTTGGGATAGGTAGAGCATTGTTTCCATTCACCAGATTCCCGAATCCGTAGCGGTGATTGTTGAAACCCTGGATTTCTTCTTTTCTACCAACTGAGAATCTAAACATTTTAGTCGCAACGGTGGCATAGGCCTGGATCAACCTATTGTTAACCTTCCCATCAAAATTCGAAATAACTTCTAAGCCATAGCCATAGTCAAGATTCTTACCGAACCTGGGTGCTTTGTAGAGTCGAAGGTCATAATATAACTGGCTAGACTCCTTTGAACTGAATCGGCCACTATTATTGGAAGACATCCAAAAAGGGACGTGCTCATCGGATGTGATGAGCAAACCAGACCTCAATTCGAGATGATGAGTGATAGAATCCTCCTGAGATTCACTTTCCTGAGAGATGAGTGGAACTGCGCTCAGGAGAAAAATAACAAGGCGAAAATACTTCATGAGCCATTATATAGGTGAATTTGACCCCAGAGGAACAAACAAGGTAGCATTTATCTCTGATAGTTTTCGAAACTTTTGTGTTCTTTCTTGTAAAGTTGTTCTTTTGGCAGTGACCTGAAATAGTCATACGTAATTTTGAGCCCTTCAGTTCTTGATACTTTGGGTTGCCATCCCAGAATGTCTTTTGCCTTTGAAATATCCGGTTGCCGTTGCATCGGATCATCTTGCGGCAGATCCGTGTAAATCACCTTTTGGTTAGTGCCTGTTAGTGCGATTATCTCTTCTGCAAATTGAGAGATCGTTATTTCATCTGGATTACCAATATTAACCGGATAGGCGTGATCAGACAGCAATAATCTATAGATTCCTTCCACCTGATCATCTACATAACAGAAAGATCGTGTTTGAGAGCCATCTCCGAATATAGTCAGATTTTCACCTCTTAGTGCCTGCCCAATAAATGCGGGAAGTACCCGACCATCATTCAACCTCATTCGAGGTCCGTAGGTATTAAAAATTCGCGCAATCCTAGTCTCCAGACCATGATAAGTGTGATAGGCCATGGTCATGGCCTCCTGGAACCTCTTGGCCTCATCGTACACTCCTCTAGGGCCAACAGGGTTGACGTTGCCATAGTATTCCTCAGTTTGTGGGTGTACCAATGGATCACCATATACTTCCGAAGTGGAGGCTATCAGCATGCGCGCTTTTTTGGCCATGGCTAAGCCTAGAAGGTTATGGGTTCCTAAAGAACCTACTTTGAGTGTTTGAATTGGGATTTTAAGGTAATCTATCGGACTTGCCGGAGAGGCAAAATGAAGGATATAATCCAACTTGCCAGGAACATTGACAAAATTTGATACATCATGGTGGTAGAACTCAAAGTTCTTGAGTGGCATCAAATGTTCAATATTGGATATATGACCTGTGATTAGGTTATCCATACCAATCACATAGTAACCCTCCTTCACGAAACGATCGCAAAGATGAGAGCCTAGAAAGCCAGCAGCTCCCGTAATTAGTATCCTTTTTTGACTCATTTTATTCCGATTCCGTAGTATTGATAACCTTGAGCCTCCAGCTCTTTTCTATCGTAGATATTTCTACCGTCAAAAATGACTTTTCCCTTTAAGAGTTTGCTCATCACATCGAAATTAGGCACTCTAAATTCTGGCCATTCCGTAATGACCAGAAGCGCATCAGAGTCAATCAATGTATCGTACTCATCTTTAGAATAAGTAATAGTATCACCAAGGTCTTTGCGCGCTTCTTCCATGGCTATTGGGTCATATGCCTTAACGCTTGCTCCAGCGGCCAACAAGGCGTTGATAATGACAACTGAGGGAGCCTCGCGCATGTCATCGGTTTTGGGTTTGAATGAGAGCCCCCAAACAGCAAAGGTCATTCCCGTTAAGTTATCTCCAAAATGGGATTTGATTTTGTTCACCAAGACGGATTTTTGACGTTCATTCACTTCTTCTACCGCACTTAACACAGACATACTGTAGCCGTTTTCCTGAGCCGTACGAATAAGCGCTTTTACGTCTTTAGGGAAGCATGAGCCTCCGTATCCCACGCCTGGGTAGATAAACTTATTTCCTATTCGGTTATCGCTTCCTATACCCTTTCGAACCATATTCACATCTGCCCCCATGATTTCGCATAAGTTGGCGATGTCGTTCATAAACGATATTTTAGTCGCGAGCATAGAATTTGCGGCATATTTGGTCATTTCCGCTGAGGGGATGTCCATGAAGATTGTGGGGTGGCCATTAAGAAGAAAGGGCTTGTACAGACGTTTCATGACATCTTCAGCTGTTTCTGATTCGACACCAACTACAATTCGATCTGGCTTCAAGAAATCCTGAATTGCCGCACCTTCTTTTAGAAACTCAGGATTAGAGGCAACATCATACGTAAGCTCGGAGCCTCTCTTGTCCAATTCCTCCTTAACCGCAGTCTTGACCTTTTGGGCAGTACCTACAGGAACAGTACTTTTAGTCACAATGACTAAATGCTTGTTCATGTTTTGACCAATTTCTCTTGCTACGCCCAACACATATTTCAGATCAGCACTGCCATCTTCTCCGGGGGGTGTCCCCACGGCTATGAAGACTGCTTCGCAATCTTGAATGCTAGCTGCCAGTTCTGTAGAAAAATGGAGCCTGCCCTTCTGATGGTTCTTTTTCACCATTGGTTCTAATCCCGGCTCATAAATCGGCATTATCCCTTCCTTAAGACCATCAATTTTCTTCTGATCAATGTCAATGCAGGTGACATCTATCCCTACCTCTGCAAAACAAGTTCCTGTGACTAAACCGACATAACCGGTGCCGACTACTGCTATTTTCATTGTACTGTTATCTTATTCTATAGGGCAATTCTAAATATATCGCGAAGGTAAGAAGTTAAAATTAAGATGAATAACCCTTTTTGAAAGATAAGTATACTGATCTAAGCGTTTTCTGAATCCCTTAACTTCTGCTGCCAGTTCCAAGCATCTCTTAGAGATTCATCTAAACTTCGATTTGCTTGCCAACCCAAAACTTCCTTGGCCTTGTCTGCACTGGCATATACCTTTTCCACATCGCCAACTCTTCTGGTTCCGATGTTATAATTTAAACTTGCTGAATTTGCCAGCTCAAATTTTTGAATCACTTCCAAAACACTGTGGCCATTACCCGTACCAATGTTTATATAGTCATAATGACTTTGGTTCATCCTGTTTAAGACTTCTAACGATCTAACGTGTGCCTTTGCGAGGTCCATAACATGAATATAATCTCTAATGCAAGTGCCATCAGGGGTGTCGTAATCATCCCCGAAAATAATTATGGAATCTCTTAGTCCGGCAGCGGTTTGCGTAATAAAAGGGACGAGATTGTTTGGAATGCCTAATGGCAATTCACCAATATTACCTGTATGATGTGCCCCAATAGGATTAAAATATCTTAGGGCAAAAGCTTTAATTTGTTGCCCACTTTTGAAAGTGTCTTCGATAATTTCTTCACAGAGTTGTTTGGTATTCCCATAGGGCGATTCTGCTGGTTTTTTTGGTGCTTCTTCTGTAACAGGCAGCGAATCAGGTTGACCATAAACAGTGCAGGATGAAGAAAAAACTAAGTTCTCTATTTTGTACTGCTTCATTAACGTTAGAAGAAGAATCAAGGAACCCACATTGTTATCGTAATATTCCAGAGGTTTTTGAACAGATTCGCCTACAGCTTTTAAGGCTGCAAAGTGAATTACACCATGGATATCTTCTGAAGAGAAAACAGATTCCATGAATTTTTGATCTCGACAATCACCCTCATAAAGGAGTATTTCTTTACCCGTGATTTCGAAGAGCCCCTTGAGCACTGACTTATCAGAGTTGCTGAAATTGTCAACAATGATTGGATTGTACCCGGCTTCGTGCAATTCGACTACTACATGCGAACCAATATAACCTGCACCTCCTGTAACTAATATATTCATGGTATTCTTCTCGGTGACAAAAATATGAGCTTAGATGTTATTATTGTTAAGTACTGCTATTTTTGTGAACTAATTCGAATGGCATGCCAAGTAAGATAGAAGAGATAAAGCTGGAACTAGAGAGTTATCAAGTGGAGACACAAGAAGATCTAGAGGGCTTCAGAATGCAATTCATTGCTCGGAAGAGTGTGATTGGTGCGCTTTTCGGAGAAATGAAAAATGTCCCTGCCGAGGAGCGCAAGCAATTTGGACAAGAGGTGAATGAGCTTAAAAATCTTGCTCAAACAAAGTTCCAAAACCATATTGAGGCATTAGCTAATGATAATTCGTCAACTGAAACTCATGCCGATCTAACCTTGCCTCCGACAAGGTCGTCCTTTGGCTCAATACATCCGCTTACTGCTACAAGGCAACGGTTTATTGAGATTTTTGAAAGAATAGGCTTTAACGTTTCGTCTGGTCCTGAAATAGAAGATGATTGGCATAATTTCACCGCACTCAACTTCCCGGAGAACCATCCGGCCAGAGAAATGCAGGATACATTCTTTATTCAAAAGAACCCTGATATAGCCTTGAGAACTCACACCTCTTCCGTACAGGTGAGAGTAATGGAAAATGAGAAGCCTCCTATCCGAACCCTCTCTCCAGGACGGGTTTTCAGGAATGAGGCCATTTCAGCCAGAGCACATTGCGTCTTTCATCAAATGGAAGGGCTTTATATAGATAGGGGAGTTTCTTTTGCTGATCTTAAACAAACACTTTACCATTTTGCTAAAGAAATGTTTGGTAAAGACACCAAGTTGCGATTCCGTCCATCTTACTTCCCATTTACTGAGCCAAGTGCTGAGATTGATATTTCTTGTCAAATATGCCATGGTGATGGTTGTAATATTTGCAAGTACACTGGTTGGGTAGAAATTGGCGGTTCTGGAATGGTTGATCCTAATGTGTTGGCCAATTGCGATATCGACCCCGAGGTTTATACTGGTTTTGCCTTTGGAATGGGGATAGAAAGAATCACAATGCTCAAACATCAAATCAATGATCTTAGACTTTTTACTGAGAACGATATTCGTTTTTTGAAACAATTTTCCACTTTATGAGGCTTGAGCAGATAAAGAAAATCGGTATTGTAGGCGCGGGTACTATGGGCCAAGGAATTGCCCAAATCTGTGCTATGGCGGGTTTTAAAGTGGTCTTATATGATATTGAGGAACGAGCCACGCGAAACGCTCTTGAGATTATTGGTAAAAATTTGGAAAAGGGAATTGAGCGAGGCAAAGTTACCCCAGAGCAAAAAACTCTTGCCTTGGACTGCATTGACATTTCTTCCGATATCCAAGATTTGCGATGTGAGTTGATTATTGAGGCGATTGTTGAGAAGCTTGACATTAAGAAATCTCTGTTTCTTAGTCTGGAGGAGATTAACGAGCCTACTTCAATTCTCGCCTCAAATACCTCATCCATTCCGATAACACGTATTGCTTCAGTGCTGAATTATCCTGAACGGTTTGTTGGAATGCACTTTTTCAATCCTGCACATATCATGAAATTGGTAGAGGTAATTTCTGGAGTTGCAACTGGCGCTGAAACCGCTCAATGTATCTACGATTTGGCTCTAAAACTGGGTAAGTCACCAGTGATGGCTAAGGATGCTCCTGGGTTTATTGTTAATAGAGTGGCTCGCAACTACTATGTTGAGGCACTCAAAATTTTGGAGGAGGATGTCTCAAATGTCCAAGATATAGATAAACTCCTTGAATCATCAGGATTCAAAATGGGTCCCTTTAGATTAATGGACCTGATTGGGGTTGACACAAACTTCTCGGTGACTACTTCCATGTATAATGCTTTTCATCAGGAGCCCAAATTCAGGCCATCAAGAATTCAGGAACAGAAGGTAGATGCCGGGCATCACGGAAGGAAGTCAGGAAAGGGATTCTACGATTATACTGATTAAAGCAAATCTTCAATTAGCTTCTCAACGGTAATACCTTCAGCTTCTGCTTTGAAGTTTCTAACAATTCTATGTTGTAGAATTGGTTTAGCCACCGCCTGAACATTCTCTATGTCAGGAGAGTATTTACCATTCAATAGGGCATTGCATTTTGCAGCAATGATCAGATTTTGAGATGCACGTGGGCCAGCGCCCCACTCAATATAGTCTTTTGCCGCGCCAGAAGCTCTGTCGCTTTCTACTCTGGTTTTGTGCACTAGGTTCACAGCATATTCCACTACGTTGTCAGCCACGGGTACTCTTCTCACGAGGTGTTGATAGGCCAGCACTTGCTTACCGTCCAGCACCTTGTTCACTATTTTTTCATCATCTGAAGTGGTGCTCTTAACAATATCCACTTCGGAATCAAATGAAGGATAAGTCAATTGAATATTAAACAAAAATCTGTCAAGCTGTGCTTCCGGCAAAGGGTAGGTGCCCTCTTGTTCTATTGGATTCTGCGTTGCTAAAACAAAGAATGGCCGATCGAGCGGCATGTTCTGCCCAGCAATGGTAACAGCGTATTCTTGCATTGACTCAAGCAAGGCGGCCTGAGTTTTCGGAGGTGTCCTGTTAATCTCATCCGCCAAAATTATGTTTGCGAATATTGGGCCTTTAATGAACTTGAAGTTTCTATCCTTGTCCAAAGTTTCGGCTCCAAGAATGTCAGAGGGCATTAAATCCGGAGTAAACTGGATTCTATTAAAGCTTAGGTCCAAGGCTGATGACACGGTTTGTATCAACAGTGTTTTGGCCAAGCCTGGAACACCCACCAAAAGGCTATGACCCTGACAGAAAATGGAGGTCAGCAGTAAGTCCACTACATTTTCCTGACCTATAATTACTTTGGAAATTTCTTGTTTTAGTTTTTTGAAATCTTCAAAAAACTGGTCGGCTAATGCGACCTCAGATTGTTGTTCTGTCATTCGGTAATATAATTATTTTGAAATGCCACACCTGTTATATTCAGGATCTATTTGAATATAAACCTCCTTCATTTTCTTAGTCAAATATTCATCTCTCATCCGGGCTTTCTTCATTTGTGTGGCGGCTTGTTTTAACTTTTCATAATCGTCACTCAAATTGGCCTGGTGGGCTGGCACTTCTCTTTTAAAATAGATTATTCTGGCAGCTCTGGTATTTGGATCCACTTGCACCAACCTGGGTTTAGATATTTCGCCTTGTTTTAAAGAATCCAGTGCGAAAAAAAGCGCTGGATCTAAAGCGTCAATCGGAACTCTGTTGGAACCATAGGGACCACCAATGAAGCCACCATTAAACTTTGTACCCTGATCATCGGAATATTGTTTCGCTGCCTCTTCAAAAGTTATATTGTCGGCTATTATTTCGTTTCGAAGGCTATCCAAAAGCTTTTGCGAATCAAGAACATTCTGGTTTGATGGTTGGGGGACGATAATAATATGTCGGGAATTGTATTCATTTCCGCGCCTTTCCAAAAGCTGTATCAGGTGAATTCCGAAAGAGCTCACAATGGGCATTGAGATTTCTCCAGCTTTCAGGGCTAATGCCCCTGCTTCATAGGCAGGATCCATTGTGCCGCGACTAACAAAGCCCAGACCGCCACCTGAAGCTCCGCTTGGGCCCTGTGAATGATCAAGCGCTGCAATTTCAAAACTGCCACCGTTAAGAATCTTTTCTCGGATTTGGAGCAGTTTGTCGATTACAGCCTGTTTTTCTTTTTGACCCGGTTCCGGAATTTTAACGATCAGTCCCGCCTCATATTCTGTATTGTAAAGCGGAAGGCTATCTTTTGGTATTCTATTGTAAAACCTTCTAATTTCTGCAGGAGTCACTTCTACATCAGCCAATATATTGTCTTCCTGAGCCTGAATTCTCAACTGTTCTGCAACCGATGGTCTGAGTTCAAACATGAATTGGTCAAGAGTTTTGCCATAGGCTTCTTCAATGGCTTTCTCCGAGCCAAAACGCTGAATAATTCTTTGCATTCTACCCTCAAGCTCATAATCGATTCTACTATCATCTACAATGACAGAGTCGATTTCGGACATTGCCAGAAGCACTTTGTTCTCGATAAAACTTCTTAGAATTAGGCAGCGCGCATCCCCATCATAAGAGCGCGCCTGTTCACTGGAAAGAAAATTGATATAGGCAGCTTCCAATTCACTCTTAAGAATAATATAATCATCAACCTTGGCAATGATCTTGTCTACCACCTGGCCTTGGCCAGCTTGGTCATCTTGTGCAACCAGATTGGCACCGCCCATCAATATTGCCACCAATGGTAGCAATAAACACCTACTCATAAATCTCGAAGTCCTCATTTTCCTTTGCTCTTTCATAAATGTCGTTTTCCAAACCTTTGGTCAACTCCACTTTACGTTTATTAAGTATTATTTTTTTGATGTCCTCCCTGACAAACTCTAACGGAGAAATCTCATCTGAAATTTTGTATTCGTCAATTTTGAAGAGGTAAAGATAGCTAGAATCAGTTTCTTCTACGTATCTATTTCTTCTCAAGAATTGAATCTTGTTGGAAATTGTTGAAAAGGGTGAGTTCTTAATGACCTCATCAAAATTAATCCATGTGGAATCCTCTAAAGAATAATTACTGGCGAATTGAAATGAATATGATTTCAAAGATTCCAAATCTTCAGAACGCTTTGATTTGATCCATCTTCGCACACTTGATTTTTTTGGTGCTTCATTTGATAATTTGATGAACCTGCCCTGAATTATATTTTGCTTTAGTATGAAGTTTTCAACGTGGGTATTGTAGTATTCAGCCACCTCCTCATCAGACACTTCACTATCCAATGCTCCTTCAACCTGGAGCTTTTGGTATTCATAAGAAATGAGTGCATATCGGTAATCTGCAACCCTGCGCTCAATTTCGGATTGATCAATTTGAATGTTGGTTGCTGCTTCCTGAACCATTAATTCTTTTCTGACCCAGTTGTTAATGTACTTTCGGGTAATATTGACGCTATCCTCGACAGTGGTTCCGGTTGGCACCAGGCCGTCCAACTCTGCCTTGTATAAATAGGATGACTTTACGCGTGCTACCGCATTTTGCTCTTTGGCTTTGTCAGAATCATCACTGTTGACATTGAAGTAGTCACAAGCGCCAAAGCTCAAGGCAATAAAAATGAAGGCGATATTGGATGTTGTTTTAGTCAAGAGTTTTTATAATGCTTCGGATCGCTTTCTTATTGATTTTAACCTCATTCTCATTGCGCAGTTTTTTGATCCATTTCTGGTCAAGAAAATCCTGATAGTCTGAAATAACCCTGCCTTTTATTTCATCTAGCTCATAGAACCCGGCAGGAATTATCTTTTCTATCCAATACAGTTTGAATCGATTGAGGTCGGGTACCATACGCCCTGATTCCCAACGCTTTTCTGCGAAAGTAGGCAAATCATCTTGTTCGAATCTTCTTTTCACAATTTTTAACAGGGCATAAACATCTGGTCCTAAGTTGTTTTTCAGTAAATTATTCAATTCCTCTGAATCCGAAATATTCTCGGGCATCTCAATGATTTTTTTGAGCAAATCAACGGAATCACTTTCAAAAAGCAGCGCATCTATTCGCTCCTTGGCTGGATATTTTTTTTGATTTTCCTGAAAATATGCCTTCAAACCAGTCGTATCCTCAATAGCCTTATTCCAGACTTGATGTTCCATGATTTCAAAAAGCAGCAAACCATCTCTATACTCATTGATCAGATATTGGTGTTCAGGATATTTGTTTGGCAATTGTGACTCTTCATAAGCAATCACCTCATCATATTCGAATTGTGAGTAAAGGGTCCAAATGTATTGTTCAGGCAGATTAATTGTAGATTTTGTCTTGTTCTGAATATAGTTTTTGAAGTCAGCATAGTGAATTTCCTTTTCGCCAATCACAAACAACGGGGGTAATCGGGGAATTACTTCTGAGCTGTCAAAACGCATCATTCTACTGACCGTGGTGTCTATTGCTAATTTTGATTGACGAAATCCATTTTCGGCTTTGAGTTTTTTCAATATTCCTTTTTTGTCCAATTGATTCCTTCCAGACTGTCTAATCCTATTTGTCAAATCAAGTTTTAATTCATCCAGAGGCTTAATGGCCTCTTTTGCTTCAAGTTTTAGGATATGCCAGCCAAATTGACTTTTTAATGGGCTTGTATATTCCCCAGGTTTTTCAAGGGAGAAAGCAGCATTCAATAATGGTTCGGGGAATTGAGCTACACCATAGAAAGGTAAGGACCCTCCGCTGTTTTTGCTTTTGTTGTCTTCGGAATAGGTCACGCAGATGGCCCTCCAGTCCCCACCATTCTGTAATGAATCATAGGCTTGTTGAATAAGGTTTCTGGCCTGTGCAGCAGTCTTATTAGATCCGCTTATGAAAACGTGTGCTGCTTTGACCCTTCCTCGGGCTGGTCTTTTGTCAAGTACTTTAAGAATATGATAACCAAACTGTGTTCTGGCAATTTCAGATACCTGTCCCGTTTCTGTTCTAAATGCGGCTGTTTCAAAAGGATAAACCATCGAGAAACCTGTGAAATACCCCAAGTCACCACCAAGTTGTGCCGAGCCATCCTCTGAGTTTTTCTTTGCCAATTCTCCAAAATCTTCACCATTCAGTGCGCGTTGTCTGATAGCTTGAATTTTGTTGTAGGCACTCAGCGTGTCTTTTGGCGTTGCATTTTTTGGTATCCGCACCAGAATATGCGCAGCGCGAACCTCAAGCTGAAGTCGGCTGTAAGCCTCTTGAATTAGGTCTTCCTCGGCATTGGGGTTTTGCAGATATGGCTTCCTGATCTCACTCGTGTACGAGTCAAATTCTTGTAGGAACTTTTGGGTTGTATCCATCCCGGTATTTTTACCGGCAAGCACTTTCAATCTGAAGTTGAGGAATTGATCCAGGTAGTTGCTCAATGAATCCGGACTAATAGGTGAGTCCTGATTTCGATTTTTGTTAAATGCGTATAAAAACTCTCCTGAGTAAACTGGCTCATCATTGATCCAGGCAACAACTGTTTCATTTTGATAAGCGTTGAGAGAAAAATTAAAGACGAGCGCCAGAAAAAGCGTGATTGGGCAAAACCTTTTCATGTTTAACTGTTATTGAAAATCTACTCTTTTATATAGGCGAAGGGTGTTTTGATTTTTTGAGTGTTGGAAGTCTATCTCGTCCATGATCTTTTTGACAAGCATTATACCCATACCTCCTTTTTGCTTATTCTTTACCAAATCATCTAGTACCGGCTCATTGTATTTCAGAATGTTGAAAGCTTCTCCCTTGTCAACAATTTCGAACCAAACACCCTCTTTTTTGATATGAATCATCAATTTCACATCATAGGCAGTTTCCCCGGGATGGCCGTGAATAATAATGTTTGCGCACACTTCGTCTACTGCCAATACCATCATATTGGTTTCCAATTCAGACACATGATGTTTTTGCAACACTTCGGTCACAAATTTTCTCATTTGCCTGAGCTTGTCCTTGCTGGGCGGTATGTTAAAACTGTAATTCACTCAATTTCGCTAAGGGCCTCATCTTTTGTTCCCTTAATGGTTAATAACTGGTCTAGTCCTAAGATGTTGAAAACGTTCAAAACCTTGTCAGAAAGCCCGAAAATGATGAAGGTGATACCCTTCTCTTCAAATTCTCCGATATGTGACATAAAAACGCCAAGACCGGCTGAGGAGATGTAGTTGAGATTGGTGCAGTCCACAAGAATATTTTTATGATTATCCTCAACAGACTCTTTGATACTATTGTCCAAATGAATGGACGAACTAGCATCTGCCTCTCCTTCTACGGTGATTAGTAAATAATTGTTCTCAATGTCCTTTTTTATTTCAATCATCTCTCTTCTTTTATTCTACGTCATTTATTTGAACTTGATCACCACCATGGTGTAGTCATCATTTAAATCTTTGTGACCACAGAATTCATACAGCTTGCTGATGAAAATCTTCTGGATCATTATTGGGTCGTAATGTGCATTTTGGTCCAGCAAAGTCTGCATTCTGTCATATCCAAATTCTTCCTTTTTACTATTTGCCGCTTCGGAAATGCCATCGGTGTAAAGTACTGCGATGTCGTCCTTTTCGAATTTCATCCTATTGACTTCAATGAAGTCTCCAAATTTGTCATTCCTCAAAATGCCCAGCCCCAGACCTTTGTTCTGAAAAAACTGTGCCGATTTTTTCTTTTTGGAATAATAAAGTGTGGGACAATGGCCAGCCCTTGAAAACTCAATCGTTCTTTCGTCAGTATCAATAATGAAATAGGAAAGAGTAATGAAGGAGGTTCTTTCCAGGCACCTGCTCAAAGCAGTATTGGCATTAATCAGAAATTCTTTTGCGCTAAGATCAAGCTGGACAAGGCTCTGAAAAATCCCTTTCATTTGTGACATGTGAAAGGCTGCCGAAGTGCCGTTTCCTGAAACATCACCAATCACTATAGCAAATTTGTGCTCCTCAAGTTGAAAAGTATCGTAATAGTCACCTCCAACTTCTGCAGCGGCCTCTGTAAAGGCATGGATTTCAAAGCGTTCATCATGATCAAGTTTGTCTGGAATTAGAGCCCTTTGAACGCTCTTGGCGATATTTATTTCTTCTTTATAACGCTCATTTTCCAGGGCTTCTCCTAGCAACCGAAAGTTCTCGATGGAAATAGAGGCTTGGCTGGCGAACGTATTGATGATGTTGATCATCTCCTTATTGAAGCCATCTGATACTTCCTTAATGAGGTACATGTGTCCTGCAATCTTGTTTTGAACTTTCAATGGAATAATGAGTGCCGAACGGAAATTAGATTTCTTAATGGTCACAAGAATTCGATCTTCATCTGAAGCCTTTTCCAGAGGGTTTTTCAATAAGCGCTTATGCTTTCCCTGGTCAATTTGCTTCTTGGCCTCAATAAGGTTGACACGACTGATATTCCGTGAGCGCAAAAGAGGATCCTCATCCAATTTTTCAATTTCTATCCATCCCACATCGGCATATACCGCACTCATAGCGCTATTAAGTAGGATATCAAAAATCTGATTTTCGTTTTCTCCCTGTTGGATAGACTGACTTAAACGTTGGAAATTAATGGCCTCTTCCAACTTCCTTTCGAACACAGAAGAGGTAGGCAGATTGAAAAGAATGACCAAAAGGGAGAAAATGCTGTAGGACAAGAGGAAGGTGAAAAGAGATATGATAAAGAGGTTATCAATCGAATTAAAGAAGCCCAGAATATCTTGGCTTGCGACATAAATGAGCCTGAAGAAATAGATCAGGTAAATGGTAACCAGCAGTATCAGCAATATACTTTTCCACTTTTGCTTGAAGTTGAGATAGGCAACCCACTTCATATTTGCAGAGAGTATAAGGGCCATAAGGGCCAAAACCCCGAAAAGGATTTTGAACACAACATTGTCTTCCAATACCTCACCGGTAAAATTGAAGAAGATTGATGCCATGAGCATTGCTTCAAACACATTCCACAACACCACGAGCCTTCTTGACTTTTGGTAGAGCACCAATTTTTTCCATACCGTGAATGTGGATATCAGAAACACTATTACAGCGGCAAAATTGATGTTGTCAAATAGCGTTCTGAACATCGTGTTTCCTGCCAATGCTGTGCCCGCAATAGTGTTGTAGAATAGCTCTATGGCAAGGGATACAATTGTTGTGACCAAGCCGATGGCAAAGACTCGCCAAAGCAAATCAATAAAATTGCTAGTCTCGGCTTTGCCAATCCTGACCCGGTAATAGATGATGAACGAGATGAAGAAAAGGTCTAATAAGAGCCTTGGTACCTGCTCGGATAAACCAAGATTGACGCCACTTCTTTCGGCCCAAACCTGCAAAAAGTCAATAGAGGCAATGCTCAACCATAGGAGTATTCCCAGGATTAGGCTTAGCCGCGAAATTGACTTTGTTGTAAGCTTTAAATTCATGTGTCAACAACTGTCTTTCAACTGTCAGGAACGTACCAAGGACTAAATGCTGATGACCCAGTGAGGTCTAACTATCAACGTTTCTCAATGGTTCGTTTCATTGAATTTTGAAGAACCCGAATTTACAAATTAATCAATTAGACAGTGCCTTTTAACTAATTCTTTAAGAACTCGGAAATCGGCCCAATCAGCGCAGTTTGACTCCCAATTCCACCAGCTGTTCTTCAGCAATGGGTGATGGGGAATCAATCATCACGTCTCTTCCTGAAGTGTTTTTAGGAAAGGCGATATAGTCGCGTATGGATTCTGTTCCCCCAAACATGGCGCACAGTCTGTCAAAGCCAAAAGCGATTCCGCCATGTGGTGGTGCTCCATATTCAAAAGCATCCATTAAGAACCCGAATTGAGCCTTAGCCTCGTCTTCCGTGAAGCCCAGATGCTTGAACATCAATTGTTGTGTAGCTCTGTCGTGAATTCTAATAGAACCCCCACCAATTTCGACACCATTGATCACCATGTCATAGGCATTGGCCCGAACTTCTCCAGGAGACTCATCAAGCATGTCAAAGTCTTCTTTCTTTGGAGAGGTGAAAGGATGATGCATGGCGTGGTACTGGCCGGTTTCTTCATCTAATTCCAACAATGGAAAGTCTACTACCCACAATGGTTTATAAACATCATTATCTCTCAAACCCAGCTCGGTGCCCAAATGCAGGCGTAGCTCATTGAGCTGTTTTCTTACCTGATTGGTTTTTCCTGACAAAACCAGGAGCAGATCGCCAGATTGAGCTCCTGCAGCCTCAGCCCAGGTTTTTAGGTCTTCCTGATTGTAGAATTTATCAACTGAGGACTTAAATGAGCCATCGGCATTACATTTGGCATAAACCAGTCCCTTAGCTCCAATTTGGGGTCTTCTAACAAAATCGGTTAAGGCGTCTAATTGCTTGCGGGTATATTCTGCACAGCCTTTTGCACAGATACCAACAACAAGCTCAGCCTGGTCAAAAACGTTGAACCCTTTGTTTCGAGCTACTTCATTGAGCTCAACAAATTCCATTTCAAAGCGAATATCAGGCTTATCGCTACCATAGCGTTTCATGGCCTCGGCATAAGTCATCATCGGAAATTCAGTAAACTCAATACCCTTAATCTCTTTGAATAAGCTCCGCACCATCTGCTCGAACATGCCCAATATGTCCTCTCGGGTGACGAAAGCCATCTCACAGTCAATCTGCGTGAATTCCGGTTGGCGATCAGCCCTGAGGTCTTCATCTCGAAAGCACTTGACGATTTGAAAGTATCGGTCAAGGCCTGATACCATCAACAGTTGCTTAAAAGTCTGTGGAGATTGCGGTAAGGCATAAAACTCCCCGGGATTCATTCTCGAAGGCACCACAAAATCCCGTGCTCCTTCAGGGGTAGACTTGATCAAAACAGGAGTTTCCACTTCTATAAAACCCTCATTCGCGAGGTAGTTTCTAGTAGCAATGGCCAATCGACTTCTTAATTGAAGTTTTTCTCTAACCTCATTCCTTCTTAGATCAAGGTATCTGTATTTCATGCGAAGGTCCTCGCCTCCGTCCGTTTTATCTTCAATGATAAAAGGAGGGACCTCAGACGCATTTAGGATGTCGAGAGATTCCACCTTAATTTCAATATCACCTGTTGCAATGTTCTCGTTCTTTGCATATCTCTCAGTAACGACTCCTGAGGCTTTAATCACAAACTCTCTGCCCAAACTTCTGGCCGTGGTTAGTAATTCTTCCGCTGTTGATCCTTCCTCGAAGAGCAATTGAGTAATTCCATATCTATCACGTAAGTCAACCCAAAGCATACCTCCTTTGTCACGAACCTTTTGCACCCAACCGCACAGCGTTACAGACTCATTAATATGCTCAATCCTAAGTTCCCCACATGTATGTGTTCTCAACATGGTGTTATTCATTAAATTCAGGCTGCAAATTTAATAAAGGCTATGGCACTATCTATTTTTTCAGATGAACATTTCATGGGAGAAGCGCTGAAACAGGCCCAGCTTGCTTTTGAACAGGATGAAGTGCCGGTAGGCGCAGTAGTGGTTGCCGAAAACCGTATTATAGCACGGGCACATAATCAAACTGAAAAGCTGAATGATGTGACCGCACATGCGGAGATGTTGGCACTTACTTCTGCTTTCAACTACCTCGGCAGTAAGTATTTGAATGAGTGCAGGCTATATGTGACACTCGAACCTTGTGTGATGTGCGCGGGAGCTCAATACTGGGCTCAATTAGGAAAACTTGTCTATGGAGCTGCCGATGAAAAGAGAGGTTTTTTAATACATGAAAAAAAATTACTGCATCCCAGAACGGAAGTGGTTTCAGGGTTGTTGAAAGAAGAAAGTGAAGCTTTACTAAAGCAATTTTTTTCTAAGCTTAGATAATGCTTATTTTGAATCAATGTTTAACTCATAACAACATAAACTATGGCTTTTGAACTACCAGATTTACCATATGCAAAGGATGCCCTTGAACCGAATATAGATACCAGAACGATGGAAATCCATCATGACAAACACCATGCAGGTTATACCAATAACTTGAATGCTGCGATTACCGGTACCGAGATGGAAGGAAAGAGCATCGAAGAACTTTTGGCCAATCACACCGACAATAGTGCGGTCAGGAACAATGGCGGTGGCTATTATAATCATGATTTGTTTTGGAAGGTAATGTCTCCTAACGGTGGAGGAGCACCTTCTGCCGATTTGGCCGATGCCATAAACAGCGCCTTTGGCTCCTTTGATGAATTCAAAGCTGCATTTTCCAAGGCCGCTGCAACTCGCTTCGGCTCTGGTTGGGCCTGGCTTTGTGTGCATCCGGGAGGTAAGGTTGATGTATGCTCATCTCCAAACCAGGATAATCCATTGATGCCAGATGTTGGCTGCGGTGGAACGCCAATACTCGGCCTTGATGTTTGGGAACATGCCTATTACCTCAACTATCAAAACAGACGGCCAGACTATATTGCTGCATTCTTCAATGTGATCAATTGGGATGAGGTAGCCTCAAGATATGCTGCTGGAAAATAATTAGGAGTAACTAAGAACTGATTAAAGAGCCATCAAATTTGATGGCTCTTTCTGTATACATCAATATTCTCCATTTGAGGAATGATTTAGGTACGTTATTGCAGGAGAGTCAAGAGAGGGACTACGGTCAAAACGCAATTCACTCAGTTATTAGGTATTCAAGATGGCTATATTCAAGTAATTATGAGATTGGCCAAGACTTATTATTTGGCAACGGAGTATGGTAGTTTGAAAGAGTTATTTAACTTGATAATAAGCAAACAAGAAGAACAGATTGTGTTTAAAGAAAGTGGGCAATGAAAAGATTGACATTGATGATATTCGGCTTTTGTTGTGCTTTTTCTTTGAGTGCACAGAAGTATCCCGTGTCAGACATAGCATCTGAGTTAAAGAAGGGGGCAGATATTGTGATCCGCAATTCAGTTCAGGATTTGAATATTATTAACCTGGAGAGAGGGGTTTACAAGGAAAGTATCGCCATTACAGTTTTGAATTCAGAGGGCTTTGAGTTTGCCGTTTTTAGCGAGAGTTATGATAAGCTTTCGAAGCTCAAGAACATAGCCATCTCTTATTATGATAAAGAGGGAAAGCTGATTAAGAAAGTAAAGAAGGGAGATATTGAAGACTACAACATCACATCGAGTGGCTCAATTTACGATGATAACCGAATGAAATATTATGAGCCTTCGGAGTATGCTTATCCTTTCACCATCGAGTACTCTTATAGTAGCCAGTTTGAATCTACAGCCTACTTTCAGCCATTCAACCCACAATTTGTAGATGGAATCTCTGTTGAGAAGGCTTCTTATTCCGCTACAGTGCCTCAAGGGTATCAATTACGTTTTAAAGAGCTTAATGGTATTGAGCCTCATACTTTTTCTGAGTCTGAAGATGGAGATACCTATAAGTGGGAGATAAAGAATCAAGCAACAATAAAAAAAGTATACGCAGGAAAAGCTGCCAGATATCGAGGACAGCATGTTAAACTGGGGCCATCCAAATTTGTAATGGAAGGTTATGAGGGAGATTTGTCAACCTGGAAGGAATTTGGTGCCTGGCAGGTAAAGTTGAATCAAGGTCGAGACGAAATTTCTGATAAGGTTAAAAAGGAGATTGATGAATTATTATTGGGAATTGATAATCCCAGAGAGAAGACCAGATTAATCTATCAGTACTTACAGAGGAATACACGGTATGTGAGTATTCAGTTGGGAATAGGTGGTTTTCAGCCGTTTGATGCCATGAATGTTATAGAGAATGGTTATGGCGACTGCAAGGCACTATCAAATTTCACGTATAGCCTTTTAAAATATGCCGGAATCCTCTCCCACTTTGTTGTGATAAAAGCCGGACCTGATGAAGAAGACATTGATGTGGATTTCCCAAGTTTTCAGTTTAACCATGTCATTGTAGCGGTGCCTATGGAAAAGGACACGGTTTGGCTGGAATGCACTAGTCAAAAGGCGCCATTTAACTTTTTAGGTAGCTTCACTGATGATAGGCATGCCCTAATGATTACCGATGAAGGGGGAGTAATTGTAAAAACGCCAGAGTATGAAGAGAAGGTCAACACCCAACGGAGGGTGGCCGAGGTGAATGTTGACGCTGAGGGTAACATTAGTGCCAAGGTCAAAACCACCTTTAAAGGAAGACAGTTTGATGATCACTACCACAGAGCAAAATGGGGTAAAGAAGATCAAAAAAAGTATCTGTTGAATGTTATTGACCTGCCCGCCTTTGATCTTAAGTCTTTCTCTTATGAAGAGAACAGAGAAACAGAAATACCATTTTTACAAGAAGAGATCAATTTGCAGGTGAGGAAGTATGCTACCAAAAGCGGGAAAAGACTCTTTTTGGTTCCTAATTTGTTAAACAGGTCGAGGAAGGATCCCCCGAAAGATGATAGTAGAGAAACATCAATTATTGTCAAGTATGGCTATGAGGATGTTGATTCGGTGAGTTATACTCTACCAGAGAACTATCGTTTGGAATTTCAATTGGAAGACGTTGAGGTGAGTACTGAGTTTGGAGAATACAAATTGTCTTATAAGTTTGATCCTGAAACCAACCAGCTAAAATTTACCAGGTATCTGCTGGTGAAAGAGGGTGAATTTCCTGCTGAATCCTACAAAGATTTTAGAGATTTTTTCAGAAAAGTGAGAAGGTCTGATGTCTCCAAACTGGTCTTGATTGGAGAGACCTGAGTTTTCATTTAACCCTTGGATTTAATCAGTTCTTTCAATTCAGTCAGTTCATCTCGTAGCCTGGCAGCTTCAATAAAATCTAGCTCTTTGGCGGCTTTTTCCATAGACTTCTGAGTGGCCTTCACCATTTTCTCCAGGCCTGGTTTATCCATATAGGCAACTACTGGATCTGCGGCAACAGATTGAGAATCACTTTCGACATAATAGTTCTTTTTGCCCTTTCTGGAGTCCGCGATACTCGTTTGACCCATGATGGCCTCTTTCGATTTTTTGATGGTCTTTGGCGTAATGCCGTGCTCAATGTTATATGCCATTTGACGACTGCGCCTTCTATTCGTCTCGTCAATGGCTTGCTGCATAGAATGCGTCATTTTATCGGCATACATAATCACCATGCCGTTCTCATTTCGTGCGGCTCTCCCAATAGTCTGCACCAGGGAACGCTCATTTCTAAGAAAGCCTTCCTTATCAGCATCTAAAATAGTAACCAATGAAACTTCCGGAAGGTCCAGACCCTCTCTCAACAAGTTCACCCCAACAAGTACGTCAAAAACACCAAGTCGCAACTCTCGCAAGATTTCCACACGATCCAAGGGTTTCACTTCAGAATGGATATATCGACATTTGACATCTGCACGCTCAAGATATCGGGTCAGCTCTTCAGCCATTCTTTTGGTTAAGGTGGTGACAAGTACACGCTCCTCTTTTTTAACCCTGATGTCAATTTCGTCTAATAGGTCATCAATCTGATTTAGACTCGGACGTACTTCGATTACGGGATCAAGAAGCCCGGTAGGTCTGATGACCTGTTCCACCACAATGCCTTCAGACTTTGTTAGTTCATACTCGGCAGGTGTTGCACTGACGTAGACAGTTTGCGTGGCGAGTGCTTCAAACTCATCAAACTTCAGTGGTCTGTTGTCCAATGCGGAGGGAAGCCTGAAACCATATTCTACCAAATTCTCCTTTCTGGAACGATCTCCACCCCACATGGCCCGCACCTGAGGTACGGTCACATGACTTTCATCAATCACCATTAAGAAGTCATCTGGAAAGTAATCTAGCAAACAGAAGGGGCGCTGCCCTGCACTTCTTCTGTCAAAATAGCGTGAATAATTCTCCACACCTGAGCAGTAGCCAAGCTCTCGCATCATTTCCATATCAAACTCAGTGCGTTCTTTCAATCGTTTGGCTTCTAGAAAACGCCTTTCCAGTTCATAGTGATCCAGTCGTTCCACCAGGTCATCCTGAATTTCCTTAATCGCAGTGTGGAGCACATCCTTGCCAGTGACAAAAAGGTTGGCTGGGAAGATCGTGATGATTTTTTCGTCAGATATCTTTGTTCCTGTAACAGGATCAACCCTTTGAATGGCCTCAATCTCATCCCCCCAAAAGTAGATGCGATAGGCAAAGTCGCCATATGCGATAAATATATCTACGCTGTCTCCTTTTACTCGGAAGGTCCCTCGTTTGAATTCCGCTTCTGTTCGGCTGTATAGGATATCCACGAGGGCAAAGAGCAACTTGTTTCTCGAGACAGTATCTCCAACCTCAAGTCGCACTACATTTTTGCCGAATTCATCCGGGTTTCCAATACCGTAGATACAGGAAACAGATGCAACAACGATAACATCCCTTCTTCCTGTCAATAAGGAAGAAGTGGCCGAAAGCCTAAGCTTCTCAATCTCATCATTAATGGAAAGGTCCTTTTCTATATATAGATTACTATTTGGAATAAAGGCCTCAGGCTGATAATAGTCATAGTAAGAGACAAAATACTCAACAGCATTGTCTGGAAAGAACTGTTTGAATTCACCAAAGAGCTGGGCAGCCAATGTTTTATTATGACTTAATATCAAGGTTGGACGTTGGGTTTCCTGGATCAGGTTGGCGATGGTAAAGGTTTTACCAGAACCCGTGACACCAAGCAACACTTGGTTAGGTTCATTATCTTCTATGCCCTGCTTTAATTGAGCGATGGCCTCAGGTTGGTCTCCTGTCGGTTCGAATTCAGCCGTGATTTTGAAGTCCATAAGTTTAAACTTACAAGATATTTCAACAATTGATACGGATTATTGATTCCAAATTTCCAAGGCTTTTTCCGCTTGTCCATGCAGCATTTCAAGGCCGTTTTTCACCCAGCAATTTTGATCAATACCTTTTTGCATAAAAGCAGTGATCAATGGATTGTAGACAAGATCGAATAAGTAGTGATTTTCAGAAAGCTCAGTATAGGGGAGGTCCGGTAGTGCCCCTGTGTTTGGAGCCATGCCTAAGGGAGTTGTATTGATGATGAGTTGTGAGGTGTTGAGGTGTTGAGGTGATGAGGTGTTAAGGTCTTCGTAGGACAGCTGGTCTTTGGTGGGTGTTCTTGAAACGCATTGGTTCTGAATATTCAAATCCTGAAGCACAGCCTTTACTGCCTTCGCTGCACCACCTGTTCCCAGAATCAGGGCTTTTTCGGGCATGGCTTTAGCGCCTAACCATTTGATCAAAGACTCTTTGAAACCGTGATAATCCGTATTGTAGCCAATCAGTTTATCTCCCTTAATTTTTATGGTATTGACCGCTCCAATGGCTTCAGCTTTTGGATCTAACTCATGCAAAAATGGAAGCACCTGTTCTTTGTAGGGGATGGTAACGTTTAGTCCGACTAAATTTGGCTCGGAATTGATGAGCGAAGGAAGTTGATCAATAGACTCAATGGGAAGCAACTCATAAGAAGTGTCACTAATGCCTTCCTTCTCAAACTTTTCAGTAAAATATTTTTTAGAGAAAGAGTGACTTAGTGGATATCCGATAAGGCCGAATTTCCTCATGATCTAGTCTTCAGCTTTCAATAATGAGGCAATCCTGTCTATGGCAAAAACTAACAGCAAACCACCTGCAGCAAACAAGACGGCCTGAAGGAAATAGGGTTCCAGACCTGTTTTGGCCAAGTATTCATTGGGCATCACATTGGCCTCTACAAGGGGCTTGACATCGCCATGTCGGTCTACATAAGTTTTCAAAGCTTCCTTCCAAGGCCACACTTTGTTCAGCGACCCAAGCATAAAACCAGAAAGTACGGCAATGGTTAACTGATGATATTTTTTGAACAGCCAACTCACTAACCTGCTGAAACTCAAAATGCCTACAATGCAGCCAAGAGCAAAGAATAGCAGATCCATGATTTTGAGTTCCTTGATTGCAGTGAGCACATATTCATACTTACCAAAAAGCAAGAGAATAAAAGAACCGGAAATGCCCGGAAGGATCATGGCGCAAATAGCCACCGCCCCTGCAATAAAAAGGAACCAGGAAGCCTCTGGTGTTTCTGCTGGAGAAAAGGCGGTAATAAAGTAGGCAAGCGTTGCTCCGACAATGATGCCCAGAAAGACGCCAACGTTCCAATGCTTAATTTCCTTTAGAACGATAAGGGCCGAGATAATAATAAGGCCAAAAAAGAATGACCAAACCTGAATAGGGTAGTCTGCTAAAAGACCGGTGATGACCTTGGCCAAAGTCACAACGCTGGTGGCTATACCCAAAAGCAAAGCGGTGAGGAAATTGCCATTGACATGCTTCCAAAGTGCTTTGATCTGGAATTGCTTCAGGTAGTTTAACGCTTCAAGATTAATGCTATTAATGGAATTCAACAAGGTCTCGTAAATGCCTGTAATAAAGGCAATAGTACCTCCCGAAACTCCGGGTACTACATCTGCACCTCCCATACCAATACCTTTCAGGTAGATCAGAAAGTACTTCTTCAAATTCTCCATTATTGGTTGTTGAGAAAATGATTGAAGGTATCTCCCCTCAATCCAAGTCGGATGGTTTCCAATGGGATCAGCTCGTTTGGAGCGATGTTACCAAGGTTCACATTGGTGCCCAAAAGTTTAATAAACCAAACCTGTTGTGCTTTATGAGGGGCTTCCCAAATGATTTTTTCAAAAGGAATTTTAGTCAAAATCTCCTGAACCAAACCAGACCTGACTTCTCCGGTAGACCTGAAAAGACCTACATTGCCTCCCTCACGAGCCTCACCAATCACTTTCCAGGCTCCGGCATCGAGCTCTTTTTGCATTAGTTCAATCCATTTGTATGGAGGGATGATTTTTTCTTCATCCTTTGAACCGACTTCTGAGAGTACGGTAACCTGTTCTGCAAGCTGGCTAATGTATTCGCATTTTTTGTCGTGATCTAACTCTATTGAACCATCTGAAACCTCTACAAATGGCATCTCATACTTGTCCAGGATTTTGCGATAATCATCAAACTGATTTCTGACTATAAACGCCTCAAACAGTGTTCCTCCGAAGTAGTAGGGGATGCCTGCGGCTTTATAGATATCGAGCTTCTCTTTAAGATTGGGGGTGACATAAGACGTGGCCCAACCTAGTTTCACAATGTCTACATGGTTACTGCAAACGCTCAGAAAGTCTTCTGTTTCTCTAATGCTCAGGCCCTTATCCATGACCATGGTAAAACCTTTATCACGAGGCTTCTGTGTCCTTTCGGGCACATCATTCAAAAAATAATGCATTCAGTTTTTGTTTCGGTACTGGTCGATAATCTTGAAGAGAGCCTTCTGAGTTTCCAGTTTCGGGAAGAATTCATACAGCACTTCGTGATTTTCGAAGTTCAAAATTAACGCATTTTCTAGATAATTAAAGGCTTCTTTGTAGCGTCCTGCATTTATTTGATATACCGTCATCCGATACAGCAAATCGGAGTCATCAGGACTTTCTTCCATAGCTTTTTCAATCAGGTCAATTGCCTTCTCTGAATCACCTTGTTCGAAGTAAATAAATGACCAATCCAGCCAGAGGTCAACATTGTTGGGTTCAAGCATGGCTGCTTCCTGATAGGCCTCAGCAGCCGAAACCACATTTCCGGTTTTGAATTCCGCTTCAGCTATCACTTGCCAGTAATTGGCGTTTTCAGGGTCAAGCTTTAGCGCTTTGTTCAAAAAATGAATGGCTTCGAAATATTTTTCCTGAGCAACAAGGCAACAACCTATGCCGTACCAGGCATCCTCATAAAACTGATCGGTTTTTGCAGCTTTACGATAATATTTAATCGCTAGCTCATACTGCTCTAGTTTTTCATACGCTGCACCGATACAGCAATTGGTTTCTGAACTGGGGCCTTCATTTTTTAGCGTGTTCTTATATGCATTCAGAGCATCGGTGTACCTATCCAAATTCATGTAAGAATTTCCCATATTAAAATAGGCCGAGGAGAAGGTGTCATCAATAACGATTGCAAAATCGTAGGCCTTTATGGCTTCCTCATAGTTTTCAAGTTTACTATACACGATTCCCAGGTTGTACCATGCATAACTTGAATAAGGATCTTTATCAATAAACTGTTTGTAGTATTCCACACTTCCTTCCAATTCACCAAGTACATCCAAGCAGTAGGCTAATTCATATAGCGCACTTTCGTGGTTGATGTTTGCCTCAATAGCCTTCTTGTAAGCTGTAATGGCCTCCTTAAATTTGGAGTTGGTTTGGTAGGTGAGCCCAATGTTATAGTATACCTCCGATTTGTCTTCGGCATAATCCAGGGTACTCGATAGAATTTCAACGGCCTCATCAAAGCGCCCCATAAATGAATAGAGGGATCCCTTGACTGTATTTAATTCAACATCATTTGGGTGCATATTTTGAGCATTCTCAATTACTTTCAATGCTTCTTCATAAGCCTCCTTGCCTATCAGGCTTTGTGCCATTAAAAGGCTGATTTCCTGGGAGTAAGGATACTGCTCATTGGCCAATCTACTTGCTTTTAAAGCGCGGCCGTATTTGAGATGATCCAAGTAATATTGGATAATTACCTCAAACTCCATAACATCAAAAAAAGTGAAGTTTTGCTGCTTTAGCTGCTCCTCAAACCTTCTTACCAACCCACGTTCCTCTTCTCTACTCGGATAGTCTTCCTGCATGCAATTGTGTTAGAATTGTAGACTTAAAATAGTGAAATCTTGTACTTGAAACTATGAACGCTATTAAAAAATTTCATTTTGTTAAAGATTGTGCATTTTCTTCAATTCCGATACCGTCCATTTTATAGAATCTTCGATTGGCGTGAACTCAAAGTTCAGCGTTTTTTTGATCTTGTCGTTTTCAAAATGGTATTTCATTTGAGAGAGTTTGGCCGTATCTGAAGTGATCATTGCACCTTTGCCCGTGATCCTTGACCTGAGAAATTCAAAAAAGACAGCAATTTTTAAAAGTGCTTTTGGGGCTGGTTTTTTGGGAGGTTTCTTTCCAAATGCCTCCGCTATTTTGGTAAAGAAATCCTTATAAAGCATACTCCCAGCGTTTAGCACAAAGCGTTCATTTGTGATATCCAATTCCATAAGCTGAATGATCGCCCTTGATACATCTCTAACATCAACGAAGTTAACTGTGCCCGAAGGGAAATATGCTTTTTCATCAAACGCATATTTGAAAACCGAGGTACTGCCTTTTTTCCAAATTCCCGGTCCCAAAACAACCGAGGGGTTCACAATCTTAACATCAAGACCTTCCTGAGCACCACGCCAAACTTCTAATTCAGACAAATGTTTTGATCTTGAATAGATGGAATCGTATTCTGTGCCTTCCCAGCGATCTTTTTCGTTGATGTTGGTTTGACCGGCCTTTCTGCCTAATGCAGCCACTGAACTAATATGAACATAATTCTTGACGCCCACTTTTAAACAAGCATTGACCAGGTCTGCGGTGCCCTGTACATTGGTTTTGAACATGCTGGGTTCATCTCGTTTGTCAAACGAAATGATGGCTGCTCCATGGATCACCGCCTCAACACCCTGAAGTGCTTCTTCCATAAAAGTGGTATCATCCATATTACCAATTACCCAATCGATTTGATCGGCAATGTCTTCTAACAAAGTGAGTCGGCTGGTCTGCCTTTTTATAGCTCGGACTTTATACCCCTTTTGCAAAAGGTCTCTACAGATAAAACTTCCTAAAAGTCCGGTAGCTCCGGTAACAAATATCATATTATAGTAGTGTGTTATTTAACAGGTTGAGATCAAGTACTTTTTTGAAGTATTTGGACTGCATGGAGCGTTTTAAGTAATCAATGTGTCCCATATTGTGACAGTCAGTACCCACAAAACTCACCAATTCCTTATCAATCAGCTTTTCGGAAAATTTTTGTACTGGTTTAGAATAACAACCAGACAGTGAAACCAGGTTTAATTGAAAATATAGGCTTCTGTCAACCATTTCCTCAAGCAAGGCATCATCTTCCAACAAGTAGATATATCGTTCAGGGTGGGCATATACCGGCTTATAGCCTTTGACAGTCATTTTAAAGGTAGCCTCTTTCAAAAACGGTGGTGCATTCATGAAAGAAGTTTCGAAGAGCACATAGTTGTCCCCAAAAGTCATTAGGGGTTCATCGTTATCTAATCGTTCAATAAAGGACTCATCCAGAAAATACTCCGTGGCTGCTTCTATCTCTATCGGAATTTGTGCCTCAGCTATGGCAGCTTTCATTACTGCCAGACCACTGTTAATCGTTTCGGGAGTATTTGGGTAAGCCTCCATCATGGTATGAGGAGTAGTGATCACTTTTTTGTAACCCAGGTCTACCATCTCCCTTAGAATGTCTAATCCCTGCTCTACAGACTCAATTCCATCGTCTATTCCAGGGATGAGATGTGAATGAATATCCACCTCTAACGGCAGAACGCTGGTGGTTTGTGTTTTTTTGTTTTTGAAAAACGAAAGCAAGCTCAAAATGCGGGATTTGCTATTAAAGCTTCAAAGGTAGGCAAAAGCGCGTCTTTTTCAGAGATGATGGGATGTTCAATTTCCCAATCAATATTGAGTGCCGGGTCGTTCCACAAAACTCCCGCTTCCGATGCTTTGTTATAGTAATCTGTGCATTTGTAATAGAAAATACTATCCTCTAGAGCCGCAAAACCATGAGCGAAACCTGGTGGTATATACATTTGATTGCGATCCTCGGCATTCAACACTACGGTATGATGTTGACCAAAAGTCTTTGAATTGGGTCGGATATCCAGGACGACATCCAGCACTTTACCAGTAATTACTCTGACTAATTTCCCTTGTGCAAACGGAGGCTTTTGAAAGTGCAGACCGCGCAGCGTTCCTTTTACCGAAAAAGACTCATTATCCTGCACAAAGTCACTTTGCAACCCCAACTCTTGGAAGAGAGATTCTCTAAATGATTCAAGAAAATATCCTCGGGCATCACCATAGACCGTAGGGTATAATTCGATAAGTCCTTCTAAGCCTGTTTCAACTACTTTCATGGTTTTCTACTTATCGGCAAACTAAACAGTTCAACTGTTTAAATAAAATTGAAATATGCTTTTTCCAATTTGGCGAAGGCAGCCATTATCTTTCTTGCTCCAAATCACATAACATCTGCGAACGGTAAATTTTAGTTTAGGGTTGATAAACACTAATTTCACAGCTAGGTATGGGAGGATTTGAAACAAGACAGACGGAAAAGGACACGGCAGTGTTGGTGGCGGTGATCAACCGTGATCAATCGGAAGAGAAGGTGATCGAATACCTGGATGAGCTAGCCTTTCTTGCTGAAACCCTGGGTCTGAAAGTTGTAAAGTCCTTTACTCAAAAACTGGACAAGCAGGAGGTGAGAACCTTTGTGGGCAAAGGAAAATTGGAAGAGATTCAGACCTATGTGAAAGCCGAAGGTGTGAAGGTGGTAATCTTTGACGATGACCTGAGTCCTTCTCAGCTTCGTAATCTTGAAAAGGAACTGGAGGTCAAGCTATACGATCGCAGTTTGTTAATCCTTGACATATTCCTTCAAAGGGCGCAAACCGCGCAGGCAAAAACTCAGGTGGAGTTAGCCAGGTCAAGTTATCTGCTGCCACGATTGACAAGAATGTGGACACACCTGGAAAGGCAACGCGGTGGAACAGGAACCCGGGGCGGTGCTGGTGAAAAGGAGATTGAAACCGATAGAAGAAATATCAGGCATCAAATTACAGTGCTCAAGAAAAAGCTGGAGAAGATTGAATTGCAAAATGCGGTTCAGCGCAAGTCGAGATCAAATATAGTGCGTGTAGCCTTGGTAGGCTATACGAATGTGGGCAAGTCTACCATAATGAGGCTTATGACCAAGGCGGATGTTCTAGCCGAAAACAAACTATTTGCGACCGTGGATTCCACCGTGCGAAAAGTCGTTATTGGGAACATCCCTTTCCTCTTGTCTGATACTGTTGGGTTTATCCGGAAATTACCCACGCATCTTATCGAATCTTTTAAATCTACCTTAGATGAGGTAAGAGAAGCAGATGTGCTGCTACACGTGGTGGATGTTTCTCATCCCTTTTACCAAGATCAGATAGAAACTGTGGACAAAACGCTAGTAGACCTGGGCGCTGCTGATAAACCCACCATTATGGTTTACAACAAAATCGATCAGTTCAAACATGATATTGACCCCGATATTCTCGAAGAAATGGAGAACCCTCCAATGACCTTAGAGGCCCTAAAGGCATCTTATATTGGCAAGAGCGATCCCGCTGCAGTTTTCATTTCTGCCACCAAAAAACAGAACATAGAAGAGCTAAGAGCAGTGATTTTAGAAAAAGTGAAAGTGAGGCATTATACGATCTTTCCCAACTACTTGAAAAACGAGTTCTATTAAAACGGTTAAGACAGTTAACTCAGAATTGAAAAAATCAATCACCATATCTACAATCTTCTTAATGCTCCTGGTTTCGGGGTGTTCGCTGATCGAACTTGCAATTTCCGAAGGAAAAACACTTCCAGAAGTTTGGCAGAATACGTTGACCAATGACCAAAGTGAGGGAATTCCTTCAAATCATGGTTTTTTCAAAACCCCTGATCTGATTGTTGCTCCTATACAATCACAAATAACCTTCAACTTTTCTCTTAACGCAATGGATATTAGAACAGGAGGGCAGGTTTGGTCAAGTGAACAATTTGAACTCTCATCAAATATCGTGGGTGACAATAAATACATGTACTTTACTAACAACAGCGGGGTGCACAAAGTGAATTTGGAGAATGGAGAAATTGAATTGATAAATAACTCTATTCGGCAGGGTGAACTCCTTTTCAGCGAAGGACATCTGTTTATTACCGTGAATGATCGTTCTGATGAGTTTAGCTATGTATATGAAATTGATGGATCAACAGGCCTGACTGAGTTAATATTAAAAAAATCTGTTGGAACAAGCTCTAGGAGTTCGCTAAAGGGTCTGCAAACACATATCAATGACAACGGTGATCTGCTATTGATTTATTATGAGAATGGGGCGTCCCAAGGGCAATCTATCATTGCTTATAACTATAAGCAACGATTTGAAGTTTATCGATTTATTGAGTCATTCGGGGGGGCTAATACGCTGAAGGTATCGAATGGGAAAGTATATTTTAATGTACAACCTCGATTGAATTGCCTGGATGCGAATACAGGAGAAAAAATTTGGATTAAGGAAAGCTCTCTGAAAGGTCCTTCAATATTGTACGTGGCCGATGGTGTCTTAGGCAGGAAAAGAGAAGATGGTGAGTTTGGTCTTGATATTCTGGAGGCTGAAACTGGGGATATAAAATGGAAGAGTGAAAATTTTCAAATATCCGAGTATCATGAGTCACTATTATATTTTCAAAATTCGAATAAGGTCTTTGTCACCAATTCACAAACTGGTTCGAAGGTGGTGACAATTAAGCTGCCTTTAGCAAAGAATATGGGTGGTTCAGACTACTATGATAATAGTTTTGTTATTGTTCCGGAGCAGGAGTTAATAATTAGCACCGATGGGCATACAATGTATGCCTTTAAGTGGAGATAGATTTTCGGAATAAGCATTAATCATTTCGGCTTTTATTTTTAGGAGGTTTGGATATTGACTGATTTGCAATATTAATTACCTTTGTCGCTCTTCTGACTAGCATTCCAGGCCCCGTAGTTCAATGGATAGAATAGAAGTTTCCTAAACTTTAGATGCAAGTTCGATTCTTGCCGGGGTCACATTTTCCTTTTTACCAGAAATTTATTTTTCAAAGGCATTATAAGCTGCAAATTTATCTTTGCCTTTAATTAAGGTATGGTTTACTCGAAAGCTCAACACTGAATTGGATCAGCATTGTGAATAACCTGTTTGTTTCTTTTTTTTTAAGAAAAGATCAAAATTAAGTACAGGCTATGGGTTGGCTTAGTGTTTGAAAAGACAAGTCGTAATTATGCTTAGTTCATTCCTTTAAATACTCTCTCATCAAATCCCAATATTGATCTTGAAATTGTTGGAGAGTCAATCCAAAATTATTTGCGAAAGCGACATCGAGAGGTATGCCCTGTCCAAGTTCAGAGTAAAATGATTTTACGTCCGAAACCGATGATCCATTCCCTTTCGAATCCATGAGATATCTCGCACTTAATTCGAAAAAGCTATAGTAAGCACCGACTGTGTTAGGATCATTTGAGGGTAAATCCGCAAATGAATTTATTTTGATTGGGTTGCCACCACCAGTAAAGTTGCGCTGTGACGCTTGCCAACTATCTAGCTGGTTTATTGACACAATAGTCTTACGACCAGAAACATAAGTGGCCATACCTTCTCTTAGCCATACAGTGTTTGCTTGTTGGTATTTCGGGTCACCGATCAATAAAAATTCATTAACGTGAAACAGTTCATGCTTGAGTGTCCTCCTCCATGAGTTAAAGGTGTAGTTAGCAGTGTACAATGGAGAGTTAAGTGCTCTTATTACTATGCCATCTCTATAAGCAACGCCACCCTGAGAAGTTCGCTGATTATAATCAGAAAAGATCACTATTTTTTTGTTTGGTTGTTCGGAGACAAAATTGTAATCATCCCACTCTACTTCAAAGTGGGATATTACTTCATCCATTACTAATTCAGCAAATTCTGCCGTTGCAATGACATCTTTTTCTTCTGAATAATTAGTATAAACAATGAATCGGTCTGTTTCTTGAGGTTTATTGTTGTGACCAAGGGTCCAGCCCTGCATCCACCTTCCCTCATATATTAATCTAACTACTGGTTCCTCTTCTTTTAACTCAACTATAGGCTCAGCTTCTTTTTTCCCACAGGAAAAAAGAAGCAAAACCAGTACTAGGCTCAAAAATAGGCGCTTTCGATGTACAGCGAATATTTTTCTTAACAATATTTTAATTCTATTCATTCGGCCGTTTGGTTATAACTGATTGTACTTTGATAAACTTAATGGTCCCATTCAGAAACTTTTTATCAAATTACCTTGAGCTCGTTTCATGGTGATAGCTCCCCAAATTTTGCCTAATTGAATTGGAGCTCTAAATTTTCAGGACGCATATTCCATTAGGGCTTTGTTTCTCGAATTTCTTAATAATAGGCTTTTATTACGTCCAGGGTTGTACAATCATTCGAAATACATGAGTTATGAGACTCAATTTCACATCAATGTGCTATGTCGTTTCACAATTTACTGGACAACTGACTTTTGGATGGATTGAAAGAGGTCTCTAAACTTTTTGAAGAAGACAGGCGGTATCGTCTGTTATGAAGGATACTAAAGATTGACAGGCTTCTTCTTGAATTGAGAAGGAGTAACCCCGGTAAACTTCTTAAAGGCTGAGTAGAAAGAAGACCTTGAGTTGAAACCTACATCATACATCACTTCAAAGACTCGAGAATCTTCCCTTTCATGAAATAGTCTCTCGGCCTCTTTAACGCGATACTCGTTTATGAAATCGAAGAAGTTCCTGTCTAGTCGTTCATTGATGACTTGAGACAGATGCCGGGCTGGCAAATTCAGTTGTTCAGAAAGCTTTTGAAGGGATAATTCAGCGTCAAGGTAGAGCTTCTCGTTTTCGATTCTTCCTAGCAGCTTTTCAAGGTAGACCTCAGCTTCTTCTGCTGAGAGGGTAGAATTGGCGTATCTTAATTGTTGATCCTTTGAAATCTCAATCTCATGAGAAGTAAAGCCAGCAATAAACGCTTCAGGCCTTCTAATGGTATACAGAATAAATGCGGTGATGATATAAAGGAGCACACCTTCCAGTAAAAGCAGCGAGTAATCATAAAAGTCGTATTGGGCCAGGCCCAAAAAGGACTCAACGAATATAGCCAGAAACAGGAGTGCCAGGGTATTTATAAAAAATCTTAACCAGTTAAATTCATCAACATTGTACTGGGTCTTGTTTTGCTTGATAAGCGATTTGTAGAAAGAGACATTTCTGTTCGAAAAATAGAGATAGGACACGGTCTGAACTCCGGTGAAAATAAGCGTAATCAGAAATTCAGTTTTTGGTGTACTGACTCTGTTTATGTCAACACCAATTATCCATAAAAGCAGGAAGAGTGCGGGAACAAAATGGGCATAGTAGATTGGCCTCCATTTAAAACCCTGATGAATAACCGCCAGGCTGTAGAAATATATAATGGGGCCATATATTAGTCCAAAGACCAGCCCAAAATGAGGGATGCCCTCAATTCCCTGATCAAGAATAAATACGTTGAGAAAGTTGAGAAGCAGAGCCGTGTGAAAGGCCAACAATATCAAGGTGCTGGTCTTCCTTGTGCTCAGTTTTGTAAGGGCGAGGAGTAAGACAGAAAACAGGAATGTCTGACCAATAAGGACAATGATAATAATCTGGTTGACCGTCAAATCCATTTAACGAAAAGTAATCAAAAATTTTAGAGAAATGGCCTGTCTTTGTCCTTGTTGACCATTTATAGCACTCAGTGCACTTGAGGCATCAAAAATTTTGATCGACTTCACAAAGTCGGACATAAACGATTTTTCAGCCGCGTAAAATTGAGCACAAAACTCAAATCTAATTCAACATGAAATATTTCACCGCAGTGCTCATTGTACTCTATATTCATATAGGAACACTGATTCCCCTTAGGTCACAAGGTCAAAATATCACGGAAGTCACCGTTGCTGATCTATTGAAAATAACTCCGCAGTTGGACAGCATTATCAAGGAGGTAATGGACAAGAGGCATGTCCCAGGCGCTTCCTTTGCTTTGGTTTACAAGGGTTCAACCATCTATACCCAGGGATATGGTTTTCAAAACCTGGAAAAACAAATCCCGATCGACCCAATCCATACACTATATGACCAGGGATCAGTGCCTAAATTACTGGTGGCTACGGCCATTTTACAGTTGGTTGAAAAGGGAGAATTGGACCTACATGAGAACATCAATAAATACCTCACAGATGTTCAATTTGAACCCTTCGACAAGCCGATAACCATTCACTCTTTACTAACCCATTCTTCGGGATTGGATGTTTCTTCTGACATCGGCACGGCATCTCGCCAGTTTGATAAGGTCATTTCTCTTTCGGAGTTTATAAGGACCAAACAAACCAAATCATTTTGGGCACCGCATAAAGCCACAAGCTATTCGAATTATGGGTTTGGCTTGTTGGGCTATATTGTTGAGTTGGTATCAGGCCTGCCATTCGAAACCTATATGAAGGAAAATTTGCTTGATCCGCTTGAGATGCTAAACAGCACATTTGACCCAAAAGTGATCAGACAGTTTGAGGAAAAGGAACAGCTGGCCGTAGGCTATGAGTACTTCGGTTCGCTCGTAGCTGCTCCAATGAATTACCAGTTTAACAAACCTGCTGCTGGCATGAGAGCCTCGACTGTTGACATGGCCAACTTTGTAAATATGCTACTGCAAAAAGGACGGTTTAAAGGTCAGCAGATTCTGGGGGAGGAATATGTTGAGATGCTCACAACTCCGCAGTTCAAAAATCACAAAGGCCTGCTGGGAATCGGGTATTCCATACGAGAAGTTGACTTGGCGGGTCAAAGGGTATGGACTCAAAATGGAGGTTGGCAAGGTTTTAACAACGACTTTTATCTGTTGAAGGCGCATCAGCTTGGTATTGCCACATCGGCAAACGCAAATGATCAGGAAATAGCGGAAAGGGTTTTTGAATATATTCTTGAAAAGCACTTTCCTTCATCCACCAAAAAGACGCAGTTAAAGGCCCTTCCACTGCCTAAAAATGCGAAGGAATTTGTTGGAACCTACAGGAGTAATATCCACGCACGTGAAGCCATAACCAAATTGGGTATTCTAATAGGCTTTGTTGGTGAATACGAGATTACATTGGCCAATGACTCTCTTTATCACGATGGTCGCCCCATGACTTATCATGGAGACTTACTCTTTAGCTATCGTGGGAATACGATAGCATTTCAGCGGGAAGGAGGTAAGATTAAGCGAATGGCCAGGAATAATTTTGTTTATGATACTTATGACAAAGTTGGCTTTTTTGAGCAGGTGAGTTTTCATCAAATGCTTTTGATTGTGATTCTCTTGCTTATCGTAATTCAATTGTTGGTCAGCCTGGTCAGCGTTTTTGTTAAAAAACGAAAGCCTATCAATGAGTGGACAGCGGACCAAAGCAGATACCTCAAACGCGCCAAGAGAGTACTCACAACCTTCAACGGACTGGGTATTCTATTTCTTCTGGTCAATGCCTACGCCCTGACTGCTCAGAATTTCTATGATTTTCAGTTTGGAGCCACGCCTATGTTGAAGCTGGCTTCGGTCTTGTCTATCGCTTTGCTGATTCTGTTGCCATTTGTACTTCTCATGGCTGTTCTAGTGTACAGAAAAGGGTTTTGGTCCAAATGGGGAAGACTTTATTATTCGATGATGGCGTTGAACGGAGTTGCATTCGTCTGGTTTCTGAATTTTTGGAATTTGATTGGTTTCAATTACTAGACAGATAATCTAGGCTCAATTGATGGCATCCAGGCTCGGCATAAGTCTATCGCTTCCATTCAGATCAATATTTCTTCTACATTTAGTAGTAATATAAAATTATTTCTTCTACATTTGATAGGAATATAAAAAAATGAAAAGCACAAACCTCGGTGAATTTGAAGAACTAGTACTGTTGACCATAGTGGCACTGTTTGATGAGGCTTATGGTGTGGCAGTCAAAGAGGATCTCGAAAAACGAACCCAAAGGGAGGTGAGCGTGGGTGCCATGTACTCTGCCTTGAACCGACTTGAGAAAAAGAACTTTATCTCTTCCAAATGGGGTGAATCTACCAGGGCAAGAGGTGGAAAGCGAAAGCGGCTTTTCAATATTACCAACTCAGGTAAGCGTGCCCTTATTCAATCTCGATCCGTTCGGGAAGAGTTATGGGACTTATCAAAGGGGCTTATTCTTGATCTGAAGTAGATGGAAGATTTTCGACCCCCTAAATGGGCCTATCGATTTTTTAAATGGTTCTGCAACCCTGAATACTTCGAATTTATACATGGGGATCTGGAGGAAATATTTCTTCAGAAACTACACGAATCAAATCCCAAATCCGCTAGGAGATTCTACCTAAAACAAGTTATCAAATTATTCAGACCATCCATTTTTATGAGAAAGTCAACAAAAGAGAGCACCTCGGTATTAGGTTTGACGGGGCACTATTTTAAGGTAGCAGGAAGAAATCTGATCAAACACAAAGCGCTCTCTATGCTAAATGTACTAGGGCTTGCTTTGAGCATGGCCGTAGGTATGCTGGCCATTACTTTGATAGAAGAGCAATACAGTTATGACGATTTTCATGTGAATAAAGAGAAAGTCTACAGACTGCTTAGCGCGAGGAAAAGTGGCTCCCATTTCGCTTCGTCCCCCGCAGCTCTTGGGAGAAAAATGCAAGAAGGATTGCCTGATGTGGAGGCAGTAGCCACCTTTTCTGCTGCGGGTGGCAAACTAAAGGTGAAAAATGAGTCATTCGAAACTTTGGGCATGGTCACTTCCAGCGATTTCTTGAAGGTTTTTACCTTCCCAGTGCTGCAAGGTGATCCATTATTATTGGATGACCCTTCGTCAATTTTCATGACTCAGAATTTGGCTGAAAAGCTCTTTGGGTCAAATGATCCTTTGGGCCAACTTGTCCAGATACAAGACAGTGTTCAGCTTGTGGTCAAGGGTATTTTGTACGATGTCCCACGTAATTCTCATTTACAGTTTGAGTTTCTGATATCGTCAAATAACCAGGATTTTAAAACCCCTTTTGAAAGGTCTCCTGATAATTGGAAAAATATATACACCCAGTACAACTATGTTTTATTTAATGAAGATCATGACCTCGACAGGGCCCAAGTCTTTATGAATCAAGCGAGTGAAGAGCATTACGAAGTCGAGGACCGAAATTTTTTCAGCTTCCAACCACTGTCTGGTATTTATCCGGGGCCTGGTTATACGAATTCGCCTTCTCAAGGATCACTGGATCCAATCTTGTTCAAAGTTATTGGAGGTGTAGCCTTGCTCTTGATTGTTTTTTCAACGTTCAATTATGCAAGTCTAACCACAGCAAGGTCATTTACCAGAGCCAAAGAAATTGGAGTTCGAAAAACCTTTGGTGCTCATAACAAACAGATTTCAAGACAGGTTTTAGTCGAGTCTATACTTATTTCGATTGTGGCGGGTATTTTGGCCTTCCCAATTCTCAAACTTATTATTCCGGCAATTCTAGGTTTGAATCCAGAAATTGGAAATTTCTTTTTGTTGAAACCAGAGATGAGCACATATCTCTATTTTCTTCTATTTGCCATTTTTGTTGGTCTTTTGGCCAGCATTATTCCCGCATTTTATTTTTCGAGATTTCAACCAGTTCAGGCACTCAGAGACTTTTATTCTGTCCGTGTTTTTTCCAAAGCTGGTTTGAGAAAGTCTCTGATCGTATTTCAATTGGTTTTGGGTCTTATATGTGTTAGCACTGCGCTACTAACTCAAAAACAATTCAAATATGAATTGGAGTTTGACCGTGGCTTTGATGATGATCATCTGGTTAATATTGACATCGGTCCTATTGGTCTTAACGTATTCAGAAATGAGGTTGAAAAGAGTGCTAACATAATTGGCACAACTCTTTCTACTAATGTGCCTAGCTCATCTAGTTCTGCAAATTTGGCAATAAAATTAACCAGCGGTGAAAATGCTTCTGTTAATTTTTTCAGAGCAGATGAGTTCTTTTTTGACATATATGCGCTCAGTATCATTGGAGAAACCTTGCCAGCAAGTCAAGAATTTGATGCTCCTCAAATTACAATTAACGAATCTGCAGTTGAAACATTAGAGTTAGGTAGTCCCGAGGAGGCATTAGGTCAAAGTATATTGGTTTTTGGTAAGAGCCGTAGGATTGTCAGAGTGATTAGGGATTTCTATTTTCAGGGAATTAACTCGACTCAAAGGCCCTTGATCATTCTGCCATTATTCAGTGCTAAAAGCCCTGGCATATTATCCGTAAAAGTGGCTGATAACAAACTGAGGGAAAGCCTGGATTTGATTGATCGGGCATGGCTAAAAAGTGGAATAAAAACAGAGTTGAATTATTCTGTATTCAAAGAAAAATTAAGGCAGTCAAGTCAACATTTAATTATGACCAAAGTGGTAGGTTTTTTTGGGGTTCAACTTTTGCTGGTTGCTCTGATAGGGCTTTCCGGTATTTGCAAATGGATGGCCGAAGTGAGGGCGAGAGAAATGGGAATTCGAAAAATACTAGGAGCTGAAACGAGCCAATTGATGGTTTCTTTGTCCAAGGGGTTCATCATATTAACACTTCTGGCGGTGCTCATAGCACTTCCATTGTCTTACATGGCAAATACCGAAATTTGGTTAAACTCATTGGCGAATCACGTGAGCTTCGACTGGAAGATAATCTTGGCTAGCACTTTGATTCTGGGAATTCCAGCCTCGCTATTGATGCTTTTTCCAACATTAGCCGTGCTCAGAAGAAAGCCTATTCACTATATCAAGGAAGAGTGAATAGGCCAATTATAATAGTCACTTTTATCGCTGTATTTTTTGAGCTTTGCTGCTCCCCGGCATTATATGGCCAGGGTGTTATAATTGTTGGGGAAGTTCTTGACAGTGCTTCAAGCGAACCTATTGCGTTTGTTAATATTGGGATCGAAGGAAGAAATGTAGGTACAATCTCAAATGAGAATGGTGAGTTTAAGATTTCTATTCCTGAGAGTCTGCTGAACGATTCACTTACTTTTTCTGCCGTAACACATAATAAAATTAGGAGGTCAATACTTGACTTGAATAAGGACAAAGAGTTACGAATTTTGCTTAAAGAGCGAGTTACTGATTTGGGTTTGGTGGTCGTAAGGACCAAAGGTAGACCTATACGGAAAGATGTGGGAATTACTAAAACCAGAAGACAGGGTTGTTTTACAAGAAAATTTAATGAAGGTGCACAAATTGCTCAATTGATTGAAGCAAAGCGGTATCCCGTTGAGTTGAGTAAAGTGCGGATGAGTTTTATGCGAGCTCCTGAAGCATTGAAAATCAGGGTCAGAGTTTTTGAGAAAGATAAAATCTCTGGTTTGCCAAAAGATGAACTGTTGTTTGAAGACGTACTGTACCAAGTACCCGAAGGTGCAACAGGATGGATTGAAGTGGACGTTTCAGAGCAGTCTCTTTGGCTTGAAGAAGACTTTTATGTGAGTATAGAGTTTATAAGAGGAGGTTTTTTTATTGCATCATGCCTTGATTCTAAAGGCTATGAAAATGAGCAGTGGGTGCGAGTAACAAGTCTTGGAACGTGGGAAAGAGCAGAGGAGAAGCTCTTAAATATTTCTTCATCATCTCCCGTCATTGTCTTGGGTGCAGAAGTGATTTCATATAGAAAATGACCTTTCAAGAGAATTTTTAAAAAAATACACCCTTGCTGTATTGTGTTGGTTTCTTTTTTCAAGGAGAATGGGGTGAAAGTCCTGAACAGTCCCAGCTGCTGTAATCCCATTTTATTTGTTGCATCAGGCCACTGTCTTTTAAGGACGGGAAGGCACAGAAACAGGGAATTAAGAATACTGAAGGCGCGTTGAGAGAGTAAACTGGAAAGTCGAGAAAATCAGAGAAGACAACGTTAATGTTGAGGAGCCTAATCTTTCAAGGATTGTTTACTGCGTTAGGATGAAATAGAAGACAGAAGAGATTCGAGCACGAGCCTTGATTAAAAGAGATTAATTAGCCCCTGCGGCATGAAATTTGCTTTGTTTTGAGATCGACCAAACTAAACCTCAAAATGAATAAGTGCCTCTTGAGTGTTCTTTTTGTACCTGTCTTATTAAGTACATTGATGGCCCAAACCGGCCCGGATCAACTTAGCACATTACTGGATTATTACAACGCGGAGTACCCCCAAGAGAAAGTATATTTACACTTTGACAAGCCTTATTACTCTACTGGCGAAGACATATGGTTCCAGGCCTATTTGGTGGCAGGAGCGCTCCACGAACCCTCTCCATTCAGCACAAATATTTATGTAGAGCTGTGGTCTGAGGACGGGCAACTAATTAGGCGAAACAATCTTTTGGCCGAAGGAGGTGTGGCCAAAGGAGATTTCCACATTCCCAGGGAATTTAAGACTGGCAGCTATTTTATCCGGGCATATACCCGTTGGATGCAAAACTTTGACCAGGAGTATTTTTTCACCAAAAAGATCTCCATTGTCAAACCTACAGATACATTCAATTCATCTCCTCCGGATAGCTTAACCCTGGAAGTGCAGTTTTATCCCGAAGGTGGTCATTTAGTAGAAGGACTAGTTTCACGAGTTGCGTTGACGGTGATGTCTCCGAGTAGAATTGGTGGGAATAGAGAAATCAGGATTCTTCGTGAGGACGGTTTTGAGCTGTCTAAGTTCTTAACGAATAGTGATGGGATAGGCGTTTTCAATTTTTTACCTGAACAGGGAACGAATTACTATGCGGTAATAGATGGTGATGATAGAAAATTTGAGCTACCAGAACCACTGGCTTCAGGCTATGTGCTTTCGGTAGATAACCTGTCGGATAAAGACAAAGCAATTGTGACTGTAAGATCAAGAGGGCAGAATGAAAAGGTATTCGTCATTGCACAAACCCGTGGCGCAATTGCCTATGCCGATGAACATAAGTTGCAGAGCAATGAAGTAAGTTTCTCCATACCTAAAAAGGATCTACTTTCAGGAATTACGCAGATTACATTGTTTGATGAACAGGGGATTCCTCATGCTGAAAGACTTATGTTCTATCTTTCGCCAAACCCACCAGTTGCCAAAATAGAGACCGACAAACCAGCCTACTCAACCAGGGATTCGACCACCATCAAAATAAAGGTATTGGATGCGGAGTCTAATCCTGCTGTAGGCTCTTTTTCCATGTCCGTGATTGATTCTGTGCGTATTAATGGAGCTCGGTTTAGCGAAAATATTGTGAGCAACTTATTACTCACCAGTGATTTGAAGGGGGTAATTACTAACCCGCTTAGATTCTTCAAAACTCCGGACGACAGCACCAGGGCTGAGGAACTGGACAGAATTATGATGGTTCATGGCTGGAGAAGGTTTACCTGGGAATCGCTGAGAGAGGAGACCTTTCCTGAAGTAAGGTTTGGAGTAGAACAGGGCATTACCATACAAGGCACTCTCAAAACCGCTCAAGATGGAGACCCTATCGTTGGAGGGAAAGTGTCCCATGTCGGAACCTTTAATGGGGAACCTGATTTTATGAGTACAGAGAGTTTGAAAGATGGTTTCTTTGCTTTGGGAAACTTGAGGTACTATGAGAATGAGGAAGTTTATTTGGAAGGTACATTTACAAAGAAGAACAGGAAGAAGGAGCAAAAAGGGTACATCGAAATTGATACAGTATCAGCTTCATTCCCGGCTTTTACTTTTAACCAATCCAGAATATTCGGAATAGACAGTTCTTTGGTTGAAGAAAGCGTGACTAGCAGGATTGAACTAGAGAGTCTTAAAGGATTGTACGAATTTGATGAGGATGTTCGTGATCTTGGAGAGTTTGTGGTAGAAGGACTTTCTGCCGAAGAAAAATACAAGAGAGAAGGCCTTTATTACTCACTCGACTTTGACAGTCTTGTCCAGGAAGTGGACGATTCTTATTCCATATTCCATCAATTAAGAGCCAAGCTCCCAGGGCTCAAAATAATAGGTTTTGGATCAGGTGCTGGAGTGCAGCTTAACTATGGCAAAGGTAAAGATGGCAGCCCAATTATATTGGTAGATGGAGTGAGGTTGACGCCCTCTCAGATAGCTGCGTATCCACCGAAAGCATTTAAGAAAGTAGAAATACATAAGGGGATTAAAGAAATTTTGACATGGTCTGAGAGTGGGCTTGCAGCGATATTTAGAATTCAGGGTGGAGGAGGAATAATAGAGCTTACAACGCGTACTAAAGAAGAATATGAAGACTACTATAAGTTATTGGGTGATGAAAGAGTAAGTTCACCGTTTGGCGGGTACTATAAGTCACGAGAGTTTTCGGCACCAAGATATGCTCCAGAAACCCCGATGGATATGATTCCGGATTTAAGAACAATGATTCATTGGGAGCCACTGATTAAAACCGATGAGAACGGAGAGGCGACCATCACCTATTTCAATGCGGATCTTCCTACGCGCGTTTCCATCTATTTGGAAGGACTTACCGATCAGGGTGTACCTATTGTAGGAGCGCAGACTTATTCTGTGGTGGAGAAGGAAGACAACTGAGTTAATAAAATTTATCTAACTTTGACACATTGTTTTGGTTCCCTTCTTTAAAGGAGGGGATTAAAAGGGAATCGGGTGAAAGTCCTGAACAGTCCCAGCTGCTGTAATCCCATTTTATTTGTTGTATCAGGCCACTGTCTTTTAAGGACGGGAAGGCACAACAAACAGGGAAAGTCAGAAGACCTGCCAGAGCGACTATCACTAAATGCTTTCTGAGGAAAAGCCAAGCGTATGAAAAAGACTCTCCATAAATGGTCTTTGGGTAAATCTCGATTTGCCATAACAAAGACAACACTACTGGCATTTCTGCTTGTTTCGGCATGCCAGAATCAATCTTCCAAAGATTCGAATACCGATTCATTTGACCCCGACAGGGATTACTTTCCTGATAAAGTCCAGATCAATCACTCTGTCGGCTTCGATGTTGAATACCACAAGAATTACAAGTTGCTGCACCTTTTCAGGCACTACAATGATGCAGTAGATACTTTGAGCTTTGTACTAGTGCAACGCGGAACCCCGAGCCCGGAAGTGCATGCAGATTTGCCATCAATCACCGTTCCGGTAGAGAATATTGTTTCGGTTTCTACAACACACCTGGGCATGTTTGAAATGCTTGATGCCTTTGATCAATTGAAAGGAGTTGAGGTCAAACAATATGTAAGCAATCCAACGGTAAGGGCTCTGGTAGATTCCGGAGACATTGTTGAAGTAGCACCGGCAGGAACGCTTAATGTTGAAACCGTAATCAGTTTGGGAGTAGATTTATTAATGGGGGTGGGCTATCCAAATTCTCAAAACGAAGCCTATCAGCAATTAGAAAGGACGGGAATTCCCGTTTTGCTGAATGCCGATTGGCAGGAAGCAAATTTACTTGGTCGTGCGGAATGGGTAAAACTGTTAGCTATTCTGCTTAATAAAGAAGCATCGGTTAATGAGAGTTTTGGCCTGGTTGTAAGAGAATACCAGGAAACACTGGACTTGGTGCAGAGTAGGGTTACTGAGGGCCCGATGGCGATTACCGGTATTGCCGAAGGAGATGCATGGCATGTGGCTGGTGGGGGTAGTTTTGCATACAATATTCTCCGCATTGCCAAAGTAGAATACCCATGGAAAAATGATCGGTCAACGGGAAGCCTGAGACTTGATTTTGAAACGGTATATGAGTTTGGCGTAAAGGCAGATTTCTGGATTGCTCCAAGTCACGCCAGGACATTGGAGGCAGTTCTACAAAGAGATAGCAGATATGCAGACTTCAAGTCAATCAAAAATGGGCAGGTCTATAATATCTATGGCCGTTATATTGAAGGAGGAGGCAACGATTATTATGAAACTGGTGTGGTAGAACCGCATGTTATTCTCAAGGATGTCGTGAAAATCTTCCACCCCGACTTGTTACCCGACCATGAATTGGTCTATTATTCAAAGCTGAAATAAAGCCTGCCTTGAAAGAAGTAGGTAACATAGTATTAGATACTCCCAGGGTACATCTGAAATGGCAATCCATAGTTTGGTTGGCTCTGCTATTACTTTTATTGTTCCTTCTTGATGTCGGCCTCGGTTCGGTGAAAATCCCAATCTCCGATGTGTTTAAAACATTGTTGGGTAGACCTATTGACAATGAAGCCTGGCAAGCTATTATCCTTAAAATCAGACTTCCAAGGTCGATTACAGCAATATTGGCAGGCGCAGCTCTTTCCATTGGCGGTCTTCAAATGCAGACGTTGTTTAGAAATCCCTTGGCAGGGCCTTCAGTACTAGGAATTACGGCTGGGGCAAGCCTGGGTGTTGCAGCAGTTATGTTGGCTGCTGGTAGTGCTACAACTGCATTTTCAATTCATCAATTGGGTATAGGCGGTAGTTGGTTGATCATCATTGCCGCGACATTGGGTGGGGCTCTGGTCCTGATTGCCATATTGGCGATTTCCTTCAAGATTCGAGACAACGTGGTGATGTTGATTGTGGGCATTATGGTAGCTAACATTACCATAGCCATAGTAAGTATTTGGCAATTCTTTAGCGATCCGGAACAAATACAGGAGTACATCTTATGGACTTTCGGCAGTTTAGGGGGTGTGACGAATAAGCAGCTAGGGGTCCTTTCCATTATCGTTTCCTTGGGTGTTTTGTTCACTTTTTTTCTTTCCAAGACATTAAATGTCTTGCTACTGGGTGAGAACTATGCCCAGAGTATGGGCTTGAATATCCGAAGATCCCGGTTTATGATTATTGGGGTAACCAGCTTACTGGCTGGTGCCATCACCGGGTTCTGTGGCCCTATTGGCTTTGTAGGGATTGCAGTTCCACATCTCACAAGAAGCTTTCTGAATACATCTGATCATAGGGTGTTGGTGCCCAGCTGTGTTCTGGTTGGAGGAATTTTGATGTTGCTGTGCGACATCATTTCACAAGTGCCAGGGAGTCAAACCGTGTTGCCTGTGAATGCTGTGACTGCTATGATTGGCTCTCCAATCGTGATATGGATCATTATTAAAAGGCGAAACTTAAAATCGAGCTTTTGAGTGATTCGAAAACAATACTGTCCACACAGAATCTTGCGATTGGGTACAAGAATAAGCGAACGCACAAGGTTGTATTGAGTAACCTCGACTTGACACTTAAGACTGGGGAGTTGACCTGTCTCTTGGGGCCTAATGGTTCAGGCAAGTCAACACTGCTTAGGACAATAGGTGGTGTACAGAAGCCACTAGGAGGTGAAATGCGACTTGGAAGCGTCTTGTTGGAATCTGTCAATAGTAAGGAATTGGCTAGGATGCTGAGCTTGGTATTAACGGATAGATCAGCTCCCGGTAATCTTACTGGATACGCACTTGTCTCATTGGGTCGCTTCCCTTATTCAAGTTGGATGGGTAACCTGGATGAAAAGGACGAGGCTCAAATACACTGGGCCATGGATGCTACGGGCACCACAGAATTTGCCAATACACATGTTGGCGAGCTCAGTGATGGCGAAAAGCAAAAAGTGATGATCGCGCGGGCCCTGGCCCAGGACACGCCAATTATTTTCCTGGATGAACCGACCGCCCATTTAGACCTGCCTAATCGAATTGAGATTTTTCATCTGCTCAGGGAACTGGCAGTCACCTCTGGAAAAGCAATTCTTCTTTCTTCTCATGAAATGGATATGGCATTGACCAATGCCGATCGACTTTGGTTAGTAACTCCTGAACAGACAATTATCACGGGCGTACCCGAAGACCTGGTGATCAACGGTTCGCTTGAAAAGTCCTTCGCTCGAGAGACCTTGACATTTGATTATGCGGTAGGTAGCTTCAAAAAGGAGAGTGGAGTGAATAGAAAGGGGGTATATATCCAAGGACCAGATATTTTGGTAAAATGGACCAGGAATGCCCTTGAGCGATATGGGTATGGTATAACCACAAAAGAGACCGCTTCCATTAAGATCAATGTGAGCGGTGAACTAAATTCACCAGAGTGGCGAATTGATAACCAACAGATTACCTATAAAACAATAGAGCAACTTTTGAAGGAAATTTAAGACCAACTAAAATAAGAAGAATAGTCCCGTCAGATTTGAAAAGGGAAAGGTGTGGTCAAAGAAAACACGTTCTTAAAAGACTCAGGACAGGAGGTCACCTATTGGTCTCAGGATTTAGTTCAAAGAGAAATCTGAGCTTCTAGTCTCAAATTTCAAGGATTAAAAGCTATCTTATAGTACAATTCAAGGTGCCTTAAATGAAATATTCAAGAGAATTGTTCAGGATAGCAGTAGTTACTGGCTTGCTTTGGTCATTCTGGTCCATGGAAGCCCATGGACAGAATAATGAATCTGATCAAAATGATAACAAGGGTATTACCATGGAAAGTCTGGTTGCAAAAGCAGGCTACACCACCCATAAGATAACTCGAAAGGACATTCAGAGGTTATCCGGATTTACAGTAGCTGAATTGTTGAATACTTTACCGGGGGTCCATATTGGAGGCGCAGTTGGCACTCCTGGAAGTGCTTTGACTTATAATTTCAGAGGAGGTAAGAACAGGCAGACATTGATACTTTTAGATGGAGTTCTTTTAAATGATCCGTCATCTCTTGCCAATGATTATGACCTTCGGTTGCCAGATGTGAGCATGATCGAGCAAATCGAAGTGCTGAAAGGGGGAGCGCTTGCACTTTATGGTTCCGGTGCTGTTGCTGCTGTGATTAACATTCAATTGAAAGAATCCCAGGTTGGCAAACCAGAATACACGGTTTCGCAATCTCTTGGCTCTTTTCTCTCTTCAAACACAATGGCCAGAGTAGAGGGTAGAAGTTTCCGGTTTGGTTATGTAGCCTCGACATCTCTGGGGATAAGCAGGGGATTTTCTGCGGCAGATGAAGGAGACCTTGGAGCTGGATTTGGAAATGACGGCTTTCTCAAATTTTCTACAAGAGCAAAAATGACTTTTGACAAGTCTCAAGAAGCAAAACATCAATACAACTTCAGCTTTGATTATCTAAAGTCAGGTTATGATGATGGTGCATTTATGGATGCGGATAATCAGTTCAGCCTTACGCAGTTCAATTTAAGTCGTGTTAAAACAGGTAGAGTTGGTAAGCTTAAGGGCGGGGCCGGAGCCGGAGGCATGCTTTTGATGTCAAGTCCAAGCCCCACTCTTCTTGGTAATTCTTTGTTAAGTGCGCTTGGTATGTCATTGGGAACTGGACATTATAGGAGTAAATTGAGTTTGAACCTTGTTAATAGAAAATTTGATTCTTCATTTCCATCAAATGTTAATGGTTTTTCGGTCAATTATAACAATGAGATGAACAGAAAAATTAGCAGATGGTTGTCATGGATTATTGGTTTTCAATCTCAATGGAATTTTATGAAAAACCCAAATAAAAACATTTCCTGGTCAATTTTTTTTTCCAATTATCAGCAGCTGGCATTTCAAATCTCACCAGAGTTTTCAATTACTACGGGTGGTAGAATGACCTTTTATAAGACACTCAGAGACATCAATTTTGTTTATAATATTAATCCAACCTACACGCTGCGCTTAGGCTCTGACAATTTTTTGAAGCTTTTTGGCTCCTATGCAACGGCTTTTGTAGCGCCTACTCTTGCTCAAATTGCTACTCCGCGCTTTGGAAATGGCAGTTTGGATGTTGAGGAAAGTACTTCTTGGGAAATAGGATCATCGTTGTATCTGGGAAAGTCGTTTACGATTAATCTCGAGTATTTTAATCGTACCGAAGAAAATGCAATAGATTTGGTGACCCTCTATGATGAATTTGGAAATCGCATAGGAGCGATATACAGCAATATTGATGGCCAAAGAGAGCTCAGCGGAGTCGAAGCTGATTTTAGGTACGAGGTCAATTCATCTTTCCAATTGTCCGCACACTTTGCAAAGTATCGCTTTGAAAACCCTTCTATGTTTTATCAAATCCCGGATCTAAAATATGGGTTGAGGGCAACCTACAACCTCAGCAGAAAAACGAATTTCGGTCTGAACTACTCTCATTTTGGCGAAAGAGAGGAATTGACGCCCGATGAAACGTCTACTATATCTCTGCGTGGTTTTAATGTTGTGGACATCTCTTTTGCACACGAATTGAAGGGGCGTGATTTGGTGATTAACGGAGCAGTCAGAAATTTGCTGAATGAGGGCTTTGTAGACCTCTATGGCTTTAAGCGCAGGCCGATCAGTTTCAATATTGGGATAGCGGCCAAACTCTAATTCAGGAATTTACCTCCTAGTAAAAGGATCATAACTCATCAGATGACTTCAAGTCATCCGATGAATGGATAAGGCTGGACCAGGTCTACTGGAAGACCTTATTTCAGATTTTAACGAAATGCTTGCAACTTGTGCGTTAGGTTTATAGTTGTATGGTAGCAATTGTTAAATCATGAAGAAGCAAACAAGTCTACTCGTCTTATTTTTTACAATCCTTGTAGCATGTACAGATCCAAATAATTCTCAGGCACAAGGGAATGGGTCAGCCCCAAACCATGATTCATGGACCAGAATTCTATCCAAATATGTTGATGGGAAAGGATTTGTAGACTACAAGGGTCTTATTGGTGAGAAGGCGGCACTCAGTGCTTATTCAGATCTCTTGAGCTCGAATGCACCAAGTGAATCCTGGTCTGAGAACGAAAAAATTGCCTATTGGATTAACGCGTACAATGTTTTTACCGTCAAGCTGATTGTAGACAACTATCCTATAGAGAGTATCAAGGATTTGAACCCGACCTTAAGTATTCCCACGATTCGTTCAATCTGGACCAAAGAGTGGTTTCAAATTGGAGGAGAAGATTTCAGCTTAGATCAGATTGAACACAAGATTCTCAGAAAGGATTTCGAAGAACCTCGAATTCATTTTGCCGTCAATTGTGCCTCGATCTCCTGTCCCGTACTTAGACCGGAAGCCTATACTGCCGAGAAGCTTGACCAGCAATTGGATGAGCAGGCAAGAATCTTCTTAAATGATCCTTCGAGAAATGTAATCACCAAAGAGAAGGTTGAGCTCTCAAAAATTTTCAATTGGTTTGGAGGTGATTTCAAAAAGGGGCAGACCCTTATCGAATATATTGATCAATTCACAGAGGTGAAACTCAATTCAGATACCAAGATTCGTTTCCTCAAATATGATTGGGGATTGAACGATTCCAGCAAGACAAATTAGGAACGGCTTTCCATTTGACTACAGTTATTGACCTATTCACTACATGAGCAGGTTTTTTGTGATCAATATTTTTGACAAAAGCGAAAGTAATTATTACTTTGACAAAAGCGAAAAATATAATTGACGATGAAAGGAGATCATTTGGGTGAGTTTGAAGAATTAGTGCTTCTCACCATTGCGGTATTGTTTGATGATTCCTATGGAATTGGAATTCAGCACGAGCTAAAAGAGCGTTGTGGAAGAGGTGTGACTATCAGTACGGTTCATGCCGCCCTTTATCGGTTAAAGAAAAAGGGATTTGTCGATTCGCGGTATGGCGAGGTGACACCCGAACGGGGAGGCAAACGAAAGCTGCTTTTTAGAGTCACTAAATCAGGGGAGGCGGCTCTGAAAAAGTCTAAGGAAATGAGAAACGGCTTATGGCAAGCGATCCCAAAACTGGCTTTTGACAATTAAGATGAAAAAAGAACTTCCAAGTTGGGTGGAATGGCTCATTAGAAATCTCTGTGGTTCCTATTTGGCCGAGGGTATACAAGGCGATATCCAGCAAAATTTTGAGGATCGTAATACCAGACTGGGCAATACTCGAGCTAGGTTATGGCTGTATTTGGAACTGGGGGGCTTACTAAGATTTATTTTTTACAAAAAAGAAAAAGGCAAATACAAAAACTCGAATATCATGTTTAAAGAATACTTCAAAATTGGACTTAGGGTAATTGTAAGGAACAAGGTCTATTCCTTTATCAATCTATTTGGTTTGGGAGCTGGTATGGCTTGTAGCCTACTGATTTATTTATGGGTACAGGATGAGATGAGCTTTGATAGGTTTCATGAACAGATTGATGAGCTTTATAGTGTAGAATTTGACCAGGGCAATGTACAAACCTTTGCCAGTACAGCTTCTGAGTTAGCCCCAGCTATAAAGGCCCAGATTCCTGAGATCGATATGGTTTCGCGATATCGCACCTATAGCCGGTTGATTCTTCAAAAAGAGCAGAACATTTTTCACGAGAACAGAGCAACAGTGGTTGATTCTGATTTTTTCAACATGTTTAGTTTCGAATTCCTCGAAGGAGATAAGAGCACTGCTCTGGACGATCCATATTCAACCGTACTTACTCAGAGCTTGGCGAAAAAGTATTTCGGAGAAAATAGTCCAATAGGGGAAACTATTAAACTTAATAACGAGCACCTTTTAACAGTTCGCGGAGTGATAGCCGATGTTCCCGTAAATTCTTCCTTTCAATTCGATTTTGCTTTCTCATTTGAACTGCTAAAAATCATGGGACAATATACCGAAAGTTGGTCTTCGGTATGGTTACAGACCTACGTAAAAATCAATCCTGATGTGAATATTGAAGCTACGGCTGAAAAGGTATTGGAGACGATTGTTAGAGGAAAGCATAACCGTTGGGATGAGGAGTCGGTAAAGGCATTAATATTTAATCCCTTTAAAACAAAGCGACTCAAGTCCTATGCCTATACAGGGTCGGGATTTGAACAGAAGAATTTACAAACCATTTATACTTTCAGCGGGTTAGGTTTGCTCATCTTGTTTATTGCATGCATTAATTTTATGAACCTGGCTACCGCGAGATCGGCCAAAAGAGCCAAGGAGATTGGAATGCGTAAAGTCGTTGGGGCGGTCAAAGGGAATATTCGCTCCCAATTTTTAGGAGAGTCCCTTTTACAAACCTGCTTTGCACTTATACTGGCACTATTCTTAGTTAGTATTTTACTCGGGCCGTTCAATCAGTTGGCCGGTAAATCGGTGCAACTCGACCAACTATTATCCCGGGGTTTTTTGATTGGAGTAGTCGGTGTAACACTATTGGTGGCATTTGTCGCAGGTAGTTACCCTGCGCTATACCTTTCTTCTTTTCAACCATTGAAGGTGCTCAAAGGCCACTTTAGAGCAGGCATGAAGAGTGCAACCTTTAGAAAAGTATTGGTGGTCGTCCAGTTTGGATTATCAATCTTCTTGATCATTGGTACCCTGGTCATCTACGCTCAGATGAAATTTGTGCGTGAGAAGGACCTTGGTTACGACAAGGAACAACTGATTTATGTAGGACTGATTCACGAAGATACAAGGGAGGCTTACAACAGTTTGAAAACCCGATGGCTTTCAAATCCTGAAATTCGAAATGTAACTGCTTCACAGTTGAGACCTTCTCGAGTCGGTAATAGTTCTACTGGTTACTGGGAGGGTAAAGACCCGGAAGACTATAGTGATGTTTATCACAATCGCGTGTCATTAGATTTTTTAGAAACACTAGGAATTGAGATTTCCGAAGGAAGAGATTTTAGTCCGGAGTATCCATCTGATAATGCCAATGACCAAAGTGGAGGATTTATTATTAATAGGCAATTGGCTGATAGAATGAATCCGGGAGGGAATGCCATGGGTATGAATCTGAAATTAGGTGGAAGTGAAGGTCCCGTCATAGGCATAATGCCAAATTTTCACTTTAGTTCCTTGAAAGTGGATATTCAGTCCATTGCCTTTATGTTACACCCCGATGTGAAGTCTTACGCACTGATAAAGTTGAATTCCGGGAATATCAGGGAAACCATTACTGACCTGGAAGAAACCTGGTTGGATCAGTTGCCAGACTATCCTTTTGAGTATCATTTTTTGGACGAAGATTTCGAGCGGATGTATCGCAGTGATGAGCAGCTGGGAAATCTATTGGGGACTTTTTCAATTTTGGCGATTGTTATTGCCTCCCTGGGTCTGTTTGGCCTTGCCTCATTCACCGCGGAGGAGAGAAGAAAAGAGGTAGCCATCCGAAAAGTTCTGGGTGCTTCCATATCACGGGTAACTTATTTGCTGTGTAAAGATTTTCTAATTCTGGTCGTATTAGCCAACTTGTTCGCCTGGCCTTTAGGTAAGTGGATTATGGGAGATTGGCTTGATAGTTTTGCCTACCGGATAGATTTTGGAATTGGGGTGTTCCTATTGGCAGCTGGGCTGGCCTTGGTAATTGCCCTATTAACCATCATTTTCCAAACATTGAGAACAGCAGTATCCAATCCGGTAGTAGCACTCAAATATGAATAGAAGGCATGGTCTGCTATTTAGCTACTTCAAATCCCTAAAAGTTTTGCTATTATTGTGATCTAAAGGCTCACTCAAAAATCATAATGCAAATAGTCATACGGTTCATTCCGGTTTTACTTGTATTATCCTTCTTCACTATTGCCAGTTCCTTTACGAGAATTGGTTCTGATTCTATACCCAATAGCTTCGCGGAGTCTTATGATTACAATGGACTGACTAATTCCGATTCAGATCTGGAGGCGCTGAAACCGATCGATTCAATGGTTGATCGAGTGATGAAAAGCTTACGCCTTGCTGGCGCTACTGTGGCGGTGGTAAAAGATGAGAGACTGGTATACGCCAAAGGTTTTGGTTTTGCCGATAAGGAGAAAAAAGAGGAAGTTCAGCCCCATCATAGATTTAGGATTGGATCTGTGTCTAAACTTATCACCGCTACGGCCATCCTAAAATTGGTGGATGACGGAAAGATTGGGTTGGACGATTATGTTTTTGGTGAAAGAGGAATTCTCAATGGAAGTAAATACACTGGAATCAAAAACCGGAATTTCTTCCAAATAAAGGTTAAGCATCTCCTGAATCATACGAGTGGTTGGAGCTTGATTACCTATGGTGACCCAATGTTCATTCCTCATAAAATCACCAAGATGGATAAGGTAAGCTATCCAATTGATTTTGATGATGTGATCAAATTTGTGATCACCAGGCATCTGCCATACAGACCAGGATCTTACTACAACTATTCAAACTTTGGGTACTGTCTTTTAGGTAGAATCATTGAGGTAAAAACAGGCGATAGCTATGAGGAATGGGTACAGGAAAATGTGCTTGAACCAAATGGCATAAACAATATGGAAATTGCCGGCAACCTTGAAAAAGACCGTAAAAAGAATGAGGTAAAATATTATGACTATAGCCCTGACAACGAGCAATTAGCTTTTAACGGATCAGGTAAAATGGCCTACAAGCCCTATGGCGCTGATGATATTGAAATGCTCGGTCCGGCAGGTGGCTGGCTGGCCACTGGAGTAGACTTGATGCGCGTACTGGTTCTTGTTGATGGCTATCAAAAGCGGTACAAGGACATTTTGAGCGATGAGATGATAGATAAAATGGTCAAAGGAGTCGGAGGTGTGCAAAGACCATTGGGTTGGAGAAGTGTTAGGGGAGAGCATTGGTGGAGAACCGGAACCCTGTCAGGTACCTCAGCCTTGCTTACCAGAGATGTAAACGGGATGTCATGGGTTATTGTGTCTAACACCACTCCGAGAAGAGGAAGCTTTCCAAGTACGAGCAGATGGGCATTGAGAGAAGCCTTTAAGCAGATCAGGAATTGGCCATCCCATGATCTTTTTGATAAGGCAGATTAAAAAAACAGAAAGCCGGTCTTTCGACCGGCTTTTCAACCAAAATTAACCCTAACTATAAACTATCTTACTATTCTGTAGTATTGTGTTCCTGCGAATTTGCTAACAAACTCTGCCTTGTTTACCAAAAGTCTTAATGAACCGTTGCCTTCTGTGCTTCCTTCTCCAATCAACTCATTATTCACGTCAAACACCTTCACTTCATATTCAGCTTCTTCCTCCATATCGATTTGATCCAAAAGAGTGATTTCTTCTTCATCCTCCAAAAGCATCTGATCGATCTCGGCAATGATGTCTGCTTCAATCAGTTTTACCTCCTTGTCTTTAGGCTCAGATGATTGTGCAGTGCTTGCACTAAAAAGAGTGATAACTGCAAGCGCTAATGCGATTAGTGCGCTTAATGTTTTTTGAGTTTTGACCTTTGGGCTATTCATGACCTTGTTGTTTTTGTTTTGACCTTTTTAATTTCTTTAAGACCTGCTCATCTTTATCCAATGGCCGTGCCAATTTTTATAAGTATCTAATAACCAGAAAATTATAGCGATATAAGTTAGAAAGTGTCAAAAAATGTGTAACGAAAACGTACACCTTTAGATCAATTTCAGCACAGTTTTTTTAGAGAATTTAATAGGCACTTGTATCTACGTGATGAGCAAGTGACGAATGGTAGCGTTACCAGGTTAGAAGCTTGTCCTGACGCGTCCATTTAACTAACTGTTCAGTATGTTCGAACTTCGAATTTCAAGGCACTGTTTGCTTAGCTGGTGGGCCTGTAAACTATTTGCTTCTCGAGCTCTATGATGTCGCATCAGAGAGTTGAAACAAGTTTATACGTCCGTAATAAAAAGGCCATTGTATTATCTAGATTTAATGGACCAGGGACTGATCGAATTACAACCTTGCTGGTAGTGTGGACCAAAAAAGAAAGCCGGTCTATTGACCGGCTTTCTAACCTAAGTTAACCCTAACTATAAACTTATTGTGATATTCTGAAATATTGTGTGTCACCGTTAACACTGAGTAACTCGGCCTTGTTAACTAGCAATCTTAGCTCCTCATTTCCTTCAGTTTGTCCTTGAGCGACCAACTCGTTATTACTGTTGAAGACCTTCACTTCAGTTTGCAATTCTTCAGAAGTGATTTCCTCAATGATCTCATCAATCATTAGTTCCTCATCTTCCATTAACATTTCTTCAATGTCTGCAAGAATTTCAGCTTCTTCGATCGAAACAAAGTTGGAAGCTGACTCTTTAGACTCAATGTTGCCAGCCTGAAGAAGTGTTGCTGCTGCAAGCGCGAGACCTAATATTGCGCTTAGTGTTTTTTGAGTTTTCATCTTTATGCTTTTCATGACCTTGTTGTTTTTGTTTTTGACCTTTTATTCTTTTTAAGACCTGCCAACATTTATCCAATGCCCGTGCCAATTATTATAAATATTTAATTATCAATTAGTTATAACAATAAAAATCAAAACACTCGAAAAAATGTGTTACGAAAACGTACACCTTAAGATCAGTTTTAGCACAGTTTTTATTCAGCAATCAGAGGTTGGAGAATACCGGTATGGAGATGTAATTGAGATTAATAGTTGAAGGTTGGTATCTACACACTCTTAAGACTCCCTGGTACTAGAGAGTTACTAAGTGGTTATGAGTGTAAGCTGCTTGACGTGATATATGGAATGGTATTCCAGACATTTCCTTTTAGAGCCACTGCGGCTATGATGGCTACTACAGGTTGAGATGCACAGCAGCCGGTTTATATTTATTTATGAGGTTTTGAAATGGGAATGCTGAAACTATTGAATTGAATATGATGGTTAGCTTCTGAACCAAGTAATTTGTGTCGAGGCCTTTCTGAAAGGATCAGAAGCTGGGATCAAATAGCGAGTTCGCCTCAAACGATCTCCTTGGTATAGAGGACAAAAAAAAGGAAGCCGGTCTACTGACCGGCTTCCTAACCAAAATTAACCCTAACTATAAACTATTGTGATATTCTGAAATATTGTATGTCTCCGTTAACACTTAGCAACTCGGCTTGATTGACTAGCAATCTTAGTTCCTCATTTCCTTCAGTTTGTCCTTGAGCGACCAACTCGTTGTTACTGTTGAAAACCTTAACTTCAGTTTGTAATTCTTCAGATGCGATTTCCTCAATGATCTCGTCAAGCATTAATTCCTCATCTTCAATTAACATTTCTTCAATGTCTGCGAGAATCTCAGCTTCTTCGATCGAAACAAAGTTGGAAGCTGACTCTTTAGACTGAACATCACCAACCTGAAGAAGTATTGCTGCTGCAAGCGCTAGACCTAATATTGCGCTTAGTGTTTTTTGAGTTTTGATCTTTATGCTTTTCATGACCTTGTTGTTTTTGTTTTGACCTTTTAATTTTTTTAAGACCTGCCAACATTTATCCAAT
>JAJCYM010000041.1 GCA_029262895.1 Roseivirga sp.
GTTCTTTACCGGTTCCATTTTCACCAAGGATCAACACGTTTGCATCCGTCTGAGATACCTTGTCTATAGCATCAAAAATAGGCTTCATTACCGGGCTATGGCTGATGATCTCCGCGTAATCCCGACTCTGATCCTTGACGATAATTTTTTGCGAGGTCTTTAAATCTTCAATCTCTTTTTTCTTTTGACTGAGCGAGTAGATTGATTGAACAGTGGCAAGGAGTTTTTCTTTTGGCCAGGGTTTGACCAGAAAATCCACAGCACCCTCTTTCATAGCCTCCACTGCGATTTCAATATCTCCGTAAGCCGTATTCATCAACACATGTGCTTCGGGTACCTTACTCATGATTTTTCTGAGCAACTTAATTCCTTCTTTGCCGCTGGTCAAACCATATGAGAAATTCATATCAAGTACGATCACATCGTACTTGTGTTGGTTGAGTAGGAAATCGAGTTTGGCCGGATCCTTTTCAGTAATAACAGTTTCAAAGTGCTGCTTCAAGATCATTTTGGCGGTGTATAGCACACCCTGATCATCATCCAGAATTAGAATTTTACCGTCTTCTTTTGACATAAGCGAGCCTTAAAATGTTGATTTTGATCAAAAATAGAAAAATCGTGTCAATATGAAACAAGTATTTGTGTCACAATGAGACATATTGTCGTTTTAAGTGCAAATGCACTTTTGTAAAAAACTGATAATTAGCTAGTTGTGTTTTCGGCACAGTTATAGTCTTTAGAGGGGCAGTGTTAGGTCAAATGCTCAAAATATCGATATGATCAGAAACTACCTTAAAATCGCATATCGTACCATCATCCGGAAAAAGGTGTTTTCCTTGGTCAATATTCTGGGACTCACTGTCGGTGTTGCTTCCTGCATTATTATTTCTGCCTATCTATTAAGTGAGACAAGCTTTGACAAATTCCACAAAGATTCCGACCGAATATATCGGGTGTTGGAACATTTAGAAATTGCTGATCAGCCAAAACGGAGTGCGGCACTCGTTGGTGGGGCTATTGGACCTACCAGTGCAGATCAAGTTGCGGGTGTCACCGATCATATGCGCATCATGCGGTTGGGTGCTGGGGGGCTCAACCTGAAGTACCGTGATAATGAATTTGAAACGCCATTTATGGTAGTGGATAATGACTTCTTTTCCTTTTTTGATTTCACACTCATATCAGGACAAAAGGAAGAGGTATTCAACAATCCATTGAATGTGGTTTTGTCAGAAACATTGATTCGTAAGTTTTTCGGAGATGAAGACCCAATGGACAAAACCATCACTACGCAATTGAATGGTAAGGATTATCTGTTGAAGGTGTCAGGAGTGATGAAAGATATGCCAGAGAATTCACATTTGAATCTTGGCATGCTTCTGAACTTTTCTACTATAAATAACTTCTTCAGGGGCTTTGTAGCATACCACAATGCTGATTGGATTCAGCAGAGTATGACAACCTATCTGAAATTGGGAGAAGGCGTGATGCCAGAGGAGGCCACGGTCAGTATCAATCAGGTGGCTGAGCAAAACAAACCTGAGGAACTTACCTGGCAAAGACAATTTAGTTTACAGCCCTTGACCAATATTCACTTTGGTTCTAACGACTTGGAAGGCGATTTGAATAATAGGAAAGGAGACCTTAATTATTTATACATCTTCGGATTCATTGGGGCTTTGATTCTGACCATTGCATTTACCAATTATGTGAATTTATCAACCATCAAAGCCACCGACAGAATCAAGGAAATTGGCTTGAGAAGGGTGGTAGGTGCAGATCGTAAGCAGTTGATAATGCAATTCATGAGCGAATCAGTTTTTATCTCGTTGATCTCATTGGTTCTTGCTATTACACTTATACAGTTTTCAGGCCCTTTGGTGACTCTTCTATTTGAGGATAACCTACTCCGTTTCATCTATACCACCGAATTTCTGATCGGACTCTTTTTGGTAGTATCCCTATTAGGCATGATGGCAGGTGTTTATCCAGCTCTGACTGTGATTAGAGGAAAAACTATCCAGGCCCTAAGAAATCAGATTATTGGAGGTAAAAAGCAGACCTTTTTTAAGGGTATTGTTCTATTTCAATTCATTACCTCTCTTGTCATGATTGTGGCGACCTTGGTGGTTTATAATCAACTCAATTTCATCAATAACAAAGATTTGGGCTATGATAAGGAGGCACTGGCCATTATTGATATCAGTAGTGGAAAGGCCAGAGATAATGAAGCACTCATTATGAATGGCTTCAGGAATGACCCCGATGTAAAGGCCGTTTCGGTGGTGAGCCGAGTACCAGCGGAATGGAAGGACTATTATGAGGTTTCATTAAGAAGTGCCGATGCCCGGGAGTACGAAAACCTTCCATTCCTTGGAGTAGACAAAAATTTTCTAGATGTATTTAATATTGAATTACAATCTGGACGGAACTTCAGGTCTGGAGAAGGAGATTCAACGAAAGTTCTGATCAACGAAACCATGGCGCGACAATTGGGACTGGAGCAGGCAGTTGGGCAGGTCGTTGAACTTTATGGGATTAGAAGGGGTGCTCAGGAAATGGGTATTCGAAGCAATCTGCATTTTGAAATTATTGGTGTGATCAATGATTTTCATTTTCAATCATTGAGAGAAGAGATCCCCCCAATGCTTTTTGGATTCAAGCATAATCGACTGCAAAACATCGATTATTTCGTAGTCAAACTTAATGCTCAAGGCATGGGTGAAACCATGGATAGACTCAAGACCGTGATGAAGCAATATGATCCAAGTCCATTCGGATATAACTTTCTGGATGATAAACTTGAGCGATATTATGTGGAGGATAGATTGAGAAGCAAGCTGTTTTTTACGGCCTCATTCATTGCCGTATTTATTGCCTTTATCGGTCTGTTTGCTCTGGTTCACTTCGCTCTGCAAAAGAGATTGAAAGAAATGAGCATCAGAAGAGTGCTGGGCGCGAGTGTAAATTCACTAATGACCATGCTCGGCTCACAATACCTTAAGCTGCTTATTATCGCTGTATTTATAGCCATGCCCGTTGCCTACCTGGGGATGGAAAAATGGCTTAATGACTTTGCCTATCGCACCCCCGTCCAATGGTGGGTATTCGGGTTGGCATTACTGGTTTGCTTGATTATCACGGCCTTTACTACCTTGACACAAGTGAGCAAGGTGGCAAGAAAAAATCCATCTGAAGTCCTTAGAAACGAATAGATAATGATAAAGAACTATCTCAAAATAGCATTCCGCACACTTACCAAGAACAAACTGTTTTCAGTGGTCAATATTCTGGGACTTGCCGTTGGTATTACTGCAGCAGTGTTCATACTTCAATATTCCTTTTTTGAACTGAGCTATGATTCATTTAATAAAGCACATAATGATATTTACCGTGTGATGAACAATCGCTATGAAGGCGAAAAGCTTATTCAAAGTGGTCAAATTACTTATTCAGCCGTTGGTCCTCAGATGGCCGAGGACTATCCTGAAATAGTCCGACATACTACAGTCAACACCACGGGAGAACTTCCCATACGGAATGGAGATAAGCTTATTGAGGTTAGCGGTGGGTTCTTTGTCCACCAATCCTTCTTTGAAATGTTCGACTACAAGCTGGTGGCTGGAGATAGAAATAATTTGGTAAAAGATTTATTCACGATTGTGCTGTCTGAAAGTTCTGCCAGAAAGCTTTTCGATATCTCAGGAGATGATTTTCAGTCAGTCGTTGGAAAGTTGATACACCTGGATCAAGACGTCACACCGACTAAGGTGACTGGAGTGTTCGAAGATGTTCCTGGCAATAGCCATTTGCAGTTTGATGTGCTGGTATCTAGAAATACCATGGTTAATTTCTGGCCTGGTTCAGATTACAGTTGGAATAACTCAGATTTTTTTCATTATATCCAGTTGGTTCCGGGAGCAGATCAAAAACAGCTTGAAGGCAAATTCGAAGGCTTTAGCGAAAAGTACTTTAAGGGTGACGAGGTAACCGGCACCTTTGAAAAATTCCATTTGCAAGCGCTGGACGATGTTCACCTCTATTCAGACTACGAATATGAATTAGGCCAAATAGGAAGCGGGAAAATGATATGGTCATTGGTGATTGTCGCTGGCTTCATTTTGCTTATGGCTTGGATCAATTACATCAATCTCACTACATCAAGGGCTTTGGAAAGAGCAAAAGAGGTTGGGATAAGGAAGGTAGTAGGAGCTGAAAGAGGACAGTTGGTAAGGCAGTTTATGACCGAGACTGTCCTAGTTAATTTTCTGGCGGTGGTGATGGCATTTACATTAATTCAACTTTTTCAATCGCAATTCAATGGGCTAGTGGCCCTGGATTTGTCACTGTATGATCTTTTAGAAGCCAAATTTGGAGGAATTCCTTTATCAGCAATTATGGGTACTGTTATTTTGCTTGGGACAGTACTTTCTGGCATTTACCCTGCTTTAATACTATCGTCATACAAACCTTCCCATACTTTGAAAGGAAGTTTTAGAAAGTCAGGTCAGGGTGCTTCACTAAGAAAGGGCCTGGTGATATTCCAGTTCTGTATTTCGACCCTGCTTATTGCAGGAACGCTCTTGGTTTATAAGCAGGTAGACTATATGAGGAATCAGGAACTGGGCATTGAAATGGACCAGGTAATGGTAGTCAGTTCTCCATCGCTCATGGACTTTGATTCTACTTTTGTCTCTAGAATTGCCAGTTTCAAGAATGAGCTAAAGAAAAACCCCAATGTCATTGAGGTGGGTACCTCTCATCAGGTATTTGGACAAAGGTTGCCTAGGACATTCAATGTCAGGGCCGAAGGCGCCACAAATGGGCAGATGCTCAATCGCATTCATGCAGATTATGGCTTTATGCAGACTTACAGCATTGAAATGCTCGCTGGACGTGATTTTCTGGAAACGGATCACCATGTAAATGGTAATGCGGTGAAAAACATCCTTTTGAACAAAAGCGCTTCTGATCTCTTAGGGTTTGAGAGTCCGGAGAAAGCAATCAGCAAGAAGGTAAGCTTTTGGGGTAGAGAATGGTTTGTGGTTGGTATAACGGATGATTTTCATAATCGCTCGTTGAAACAAACCATCGAACCTATACTTTTTGTGCCTTTTTATGACCCCAATAACGACTACTATAGTATTAAACTTTCAGGTCAAAACATTCGAGAAAGTGTCAAGGCGGTTGAATCTACCTTCAACCAATTTTATTCCGGAAACATCTTCGATTATTTCTTTATGGATGAACAATTTGATGAGCAATACAGCAACGATCGGCTGTTCGGCAAAGTCTTCAACCTATTCTCATTACTGGCCATCTTGATTTCATGTTTGGGCCTATTCGGTTTGGCCGGATATACTGCCTTACAACGCACCAAAGAGATCGGTATCAGAAAGGTCTTAGGAGCGAGAGTGGTTGATGTATTAAAATTGACTTCAATGGACTTTGCCAAGCTAGTCCTCATTGCCAGTATTGTGGCTATACCTCTGGTTTACTTTGGTGCTCAGGAGTGGTTGGCCAGTTATGCATTTCAAATATCCTTAGGGCTCTGGTTGTTTATAATTCCAGTACTGATAGTGTTTGCCGTGGCCCTGATTACAATTTCTTTTCACACGATCAAATCAGCTAATAGAAACCCTGTAGAATCACTGAGATATGAATAATATGATGTTCAAGAATGATTTTAGAATGGCGTTGAGAACATTCTCTAAGAGAAGACTTTATGGAATAATAAACCTGCTGGGTTTATCAGTTGCTATAACTTTTTGCCTACTCACTTTTCTGTTCGTGAATGATGAACGCAGTTATGACAAATTTCACAAAAACGGAGACCGCATATTTGCCCTTTACCGAACTGACTTCAAAACTGATGATACGCAAACAGAAGCCGGCTTCTGGGACACATCCCCAAAGCCGGGTATTGTAAAAGGCCTTTCGCAGAATCTGCCCTTTCTTAAGTTAATTGAAGATCGAGTTCCGGAGATTGAGCACCTGGTCAGGTCAGAATTTAATGGTACTGTGATTCGCAAGGATGGCAAGGACATTTCTGAAGCGGTACGCTATGTTGATCAATCGTTTTTAGACGTGTTTTCGTTCAATTTACTTTATGGTGATCGTGAATCCGCTCTTGCCGCTCTGGACAATGTGGTAATTACTGAAGAAATTGCTATCAAGCACTTTGGCCAATCGAATGCTGTTGGAGAAACACTAAAGTTAGGCTCAAACCAAAGTTATACAGTCTCAGGAGTTGTCGAAAAACCCAAGAACTCTTCAATATCCCTTAACATTCTTTTGCCTATCCAGAACTCAAACTACTTCAAGCAGAACCAAGATAATTGGGGTTATTCAGCAGCAGTAGCCTTTATTTATGTGAAAGAAGGTGTGAATCCGGATATCGTAAAGCAAAAGATAAATGAAATCTACATTGAGCGTTTTCCTGAGCGAATCAAAGGCCAACGCGAGGCATTAAATTTGTCTGCCGACAACCCGGTTGTTGAATTTAACCTGATCAATATTCAGGACATGTACCTTGACCCAACTGTGCGGTTTGGTAAGACTTCCGCTCCCCTTTATTCCTACATGATTTTAGCTGTGGCTTTGCTTGTGCTCTTAATTGCCAGTGTTAATTACATTTCGATAAGTGTTGCTTCAGCCAATTCCAGATCTTTGGAAGTCACCGTGAGAAAGGTGGTTGGTGCTTCAAAAATGCAATTGAAACGCCAGTTTTATATAGAATCCTTTCTGCTGACCACTCTGGCCCTGATTATAGGCTATACGCTGATGCAAGTGTTGTTACCAGTATTCAACGAGCTGTCAGGTAAAACAATCACCTTGTCACCAAAGATCAACCAGATCATTGTTTTGCTGGCTGTTGGGCTTAACGCCCTGTTTGGTTTTATTGTGGGAGGCTACCCCGCCCAGGTACTTTCGCGAATAAAAATTGCCAGTGGTCTCAGAGGTGGAAATACCTACAAAATTAATCCAGTGCTCATTAAGGGGATGATCGTATTTCAATTTGCGATTTGCATCCTGTTGATTTCTGTTGGGCTTACAATGAATAGACAGTTTGATTATATCAGCAACAAGGATTTGGGTTTTAACAAGGAGCAGGTGGTCTATCTTGAGAATGCCTGGGGAAAAACAGAACAGTTGAAGCAGGAGTTGCTTGGTGAGCCAAGTATTGCAAACGCTTTTGGAGCTGGTGGATTCTTTGCAGCCGGGCAAAGCAGGAGCACTTTGGTTTCTAAAAACGTTGAACACACAATGGTCCGGGTATTCATAGATCACGATTTCTTCGAGTCTATGCAAATTGAATTCCTGAGTGGCAGATCATTTGACCCCGAATTAAAAACTGACAAAGACAACTCCATTATTGTAAATGAGAAACTGTACAACATAATTAGCAATGATACCCTGTTTTCGAATTTCACAGATAAGATCATTGGGGTTGTTAAGGACTTTCATTATCAGCCTCTTTCAGAGGAAATCACGCCTATGCAATTTTCTTTAGAGGACCCCAAATTCTTATCAGTACTATACGCAAGGCTTGAGGCTGGTCAAGTGGAGAATGGTATTGCTATCCTTGAAAAAGCGTGGGATAAAATTGCTCCTAATCAGGTAATGGAAATGAATTTCCTGGATGAATACCTCGCTAATAACTACAAGGACAAAAAGAAATGGAGCAAAATCATAAACATTTCATCTATAGTGGCAGTAGTGATTGCTTGCATAGGCCTATTTGGTTTGACCGCCATCAATTCAATGAACAGAACCAAGGAAATTGGCATAAGAAAGGTGCTCGGAGCGGGATTAAGCTCATTGCTGATCCTTTTAAATAGACAAATATTCTGGTTGATCATTGTTGCCTTAATGATTGCCGTTCCTGTTTCCTATTACATCATCGAGCGCTGGTTGGCTGCCTTTGCCTATCACATAGATTTCAATTACACCTTGTTTCTTTTCTCAGGAGGTATATGTCTGTCTGTGGTGATTCTTACGGTGATGTATCACAGTTTGAAAAGCTCAAGAATAAATCCCGCGGAATTGCTAAGAGATGAATAGCGGATATAAAACACATTGAAATGATCAGAAACTATTTCAAAATTGCCCTAAGGAACCTTACTAAGAATAAGGTGTTCACCTTGATTAATGTATTTGGCTTATTCATTGGCCTTACTGCATTTCTCCTGATTACGGCCTATGTGAACTTTGAAAGGGGCTATGACCAATTTCATCCAGATGCTAATCGGATTTACCGGGTAGTCACTGATAATGTGGTAAATGGTGTGACGGGCGCCAGAGATGCCATGTCCTTTAGTCCATTGGGTAAGGCAATGAAAGAGGAGTTGCCAGAAGTGGAAAGTTATACCGTTAACATGCAGCTTTTTGAAGATCTGATTTTCCAAAAAGGTGATGAGCTAATCAAGGAATCGAAGGTGCTTGCAGCGGACCCATCATTTCTCGAACTGTTCCCTTATAAGGTTTTACACGGCTCATTGGAAAATGCCTTGAGAGACCCGAGAAGTTTAATATTAACGAGAACTTCTGCGCTCAGGCTGTTTAATGAAGAAAACCCAACCGGTAGAACAATTGTAGGCTTAGGAATCCATAACGGTACTTATAAAGTAACTGCGGTTTTAGAGGATATTCCAGAGAACACTCATTTCAGGTTTGAAACAATTGTCTCTTTTAAAACCATTGAAGATAGGGCCATAGAAGATGGATGGGGAGGGTATAATTATTACACCTATGTGAAATTGAAGTCAGGTATTTCGATGAACCAGGTTCAGGATAAAATGCTGCTTTTCTCTGAGAAATACCTTCCTGAAAATGTAACACTTCAGTTCACCCTGCAACCCATGACTGATATTCACCTGACGTCTGGGTTTACCTATGAACCACAACCCACAGGCAATGCAAGAACCGTTAATTTTCTTTTTACGATCGCTATTTTCATTATTACGATTGCCTGGGTTAACTACATTAACCTTTCTACGGCCAGGGCAATGGACAGGGCTAAGGAGGTAGGCTTGAGAAAAGTAGTAGGGGCCTCTAAATCTCAGCTGGTCAGACAGTTTCTGATCGAAGCATTGATGATCAACATCTTCGGAGCAATTTTGGCGCTTACGGCCGTTCAATTGCTGGGGCCCACCTTTAACAATCTCACAGGTAAAACATTAATTCAAGACGTATGGCTCAATGATAGCATCCTTAAAAACTTGGGTTGGCTGACTTTGGGAGGTTCGTTTTTGTCCGGGTTCTACCCAGCCTTGGTACTTTCTTCATTTAAACCTGTCGTTGTTTTAAAGGGCAAAATGAGAAATTCAAAGAGCGGATTGCTTTTACGCAAAGGGCTTGTGATTTTCCAGTTTGTAGCTTCGCTAATCCTGATTGCCGGAACTGCCATTGTATACATGCAGATCGATTATATGAAAAATCGAGATCTGGGAGTCGATCTCAATCAGGTAATGGCCTTGCACATCCCGGCTCATGATGATGATCAATTGCCAGCTTATATTGAAAAGTATCAGACCATTAAGAATGAATTGTTGAGGGATCCACGAATTACCTCATTTGGTATTTCGTCCTCCTTACCTGGCGGTGGCAGAAATGCCATAGCGTCTACTAGTGGTGGCGTGAGTATAGTGGGAGAGACGTTAGTTGATCAGTCTACCTATTATATCACACGAGTGGATGAAGGGTTAATACCAACCCTTAACGTAAAATTGTTGGCAGGGAGAAACTTTATTAAGGATCGGGCTACTGATTCGCTTTCCGTTGTTGTCAATGAAGCCGCACTTACTAAGATGGGGTACCCGGATGTTGAATCTGTTATTGGAAAAAAACTACGGTTTGGACCGGAAGACAGTGAAAGCAGGTTCAATATCATAGGAGTTGTGGCCAATTATAACAGGAGATCTCTTAGAGACGATTTTGAGCCAACAGTTTACAGGACTGGCTATAATACTTTTATTACCAACCTGGCACTGAAAGTAGCTGTGGAGAATTTGAACGAAACTATCTCCACAGTTGAATCAGTTTGGAGCCGACAATTTCCTGAGACACCCTTCGAGTATAATTTTCTTGACAGTCAATTTAATGATGCCTACAAGGAAGACCAGCAGTTTGGTGGCATCTTCAGTGCTTTTTCGTTGTTGGCCATTGTCATTGCTGGTTTAGGGCTATTCGGACTTTCTTCTTTCGTGGCGGTCCAGCGTGCTAAGGAAATCAGTGTAAGAAAAGTGTTGGGTGCTTCTATTTCTGGAATTGTACAGTTACTGTTTAAAGACTTTGTCAAACTGATTCTGCTGGCCTTTCTCTTGGGTTCGCCTTTGGTCTATTTTATTATGAACAGTTGGCTGGATAATTATGCTTTCAGAATAGGGCTTCCAATTTGGATTTTGCCCCTGGCAGGAATCACGCTCCTATTTATCACTTTTTTGACTGTTGGATTCCAGACAATAAGGGCCGCTACGGCCAATCCTGCCACATCATTGAGACATGAATAAAACAGGGAAAGATGATTAGGAACTATATTAAAACTGCCTGGAGAAACATAGTCAGAAACAGGGTGTTCTCACTGATTAACCTATTGGGCCTTTCGGTTAGTCTGGCCTTTTGCACATTAGTGATGTTGTACCTCTACGATGAACATAGCTACGATAAATTTCATGCAAATGGAGATAGGCTTTATCAAATTTCCAGAATCGAGTACTTAGTAGATGATCCTAAAATAAAGACTGGACTCTTCGATTTTTCGGAAAACAAGGACATCATGGAGTACCGTGCACAGCCGATGCCTTTGGCATATGTGGTCAAGAATGAAATTCCAGGTGTCGAAAAGGCCTCAAGATTCCTTACAGGTCAATTGAATATTCTAAAAGATGGCAAGGTGCACAGTGAAATGGCCAAACATGTCGATCCCGATTTTCTCGATATGTTTTCCTTTGACCTTTTGTACGGAAACAAACAGGGGGCCCTTGACAAACCAACAGATATTATTATCAGTGCTCCTAAGGCTCTAGAGTACTTTGGTAGATTAGATGTTGTCGGTGAAATGATACAACTGAAAACCGATGAGAATGATCTGTTAACAATCACGGGGGTAATGGAAGTGCCCAAAAAATCCTCAATTAGGATGAGCTTTCTTAGAAATGTGGCCACGTGCACTTATTGTGAACGAAGCAGAGAAAATTGGGGCAGTCGTTTTTCCACACTATTTATTCAGATTTCCCCAAATCTAGCACCAAACGAAATAGAGACCAAAATTGATCTTGCTGTTGCAGATGAATTGAAAGAAGATAAAGAATATTGGAGATTAAAAAGGAAACTCAGTGAACAGAATCCTGTTTTTAATTACTCATTAACCAACGTAGAAGCTCGACATATCAAGTTTTTCTCTAATAAGTTGTATAGGGTAATTTTGGTGGGATTATCTCTATTAATCTTTTTAATAGCAACGAGTAATTATGTATCCATTAATCTCAGCACGACCGCGCGCAGGTCATCAGAGATTGCCATTAGAAGGGCTATAGGAGCCAATGGACAGCAATTGTTCTTCCAGTTTTTAGGTGAATCTTTTCTTTTGATCCTGCTGGCATTATTTTTTAGCATTACTCTGATTCAAGGGACTTTGCCGCTGTTTAATCAATTAACCGGCAAGTCAATTGATTCGTCACTTCTTCTTCAAAAAGAGATTCTGATTGGAGTTGTTTCCTTGTCCATGATATTTTGTCTGGCCGCAGGGGGCTATTTGAGCCTCATACTTTCGAGACTCAAGACACATCTGTCTTTAAAATCCTCCAATGGCCGGGTCAAACTTGGTGCCAAATTCACTCAAGGAATTACTGTTTTTCAGTTTATGATTTGCGTGTTCCTGATTTCAATTGCCGTAGTAATGAACAGGCAGTTTGAATATATCTCAGAAAAGGATTTGGGGTTCGACACAGAGTCGGTTTTGCTTCTGGATGACGTTCAGGGGATCACCGCTGAACTGAAGGATGAGCTACAAAAAATACCCCAGGTTTTGGGCGTGTCTTTGGCAGGAGGAGGAGTGCGGGGGAATGGAATGTATGCCCAACATGTGGGCGATCATCGGGTGGTGTATTCATATATAGATGATGACTTTATTAAGGTCCTGAATCTTAAAGTTGTGGAGGAATTGAATGCCGAAGAAGAAATTGGTAAGAGGCTTATTGTCACTAAAAATCTATATGATTTGATCAGCGCAGATTCCACTTTAGATAATAACAGTATTAATGGGATGCCGGTAGCACAAATAGTAAGCGATTTTCATTTTGCCTCATTATTAGAACCAATCTACCCTACAATTTTTGAGGTCGACAATAATTTAAATAGTGAATGGTTCGGTAATGCTTACGTAAAGATTAGTACCACAAATGTCCCAATTAGAGACGTCATTAGTGAAATTGAAAAGGTCTGGAATAGGGTCGCACCGGATCGATTTTTTGAATTTGAGTTTTTGGATCAGGCCATCGATGATCAATATAAAACCCAGAAAACACAGGTGAAAACTATAAATGCCTCGATGACTATGGCCATAATTTTGGCCTGTATTGGTCTCTTTGGTTTAGTAAGCATAAAGATAAATAACCGGGTAAAAGAGGTAGGCATTCGAAAAGTCCTGGGAGCGTCTATTCAGAGTATTTTCAATTTACTTTCAAAAGAATACCTGCTTACCATGGTGGTTGCAAACGTGATAGCCATACCCATAGCCTATTATGCTTCGAAAAATTGGATAGAAGTTTTCGAGTTCCGCATGAATCTATCCATTTGGATGTTTTTGTTGCCCTTGATATTTATTGTATTCATAGGTTTCATTTCAATTTCCGGCCTTCTTTTAAAGGCAGCGAAAACCAACCCCGTTCATTCACTAAGACACGAATAATAGCCAAATAAAAACCCGTAATTATGATCAAAAATTACTTCCTAACGGCCTTTAGAAACCTTGTCAAAAATAAGGTTAGCTCCCTCATTAATATTGTAGGACTTGGAGTAGGAATGGCTGCTGCACTCTTGATTTTTCAATATGTGTCGTTTGAAACCAGTTTTGATGGGTTTCATGAAAAAAAACAAAATATCTATCGTTTAACCTTGGGTCGTTTGAGTAATGGATATGGTACCGGGGCAAAAAGTGCTGGCGCCATGGCTCCTTTATTAATTGAAAATTACGCGGGTATCAAGGCTTATGTTCGATTGAGAAAGTTCCCGTCTTTGGTTTCAAATGGAGAAACTCGTGTTCATGAGAATCAATTCTATTTCACCGATTCTACTTTTTTCAAAGTGTTCTCATTCAAATTAAAAGAGGGAGATAAAAATCAAATTTTGAGGGAACCGAACACAATTGTTATTACTGAATCGACTGCACAAAGAATGTTCGGAAGATCCTCCGGAATTGTAGGGGAGTTATTGGAAGTAGATAATCAAATGTCTTATCGTATCGATGGAATAGCTGAGGACCCTCCCTCGAATTCTCATTTTGACTTTGACTACCTCGCATCAATTGCATCGATCGCGAATCATTACAATGAACCTCTTAGAACATACCAGACTAATGAATGGTATGCTCATTATTACTATACCTATCTCGAACTAGAACCACAATCTGATCCCGAGAGTTTAGGAGGGTTGATTCTGGAATCAGGAAAAACATTATCTGACCCCGAAAATTATGAGCTATATGGAACAAATTCGGGCCTTTTCCTTCAACCCCTTACAGATATTCATCTTGACCCCAAATATGGAGAGATAGAACCTCAAGGGAATGTAGACAATGTCCTGATATTGAGAAGTGTTGCGATTATCATTTTGCTTTTGGCAATTATGAATTACACAAACCTTTCAACGGCACAATCCATTAGGCGGATCAAAGAGGTTGCCATGAGAAAGACACTAGGAGCCACAAGAAGTCAGTTGATTATTCAGTTTTTAACAGAATCTGTTTTGATGAGCATTATATCCTTTGCACTGTCAATATCAATAATACAGTTATTGCAATCAGTAATTCAGGATCAGCTCGCTCTTAATGCGGATTCATTAATGGCATTTTATGAGTCCGAAATGCTAGCCCTAATTATTCTGGTTTTGGGTATTGGCCTTTTAGGAGGACTTTACCCTGCACTGCACATGTCTTCCTTTGGTTCAAGTTCCCTATTTCGGGATAAGTTATCTGGCAACAGAAAATTCATTTTTAAGAAAACGGTCATCTTCCTTCAATTCTCCATTTCTATAGTTCTGATTTCCAGTACAATCGTTGTCTTTTCACAAGTGGAATTCATGAAAAATCAGGAATTGGGAATTGATACTGAACAAATCATTACCATCCCTACCTATGGCAATGTGGAAATAAACAATACCTATGACCGGTTCCGTCTTGAAATGTCTGGAAAACCGGGCATTCGAGTAACATCACTTGCAGAATTATCACCTGGAGATAATGCTTTTGGATTCAGTTCCAAATTCGAAGGTATGGAGAGTAATAGAAATGTTACGACAATCTGTGTGGATTATGATTATATCGACCTCTATGGTTTGAAACTGATTGAAGGAAGAAACTTCTCAAGGGATATTGCAAGTGATACTCTGGAGATGATAGTTATTAATGAGAAAATGTGCGCTGAACTTGGTTGGACTCCTAGAGAAGCCATCGGTAAGAGCTACGATCGGGGTGGAGATGGTGAGAATCAGGGCTTTGTTATCGGTGTAGTAAAAGATTTTCATTTCAACTCCTTGAAGCATTCCATTTTTCCAGTTGCCCTCACTATTCTTCCGAATTTTTATCAAAAAATTGCCGTGAAGATTGATGGACCCAGCTTAGGCGATGCCATTGCTACCATAGAGAATGCCTGGTCAGAGGTTTATCCAGAGTGGCCTTTCGATTATCAGATTGTGAACCAAGAGTTTGACAAGCAGTATCAATCCGAAAATAAATTTGGCTCCCTGTTTTTCATGTTCACCATTCTCGGATTGTTGATTGCTGCTTTGGGCATTTATGGTCTTGTACTCCTAATGACTGAATTAAAAAGAAAAGAGCTGAGCATTCGGAAGGTCTTAGGCGCTCAAACCTGGAGTTTAATCCAATTGCTATCAAAGGAATATGTCACTATGATGTTGTTGGCATTTGTCCTATGCGCGCCATTATCATACTTTTTAATGGAAAATTGGTTGACAGATTTCGCCTATCGCATCCCTATTCAATGGTGGATGATGGCAGTTTCATTATTAGTCATTACGGTGATTTGTTCAGGAACGATTGGAATGAGAATCTACAAGTCAGTCAAATCAAATCCGGTTGATTCACTTCGCTACGAATAAAACTCAGAATTATGGTCAAGCACTATCTTATATCATCACTCAGAAGTTTAAGAGGACATCGTGTCTTCACTATTGTCAGTGTACTCGGCTTATCAGTGGCATTGCTGGCTTCTATGGCCATTTTGAAACATGTGGCATACGAACGAAGCTTTGACAGTTTTCAAAAGAACGCGGATGACCTCTATCGATTATCTGTCAGCTATACTGACATCGCTGGAAATTATGACGAGTACCCAGGCCTATCTAATGTCCTGGGTCCCAAATTGACCAATGATATCCCGGAGATTCTGGAATCGGTGAGGGTATTCCCACTGAAAGAAGCAATGAGGCACACTATTCTCTCTGCAGAGTCTAGTTCAGGACTTGTTCAATTTGATATTCCAAACATAATGGCTGTAGATCAATCAGCCTTCGAACTATTCACTTTTGAGATATTGAATGGCAGCCCATCTGGATTCTCTTCAGCCTCCAATTCCATTTCAATAAATGAGTCGGTAGCCGTAAAGCTCTTTGGCACATTCGACCCAATTGGAAAAAAGGTCGAACTAAATGGAGGAACCGTTTTTACTGTTTCGTCTGTTTTTAAAGATTGGCCAAATACATCTCATTTTCACCCTGAAATTCTGGTGCAAATGAGGTTGATGGAAGAACTGAAAGTAGCCCGCCCTAACCTTCACTTTCTTGGAGGAGATAGCTTTTATACTTACCTGAAATTAGGAGCAAGTAACCCTGATGATTTGATTAGGAAATTAGAGGTTTTCACTAATGAAAACAGGAGGGAGCAGGATTCAGAGGACGCAAAGCTTCATCTTATGCCATTTCACGATATCCATTTAAATAGTGCGACACTATCAGGAGATATGGCCGAAGTCAAGAATGGTAAGACATTGAATCTCCTGGTGTTGTTGGCAGCACTTATTCTCCTCATTGCCTGGTTTAACCTGATTAACCTCACCACCTCAGGTAGCTTAAGAAGAGCGAAGGAAGTGGCGATTCGAAGAATCCATGGGGCGACCAAATATGCAATGTTTTCCCAGCTTCTTATAGAGACTGTATTAATTGCCACATTGGCCAGTGTTCTGACTTTGACTTTAAATCAGTTTATGGGTTCTTATCTATCTCAAATCGTAGGCTTGGGTAGTTTGTCAGATTTAGGGGGGAACTCATATCTAACCGGAGGCCTGATTGCTTTTATAGTTTTGGGGATTTTGATCTCTGCAATATATCCATCGATACTGCTCAGCGCATTCAAGAACCCTGAACTTATCAAGGGGAAACTGGGATCATCCGGCAACACAAACTGGATGAAAAAGGCAATGATTGTCACCCAATATGCCATCACCATTGGGTTGGTATTTGGTACTATCACCGTGATTCAGCAAATCAGGTTTATGAAATCTCTGGAGACCAAAATGGCGATTGATCAAGTTTTGGTGCTTAAGGGCCCCGGGGTAAGAAACCCGGAATTCACTTCTTTTAGAGACGGCATCAAACTTTTGAGAAACGAACTTAAAAGTATATCGGGTATTGAATCGGTATCAACTTCAAATTCTGTCCCGGGTTTTAAAATGGACTTTACTGCCAATTTGAGTAATCCCTTGATCCATGGAAGCAACCCACATTATGTAAAGAGAATATTTGCTGATGAGTCTTTCGCTGACGTTTATGATATAGAGGTGACCGCAGGACGATTTTTCAAGACGGAGCCATCCGAGAATATCGATACACGGCCAATTGTAGTGAGTGAATCTGCGGCAATCGATTTGGGATTTGATCCACCTGGCGATATTGTCGGGCAGATAGTTAGCCATTGGAATTTTCCTATAAGGGTGATAGGGGTGGTTGAAGATTTCCGAATGGAATCTGCCGATCTACCGATTGAACCGGTATACTTTTTCCCAACCTATGACACCAAGTATTTCTCAATGAGGCTGTCCAGTTCTCACCCAGATCAACTTATTTCTAAAATCAAAGATAAGTGGGAAAAGATCTACCCTGGCAATCCATTTGACTGGTTTTACTCTAAAGCCCGATTTGATCAACAATATGGATCATTTGATCAATTTGAAAAACAACTCCTGCTGTTGACGATACTGAGTATAGGCGTAGCCTGTCTTGGTATGTTCGCAATAGCTTTTAATGCGGCCAGAGCAAGAATGAAAGAAGTAGGAATAAGGAAAGTATTAGGTGCGGGGATCGGTGGGATTTTGAAGCTGTTTGTGGGCGATTATGTTCGTCTAATCCTCGTGTCAGCCTTGTTTGCGTTGCCTTTGGTTTATTACGCTTTAAACAACTGGTTGGATAATTATGCTAACAAAATTGACATAGGACCAGGTTTGCTTTTGTGGCCTGTTCTCGGTGTACTGCTGCTGGCCACCCTAGTGATTGGCTTGCAAACCCTAAAAACTGCTCGGACAAATCCTGTGGTATCTTTAAGACAAGAATAAACAACAACAACTATGGTCAGAAACTATTTTAAAACAGCAATTCGAAGCTTATCCAAAAATAAGGTCTTCTCCTTTATCAACATATCGGGGCTAGCCATAGGGCTGGGTGCATTTCTACTCATTTTTCAATTCGTCAGCTTTGAAAGAAGCTTTGATGATTTTCACGAAAATGCAGACCGGATTTATCGTGTTCAGTTTGAAAGAATTTATACAGACAGACATGATAAGACCGCAGGGTTAACGGCAGGAGCTGGGCCAGCTATGCACGAAGAGTTTCCTGAGATAGAAGCTTACTCAAAAATTCACTCAGCCGGTTATATGACGAATACCTTGACTATGGGCGACAACCAGTTTATAGAAAAGGACATATTTTATGCAGACCACTCATTTTTTAAAGTGTTCTCATTTGAACTTAAGGCAGGAGATAGACATACCGCTCTTGAAGAAGTGAATACAATCGTTATTTCTGAATCCCGCGCAGAAAGTTATTTCGGTAAAACCGATGTCATAGGAGAAATCATAAATGTAGAGAACGGTTGGGGTGTGCAGACATGCAAGGTGACCGGTGTCTTCAAAGATTTACCAATGAATACACATTTTGATTTTGATGTGCTTGTTTCACTGAAAACTTTGCATAGAGCATCTGATGGGGGGTCAGACAGATCATTCGGATGGAATGCTTTTCCCACTTATCTAAAACTTTCAGAAGGAACGGATTATAAAGCTCTTGAAGCCAAATTCCCTGAATTTGCGCAAAGGAGGTATACCAATATTATCGAAAGAGGAGTGAAACCGGTTTTATTATTGCAGCCTTTGCAAGACATTTATCTGCATTCGAATCTCAGGTTTGAAGTGGGGCCAATGGGCAATAACAGAGTGGTTAAAATATTGACGGGTATCTCTATTTTCATAATTGTCCTAGCATATTTCAACTACATCAATCTTTCTACCTCTAAGTCATTGGAACGCGCCAAAGAAATAGGAGTAAGAAAAGTAGTTGGTGCAAACAGATCAAGTTTGATTTTTCAGTTCTTGTCTGAGTCATTCCTTCTTAATCTGCTAGGCATTGTATTGGGCTTCACTTTAATGCAGGTTTCTCTTCCCTTCTTTGAAAACACATTGGGCAAATCATTTGGAGAGCTCTCAGTGTTTAGCCCACAGTTCCTAACCCTTATTGGCATTATGTTAATAGGAGGAACTTTGCTATCAGGTTTTTACCCAGCCTGGGTGATGTCAAAAATGCGCACAATGAAGGTACTGAAAGAGCAAAAAACGAAGTCTGGTACCGATGCCCTGGTGCGAAGAGGGTTGGTGGTTTTACAATTCACAATACTCTGTTTTTTGCTTATTGGTAGCTTGGCTGTGAGAAGCCAAATTCAGTATATGCTGAACTCCGATAGAGGTTTTAACTCTGAGCAAATGGTGATAGTCAACGGACCTTCTTCTGGCGGTAATAGCACAGATCTTATCCGTTCTTTTAAGGCAGAACTGATGTCGAACCCCGATGTTCTGGGCGTTTCTAACTCAACCATGATTCCCGGGGGTGAAATTACCTGGGTGAACAACAACGTTAGACTGGCAAATGCTAGTAGTGATGAAGTTGTATCAATGCCTTTTTTGGGTGTTGATGATCATTTCGTTGATAATCTATCGCTTAAAGTTATTGCAGGGCGAAATTTTGATGTCAACATGAAATCTGATACGGCCAGTGTTATGTTGAGCAGAGCAGGGGCCAAAGCGTTTGGGATTACAGAGCCTGAGGATGTGGTGGGCTTAAAAATTCTTGATGGAGGGACCGAATATTTGATTGTGGGTGTGGTAGAAGACTTTCTTCAGAAGTCATTCAAGACAGGATATGATCCCATAATCTACAGGCATTTGCCTGGGGCCAATAACTTTATGATTATTAAGTCTCAGAGTGATGATTATGCCAAATTGTTAACCAACCTAGAATCTACTTATAAAGCTATTTATCCAAATGACACCTTCAACTATTTTTTCCTGGATGAATTTTTTGAAAGGCAATTTGAGGAAGACAGAGTCTTTGGTCAAGTTTTCAACTTTTTTACGATCCTTGGAGTTTGGATTTCCTGCCTTGGACTATTCGGGTTGACTTCCTATGCGGTGACGCTCAGAAGAAAGGAAATTGGCATTAGGAAGGTGTTAGGAGCAGGGATCGGCAGTGTGGTGCTGTTGATTTCCAAAAGATTTGTGTTTTTGATCTTGCTAGCTGTTTTAATAGCATTACCCATTTCTTACTATGCCATCGAACAATGGTTGAACAACTATTCCTTTGCCACTAGCATTAAGGGTTATGTTTTTATTATTCCTGTCTTTGCAATACTGGTCATAACACTGATTACTACAGGCGCGTTGTCGCTTAAATCAGCAACCAGAAACCCGGTCGACTCTCTTAGGTACGAATAACAACACTTAAGCTCAAAACATGATATCGAATAATATTTCTCTTGCATTCAGACAACTCAAAAGGCAAAAGCTCTTTGCGGTCATCAACATCTTTGGTTTGGCATTGTCTATGGTCGCGTGCCTATTGATCTATAAATACGTAACATTTGAAAGAAGCTATGATAACTTTCATGAAGAATCTGAGAACGTCTTTAGGCTCTATCGTGAGGCTGGAGAGGCCAAGGATGCGTACAGCATAGCCTCAATATTCCCGGCAATCGCACCAAATATCAAAGCCAATTATCCGGAGATCGAACGGGCAGCACGATTTATTGGCTCTGCCAAAATGTTTAATTCATTTGCATTCACATATGCTCCCGAGAATGGCGATTTACGCACATTCAACATACCAAGAGGTTATTTTGCGGATGGAGATGCACTGGATATATTCTCTTTACAATGGCTAAATGGCAACGCACCTTCGTTGCACCAGACTAATGAGTTGGTGATTTCTGAGTCATATGCCAAAAGGTTTTTTGGCGATGAAAATGCAGTAGGCAAAGTGCTAAGCTTCAAAAACATGAGCCAGGAATACAAGGTTACTGGAGTGTTCAAAGATTTGCCAATAAACACGCATTTCAAATTCGATTTGCTTTGCTCATTTTCATCACTACCGAGCAGGTGGGACCTTGACAATGATTATGGTTGGGGTAATTTTTATACTTACGTTCGACTAGCCAATGGAGCCAATCGCTCTGATCTTCATGACAAGGTTAATGGTTTTCTCATAGACAAGCAGGAATGGTATCGTGATGAGGGCATTGACTTTAAACTCCAGCCTATTGAAGACATTCATTTAAAATCAAATCAGACTTTTGAACTTGAGGCTAATGGTAATGAGCGGGCAGTGAATTTCCTTTCCATTATCGGCATCTTCATCATGATTGTGGCCTGGGTAAATTATATTAACCTCAGCACGTCAAAGTTGGTGGAAAGGGCCAGGGAAGTAGGCGTAAGGAAGGTGCTAGGTGGCCATAGGGCTCAACTTGTCAGGCAGTTTTTAACGGAATCCTTTGTGGTGAACCTGATTGCTATAGCCCTGGCACTAACCATATTGCAGGTGACTATAGGCTTTTTTGAGGCCTTGTTGGGTATTCCCATTGCGTTTGTGACGGCTGAAACGCTTGGAACTACTTTACTCTTTATTGCCATATTCTCCTTTGGCTCCTTGCTTTTTGGGTTCTACCCAGCCTTTCTTTTCTCCAAGCTTCGAGTTACTCAGGTACTCAAGGGCAGGGCGAAGTCAACTAAATCTGGCTTAGCGCTAAGAAAGGGGTTGACAGTGTTTCAATTCGTCATTGCCTTGATATTGATCACGGGAACGATCTCGGTATATCAACAGCTTCAGTTTATGAAGAATCAGTCATTGGGCATGGACATAGATCAGACCCTGGTGATTAAAAAACCATTTGTAGATTCAGAAAACAGAGCGGTCAGCCATCGTTCTTTTGTGAATCAATTGTCTCAGATGAGTTCAGTCAATGGAGTAAGTGGCTCATCAGAGGTGCCTGGCAATGTCATTACCAGGATGAGAGGGGTCAATACTATGGCCGATGGATCCGGGGATGGTATTTATGCAAAAGACATCAGCATTGATGACCAGTTTCTTGATGTTTATAATATTCAGTTGCTTCATGGTTCAGATTTCAGCCAGAGCAATCGCAGTAATGCAATCATGTTGAATGAATCAGCTGCCAGAGATTTATTTGGTGAAGAGGACTTAAGCACCAAAATCAATCAAACCTATTATTACCTGGAAGAACCACATCAGTTGATAGGCATTATAGCAGATTTCAATCAGGAGTCACTTAAGGTCAGCTCGGAGCCACATATCTATAGCGCAAAACAGAGAATAAGGTTCTACTCGGTGAAGTTGACGAAAGGAAACTTACCTGAAACACTGGCAGCCGTAGAAGGAGCCTTTAATAAGAGCTATTCCGATAGTCATTTTGACTATTTCTTTTTAGACGACCACTTCAATAGACAGTATAAGTCGGATCGCCTCTTTGGAGAGATTTTCACCTTCTTTTCTATCTTAGCTATTGCCATTACAGGGTTGGGACTTTTCGGCCTGTCTATCTATAATATTGGCCAGCGTAGTAAGGAAATAAGTATTAGGAAGGTATTGGGAGCTTCTATCAGAAGCATATCATTACTTTTGAGTAGGGAGTACTTTGTTCTCTTAATTATTGCATCAATGCTGGCTATGCCGGCTGGTTATTTTATGATTGACCAATGGCTTTCCAATTTTGCGAGTCGAATGCCAATGCAGGTGGTCTTATTTGTGCTGCCTTTGCTGGTTATTTTGGCGATTACGTTAATCTCGGTGGGCTATCAGGTGGCCAAAGCGGCTATATCAAACCCTGCGGACTCCTTAAGATATGAATGAGGCGTGTCACAATGAGACGGTTGCGTATCAGGGTGACACATAGAAAGTTGTGAAATATATTGTAACATGTTGATTAATAAGTTATTAATGATTTGGCCTTCAGATTGCACCAAATGAGTTGGCTAAAATATTGAACAATGATTCGAAACAACATACTGCTCGCATTACGAAACTTTAGAAAGAAAAAGGCATTCACGCTGATTAACGTCCTTGGACTAACAGTTGGGATGACAGTATCTCTTCTTATTTTGACATATGCTCGCTATGAATTGAGTTATGACAAGTTTCATTCACAATCGTCTGACATCTACCGTGTAAGCGTAGATATATACAACGGTGGGGCTATTCAAGTTCAAGATGCGCAGTGTTATCCTGCTGTAGGGCCAATGGCCGTTGAGACCTTTCCTGAGGTTGAGGATTTTGGGATGGTCCGTCATATTGGTCGTTTACTTTTCCAAAAAGACGATATTTCATTCAATGAGGATCGCGCTTATTTCGCTACACCGGGCTGGCTTAAAATTTTCGATTGGAACCTGATCCAAGGAGATCGAGAAACCGCTTTAGAAGTGGCGAATAGGGTAGTGCTAAGTCAGAGTGCCGCCAAAAAGTATTTCGGGGATGAGGACCCTGTTGGAAAAACAATTACGGTAATACCTGGTGGTGGTAAGGCTGAAATGCTAATCACAGGGGTTTTCGAAGATGTGCCTGAAAATGCACACCTGAGCTTTGATATGCTTATTTCCTGGGTAACAGGGGTAGAGTCATTTAGATGGGATCAAAACAATTGGAACAGCAATAATGAATTCATGTATTTGCTCTCTAATGGAGCCAACTTGACCGAAGAGTCTTTTGTTGACAGATTCAATGATGAATATGTCAAAAGAACTGAGGAAACTGAAGAAAAACTGGCTATCCAGAGTTTGACAGATATTCATCTCAAGTCTGACAAAACTTTCGAAGCAGAAGCCAATGGTAGCTACCAAATTGTAAGTATTCTATTGGCCGTGGCCGCGTTTGTGATGATCATTGCTTGGGTTAACTACATCAATTTAGCCACAGCACGAGCGCTGGATCGCGGTAAGGAAGTAGGAGTCAGAAAGGTTTTGGGTTCAAGTAAGGGTGCTTTGGTCAAGCAATTCCTAACAGAGTCATTCTTGATTAACCTACTGGCCTTAATATTAACGGTGACTTGTATTCAGGGAATACTGCCTGTCTTTAATAACATGTCTGGAGTTGAATTGGAATTCAATTTTATGCAGGACATGAGCCTCTTAACTCAATTGATAGCATTGTTTGTATTTGGTTCTTTGGCAGCTGGGATTTACCCTTCGTTAGTGTTGTCCAACTATAAACCTTTGAAAGTACTTTCAGGCCGTTTCAGGGATTCTAGCAAGGGTATTGTACTTAGAAAAGGTTTGGTCGTATTTCAGTTTATTATGACAATGCTATTGCTCGTAGGTACGATGACCATCTACCGACAGATCAATCATATGAGGTCCCAGGAATTGGGTGTTAATATTGATCAGACGATCGTTATTAAATCGCCAATTGTATTGGGTAGCGAAGATAGTCAAGAACAAAAGCGAAGGACGTTCAAATCAGAATTGCTAAAGCGTTCGTCCATCGATAAAGTCAGTTTCAGCCAAACTTTGTTTGGACAAGGAACTATTGATATGAGTACCACCACTGGTATTTACTCTGTCGACCATCAAGACGGAGGCGGTAGTAATTACTACTTCTATTCTGCGGATGCGGACTTTATACCCACGTTTGAGTTTAATGTACTTTCAGGTCGTGGTTTTGACGAAAACTTAGAACAGCTTCAAGACAGTGCTAAGTATACATATAAAGGGATTTTGGTCAATGAATCGGCCAGACGCCTTCTTGGGTTTGAAAACAATGAAGAGGCCATAGGCAAAAGAGTAAATCGCTGGGGGACAATATTTTATGTGACTGGTGTGATCGAAGACTATAACCATCATTCACTGAAAGCCACCGTTGACCCTACAGTTATCTTTTATGATAAATTTGGTGTCAACGGATCATATCTTTCAATAAAAGTAAATGGTGGAGATTCACATGAGGCAACTTATAAAAACACTGTCGCGGAGATTCAAGAAATCTACGGGGAAATTTACCCTGATAGTGACTTCGATTATTACTTTCTCGATGAGCAGTTTAATCAGCAATACAGAGCGGATCAACAGTTTGGTCAAGTGTTCACCACGTTTGCCGGTTTGGCCATTTTCATTTCAATCATGGGACTCTTTGGACTTGTGCTGTTCGAAATACAGCAACGCATGAAAGAAATTGGAATCAGGAAAGTGTTAGGAGCAAACCCGTCATCTATTGTGTCATTGTTTGCGAGGAACTTCCTTTTGTTGATTTTGATTGCTATTTCTGTGGCCATTCCCCTGAGTTTCTTTGGGGTTAGTGAATGGCTGAATGGATATGCCTATAGAATTCAAATCAGTTGGGTGCTTTTTGTTGTTCCAGTCATTGTCCTTGTTGGAGTGGCGCTAATTACTATTAGTCTTCAATCACTCAAGGCTGCTGGCCAAAATCCCGTTAAGGCACTCCGCTACGAATAAAAAAACCACCCTGACAATAGCCAGGGTGGTTCAAAACTCAAAACACTCTACTTTCTTAATTTCCTCCGCCTCGACCGCGTCTGGCTGGAGGGTTCTTTTCTTTCCACTTTACATACATTGGCCATTGGGTTTCTGTAAAGATTGCTTTTAGACCTTTATCAGTTTCTTCTTGCAAAGCAACCATGGCATCTCTCATGCCTTCTCTATCTCCGCTAGCTCTCAAATCAGCCATTTTCTTTTGACGGTCCTCACCACTTTTGATAAGCAAGTCATAAACTTTGGTGCGTTGATCATCAGAAAGGCCAAACTCTTCTTGCCAGGTATCGGCAGTCTTTTTGGCTTGTTCTTTAGGGTCGGGGCGCTGGCCTCTTTGGCCGCCTTGTCTTTGGGCTTGTGCGGATACCACTCCAACCAGCAGGAGGAAGGCAACCACTAAATACTTTCTTTTCATTACAGTCGGGTTTTAATCACTAAGACTAAAACTATAAGGAAAGGTTTAAACCAGAAAACAAAAAGACCTAGTGACTCCGCTATCTGATTGCAAGTTAATCATAGAAGCTATGAGACGGCCACATAATGAAAATCGAATTTGACATAAATTACCCTACAGTTGAGGTAAAACCCCGCACTGCTTTTCTGTGGAGCCGTACATTAGGATAGTCATCTACTAAAATTTTGAAAAATGAAAAATCTTTTCCGAGTGGCCATTGCTATGGTTCTATTTATAATCTGTCATTTTGAGTCGAGTGCACAAACAAAGGTAAATCCACTGGAACAGCTGTCTCATTACATTGGGACTTGGGGTCCGCCAAAAGATCATCCAATGGTACTAAACAATCCAAAAATGAAGGATTACAAGTTTATAGCTTTTGAATGGGGCAAGGACAAAAAAGTAATTTGGTCAAAGACCGGACCTCTCGCTGACCCGACTATGGGGGCCACTGCTGAAGGGATGATTACTTATAATCCGACCACTGAGAAATTGGTCTGGTTAGAGTATCAAATCTCTAATGAAATTTTGTTTGAAGGAGAATATAGGCTCCTTGGTGATAACAAAGTACAAAGAGAGTACACGGTTTACTATGCCGAGGGTTATGAGACAATTCCATATCCGGAGCGTGAGGGGTGGACAAGAAAATTTAGAGAGACTTTTACGCCTATTACTAAGAATAGCATTCAGTGGCTAACCGAAGCATTTATCGATGGTGAATGGAAAATACACAACCCGAACAGAAAGGATGTTCGGGCAATAAGAGATGTGAAAAAACCCTAAGTAACTATAAATTATGAGACTTTTTAAATGCATAGTTATCTTGATATTCATTTTAGGAACCAATGAATCATTTGCGCAAGAGGCTAACCCTAATGAAAAACTGGAATATTTAATTGGTCAATGGAAGATTGAATTGAAATCAATGAATATTGACGCGTACATGAATTTTGAATGGGGACCCGATAAGACCTACATTTTATCTACGAATAAAAATATACTGGATGGCAAAGAAAGCCATGAAAATACTTCTATGATTGCCTGGGATGGTGTAGAAGGGAAGTTTGTAATTACTCAGGTTTACCATGGTGAAGGGAGTTTACTCGTTGGTCGTGGAACAATTGAAGTTAATGGAGATTTGATTTCAAGAGATATTACTTTGCATTACGCTCCATATCAATATGTGCCGTTTTTAAAAAGAAAGGCTCCGAAAGAAGGAGAGGTGTTAGAATATCGACAACGCTGGAAAATTGTTGATGACAATACTTTTACAGGACATATGGAGGCATTAATCGATAATGTATGGAAAAGTCCATTCGGTGATAATCCTGAAGAAGAAAAGTGGGTTAAGGTCAAATAATAGTTGCTATGAGATTTCTCCTGAGCCAATTAACTCATTAGTAATATACCAGGCTGCAAATTGGCCCGGAGCAATGCCTTTCTGATGGTCGTCAAAAATAACATAGAGTCCATGGTCTTGCATAAATAACTCAGCCTCTTCCAGTGCTTGTCTATATCTGATTCTAGCCATAAACTTTCTCGATTCACCAGATGCAAGAGCCAGATCTGGTCGTACCCAATGGATATTGTCCGTCTTTATAAAAAGGCCTCTTCTGAGTAGACCGGGATGGTTTTCTCCTTGGCCAGTATAGATAATATTGTTGGTCGTATCCTTTTCTATAACGAAAAGGGGCTCAGGCGTACCACCTACAGCCAAGCCTTTTCTTTGACCAATAGTGAAGTAATGTGCACCGTTATGCTCACCAACCAACTCTCCATCTGTTGGGGTGTAGGAGTAGGGCCTAGAGAAAAAATCTAACCTCTCCCTGGGCTCCATAAATTCAGGAGTCCCAGCATGAAAGTCTCCGAAATTTTCAGCTTCCACAGCCAGTTCTCTTATCTCTCCTTTCTTAGGAGTTAACTGCTGCTGAAGGAAGTCAGGTAGTTTTACCTTGCCAATAAAGCACAACCCTTGTGAATCTTTCTTTTCGGCTGTCGCCAAAGCTTGCTGTCTTGCAATTTCTCTTACCTCAGGCTTTTGCAAATGACCGATAGGGAATAGCGCTTTGCTTAATTGCTCTTGGTTCAACTGGCAGAGGAAATAGCTCTGATCTTTGTTTTGGTCAGCTCCAGCCAATAACCTGTGGACTTCCTTACCGTCAACTTCAATAGTCTCTTTTTGACAATAATGTCCTGTGGCCACGAAGTCCGCTTTAAGCTTCATTGCCGCTTTTAAAAAGATGTCAAATTTGACCTCTCGATTGCACAGAATATCAGGGTTTGGGGTGCGTCCTTTTTCGTATTCCGCAAACATATAGTCTACAATGCGCTCTTTGTATTGGTCACTTAAGTCAATCACATGAAAGGGGATGCCAAGCTTTTCAGCTACCGCAAGAGCATCATTACTGTCCTCTACCCAAGGACATTCTTCGCTAATTATCACAGAGTCATCTACCCAATTGCGCATAAACATACCAATAACCTCATAGCCCTGCTCTATAAGTAAATGTGCTGTAACACTGGAGTCAACACCTCCGGAAAGACCGACAACTACTCTCTTGCTCATTTCTTTTTCTAATTGGATAGAGTAACAACTCTTTTACAAAATTAGTTGAATGAAATTTGATTTTATGTGAATTCGTCTATTTGATATATGAAGTAAGTAAATATTGATGTCAAAGAGGTTGTCTACAACACCTGCGCTATTCAATATGAAGGTTGAATAGAGGCAAAAGAGTTATTTTTAATTTGGATTAAGCATTGGAATGAAAGTGAGATGGAAGACGGTTTTATGGCATGTGCTGTTTTGGATAGTTTTTATGTCCATATTCACCTTCATTGAAGGAGGCTATCAGAGCAATTTTGATGATGCGTTTTATCTCGAGGCTTCCTATTTACCTCTTCGATTGGCCTTGGTTTATTTCAACTACTTCTTTTTGGCCCCTAGGTTTTTGTTTAATAATAAGGTCGAAAAATATACCGCATACACGCTATTGACAATTATCATAGCTTCTTTCCTTCAAAGATTGGCCGCTTTCTATATCGCCATTGATTTAATTTTCCCTGGCTGGGATCCAGGCGAATTCTGGCAAATGTATCGGGTAGTTCAAGCTGCAATGATATTGACCTTGCCTATGATTTTTCTTATGGGATTTACGGTGGTTTTGAGATGGTTTGACTCAGAAAGGAAGATGCAACTGCTAACTCAGGAAAAGACAGCCACGGAGCTCAAATACCTGAAGAGCCAAATTAACCCTCACTTCTTTTTTAATACGCTGAACAACCTCTATGGACTTGCTCAAGAGAAATCTGATAAAACTGCTGATGTTGTGTTAAAATTGTCTCACTTAATGAGTTATATGCTTTATGAAGCGAATTCGGACATTATCCGCTTGGATGATGAGGTTGAACATATAAAGAATTACATCGCGCTTGAAGAGCAACGTTATGAAGACCGTTTTAGCTGTAATCTGAGTATACGCGGAAATATTCAAAGTGTAAGAATTCCACCTATGCTCATTTTACCCTTCATTGAAAACAGCTTTAAGCATGGCATTAATAAGGAATCTGAAGGAGCGTGGATAACCATAGATCTATCAGTTGAAAATGCGGTTTTGCAGCTTAAAGTTGAGAATAGCATTAATAAAATACATAATCATAATGTTTTGACCGAAGCGACCAATGGGGGGCTGGGAATTAAAAATGTACAAAGACGATTGGAACTTCTTTATCCAAATGGGTTTGTATTTAGTTATCAAGAGGAGAAGGACAAATATGTGATTAACCTAGAACTGGAATTAGAAAAATTAGTGAAAACTAGAAATGATGCTTAAGTGTTTAATTGT
>JAJCYM010000042.1 GCA_029262895.1 Roseivirga sp.
GCAGACCCCATAAGAAAGCCACCCAATGATCCGTATAAAAACATTGTAATAAATATTACCCCTACAAAGTCAAAGTCTCTATGTCTGATGATTCTAAATGTCACTTTGAAAAGAGGAAAGAATATCAATAAAAAACCCAAGATGCCATAAAACCCCATGACTATGAATAAATCCATCATCGGAGGTCTACCTAATTCGGAATTAAGACCTCCTTTACCATAGCCTAATAAGAGACTTGAAAAACGGCCTGAAATTAGCTGGTCGGACATAATAACGGCCTGAACAATACGTCCGGGAGCTATATTATTCAAAGCAACTAATAGATTAGAGTCTTTATATCCTCCTGAAGCTAACAGTCGCTCTCCTTGAGCTATCCCGGTTGTATAATTTAATAACAACCTGCCTTCAATGACGTTCCTATATTTTATAGAGGCAAAGGATAAAACAAATAAACTCAGCAATATCGGTAATAACTTGACTTTAGTATTTGTGGAATGAATGAAATATAGAATCAGAATAATACCCGCCACGAAAACTGCCTTGGTAGCTATTATATACATTGCAAAAACAGAAAGCCCCATTAGTACTATAGCCAAAACACGCCTTTTGTTGTAACTATAAATACCAAATCCAAAGGCCACAAAAGCAAATACACTAGTGTCATTTCCACCCATAAAGCCTCGAAAACTATCTTCTATGGTGCTGTAGGACTGATCACCAATTTTGAAATAGTAACCCAAAATAATGTTTGCCAGCACGACTATTGCGTTTACAAAAAAAATGCTGTCGAGCTTTGAACTAAAGTATTCATGGTTGATAAATACATAATAAGTCAAAACAAGATAGAATATTACTTTTAGCGTAAAAGAAAGGCTCGTAGCAATAAATTCAAATTCAAAAAGTGCCCCTTCTATAATGAGGATTTGAAAAAAGTAAAAGATCAAGAAATAAAGAACGCTCCGAGTAAAAATGGTTTTCCGACCATCTTTATAATCCTTAAAAAAATAGATGAGGAGAAGCCACAGGATCATCCCTCTAATGAAAATCCCAGGATGCAACGTATCTTCATTTTGACGACCAAAAGCAATCGTGATGAAAATGTTCAAGAGATTTCCTGTTACCAGGTAGAGATAAATTAATTTCTTCAAGATTTTTTATTGATCCTATAAAACTATTTTTTTGGTTTTAGATTTTTATAAAGTGACGCTACAATAACGGATGGAAAGAAACTCAAAAAGAATAAAATGAAAGGTTCCATTTTTAAGGGGCATACCTTTATAGCCTGAAGCGAATTAGTTCTGGCAAGCCTAGTATTCGGGTTATTGCTCCATAAATATTTCTTCGAAAGGAGTATTTGATAGTGATAATCTTTCATAGCCTTAGAGTCTCTCTTTATGCTTTGTTCCAAGGTTACACTTTCGGCAGGATCAATTTTACCTGTTTGGTAAAAGTTACAGACGTATTGGGCTGCCAATTGGGCCGTTCGTTTGCTTTTACGACTAATAGAGCCAGGAGTTATACGATAATTAATTAGTGGAATACTAAGATTTACCATTTTGCCAATCTTTGACATTTTTATAAAAAAAATAGCATCCTCTTCAATAGGCACAACGTTGTACTTACCAACTTCAATAAATTGCTTTCTTCGAAACATAACAGACGGATGAAAAAATGGAGTCCGAGGTAGATTCCTTTTGATTTCTTCCCAGGTAAGTGGGGGTGTCTTCGAATATATGAAGTGTCCATCTTTATCAATTATATTGGCGCACCCCCCCACAACAACAACATCATCGTTCTGTTCTAAAAAGTCAAACTGCAACTGAAGCCTGTTGGGTAACGAGATGTCATCTGCATCCATCCTTGCAATATATTTTGCTTTTGCTTTCTCTATTCCATTGTTTAAAGCCTTGCTCAAACCTGTGTTTGGTTGATCGATTAATACAATTCTATCATCTGAAACCCCTTTGATAATTTCTAAGCTTTTATCAGTCGATCCATCATTTACAATGATAAATTCAAAATCCTTCAGTGACTGATTTAGAATACTATCAATGGCCAAATGAAGATATTCCTCACCGTTGTACACAGACATCACAACACTAATCAGTGGGTTTACCATGAATCTATCCTTTATTAAGTTTTTTTATTTACTATTTTATAAAAATCATTTCGTAGCTCCTTCGACATTGAAAATGACAGTAGCAAGAAACCAATAAATGCAATTATTTTTAGAGCATAAATTTGAAAGGTCTGAATTGGGTTTATAATAGAGCCAGTATCAATTATGTAAATAATACTCAAGTAGAGCAAAAAAGGCAATGTGGCAATAAAAACTCTTGAAACACTTATTTTCTGGCGTGTGAATCGGTTCAGTAGGAAGATAGACAAAATTAGTACAACCATAAAAGACACAACCGTTGTCAAAGCCGCTGCCACAACCCCATAAATCGGAATGAGCCATATATTCAAACCAACATTGAGTAACGCACATAATATCCCCAATACCATGTTTAGGTCCGTCCGTTCTAAGTGATTAAATATTATCGAGTATATATTCGAAATGTTATTGAGCAATATTCCGAAAATTGATATTAAAAAAATGGTATATGATAAGGAATAAGCGTCAACTGAAAGATAATTCATTATATCCTTAAACGGGATAATAACAGCACCTACGATAATTGTTATATATCCCAAAGCTCTTCCAGTCAATCTTTGGCTATAAACAGCAGCTTCTTCAAAATTACCAGCTGCCTTTTTCAAGATTATCGGGACTATGGATTTTTGAAATGGTTGAAAAATACTGATCAATACATACTCCGAAAAGCGATAGCCATAGGTGTATAAAGCGACAGCTTCCAAGCCCATAAAGTATTTAATTATATAACGGTCTCCTGCTGCCAAAATTAATACTGCAAGTGTTCCGGGCAATACAGGAATTCCCACCTTAACAAGGTTTTTAATGATTCTGATAGAAAGTCTAAAAAACTTAATGGAATAGTTCTTGAAGAAAAACAGCAAAGCAACTCCTCCAAAAACCCCGTTGCCCACAGCCATTCCAATGATGTATGAGCTATAACTAGGTTCAACATAAATAATTAAATAATAAGTAACAGCAGAAATGACAATAGGGGGTAAGACCGTATAAAAGACATTCCACCAAGCCTTACCTCCCAACTGCAAAAAAGACCGCATTATACCTAACAATACCGAGGTGGTAATTGAGAAGATGAACAGACTAAAATATTGCGGAGACAATGAAGGATCTAGCGCCCAATGAACGATGTCCATATTGAAATAGAATATCAACCAAAAAGTACTCGCCAGTGATAAGACTATTAACAGCGCGTTGTATAGATAGTTAGATAGCTCCTTGTTAGTTAGTTTATAAAACTTCAAGGAAACAGATACATCTACACCTATATTGATAAGACGTGTAAGAATTGGCCCTGCGAGCCACAAAATCCCCACGATTCCAAACTCTTCTTGTGGGATTTTTTTTGTGAATAGCGGAAGGAGAATTAAGGAGGAAAAAACGGCCAGCAAACGGCCCAACATGTAGATACTAAGATAATTAAGCAATTTGCTTTCCTTGAACTTTCTTTTTATCTCCTCAATAATTCTCATTCTTTGATCTAAAAGCCGACAGCAAAATATTGCTCTATTCTCAAGCTATATAAGCACTCCAACTGGATAAGTGAGAATGGCACCACTATCACTGAATTACTAATGGTCAACCCTTTCCAGTCCTTTGTCACTTTTATTCTTCGAATATTGTTCATTCGCTAACGTTACGGCCAAAAGAGGCTCATTTTCACCCTGATGCTATTAAGTCATACAAAAATCGTTTGCGGTCTAAAAATAGCCTGGGACTTCGAACGACTTTTTTGAAAAAATCCCATCTAATAAGAGGTAGGCTCTTCTTTTTTAGAGGCATTTGAGAAGCCCTATTGACCGCAGACATAACATCTTGTACAAAACCCCCTGAAGTAAATTTGTAATACGACTCGCTCTTCAGAAATAGAGCAATTGCGGTAATAAATTTATTGTAGGTGTCCTCGTTTATTGAGTTCAAATATTCATCGAGTTTTTGGTAATTCATAAATTCCCTAAAATCTATGAACGCCTCTTTCGGAATATAGTCCAATACATTTGGGGCACCCCAGTATATCGGGACACAACCCGATGCCATTACATCAAATATTTTTTCACAAATACCCCCAATTTCATCGCTCGAATTTTCGAATGCAATCGCGTATTTATAATTCTTTAGTGTCTGGATTTTTGATTCTACAGGGCCCAAATACACTTTTTTAATAAGCATGTCCTTTGATTCATCCCAACCCATCCCATATAAGTCAATCTCAGAATAATTAGAAAAATAATGTATCGCCTTAATTCTCTCGGGGTACAAATCGCTTCTCTTGGATTTCTTTAGTTGCTTGTTTGAGTTAATAATTGCCAAGTATTTCTTTTTAGAGTATTCCACCGAATTGTCCATTTCTCTTGTTGGATTTTGATAGTGGTATTTTAGAAAATAGTTGGCATTGACCATGTCATCTCTCCATGTTAAAACTATATCAAACAGTTTGTTGACTAAAAAAGACTTGGTGTGGAGGCTTTCAATGTTTTGTTCTTCAGATACACGATAAATTATTTTGACATAAGGGTTGGCTTTTACAACTTTTAAAGTCTTCCTAAGGTTTATGTTTATCCTGTTCACAATTACCAAGTCAATTGAAGAAAGGTCGGAAACCATATCAAGGGTATTAATTGTGTGGTTATGTCGTTCGCAATATTTCCTAAGTTCAATAAATGGCTCCGTAATATTATCACGAGTACTTCCTCCAATTGTGAACAGGGCATTTTTATGTTGGCTCTTATCAGGAGGTATATATGCTATGTTCATATTTTATAATTATACCTCTCCATTGGCAGTCCATATTTCTCAATTAAAATTTTATTCGAGATACAATATTCCTTAGTCAGAAACTTCACATAACCTTTGGGAATCTTGAGTGATTTACCAAATGATATTTTTTCGGCAATTTTCTTAACAAAGCTGATCATACGCCAATTCAAGGCAACATTCATTCTGTTTTTCCTATCATTTATCCCGTAGTTAGGGACTACTCTTTTTTGAGTTTCTAATTCCATCGACTTGAGTTTTGACTCATTTGTCAATAAGCGACTTGTGTACGACAAGAGGTTCATGCTAGTCGCATTGTTATGATGACTTCGTAAAAACCAATTGCAGGCTCGGGCAAAATTGACTCCATAAAGTGTTAAACCTTTATTAATAATATTATTGTTCTCTTGGAATAAGTTCATTGTTTCAACACCAATATGATCCGCGAGCCTGTCGATAAACTCTTGTTTATTCTCTCTGAACTCCTCGTGTAGGCCAATTAAGACATTCTCCTCTCCAAAAATCTCCATATACATGTCAATTTGTTTGTGCCATTTTAACCTTTCTATTAGGCCTCTTGATACAATTGAATCACATATAAATGAATTAAGAGAGAGAGTACCTCCCATCTTAATGTACTGACTATAAATTGATTTAATCATATCAAATTGTTCACGGATGACAAATATTATCTTTACAGACCCGAAGACAGCGTGCAGCCTTTTTGCATTTCGCATTGAATTTTCTCCTGTGATAAAATTTGTACATGCAAACACCTCTCTGCAGATTCCCGTTTTTCTTGAAGTTGAGTTTTCTTTCAGTTGGCGTTCGATTTCCTGTTTGATTCTGCTGGCGTCAAAATCCAAATCACGACTATCAATTAATTCGTGCAACAGCTTCTCCAATTCGTAATTCTCGAACGGACCTCCTAAATAATCTATTTCCTGATGTTGAGGATAGAAGTGCTTTTGCATCCAAGTGGTGCCCGTTTTAAAGTCTCCAACATGTATGAAGTCAACCATATCTCTCTTTAATTAGAATATCTCAATCTTTAAATCAAAATTGAAAAACACAAACATGTCAGTTCCTGCAGTTGTTTGTTCAACGATACCGGTTTGGAATTTCCTTTTGGAAGGGGAACATTCATTTATGAATTTTCTTAAATCACTACCAGTGAAATTCACCGTTGTGACCAATATCAAAAACAACATGCTTTTATTTAGTTCTAGCTCCTCTGACAATGCTAGCCATTGTCCATCTCCTTCCACGCCTTAGGATAATAAATATCATCTTTCCGTTTCTCATCTTGAAACCAATTTTTTGGCCCAATTACAACCTTCTCAGGATTATCGTTCATCCATGCTCCCCACCAACTAAAGGTACTGTTGGAGATTATGTTATGCTTGCACTGACTCATTAAGAAGAGGTGTTCGTGATCAGGTCCATCGCAATCTATCAAAATCGTCTTGAATGGAATCTCAAAATTCTCCCTAACCCAGTTATTATCATTGGAAAATATGAAAAACAATGGGTCATTTAAGGTATTAGAAATTTCTTGGGCTCCTCTTTTAAAGTAGTCAAGAGAACAATTACTATATAAGCCTTTAAAAACAGGATGGTTCATATAATCTCCTCGCCTTATATGTATGGATACCGAATTGGCAGACTTTATTTGAACCAAATAGGCGTTGTTCTCTTCTGTCAGAGGTTTGTTAAAACTCAAGTCTTCTAAAATTTCAGACCTAAACTCTTCAATTAGTCTAAATTTCTGCCAATACCCTTTTAGATACGCTATTTTGTGACCTTCAAGCTTGGAAAAATTGAACTCTCGTTCATGCAAGAAATAAGGTGACCCAGCCAAAAGGGAGAATAGGTTTGAGAGTTTATAAATTTTTTTTCTGGCAATTAATTTAGCGAAGCGTGCTTTTTGTTTAGGATAAAAGAAGCTTGAAATGTTTTCATAGTCATCCAGTTTGTAAGGATAATAAGGGTGAAGTTGGAAGGGATAGTTCTTCTCATCAAAATATGATTTGTCGATTACGAGTTCTCGATCATATTTAAGGGATATGGCTCTTCCAAAAGCGTATTGAAATAGCTGATTACCCAAGCCTCCAAATACTTTTAGAATTATCATTTATAAAACTGACTTATTGAATCACAAACCCGTTTAATGTCATCATCGGTTAATTGAGCAGCAGAAGGTAACCATAGTCCATCCATCCCTACTTTATTGGAGATTGGATGTTCACCATTTGCCAAATAAGCATTTTGTTTGTTAATGGGGGGGTACATTACTCTCGTTCCAATTTGATTCTCTTTCAAATATTGTTGAAGCTTCTCCCTATTGTTCACTAGTGTATCAATAAACCATGGAGTGGTATGCTCTAAATCCTGCTCAAAAAACCTGATTTGATTTATACCTTTCAGACACTCCTTATAGAGTCGTAGTATTTCTTTTTTACGATCCACGCGAAAAGACAGTTTCTTCATTTGTTCAATACCTATAACTGCTTGTATATCGGTAAACTTGAAATTCCAGCCTATTGAGTCATGAATATCATTCCCCCCTCCAGAGCGACCAAAGTCCTTTAGGCGCCTCAATTTATTGGCTACCTCATCATCGTCCGTAATCAATGCTCCTCCTTGTCCCGTGGAAATTACTTTTGGAGCAGAAAATGAAAAGGAACCGACCAGTCCTTTTCGGCCTATATGAGTTCCATCAGGATAAAATGAACCCATGGCTTGAGCACTATCTTCCAAAAGAATTAAATTATTTTCCTTAGCTAGTTTGACAAAGGCCTCAATGCCGGATTTGGGATAACGCCCATTCGCAGAAACAAAATATATAGCTCTTGTTTTCTCGGTAATTGCTTTTTCGACTAATTCTATATCCAAACACAAAGTGTCTAATTCCACATCAACGAAAACTGGTTTAGCACCAATCATATTAACAGAATTTGGTGTTGCAATCATCGTATAATTTGGAACCACGACCTCATCTCCGGACTTGATTCCTACGGCCAAAGCTGCTAATGTGAGACTTATTGTACCATTATTTACTACTACACAATGCTTGGCTCCAGTAAATTCAGCAATCATTTGTTCAAACACCTGAGTTTTCCTGAATTCGGTTATCCAACCGCCCTCGGCCAAATATTCGTCCATGGCCCTCCGTTCCTCTTCGCCAAACCATGGTTCCATTTGTGCTATAAAATTGCTCATTTTGTTGCCTCTACATTCAAACTTATCAAAATACCGTTTTCCTTGTCCATATGGGGGATATAGGCCTGGGAATAATCATCGTAATCTTTGTGAATTGTGTCTTGCCAGTCATACCTCTCAATGGAGCGAAACCCAGCCTCCTTCAATACTTTCTTTAGTGAACTAAAATCATAGGTGGTTTTATGGTAGAATGTATCTACTTTGTCACCAGGAGCCTTATAGGGCCATCTCCCATACAGTGGACCAAGTATTCCCTGATGATCCAAATCACTATATTTCAAATATACCCTAACCATTGCCTCAAAATCCGGGACGGCCAACCTTAAAACACCTCCCTCCTTAAGCACACGATGCCACTCTTTGAGAACTGATTTAACTTCAATTCTATCAAAATATTCTAAAGAATGTGAACAATAAATCAAGTCCGCAGCATTGTCATCAAACATGCTCAAATCTCTTATATCATGTTGATGATCAATGTGAGGGTGAGAATCTAAGTCAATGTTAGTAAAACCAGGTAAATCCTTTTCTCCACAACCAAGGTGTAATTGAACCTTTTGCTCATTTTCCATTATGTATTGTCTATTTATTTTTCAGCTTAATTCCGCCCTTCAATTTCTCTTCCAAATCCAATATGACATCCTTATCTCTGTTTTTAATTTTTTTTGCTGGTACCCCGGCAAATAGTGACCATGCTTCCAAGTTTTGATTCGCAAGAGAAAGAGCTCCAATACTTGCACCTTCCTGAAAAGTCACATTCGGCAATACAACAGACGAAGCACCTACAATACAGTGTTTATTCAAAATTATTCGTCCCATCAAACAATTTCCTTTGAATTCTAAAGGGACCAATGGTGTGGCAATTCCTCCAATATAATCATCAGAACCTGCGGATAGAACAACGTTAGGGGCTAAAGTAGAGTAGTCTTTCATTTCTACATAAGTCTTTTGTCCACCAATGATCTTGCACCCAGAGGATATATGAACATAATTATGAATTCTCAATTCAGTGGAGATATAAGTGAAATCGTCTATGATTACATTATTCCCTATTTCGACTAATTCTGGATATCTTATTCTTACTGTTTTACCAATAATGACATTTTCTCCACAAGATTTAAGCCGTGTTCTGTCAAAGAATATGTTATCAGAATTGATCATTTCTCAACACTCTATTATTCATTATCAAACCGATTTTATATATCGGCATCTGCACCAACCACCTGAAAATTTTGAGCCTGACATTACTCCTATTGAGTAAAATCCAAAACAAACGAATTATTCGAATTTCACTTTATCAACCTCAACGCTGACAAAAGGCCCATTCTTCGCTTCTATGATTTTCGTATTGTCTTCCAATATTTCATACCCATGGCCTCCATAAGCCATTATGGCCAAATCTCCAGTATTTAGAGTTAGTTCGGTGACATACTCCATCTCCTGGTCAAAAATAGTGGCTTTCATAGACCCTGATTTTACGTATACCATTTCCTGGGTAATGTTGGCTTCTCTTGGCACCAGGTTATGTTTGTGCTTGGCAAGCTTTTTACCACCCTGATACCACCATGAACCTACTTGTATAAAAAGAGGATTGTCGGTAATAAAATTCAGGCCCTCCACCCAATCACTATCTCTGTAGATAATACATAATAGATTATCCTTTTTATCTTTTATCTGTTGCATTTATATTATTTATCTCGGTTTGATAATACAGGGTTTTCGCAAGGCCATGGAATATTCAACTTAGGGTCGTTCCATTTTATGGTAAACTGCTGATCGTAGTCATTGTAATTGCCAATATAACTCAGTTTGTAATTATAAATAGCATAGTCTGAGGTAACCAGAAATGCGTTGCCAAATCCGGGCGGTATAAGCACCATTTTTGGGCTTTTATAGTCAAGTTCAAATGTGTCGTACTTCATATAGGTGCCTGAATCAGGGCGATTGTCTACAACGACTTGGAATATGTTACCATAAACACAATTAACAAGTTTCCAGGATTCAAAATCACCATGCACTCCTCTCAACACATTCTTGTTGTTGTAGGCATATTTAGAATGATCAAAACTCAGGTGATGTAAAGTTTCTTCTTGAAAAATCGATTTTAAGTAGTCGGTGTATAGGAAACCCCGATGATCTTGAAAAACATCGGGTTCTATAATAGTTACCTCTGAAAAAATCTCAGATCTACTTACTTTAAAATCACTGTACATTTATTCAATTAATCAAATCCATAATCATCAAATTCGAGATCATATTTCATCATGATCCTTACCAATTCCTCTAATGTCGTTTCTACCTCCCACCCCAGTTTTTCTCGTGCCTTTGTAGCGTCTCCAATTAATAAATCTACCTCCGTAGGTCTGAAGTATTTCGAATCAACCTCAACACGTAATTCTCCCGTTGATTTGTCATATCCCTTCTCTTCAACACCTTTTCCTTTCCATTCAATTTCCACATTAACTTCCTTAAAAGCTAGCTCTACAAAATATCGAATAGTATGTGTTTTATTCGTAGCGGCAACATAGTCCTCAGCTTCAGGCTGCTGCAGCATTAACCACATCATTTCCACATACTCCTTTGCATATCCCCAATCACGTTGTGAATCAAGATTTCCTAAGGTTACTTTTTCTTGTAATCCTTTTTTGATATTTGCAACAGCCTTTGTTATTTTTTTTGTGACAAAAGTTTCACCTCTTCTCGGTGATTCATGGTTAAAAAGAATACCATTAACTGCAAACAAACCATATGCCTCACGATAGTTCTTTGTAATCCAAAAGGCATAAAGTTTCGCAACAGCATATGGTGAACGAGGATAAAAAGGAGTCTTCTCAGTCTGTGGAATTTCTCTAACCTTCCCATAGAGTTCCGATGTAGAGGCTTGATAAAACCTTATTTTTGGATTGTGAGCTTTGATCGCGTCCAAAATCCTCAAGGCTCCAATCGCGTCTATATCAGCAGTATATTCTGGGACTTCAAAAGAGACTAAAACATGAGATTGTGCGGCAAGGTTATATATTTCATCAGGATTGATGGTTCGAATTAATCTACCCAAATTACTAGAATCAGCTAAATCCCCATGATGAAGAATAAGTTTTGACTTTTGCATGATTTTCTCAATCCTACTCGTAGTGAAAACCGAAGATCTCCGGATAATTCCATGCACCTCATATCCTTTTTCGAGAAGAAATTCGGCCAGATAAGAACCATCTTGACCCGTTATGCCTGTTATTAATGCTGTTTTCATGTTTTCAATACAATCACCTTTTCGTATGACCCCTTTCCGGCTATTTGTGACAATAGGCCTAGTTTTGATCGATTTGTTATCACACCCTAGAGATTAAACATCTCAACAAATTAATGATGGTGACTTTTTCACCCCATTCAATTAAAGTCTTGATGATCCAAAATTATGATAACAATCAAGTCTTTCACGAATAATTGTGAGTTTTAATTAGGCTTCTATCTTGTCTTGTGAGATGTCAGAGGGTGTTTCAATTTAGAATTAATAATTTATGGTCAAGTTCCGGAGTCAAAAGGCCTTTTGAGTTAAATATTCACTCTGAAAAGAAAATGATTTTTGACCAATTAACTACCATTATTGAAAATTATCTTTTTGGCGTTACGTTTTAAGAGCTTTGCATCAATTCAAAGCCATTCTTTATCTTAAATTGGTTTAAGGCAAAAGAGCCATAATAAGTTGACTTGGCTCTGAAATGATGAAAATTCTTTCTTTATTAGGCGCATTACTTAAAACCAAGATTGGTCTACAACGGCATTTTCTATCACAAAATCACATAATATTTTGAAGATCATAGGATTACATGATGGACATAACGCCTCAGTGTGTTATTTGGAAAACGGGATAGTAAAATCCCTTTTACAGGAAGAGAGGTTGGTAGGAGAAAAGAACTTTGCGGGTTTTCCGGAGAGGTCTCTCACCTATATAATAGCATCAAATAACTTGACAGTTAGTGATATAGACTATTTTGTCTTCAATGGATATCACATCGCATATCCAAGCAATAGAGAAGAACTTCTTAAGAGTTATCGGGAAAGTCATGGTCCCATCGTTGCCTTGAAGTATTTGGCTAAGAAAACCCCAGTATACAGTCTGTTTAAAAAAAGAAGGAAAGCCAATAGAATGTCCTATTTGACCGAATTGGGTGTCGAATCTGATAAAATTCGTTTTGTCGAGCATCATCTAGCTCACGGGTCTGCAGCGTACTATGGAGCTCCCTGGGTAAAGAGAAACGAAGAGGTATTAATACTTACTCAGGATGGAAGTGGGGATGGACTTTCAGGAACGGTAAGTATTGGTAAGGATGGAAAGATTAAAAGAATTGCAGACATAAAGAAGGAGGACTCTCTTGGAAGGTTATACGCCAATATTACCTTTCTTATGGGTATGGTACCTTTGGAGCATGAATATAAACTTATGGGTATGGCCCCATATGCTCCTAAATACGGCCGGGAAAAATCCTATAAAGTCTTTAAAGAGATTCTGGAATTTTCAGGCCCTGATGGTTTGAGTTGGAAACGCAGAGCAGGATTACCTCCGATTCAAAGAATGTATCCTTACCTACGTAAGAAAACCGAGCTCCAGAGGTTCGACTGGATAGCTGCCGGAATTCAGAAGTTTACGGAGCAAATGCTCGTTCAATGGGTAAAAAATGCGATTAAAAAAACCGGCATCAAGAAAGTTGTCCTTTCTGGCGGTACTTTTATGAATGTAAAGGCAAATCAGCTAATTCATGAATTACCCGAGGTAGAAAAGCTCTTTGTTTTCCCTTCTTGTGGTGATGAAACCAATGCGATAGGTGCGGCCTGGAACCTATATCATCAAAAGAATTCTGAAGCTCCTATAAGGGGTTTAGATAGCTTGTATCATGGGCCCGATGTTACAAAAACGGTCGATGTCTTGTCCTATTTAGAAGCTCTTAACAAGGACTCCACTGAGGCTATCAAGTATGAATACTTCGATAATATTGAATTCAAAACTGCCGAACTTTTGGCAGCTGGTGAAATAGTCGCACGATGCAAAGGCCCTATGGAGTTCGGTGCTAGAGGGCTTGGGAATCGTTCAATTTTATCTCCAGCTTCTGACCCAAATAAAATTGCAATAATCAATAATATGGTTAAGAAAAGGGACTTTTGGATGCCCTTTGCACCTGTAATGCTCAAAGAAAGGGTGGACGATTACATCATCAATCCAAAGAAAATTGACGCACCGTATATGATACTCACTTTCGATACAACTGATCGCTACAAGGAGTTTATTGGAGGTGTGCAGCAGGTAGATCGAACGGCCAGGCCCCAAGTAATAGATGGTAGTCGAAATCCAGATTATTATAAGCTTCTCAAACGATATGAAGAAATTACCGGCAGTGGTGTTATGATTAACACTTCATTTAATCTACATGGTCTTCCAATCGTATATGGCCCGAAAGAGGCTCTTCATGTTTTCCAAAATTCTGGTTTAGAGTATTTGGCACTTGGCAATTTTTTGGTAAGTAAAAAGGACTGATCTAAGACCTCTTCTCATTACCAGTTGGTAATGCAGTTAGTTCATTATGATAGTTTTTCACCAATTTTAAAAGGGTTTATAAGTTCTAAAGTCAGTTATTACCTCACAAATTAGTGGCAAACATTAAGAAATTTTGGGTCTTTGACAAATCCAAAATCGTGGAAGGAAAAATTGCATATTCAATTTGATATATTTTCAGGGTTTCTCCGAAAAAGCGACAAGAAATGTCGACAAGGTATCATTAAGAAAATTAAATTGTCCTGAAGTATTATCATGTAGCTGGAATGGGTGGACATTCCAACTGCCTGTCATGTGTAATTGTCAAGAAAATTTATGATTACTTTTCATCATAATTTAAAGGAGGCCATCCAAAATTTTCAACATAGTCTCCAAAGACTACAAAAATTGGCTCGTTTAAGCACCATTTGTATGCACGGCAGCCCTATGTCTCCTCATGACTCTGAAGATTTATGGAAAATAGCTATGGCGATTTTGATATTGACTTCAACCAGGTGTTTTACCTCACGGATACAGGGCGTAGATGGGATGGGCAAAAGGTGAGTGTCAGGGACCAGGTAAATTCAACTTTTGAACAGAGCTTTAATACAACGGATCAAATTATTGCTGCTTGTGTAAAGGATGAATTACCAGATAAAATCATGTTTACGTTTCATCCCCAAAGATGGAATGACGGCCTTTTGTCCTGGTGCAAGGAGTTGGTGTTCCAAAACATAAAGAACCTCGTAAAGAGAGTCTGGCCGGTTAGACAATAATCTATTTTTTTCTTGAAATAAGAATGTATAAAAAAATCGACCTTCAAGCCCCTTAAATGCAATTTATTGTACCTAACCAACATTAAAAGAGGCCTGATCGTCCGATTTATCACTTCCGCCTGTTCAGAAAATCAAAAAATATCGCTTTATTGTAGGCTCGACCTGCTTTAATAACATAAGTAACCCAAAGTATTGAGCCTTTATTCTGAGCCATATGGTGACGCAGATCTTCTGGTGGAAGATGATGTTCTTCGCGATCTTCTGAGGAAGGAATCGGAAGAGAGTGAGGATTTTGGAGAAAAACTAGACGATGAGATAACGGGCAAAACTCGCGAATTCATTGAAAAATATCATCGGGTCTGGACAGACCCTTGTTCAGCTGTTCTTAAAACTTCCACAGCATTTAACGTAGATCATTACCCGTCATGTCAAAAATCAGCTGCGGGATATGATTTCATAATTAACCTCAAGAATATCAATGATACCTTGCTCATTAATGAGTTGTTTTCCTCATTCAACAAAAAACTTAGGACAGGAGGCACTTTTATAGGATGTGTTGAAACTTATCAGTTGAGAAAAAAGAGACTCCTAAAAAAGTATCCTTTTGGGCTTAACTATGTCTACTACTTTTTCGACTATTCTTTTAAAAGAGTATTTCCTAAAATCAAGCTTCTTAATAAGTTATACTTCTTTGTAACTGCAGGCCGTAAACGAGCAATTTCAGAAACTGAAGCTCTTGGTAGGCTCAATTACTGTGGCTTCAAGATATTGGAGACTATTACTGATGACAACCGCATGTATTTTGCCGTGAAAAAAGTCAAGCAAGAGACGGCTGTTCTGGAAAAAGGTTACCACATCTTCCTTAGGTTACCAAGACAAGGAAAAGGGGGCAAATCTATTCAAGTTTATAAACTTAGGACTATGTTTCCCTATGCGGAGTATATACAAGATTATGTATACAACCAGAATCAATTACAGGAGGGAGGAAAGTTCAAAAATGATTTTCGCATTTCCCTTTTAGGCAGGTTTTTGAGAAAGTACTTTCTGGATGAGGTTCCTATGCTCCTCAATTTGGTTAAGGGAGAGCTTAAGCTGGTCGGTGTTAGACCGCTAAGTAATCAATACCTCAGCCTATATAGTCAAGACTTGATTCAAAAACGGATGGCTTACAAGCCAGGTTTGATTCCTCCTTATTATGCGGATTTACCGAAAACGATTGATGAAATTCAAGAATCGGAAGCGCGATATTTGGATGCCTATGAAAGAGCTCCCTTGAGAACTGATGTACGTTACTTCTTTATGGCCTTACAAAACATAGTTTTCCGTAAAGCTCGCAGCAAATAGTAAGGGCTACAGCTCGCTTATATCAAAATCCTCCCCCTTTCCATATCTGATCAGGTCATAAAGGCGATAAGTCTCCAGTGTATAGACATCCTTTAATCGGCAATCTCCATCTCCCATAATTTCCAATACTTCGAATTCTGAGACCTCACCGAAATTTACAAGCTTGAATTTTTTACCAACTCTAAGATTGTTCAAGGATTTTGCCATCGAGCGAAGGTATCATACATCATATATCTTCTCTACCTCTTCCGAATATTTTTCTTTGATGATTCTTCTTTTGAGTTTCATGGTTGGTGTCAACTCCCCGGAATCTATGCCCCATTGGTCTGATACGAGATGAAACTTCTTGATCTGCTCCCAATTTCCAAATTGCTGATTTGCCTCACTTATCTCATTCTGAAACTTATCAATCAATTTTTCATTTTCAAGCACATTTCCCGAGGACATATCTATATCATGTCTTTTACACCAGCTCTCAACTCCCTCCATATTCGGGACAACAAGGGCAGCAGGAAACTTTCGATTTTCACCAATAACCATGGCTTGTTCAATAAGTATGGACTCCTTTAGCCTATTTTCAATGACCTGCGGGGCCACATATTTGCCGCCAGAAGTTTTGAACATTTCCTTCTTGCGATCTGTGATTCTCAAATAACCTTCTTCGTCTAATTCGCCAATATCACCACTATGAAACCAAGCATCCTTAATTACCTCATCTGTTTGTTCAGGATCTTTGTAGTAACCCTGCATTATATTGGGTCCCTTAACCAAAATTTCACCATCCTCCGCAATTTTTACCTTAACATCCCGCAAAAGAGGTCCCACATACTCCAATTTGGCCTGCTCACTTTGATGGGTTCCTATGCAAACTCCAGGGGAAGTTTCAGTCAGACCATAACCCTCCATAATTTTGATGTCAGCAGCCCAGAAGACCCTTTTCAATCTGATTTGCAGGGCTGAAGCTCCAATAATAATATGTTTTATATTACCTCCTAATGCCTCTTGCCATTTGCTAAAAATCAATTTTCTGGCAATGGAAAGTTTCAAATTATAAATAGCCCCATGGTTTCGGTTTGGTTCATATTTCAATCCCAGATTTACGGCCCAAAAGAACAATTGCTTCTTTACTCCTGACAGGGCATAGCCCTTTTCAATAATTTTATCGTAAACCTTCTCCAAGAGTCTGGGCACACAATTGAATCCATGTGGTTTAATCTCTCTGATATTATCTACTAGCAAATCGAGGCTTTCTGCATAATAGACTGAAACCCCCAAGTACCAATAGAAATATATGGCTACTCGCTCAAAAATATGGCAAAGGGGTAAAAAGCTCAGGGCCCGGTCTCCACTCAAATAAGCCGGCCTCTCGGATGCCGCCATCGCATTTGACATGACATTCTTGTGAGACAACATCACTCCTTTAGGTCTACCTGTGGTGCCTGACGTATAAATAATGGTCAGCAAATCATCTTCATGAATCGCATCCATTCTTTTTTTCATTTCGATTTCTGATTCATCAGATCCATTGGAAAACAGATTTTCCCAGAAATCAAAATTGTCAAGCTTCTCAAAGGAATAAATTGAGATGTCACTTCCGTTCATTTCAATTGCGGCTTTTGCTTTATCGCAAATTTCCTGATTGGAAGCAAACACCACCTTGACTTCAGAATGATCGAAAATGTAGGCGTAATCTTCAATGGTAATGGTGGGATACATAGGAACACCGATGGCTCCAGATTGTTGAATTGCGATATCAACGATGTTCCATTCAGATCTGTTTTCGCTGATAATGGCGATTTTATCCCCAGGTGAAATTCCCAGGTTCAGCAATCCGAATGTTAGTTTTTTACAAAGTTCAATTACTTCTTCCGTGGATTTTTCTATCCAATTGCCATCTCGTTTATCTGCCAGGCAAATGGGTAAATTGAACTTCTCAAGCTGGTAGGGCAACAGCTCGAATAGTCTGGTTGGGCTATTCATGGTTAAGTTTGGCTAATTGTTAAAAATTAATATAGCCAAAATTTGGGCTTTTTATATCTTAAAAGTCGCCCCTTAATTCTCTAAATCGCTTTCTGGATTCGGCAACAAATATGCTACCTGGAAATTTTTTCAACAAGTCAGTGTACAGTTCCATCGCCTTGTCCTCATTCTTGAGCTCTTCTTCATGAATCACTGCAGTTAAAAACAGCGCATCATCTCCCAGAATTTCAAAGTAAAAACCTTCGTTGATTTTATTCAGTGATTGCAACGCACCTTCAAAATCTCCAAGTGTTCTTAGCGTCTCCGCAATCAAAAAATGAATTTCGTCCTGAATGGAATGGCTTGGGTATTTAACCAGCATATTTCTAAGTTCCTCAATAGCCTCATTGGTCTGATTCTGAAATAGCATTAATTCAATGTTTGCGTATTCCCTCATCACCACATCCGTAGAATCAAATACAGTGTTGTTCTTTATCAAAATACTAAGGTCTAATGCATCATTGGCTATTTCTCTTGAGGTGGCGAGTTTTAAAATATCTAAGTGCCCTTGGGCTAACTCAAACTCGCCTTTAAAATACGATAGCTTCGCGCTTTTCAGTTTTGCTTCATAACCCAGGGGCTCATCCTTAAACATTTTTTCTACTTGGGCATACAGTAAAATTGATTCCCAAGGTTCTTTATTTAGCAAGTAGATATCTGCCAAATCCATTTTCGCCTCGGCAAGCACCCGATGTTTGCCTATCGGTTGTTTAACCAAATCATTTAGAATCTCAATTGCCTGGGGTATCTCATTTAGATAAAACGCATGTAATAATGCCGTCCTGCGCTGAGCATCCAGCACTGTAAATACATCCCGGGACTCTTCGCGAAATTGATCATATCTCACAATTAGATCTCTTACAGCCGTTGTATCCACAGGATAAGCTGTCTTTATCACCTCTTCTTCTGAAAGCAACGAGTACTTTCGTGCTAAGCTTAGGCTAGGACTTTCCTTAAAATCATTGATGATATAGTTGAAAGCCTTTTCAGCGGATTTGTAATCCTCATTTCTGTAAGCGATCATGCCCACATTTATGATATTCTCCCCGTTATTCTGGGTCCTCATATCCAAGGCTCTAGCCTGTCTCAGTGCTGCAGTAAAATTCTTTTGTTGTAGATGCGTCCAAACGAGAATGTCATTGTAAACAGGATTACCACCATCCTGCTGAATCTGCTCATATAGGAGAATCTCGAGCGTGTCTAAATCCGCAGGTTCGTTTAATATTCTTTGAAATGAATTTTTTACATAGTTAATATTCTGAGGCTGATATTTCGAAAATGTCAAATACTCTTTGACCATCATCTGCTTTTGGTTCATGAGTCTATACGCATTGGCCAACTCCAGGGAGAATAGCTGTGGTCTGCCCAACACTTTTCTCCCTTCTTGATATGCCTGCAATGCGTATTCCCTTAGATTCTTTTCGAAAAAGGTTTGCGCTAGTACCCTAACATCATTAGAACGATTGTTCTCTTTGGCCACTCGTGCTACCTTTTTTATAAGGTTCTCGAAAATGGTGTTGGCTTTTTTTACATCATTTTTCGCCTGAAATAGGACACCATTATCAACTTCATAGATGAAATTATCGGGCATTTGCTTTAGAACACTTTTTAAATATTTTTCCGCCTCATCGTAATCCTCAACTGTCAAAAGCAATTTGAAATAGTTCTCATGGATTCTGGAAATATTCCGTTTGTTCCTTGCCAGTTTTTTGTATTCAGTCCGAGCCTTTTCAAATTCACCCATGCGATAGTATTGATTCGCCAGGCTAACTTCATCTACGGTTTGAGCCACTACCATGAAGCAGATTAAACTGGCAAACAAACTTACTACTACTCTCCTCATATTTATTCACATTATTAACAACCCTATTACTAAGGTTAGTTAAATATAAGTTTTCATTATTATTTATTAGTCGTGTGGATATGTGTATAACTCTCAATCCACAAGATATAGTTTGAAATGTACATCTTTTGTATATACGTAAGGTGCTTATCCACAGTTTATCAACTTCTAATCAATTGAAAATGAAATGTTTATGATTTAATTAGAATAATGACGCGATTTTGTGGATAATATAATTCAACTGAAAGGGAGTGGATATGGTTGGGATGGAATGGGGATAATATCGGGATTTTATACAAATGGTATGTTTATCAGTATGTGATGTTGAGGGAAGATTGAAAACTAACTGAAAGGAACAATGTTGTTAACAGGCGATACTTAGTTATCAACAGTCATAGAAATGTTAATATCCGAGAGTTCCCAGTTTTTTCTGATGGTGATGAGTTTGGTCTTTTTAAAAGTATCATAATAATAGGTTACTTTTTCCGGAGGAGTACGAGTTAGAATGTTTCCTGTATCCCAAATCCCATTTGCATTAGCATCATCAATGACTCTGACGAAATAGCTATCGGTACTGAGAAATATAAAGGAGTATGAGGGTTGGTTATTGAGTTGGTCTATTACTTCCATTGTTTTTGGATTGACCAGTTGAATGATATAATTGGATGCATTGGTGGTCACGGACCCGCTTATTAGACCAGTATCGTTTAATGTGCTATACTTTATTGGTTTGGTTTTTAGAAGGCTTGAATCACCTTCAACTGAAATGAATGTGCCAGGCTTAATAATGAGCTCTAGACTTTCACCAGGAGCAATATGATCGGGAAGAAGAAGGTCCCAGGATAATTTGGTTTTATTGGTATTCCAGATAAATGAAGTGTCCTGAGGATGAGCTGTGGTAATGGAATCGATTTGATAAAATAAACTGTCTTTTAAAAAGGTGTCGACTGGTTTTGAGAATTCAAGGCTGAAAGGAACTTCTGGTTGCAGGTCATTGGCATTCGGGAATATTTGAAAGGTAAACGGATCAGATTTGATTTTGGAATCAATGAAATAATAGCTTAATGTATCTGTGATTTGTGTTTCAAGTGAATCAGTAACAGTAACGATTAATTGTGTGGTATCGCCATAAACCTCTCGGGCATTGTATAATCGAATGCTGTTTGGAGTATTAAGAAGGTAAGGAGGTAAGGGGATATTGCTATCCAAATGTTCCAGGGAATAGTCTTTAATAGCGCGGGAAAAGGAAATGTCGTAGTATTTCCCAAAGGGCCGATTACTTGCCGATCGAATGGCCTGGGTATTGAGCTTTTGAGTAGTGAAGTCAATACCAGAGATGGAGGAATCAAGCCTGAGCGTATCCACGTAGAAGCCATATGATTCGGTGTCTGTGTCGGCTTTTAGGTTGTCGTTTTGATCAACTACAGCGTAAATGAGGTAATCATTTGAAGGTAAGTTGGTCAAGTTGTATCGTCCTGCGGTGTCTGTTTTGGTGAAATAGGAGGCCGAACCGGTTGTAATGTCTAGTGAGTCGGTGAGGGCGTAAAGAGAAACGAGGGTGCCTTGCTTGGGATCCTGTGTGTAAAGGTCCAGAACGGTACCACTTATTTCCAATGAATCTATAAATGGACCTGTGGAAAAACTGAGCCTAAGATTGGGAGGAACGTTTTTATTGGTGATGTCTTGAACAGTGTTTCCAAAGTTGATGGTATAAGTTGTGCTGTCAGCAAAGGGCTCTTGAAAGGTTAAGAGAACCGATCTCTTATTGACTTTTGTTTTAAAGCCAGCCTGAATGCTGGGTGTAATGATGAGATTGGTTTCTATGTTATTCGTTTTGACCCACTCGTCAAATTCCAGAAGGACTGTATTACCAGAATAGTTTGTCTGTGCGCTATCAGGAACGGACATGAGAAGGGTGGGAGGTATTTCGTCAGTTGGGCCGCCAGATGGAGAGGATATGCGTGCACAAGCGAAAATTGTGAGCGCTGTGAAGAGAAAGAGAATGGAAAGTCGGTACCGCTTCATTTTTTTTGCAAGACGTAAATGAGGCTTGAGTATTCTTTAGTTCTACGAGCCTTTAAATTTGAAATGAATCCTGAATAAAATCCACGAAGAGGATAAATGCTACTCTTTCTATATTTTTCACTTAGTAGACTAACATAGTAACTGTCAAAATGCATGGGTAGTTGGGCTACAATTTTCAAACCAACTTTGTTGGCGAGGTTGAGCATACTCTTGCTATCAAAATGGTAAAGGTGGCGCGGTAAATCATAGGCGGCCCAGTCTGACTGATATTTTAGCGCATCATGAGATCGGAAATTTGGGACTGCTATAAGAATTACTCCTTGTTGAGTACTAAGGTTAACTAGTAAGCTTAGGGTATCAACTAAATCATGGACGTGTTCTAGCACATGGAAGAGTGTGATTGCCTGAAATGAATTCTGTGTGAACCCGTCTAAGGATTGATATACATTTTCCAAACCAACCAAACCTCCAGCGATTTGGCGTGCCTCCGAATCTGGTTCAATTCCTTTGACAGCCCAGTTTCTTGATTGAGCATGTTTGATGAAATGGCCAGTGCCGCAACCATAATCGAGCAGATTGCCGTGTAGGGCGTATCTGTTAAGAAGACTTAACTTTTGTTTTAAAGTATGGGCTCTGACGAGGCGATAGATAAAGTTTACAGGAGAATTCGATTTATTCGAATGGCTCACATAACTATCTGATTTATAGTAGTTTATGATAGAATTGGGGTCTGGTCTCGGATTAGTAAGCAGGAATTGACATTGCTGACATTGTTGCACGGCAAACTGCTCTTGAGTTACCAGATGATCTGTGCATTGCAACCATTCTCTGAATTGTGTTGATGAGCAGATCGGACAGGTTGTGATGGTTTCCAACATTAGCGTCCCATATAAACCATGAGCACAGAAATATCGGCTGGAGAAACACCACTGATGCGTGACGCTTGACCGAGGGTCTTGGGACGAATTTTATTGAATTTTTCTTTGGCTTCAGACGATAGCGCTGGGATTGAGTCAAAGTTAAAATCGATCTGGATCATGTAGTCTTCAAGTGTTTTGATTTTGTCTGCCAGCTTCTGCTCCTTGTCTATATAGTCTTCATATTTCAGGAGTATGTCGGCTTGTTCGAGAACTTCAGGCTCATACTTGGCGAGGTAGTCTGCGGTGTCTTTGCCAAAGGAGGACAGGTCGTAGATATGGACCTGTGGTCGTTTAAGCAATTTGGCATACGTGGACTTCTCTTTAATTCCAGCGGTGTCAAGACTTTCAAGAGTAGGGTTGGCTTCTGAGGGTGATGCCTTCTTTTGCTTGAGGTCATTGATAAGTTTAGCAGTGTTTTCAGCCTTTTGTTGTGTGGCTTCGAGTCTTTGATTTGAGGCAAGGCCTATTTCATGACCTTTTGGTGTTAAGCGAATATCCGCGTTGTCTTGCCTTAATAGGATTCGGTACTCTGCACGCGAGGTGAACATGCGGTAGGGTTCCTCTGTGCCCTTGTTGATTAAGTCGTCAATTAGTACGCCAATGTATGCTTCTGATCTGTCCAGGACGAAGTCGGACAATTGCTTGGTTTTGCGGTGGGCATTGATTCCTGCCATAAGACCTTGACAAGCCGCCTCTTCATATCCGGTTGTACCGTTGATCTGCCCGGCAAAATAGAGGTTGTCTATTAATTTGGTCTCCAGCGTTTGGCTTAATTGAGTTGGTGGAAAATAGTCGTACTCAATGGCATAACCTGGCCTGAACATCTTTGCATTTTCAAAGCCTGCAATTTTTCGCATGGCGGCCATTTGTACATCTTCCGGAAGAGATGTTGAAAAGCCATTGACATATATTTCAACGGTATTCCAACCTTCAGGCTCAACAAAGATTTGATGTCTGGTTCGTTCGGCAAAGCGATTGATTTTGTCCTCTATAGAAGGACAATATCTTGGGCCGATACCCTGAATTCTTCCATTGAACATGGGAGATTGGTCAAAACCCGTTTCTAGAATGAAATGAACATCGGGATTGGTATAGGTGATATAACAGCTCTTTTGCTTTGCTAGTGAAGTCGTTTGTTCCGAGTAGGAGAATTTACCGGGTTGGGTATCTCCTGCTTGCTCTTCCATTTTGCTATAGTCCAGAGAGCGGCCATCTACTCTTGGTGGCGTGCCAGTTTTCATCCGGCCCGATTCAAAACCCAGGGAAACAAGCTGTTCCGTAATTCCTTTAGCTGCTCTTTCTCCAGTTCTACCACCGCCAAATTGCTTCTCGCCAATATGGATGATTCCGTTGAGGAAGGTGCCATTGGTTAGAATAACTGCATCTGCACGAAATTCAATTCCCATGCCAGTGGTTACCCCTATTACTTTTTGGCCTTCTGTTAATATGCCAGTTACCATTTCCTGCCAAAAGTCCACATTCGGATTGGCTTCCAATGCGAGTCTCCATTCCTCTGCGAATCGCATGCGGTCATTTTGTGTTCGAGGACTCCACATTGCCGGGCCCTTAGATTTGTTCAGCATGCGAAATTGGATCATGGATTTATCCGTGATAATTCCTGACATTCCACCAAGGGCGTCTATCTCCCTTACAATTTGGCCTTTGGCCACACCTCCCATTGCCGGGTTGCAAGACATTTGGGCAATGGTGTTCATGTTCATTGTGATTAACAACACTTTCGAACCCATTTGGGCTGCAGCATGTGCGGCTTCACAACCGGCATGGCCAGCTCCAACTACTATTATGTCGTATTTCTCAAACATGATTTTGATAAGTGTTCCACGTGAAACAGTCAGACCAATTTAGCTTACTGTTTCACGTGGAACATGTGCCGTTCAAATTTGCAGCAAAGATAAGCAGGCTTCTTCTTTTTCTCTCATTAAGACTTTTTGTTCAGGAGTTTTATCGTCCCAACCAAGAAGGTGAAGCACGCCATGGATCATAACCCGATGTAATTCGCTTTCCAATGGTAGCTTGAGATCGTTGGCATTTTCCTGAACTCGTTCCAGAGAAATGAAAATGTCGGCCTCTATAGTTGATGCTTCATCACTATTGTCAAAGGTGATAATATCAGTTAAATAGTCATGATCTAGGTAGTCCCGATTTATTTTTAATAAATACTTGTCTGAACAAATAATATAATTCAACTGCTCAATATTGTAGTCCAATGACGCGATTACTTGGCTAATCCATTTGATAAGTTGTGAAGAATGTGGGAGTTCAAAATCGACATCTTCTGTAAAGAAGTGGATTTGGCTCATTTAGCTTAAATAAAACGTCAGTATAACCTGACGGCCGTCTTCCTTAAAGGTGACCTCGTCTGAAAGGTGCTTCATTAAAAAGATACCCCTACCACCGGACTTCTCCAGATTTTCTGGTGAGGTAGGGTCCGGCAAGTTACTGGAATTGAAGCCTTTACCCTGGTCTGTAATGGTGAACTTAATAGAATCTTCCTGAAAATTGGCCGAGAGCTGTACGTTTTTAGATTTGTCAGACTCGTTGCCGTGGACAATGGCATTATTAACGGACTCCACAACCGCAATCATTATGTTTCCATAAATGTCATCGGTGAGCTCATACTTTTCCTTTGTGTTGTCTACAAAGCTCTCAACGATACGAATATTGTCCAGGAGTGAAGGAATTTCTATGCTAATGCTGTTCATGCAACGTATTAGTTCTGCTGTTTGATCTTTTTGAAGTACTTGTTCGTCTCCTTTTTGTAGTATGGATTCAATTTGGCAGGTATAGTTTTAAGTAGTTCTATTTCTTTCTCTTTTGCTTTGAGATACTCGCTGAGAGATTCAGGGATGGATAATTCATATTCGTAAGCGGTTTCGGCCTTTCTACGCTCCTCTTCTCCCCTTTCCTTCATCGAGTTTTCAGCATCGAGCAGTCTTGTTAATATTTCCTGCTGTCTTTCAATCGTCTCGTCTGTGATGTTTTTGTTGATTAAATCAACCTCATTCTTTTCCATCTGCTCTGCCAACTTGTCGATTTTGTCGCCCAAGTTATCGCCCTCTCCTCCGGTTTCAAAATTTTCTAGTGCGTTTCTCAGCCGTTGCTGCTGGGCAGCAAGCTTAGCGAGTTCTTCTGACAATTCTCTGCCCGACTTGCCACTTCGCTTCAAGTCTTGAATTTGCTGACTGAGCTGTTGCTGTAGTTGACTCATACTACCCATCTGTGGCTTGTTTTTGCCATCCTTACCTTTTCCCTGACCCATCGCTTGCGCCATTTGTTGTTGCATCTGTTGCAGCACATCATCCAATAACAAAGCCAGATTGTTAATAGAAGTCATTGTAAACTGTTGTTTCCCAGTGGCTTGGGAGATTCTACGATCTTTTAACTCGTTCAAACTTCCATCCATTTGCCGGTTCATTTCGCTTACTTCACGCATCACAAATGAAGAGATTTGGAAGACGCGCTTGGATAGAGATATAAGACTGTCTTGGATAATCTTAGAATCATCCTTCAGCTTCATTTGCTGCTGGGATAGCTCGTTGAAGCGTGGATCGCTTTGACGTATTTGTCTAAACTCTCCCATTAGGTCTTCCTGGTTGAATGACAGCGTCACCAGATTGTCTACAAGGTCTCGCATGTTTTGCAGGTTCTCCTGCATTTGAGACATCTCCATACTGCTTTGCATCGATTGCAAACTCTTCTGCATTTCCTTCATCTTCTCAGCGGCATTCTTTTGAGATTGCTTGGACTGATTTCTTTTATTGTTTTCTAACTGTTCCTGAGATTTTTGCTGCTCTTCTTTAATTTCTTCGAACTTCTCCTTCAGATCTTCGGGAAGGGCATCTGGATTTTCTCTTTTCTGATTGAGCTCAGTGAGCTCGTCCATTTTCTTTTCTAACTCTTCCATGTCAGATTTTTCCTCTCCCTGCTTTTCACTGAGTTCTTCAGTGTCATTCTTCCGATCTTCAGTTTCTTCTAACAGCTTCTCCTGGTCCTCGATTTCTTTTTGAAGATCTTCTAGACTCTCTTCCAATTTTTGATCGAATTGGAGTTTTTTGAATAATTCCAGTGCACGTTCGATTTCTTCCTTGACATCAGCTTCCTTGTTCTTCATCTCCTCGATCGTCTCACGAAATTCTGATATATCTTCCTGATTTTCAAGCAGTTCTTTTAACTCTTCATACAGTTTTTTGGTCTCATCATCGAGTATTTCGTTCATTAACTCCTGCAACTGATCGATCTTTTCCTTGAGCTCTTCACTTTGAGGACTGAACTGCTCTTGCTTCATGTTATTGAGCTTATTTTCTTTATTGAGCTCTTCAAGTTGTTTCTGTATGTCCTCTTTTTGTTTTAGAATGTCTTGCATGAGCTTCTCATCCTGCCAGTCCAACTCCTTCTTGGTTTTTAGCCTTTCATCTGCTTCTTGAATCTTCTCGTTGAGCTCTTCTGCGCTTTTGAGCGTCTTGTCAATTTTGTCTTGAACCTGCTCTGCGGTTGCTTCTATTTCCTCTTCAATTTGCTTTTTTGATGGAATTTTGAACGAGTAAACTCCAGTCTTGCTCGACTTTCTTCCGTTTACTCCATCATTATCAGAAACCTGCATGTAATACGATATTTCTGAACCAGCCTGGATTTTAGCTGAGTCCAGGTCATAAACCCGGTAATAACTCTGGCTGCTCAATGCTGGGTTGTATTCCAATGGCAGTGAACTAAAGTCATTTTCGCCCTCATACTTGTAGAAAAAAGAAAGCTTTGAAAACCCATAGTCATCCGAAATGTTTCCACCCAACACCAAAGACTGAAAAAGAACGGTGTCCTGATATTGGTCAAAAGTGATTTGTGGGTATTGGTCTTTTACTATTTCAATATTGAAAAGAAGGGAGTCACGATTTTGGCTGTACTCGTTTTCAAGTTGGATGCTGTACGGTGTTGACTGATTGAATTTGCTCTTATAGCTGAAATCGTTGTTGTTAGACTGTATTTCTTCTTTGCTGTCCAGGTTCTTAAAATTCAGGGCTAAACTGGCAGCGCTATTGGTGTGAAACTTCCAATCCACCTCAGTTCCCTCTGGAATGACCATATTACCACTGTTCTGCAGTGTTTCGTCATCCCTGTTCAGATAATTGGGAAAGTTCAGGTCTATGCTGAACAATTCGATTGACGGCCTTTCAACTACGTCAAGTGCATAATTTTCTGATTTGATATTTTCGGCTTCAAACATGAAATCCAAGTCAGACTGCAGCCTGTTGAAGGTGTACTCGAAAGTATTGTCGCTTGTCTTGGCAGCCTTGAGCTTTCGATTGTTGGACCAAACGTAAAGGTTTTCAGGGGTTGATCGCCCCTCGGTCTTTATTTTGACGGTGAAATTCTCACCCTTGAAACCACGGAGCAGTTCGTTTTCTAATTCGAACATAAAAGGAGCTTCCGGAACAAAATCGCTATTGTATTTTAGAATTCTGGTAGAGCTCTCGGTGATAAATTGAGGTAACAGTAGAAGTAATAAAATGATAATCGCACCTGGCCCAATGGCATACTTGAGAAATCTTCGGTTCTTTTTATAGTCAATGGCTTTGGTAAATGGGACTTCCTGTATCTCCTTGCTTTTTTGAATAATGCTGGCCATCAGCAGTTCACTTTGAGAATGACTCAATTTCTCCAGTTGGATAATATTCAAAAGCTTGTCTGATATTTGTGGAAAGAACTTTCCGATCTGGACAGCTGACTCTTCGTTGGAGATCTGCTTCCGGTTGTTCTTGAGCAACCAGAGATAGCGCCCTATAAAGTGAACGAAGCCTCCTAATACCAGTGCGATGTAACTAAAAAAGAGCAGGCCTCTTCCAAACGAGCTCAACCTGGCCGTAAACTCAAGACTATTGAACAGAAGAAAACTACCAAATACAACGGCAAGGAAGAAGATGCTTCCTTTGAGTATTTTATTCTTATAATACTTGCTTTTGAAAGCCTGAAGTTGGGCCTTCAACTGCTGGTTAGATTCTTGATAGGTCATAATCTCGCTTTTACCTCAATACTAATACGGGTAAAACCCACATAGGATTGCAAAACAATTGACTAATGGAGAAATATACGACTAAAATCAGCGAATTTCCAGCACGATAGGGCAATGATCTGAATGAACGGCATCAGCCAGAATGCTCGCATTGACCAATCTGTCAGAAAGGCTTTGCGTGCACATGTGATAATCTATACGCCAGCCGAGGTTTTTCACTCTTGAATTCGCCCGATAACTCCACCAGGAATAATGGTGCGGGTCGGGGTTGAAAAAACGGAATGTATCTACAAAACCTGAATCGATGTACTTGGTGAGCCAGTCCCTTTCCTCAGGTAAGAACCCCGAGGACTTCTTGTTCGAAACAGGATTATGAATGTCTATTGGGGTATGGGCAATGTTGTAGTCCCCGCTTATAACGAGGTTAGGGTGCGTGTTGCGCAGCTCAGTGACGTACTCGTAGAAAAAGTCTAGCCAAGCATATTTGAAATCTTGCCGAATATCACCACTGGTGCCAGAGGGCATATAAACGCTCATGACTGATACATCATCAAAATCAGCTCGAATTACCCTTCCTTCAAAATCGTACAGCGCATTGCCACAACCTAACTCAATGTGATTGGGTTTGATCTTTGTGAAAATAGCCACACCGCTATATCCCTTTTTCTCTGCCGGCATAAAATGACATTCATAGCCTAGCTCATGAAATGGAGTTTGATCGAACTGCTCAGGTAGTGCTTTGAGCTCTTGTAGGCAAAGTACATCCGGTGCTTCGGCTTCAAGCCAGGCAACAAAATCCTTTTTCATGGCGGCCCTGATGCCATTAACGTTATAGGATATGATTTTCATTCGCTAAAGTTTAGCTGATATTCTTGCTCAAAATACTGTAAAACGTGCATTTTCAATAACTTCTCCTGTTCTAATAGGTCGAAATGCGGCAGTTTTTTAAGAGCAACCCAATGGGGCCAACCATCTTTGTCTACCCCTTCCAATTCATAAAAGCCAGATAGACTCAAAACTTTGCATATGGCAATGTGCATAAGGTCCTGTTTTTCCTCCTTGGAAAAGGCTTGTTTGCCAGAACCTAATTCCTGAACCCCTATTAAAAATAAGACAGCATTTAAGTCCTTGGGTCTTTTGCCAATTTGCTCTTTTATAAAGCTGAGCATCTTTGCCCAGGCTCTTTGAAGTACCAAGTCCTTTTTGTACACGCTTTATTGCTCGTTTTGTAGTGCTTCCCAAAACTCTACGGCTCTGCGTAAATGAGGAATCACAATGGTACCCCCAATTAAGTTGGCAATGGAGAATACCTCGAAAATCTCTGGAGTTGTAATACCAAGCTCATGACACTTACCCAGATGGTATTTGACACAATCATCGCAGCGGAGTACCATAGAAGTGGAAAGCCCGATGAGTTCTTTAGACTTCTTATCCAGTGCCCCTTCGGCAAATGCATTTGTATCAAGGTTGAAAAGGCGCTTTAGAACCGTGTTATTCTCGTCAAGGATTTTTTCATTCATCCTTGCTCTGTAATCATTGAATTCCTGAATGATACTCATTACTTTGATGTTATTCTCAAATATTTATGGCTTAAATGTAAAAGTCACCTTGAAGAGTTCCAATGATTAAAGACTTTGTCTCATTATTTTTCCCAAGGGTTTGCCTCACTTGTCAAGGGGCACTGGGTAAGGGCCTGAATGAAATCTGCGTGAATTGTCTTCAGGAGCTTCCTAAAACCCTTAATCATGAAGTGCCAATACCAGAATTTGAGCAACGATTCTCTGGAATTGTTGATTATGATCAGGTACTAGTTTACCTATTTTTCCAAAAGCGGGGAATCGTACAAAAATTGCTGCATGAATTAAAATACAACGATAAACCAGAAATAGGTCAAATATTGGGCAAGTGGTACGGAAAGGAATTAGCAATTGCAGGATATGATAAGAAATTTGATGTTGTCCTCCCAATTCCTTTACATCAAGGCAGATTGAGAGTAAGAGGTTATAATCAAAGCGAACAATTCGCTTTAGGGCTTTCACAATCTCTGGGACTTAAAATGCTTCCGAATGGTTTGGAGAGGGTCAGAGCAAATGAAACACAGACTAGAAAAAACAGGGAACAGCGTTGGCAGAACGTTAGTGGTGTGTTTGCTGTCACAGACCTTGAAGCTGTTGCCAACCAACGTGTGCTATTGGTTGATGATGTTTTGACTACAGGCTCAACCTTGGTGGCTGCTGCCGAGCCTCTGTTCGATGCCAGAGTAAAAAACATCAGTTTTGCCGTTATGGCGGCTGCCAAATAAACTTTGCCCACGTAAATCAGTTTTTTACTTTTCTTTGTATGACCAAAGAAAAGGTAACAAAAGAAAAGACACCACCCTGCCTTTGCCGAAACGGCTACGTGCAGGCAGGCGTCAAAACCATCGAATTGACCCAGAGTGTCAGTTCTTTGGTACGTCAGTCGATGGTCACGCTGACCGTGGACGCCCTCCCTCCATGTTGGATCTGTGAGATGAACAAGGATGATTTCCTATTCTGAGGAACGAAGAATCTTAAATGGTAATTTGTAACATAAGTAGGTTTAAAAGATAGGCCTAGCTATGGGCATAAAAAAAGGCTGCCTTTAAAGGCAACCTTCTCCTGTTTAATCGTTATCGATTATTTCTTTTTCTTCTTGCCCTTTCCACCAAGCAATCCGCTGAAAAGACCACCGCCAGAACTTCCGAAACGTTCGAAGCCTACGGAAATCATAGCGCATCTAAAACCAATTGAGTTAGAGGCCTCGTCTTGTGTCAAAAACCTTCTGGTACCGGGAGACATCCAGTAGGCCACATCTTTCCAAGACCCGCCCTTGTACACGCGCAGGCGATCGTTAACCAGGGATCGGAATGATTCACGATTGTCAGTTACCTGAATTTCATCCTTAGCGTTATCGTCCTTCCACTTATAGCCATAACCATCCTGGCCATCTGCAGTACCATTTTTTCTAACCGGATTCAAATCATCAACGTCCTGATAGGACAACGGTCTGTAGATATCATATACCCATTCACTTACGTTTCCAGCCATATTGTAAAGTCCAAAATCATTTGGAGCAAACCCACCTACTTTGGCCGGTATCACCTCACCATCGTTTTGCACAGATCCTGCAATACCTGCATAGTCACCTCTACCTCTTTTAAAGTTGGCCAACATGCTTCCTCGTCTTTTTCCATAAGGGTTTCTCACTCCACGACCATCCCATGGGTAAACTCTGCCATACTCTTCATTTTCATCCAAGTATTGGGTACCAACAGTAGCTTTTGCTGCATATTCCCACTCGGCTTCATTTGGAAGTCTGAATTCAGGTAAAGAAACGCCCCTTTCTATCAATTCCTGCCTTGTAAGCGTATCCCCAAGCCCTTCAGTTTGTCTTAAAAGGTCGTTAACAACCTCGGTTCGCCAAGTGCTATAGTCTGTAACTTGTTCCCAGGAAACACCTACAACCGGATATGAATTGTAGCCCGGGTTGCTATAGTAGTTTTCTGCATAAACATCATTGAACGAAAACTCGCTAAACCAAACCTCATCATCCGGGATTGTAGTTTCGTAATACTGTTGAGTAGAGTCTTTTTTAGCATAAAAGACATACTCTTTCCAGTTCTCGTTGGTGATTTCAGTCTCGTCCATATAGAATGAATTGACTGTCACCGTTCTTTCAATGTTATCTCGTGAGCCCATCAAGTCTTCTTCAAAGGAGCCAAGGACGGTTCGGCCACCTTGCACGAACACCATTCCTGGAGGATTCGGCAGTGCACTTACATCATAGGCACGAAAGAGCGTGTCTTCTTCAGGAAAGCCATAAGCAAGATTTGTAACTTTACTGAAACCGGCATCTTTCTTAAAAAGAGAACATGAGGAAAGTAGGGATGTTGCAATCAGAGCCAACATCGCAACTCGGATAAACCTCAGCGTATTTTTCATATTAGTTTCTTTATTCTCGTGTTCAGGTGTAATCAGAACCGCTAATATACACGTATCTAAATACTTATTCCAAATTCACCGTGATCGATTACAAACCGAAAACGCAAGTTTAAGACACATTATTTTACTTTAACCGCAATAATTATCGCTGAAAATGACCCATCATGCTCGTTTTGAATTATTTTACTCCTGATGGGCTGAACCAACAAGAAATCAAATTGCTGGTTGATTTGGTCGGCCATATATTGATTTCATCATTGTTATGCACCATTCAGGTAATCCAAGTTGAAGGTTTTGACGAGATACAGCTTTTTTTGATGTTATGAAAAAGAGCCAATTGTATTGGGCCCTTCAATTTGCAGGGTGGGGAGGGTTGATGCTGACGAATTATTTAGCAATTGCCTTTCTGCTGCCATCAATGCCGCTAATAATTGCCAATTTCTTAACAATGCTGGTGGGTATTGGTAGTAGTCATCTCTACAGGCTATATGTCAAGAGTAAGAAATGGGTTGATTTAAAGGTTGTCAAGTTAATTCCAAAAGTAGTTGCAGCCAGCCTGATCCAGGGAACTGTGACTGCCATACTCTCTTTTGGGGCTATTATAGCAGCTTTTGTAGTCTATGTGAAGATAAATCCAGAAGGTTTAGCTGGAGTAATGACCATGGCTGGTATGGATGGCATGGATGAGGAGGCGATAAAGGCGATTGAAGAGGCGAATCTTGCCAAATTCACGCCTAGCGCTATAATTGGAATGGCTGCTAGCTTTGTATTTCAGTACTCTATATTTTATGTAAGCTGGTCAGCTTTGTATTTCGCCTATCAGTTTCTACAAAAAAACCGGAAAGTGGAAATTGAAAAGTGGAAGCTGCAGGCCTCCGTGAAAGATGCTGAATTGAGCGCTCTAAAGTCTCAAATCAACCCGCATTTTATATTCAATAGCTTAAATAATATCAGGTCTTTGGTCATTGAAGATTCCGAAAGGGCCAGGGATATGATTACACACCTATCAGACTTGCTGCGGTTTTCTGTACAGTTTGACCAATATGAGAAGGTAACTCTGGAAAAGGAGATAGAGGTGGTCAAGGATTATTTGAATTTAGAATCAATTCAATTAGAGGAAAGGCTCAGGTATACATTTAAAATGCAGGATGAATCTTCGCAGGTGAATTTACCACCTATGATCATTCAGACTTTGGTTGAAAATGCCATTAAGCATAGTATAAACGACTTGCCGAATGGAGGAGAAATTCACATTGAATCGGAAGTGAAAGATGCCTACCTTAAGATATATGTTAAAAACACTGGTCAGATAAAACAAAAGGTTGGGGGACGAAGAGGTATTGGAATTACAAATGCACGGGAGCGATTAAGGCTTTTATATGGTGAAAATGCCAGTTTGACCGTGGAGAACATGAATGAAAAAATGGTTTGCGCCACAATCAACATTCCACTGTCCTAAAAAGATTTGGTTCAATAGGTTTTGAAATTTAATTAGAGTGCTATGAAAACTATGGTAATTGATGACTCTCGACTTGCAAGGAACGAGTTGAAGAGGTTGCTCAAGGAGCTGGATAACATTCAGATTGTGGGTGAGGCGGCAAGTGTTGATGAAGCCCTGGAAAAGATGGCTGAATTGAAACCAGACCTTATTTTTCTTGACATTCAAATGCCAGGTAAAAGCGGTTTTGATTTGCTGGAGGAGTTGGAAATGGTACCTGAGGTAATTTTCTCAACAGCCTATGATGAACATGCGCTAAAGGCATTTGAATACAATGCATTGGATTACCTGGTTAAACCAGTACAAAAACAGCGACTGGCAGGTGCCATCTCTAAGGTTTTCGAAAAAGTAGAGAAAAAACAGCGAGGTAGTGGAGAGGACAACCAGTTAACCCTCGATGATCAGGTTTTTGTAAAAGATGGAGAACGTTGTTGGTTTGTACAGCTTTCGGATATCAAGTTGTTCGAAGTCAGTGGCAATTATACCACGGTTTATTTTGACAACTCCAAGCCAATGATCACCAGAACCTTAAACTATCTGGAAACCAGGTTGGACGATAAGACATTTTTTAGGGCAAATCGGCAACAAATCATTAATTTGAAGTGGATTGAGCGTATAGAGCCTTGGTTTAGTGGAAGCCTTAGAATTTATATGAAGGGTGGTGAGGAGATTGATGTTTCCAGAAGGCAAACGCTAAAATTCAAGGATTTAATGAGTTTTTAATTGACCATATGAAAAAAGGAACGGCTCGAATCTTTTTGGAATTCTTTTCTATTCTAATCGCTGTGGTGTTGGGCATGAGTCTGACCGAATGGAGGCAGACTTTCTTGAATCATCGTCAGGCAAAGGAATCATTTCAAAATATTATTGAGGAGATTCAGGATAATTACGAGGAGCTACTTGGAGATTCCGTAGATGTAAAGAAAAATGTGGATGACCTTGAGGCTTGGATCAGAGTAGAATCAGATAGGAAGGATACATTGGATTTGTCGGTAAACTTCCGATTGAGTTTTATGAGTAATTCGGCCTTTGATGTAGCGAAACTCAATCAATCATTGACTTTTCTGGACAATGAAAAGGTCTTGGAACTTTCGGACGTTTATGAAACACAAGAGTTCTACGAGAAAGCGGCTGGTGATGTATTTGATCCTATGATCGCTATGATTAAGATGGAAGACTCGAATAGTAAACGATACAGAGAAGAACTTATCGCTTTTAGATATAAAGTAGGATTGGCCTATAGTGGTATAGTTACCTACTTGAGGGTTGCCAGAAGGTTTTTGGATGAATATGCTAGCACATCTGCTCCAACAGAGCAATAGCTTCTTCTACGATCAGCACCTCATCAATTCTTAAAATCAACCGCTTTTTGTATTCTTTCATGTGGCATTTTCTCGGATGTGCCTGAACATAGGCCAGGATTTTTCCGAAAACAGGGGACTGAAAGTATTTTTCATTATCGGAGGGCACAAAATAACATTTGAGCGATCCGTTTTTCATGGTCACCTTTTCGAAACCCAACTTTTCAGCCAACCAACGTAACCTTACGGTTTTAATCAAATCATTGACAGGTTGTGGAATTGGGCCAAATCGATCAATTATGCTTTCAATAAACTTATCGAGCTCAGTCTCATTCTTGATGCCATCAAGTTTGGAATACAGGCTCAGTCGTTCTGCAATATTGGAGACGTAGCCATCAGGGATTAAAATTTCAAGGTCGGTTTCAATCGTACAATCCTGGACTACAACGGCCGCGGCTTCCTTTACCAGGTCTTTTGTGAAGAGGTCTTTGAATTCTGTCTCTTTCAATTCCTGGACAGCATCATCAAGAATTTTATGATACATCTCAAAGCCTAAATCAGAAATAAAACCACTCTGTTCTGCGCCAAGCAAGTTTCCAGCGCCTCGAATGTCAAGATCCCTCATGGCCACCTTAAAGCCATCACCTAAATCAGAAAACTCCTCCAGGGCACTCAGGCGTTTTCTGGATTCGGAACTCAAGCCAATGGTTGGTGGAGTAAGCAAAAAACAAAAAGCCTTTCTGTTGGAGCGCCCTACCCTTCCGCGCATTTGATGTAAGTCGGACAGTCCAAACATATTGGCGCGATTGATAATAATGGTATTGGCATTGGGAATGTCAAGGCCCGATTCAATAATGTTGGTGGAAACCAGTACATCAAATTCTCCCTCGATGAATTTAACCATTACCTTCTCAAGCTTGCTACCCTCCATTTGCCCATGGGCCACACCAATTCTGGCATCGGGAACAAGCTTTAATACAATGTTTCCTACCTGATCTATGTCTTGAATTCTGTTATGAACAAAAAATACCTGGCCACCACGTCTGAGCTCAAAACTGATGGCATCCCTGATTATGGATTCGTTGAAGTGATGAATTTCAGTAGTCACGGGCTGTCTGTTGGGAGGAGCTGTACCAATTACACTTAAATCGCGAGCACCCATTAAGGAAAAGTGTAATGTTCTGGGAATGGGCGTGGCCGTAAGCGTAAGCACATCTACGTTTACTCGCATTTCTTTAAGCTTGTCCTTGACCTTCACTCCAAATTTCTGCTCTTCGTCAATCACCAAAAGTCCCAAATCCTTAAATACAACATCCTTATTGACGATTCTGTGAGTACCGATGAGGATTTCCGTTTTACCCTCCTTTACACGTTCGAGCGTCTCTTTAATTTCTTTAGTGGTCTTGAATCGATTGATGTACTCGACCTTCAAAGGGAAATTGGCAAGTCGCTCACTAAAGGTTCTGAAGTGTTGCATGGCCAATATAGTTGTTGGCACAAGTACTGCAACCTGTTTGCCATTGACCACTGCCTTAAATGCGGCACGAATAGCAACCTCGGTCTTACCAAAACCCACATCACCACAAACCAGGCGATCCATTGGATGGGCCAGCTCCATATCGTCCTTAACATCAGCAGTGGCAGTGGCTTGATCCGGTGTGTCTTCATAGATGAATGAAGATTCTAGCTCGGCTTGCAGAAATCCATCTTCCGGATAGGCAAATCCTGGAGCGTTTTTCCTCTTAGCGTATAGGCTGATGAGGTCTTTGGCAATGTCCTGGACCTTTTTCTTAACTCTCTTTTTCTTATTCTCCCATTCCTGAGAGCCCAACTTGCTCATGGCGGGTGGCACACCCTCCTGACCAGAATATCTGGAAATTTTGTGTAGGGCATGAATGCTGATATAAAGCAAATCGTCATCGCGATAAACCAACCTTATAGCCTCTTGTTCATTGCCGGCAACCTGAATCTTTTCCATGCCCGCAAACCTGCCAACACCATGGTCAATATGGGTTACATAGTCACCGGGCTGGAGAGAGCGAAGCTCTTTAAGGGTAAGTGCCTTTGATTTGCTGTGCCGGGTTTTGGTTTTGTACCGGTGAAATCGGTCAAAAAGTTGATGGTCGGTATAACAGGCAATTTTTAGCTGGTTATCAATAAACCCTTGTCTGAGGCCAATGTTCAAGGGTTGAATCTTAATTGTTGGATCCAGCTCCTCAAATATGGTTTCCAGCCTGTTGATCTGGGTTATAGACTCGGCAGAGATGATATTGGTCATGCCTTGTGCCTGCAGGTCGGAAAGGCTATCGGCAATCAGATCGAAATTTTTGTTAAAGGAGGTTTGTGGCTTGGCATCGAATTCGAAGCTATTTGAAGGAGGGTTGTAAAACCTATTTCCAAATTCAATCTTCATATATGGATGCAACTGTTCTGCAAAGCTCTCTCTTGTCTCGAAAAGGGCCTCAGGATCCAGAACCACCTGAACATCAGTCACCGACAAAACCTGGTCGAAATTGTCCGTGGCTTTCTTAAAATACTTATCGATTGTATCCGCAGTCTGCTGAAAGTCTTTGAACCAAACCTTTGTGTTATTAGGAATAAAGCTCAAAAATGACTGCCTGGTTTCCTCGAGCAGCTTTGTTTGTATGTTTGGGATTATATTAATCTGTCTAACGCTATCCTGGCTAAGTTGACTGGCAGGCTCAAAAGTCCTGATGCTGTCTATTTCATTGCCGAAGAGCTCAATTCTATAGGGAAGATCATGGGCATAGGAGAAAACATCTATAATACCTCCTCTGACCGAAAATTGCCCTGCTTCATAAACGAAATCGGTCTTTTCAAAATCGTAGGTTTGAAGCAATTCACTAAGAAATTCAATATCTAATTGCTCCCCGACTTTCGCAGAAAAGGTATTGCTGGTCAATGATCTTTTGTTGATCACCTTTTCAGTCAGTGCCTCAGGATATGTGACAATCAACTCACCCGTGGAGGCCTTATTATTAATTCGGTTGAGAATCTCAGCCCGCATCAGAATGTTAGCATTCTCCGTTTCGTCAAATTGATATGGCCGTTTGTAAGAGGTAGGAAATAACAATACCTCCTTGTCACCCGCGAGATTCTGTAAGTCGTTATGAAAATACGCAGCCTCCTCTTTGTCATGCATCACAAAGAGATTTGTTTGCTTGTTGATTTGATATAGGGAAGTGGCCACTACAGCATCAAGGCTACCTACCAGACCCTTCAGGTGGATTGTGGCGTCCTCATTTGCCTGGATGGTCTCGCCTATTGTTTGAATAAGTGAGTCTTCTTTATAAACCCATATGAAATCTCTGATTTTCAATGTCGGACCTGCGGTTTTGCAGGCAGCAAAGGTAAGTAAATCTCTTATTCCTGATTCGGATTTAATATTTACCAGTCTTAAAAAAATTGGCACTTTTTGAAACTCCTGCGTTTAATACTGGACCGGCATGGCCAAAACATGAAAAAAGAGAAGCTCCATCTCGACCTAAAAAAGGAAGCATTTCGAAAAATTGAAGGAATGCACAGGCATAAAGTATTGCTTTATGTGAGCATGATGGGAAGTGCATTAATCTTTTTTTTTATGACAATTGCCTTCACTGTCAGTGTGCCTGAGAGCTCTAGAGGAGGTGCTTTCGAATTCCCTAAGGCATTTGTGCTTAGCACGATCTTGCTACTGCTCTCCAGTTTTGGCGTGAGCAAAGTGTTGCCAGCATTTGAAGAGGGGAATGTTGAAACGGTTAAGAAATGGCTTGGCGCTACTCTTTTTCTGGGGCTGGTATTTGCCGCTTCACAAATATTGGGCTGGCAGGCGTTGAAGAATGAAGAGCTTCTGTTATCAGGTCAAGACTCGGTTGCTTATCTATATGTGATTTCTGGTCTGCACGTTGCACACATGACCGGATTACTTGGTTTTCTCCTATGGTTGCTGATGAAATGCCACAAGGCCACAAAAGACCCCGTAAACAGACTGGTCTATGAAACCAATTCTTATCAAAAAGTGAGGTTTGAAATGCTAACGGATGCCTGGCATTTCATTGATGTCCTCTGGCTCCTCCTTTTTTGCTATTTCTTCTTTATTTTCTAGAGATTAAATCAGGGTTTAAACAAAATAAGGCCGCGCAACGCACTGCACGACCTTTGAGTTATTGACCAGTAAGAGTTTTTGACCTTTGAGCTCTTTCTTAGTTGTTGAATGTAATTTCTTTGATATCGTCCCAGAAGACGTATTTAGAATCGTTGCCGTTTCCAATCAAGACTATAACACCATCATTGTCTTCACTCACATCTCTTGAATCTCCCAACATGATTTCAGTACCATTTTTTAAGAAAATGGTTGAGTTATCATAGTTTTTAGGAACGATCTTGCTGATGTATTTAACTGGGATGAAATATTCGATGTCATCATCGGAACCCTGGATCATTTCGAAGTCATATTCTTCATCAAGATCATAAATCAGGGTACCTGTAAGTGTTTCTCCGTTAGTTGTAGTTACTGTACCAGTGATCTTTTTTGGGTTGGCAAAAGTGCTGTAACTGTTGCCAGAATTTGGCGCTGCACTGAATTCCACTTTCTTAAACTCTCTCCATGGAATATCTACTCGGCCAAAGTCAGTGTTAACAATGATTCCTCTGTTTCCGCTATTAACATCATTGCTGCCTCTTAGGTAAAGCTCACGACCTGACTTGGTTACCACCGCACTACCTGAACGGTCTCTTTCAATTGATTTGATGTTACCGAACTCTACATCCAGATTACCATCTCGAGACTGACCATCCAAAATGTCTGTTGAAATTCTCTCATCATGGTCCCACTGAATAAAACCGGTGAATTCACCACCGTAAACAGTTACTGTACCATATAATGGCTCCCCTAGTTTTGAACCCAGGCTTTTAGGTGTATCCATAAATTCGATGATATCAATTCTGCTCCATCGGAATGACATTTTGCCCAATTCCTGATCCATAATAACCACCTCGTTCCCGAAGTCATTTGAGCCATCCTTAACGTAGATTTTCTCACCATCGCGTAGGGTCAATTCTACCTCAGATCGTCTGTTAATTTCAAGTTTAGCAATATCGCCAAATCGGCACCTGAACTCGTGAGTAACATCATAACTTCTGCTGCTAGACCAGTTCCAGTTGATTCCCGAAATTCTTCGCCTGTCATCTCGATCCCTGTCTCTTAACCTGTCTCGATCATCCCTGGAAAGATATTTTGAAGCTTCGTTGTCCTCTTTGGTACCATTGAATTGGTCTGCCCAATAAGCCTCTTCTTTTCCCCATCGGATTTGACCTGTAAATGACTCCCCGTCTATGGTGGTGACCTTTCCATAGATGAAGCCATCATCCTGTGCATTTGTATTGAAAGCCATACCGAGGATCAGCAGAGCTATCATTGTGATTTTAGACATTAATTTCATTTGACTGTTGTTTGAGTTTTATTTCTATTACTCACCAAAGATGCAGGGACAACACCTACTATAAAACAGGAATAGGCTCTACCAGTCAATTTTTAAACTGAATCGGGAATTTCTACTACCGAAGCTGATACCAAATCAAATACAACATGACGGATACAAATCATTTCTTACCGCTTGTTCTTCGTTGAAAAAATCGACTATAACGATGCTATGCCCTCATTTTTTGCCTTAATCAAGCGATAATAATTTAATTTCTATTCACGCCATTTTATAATTGAATTGGTATGACAGGCTTAATAGCTATTGATCAAGCCATTTTTTGAAGGAGGGTGTTTTTTCTGAGCTTATCACAATCTCTTCGTCAATCATCGGCTCAAGCCCCAGTTTTAACCTGCCTTTGAAATAGGGATGAATGTCTTTAACGGAATCAAAGTGTACAATGAACTTCCTATTGATTCGGAAGAATTGCCGGGGGTTCAGCATGCCATCAATTTCCTCCAGCGTATGGTCAAGAGGGTACTTTTGATTTTCGAAGGTCACAATATAGGTGAGCTTATCTCTGGTAAAGAAATACGCAATCTTTTCGACAGGTATGGCCCTGATTTTTTGTCCAACCTTCGTTAAAAACCTTGATTTAAAGTCTTGTCGGTTTTCCTGAAGAAGGTCTTTAATCTGAGTGATGTCAATTCCTGAACCTCCATCTGCTGCCTTTGCTTCCGCCTTTTCTACGGCCGCTTTTAATTTCTCCTCTTGTATAGGCTTGAGCAAATAGTCAACACTATTTACTTCAAAGGCCTTGATGGCGTATTGATCATATGCAGTAGTGAAAATGACCGGACACTCCACTTTTACCTCCGAGAATATTTCGAAGCTTGTTCCATCCAGCAGCTGAATATCACTAATGATCAAATCGGGGGCATCATGGCTTTGCAGCCACATAATGCCAGCTTCGACTGACTTAATGGAAGAAAGCACTTCTATGCCCGGGCGAATATCATTGAGAATTTCTATTAGCCTTTCAGATGCCAGCCTTTCATCTTCAAAAATCAGAATTTTCATAGTCTTTAGTTTAAACAGATGAGATGTCGATTAAAGGCACCTTCACAATAAATGAATTGACATTCTTAATTACCTCTACCTTTTTATCAGAAAAGTGAGCGTATCTTCTCTCAATATTGAGTAAGCCTGATTTGCTGCTTTCTCCTCGAGCAACCTTTTTCTCCTGTAAGTTATTTTGGACCACTAAAAAGTCTTCTCTGACGGAGACGGTTATTTGCAGTGGCTTGGTCTCTGTGACAACATTGTGTTTGATCGCATTTTCAACCAACATTTGTACGGTCAGCGGAGGTAGATAAGTGCCCCTGGCCGCACTGGGGATATCAATACTAATTTGTATGGAATCTTCAAATCGGATTTGAAGCAGATACATATAGGCACCAATAAAGTCAAGTTCTTGTCGAAGCAAAACAAGCTCCTCTGAGCTGCTTTGAAGGATAATGCGATAGACCTCGGCAAATTTTTCCAGATACTTTTGCGACTGTTTCTGATCTTTGCTGATCAATGAGGAAAGTACGTTTAGGTTGTTGAAAAGAAAGTGAGGATCTAAATGATTTTTTAGGGTGGTTAATTCTGCTTTGATAGACTCTTTTTGAAATTTTTCCGAATTGAGCTGAGAGTCTTTCCAATTCTTTAAGAATTGAATCCCGAAATTCATAGAAATGCTTGGTAGCAGTAAAATGACGCCAATAATGTTCATTGTCACCATTTGCTGATTATCAGGTGGGTCTTGTGTCAATGTGACTTTCAAAATGAGGTAAGACAGGTTGATAATCACAAGTGAAAGAAAAACGCCTATGCCCAACTGCGTATAGAATCGGGTGTTTCCGAAGGTCAGCCAGGGGAGTTTTTTGTCCAGTATTTTTGTAAGCAATCTATTGGTTAGGAATATCAAGGTAAGGACTACAACTATCCAACCGGTATACAGACTTGCTTCAGGCGATGCATCGGTGCGGAATAAAATGAGAAACACGATTCCAACGAGCCCGATAAATACGGTTAGTTGAATTCGTGCCTTTCTTGAAAGATTTCCCAATGAATTTTGGTGCTTAGTCAAAAATGATCTCGTCAATTTTTGACCATCTGATGTATACAGGGTCTGACGAGTTTGAAGTAAAGATAAGCACTCCATCATTGTCTTCCGAAACATCCCTCTCGTCTCCCAGAAGGAGACTTTCGCCATTTTTTAAAATGACTGTGGAATAATTATAGTTCTTTGGAATGATATTTTTCACATTTCGGAATGGAATTTTATAGACCACATCATCGTCTTTGCCATCAAGCATTTCAAACTCCCAACCCTCATCCAGGTCATAGGCAATTAAGCCCTTGTATTCATCGCCACTAATAGTTTTGACTGTAGCCGTAATGCCTTGTGATACTGTGAATTGATTATAAGTGACCGCCTGAGTAGGCTGGTCTAAAACATCTAACACAATAAAGTCTTCCCATGGGATGGTCACTTTTCCAATGTCCTTATTGTAAACTATGATACCTCGGTTTTCATCATTTACATCATTGGTTCCTCTTAGAAAGAAGGTGCGGCCTGAGTGCAAAGTCACATCTGAGCCATTTCTTCCTTTTTCGATCTTGGCAATAGTCCTGAAAGGGATATTCCTATCTCCATTTCTATCCTTACCATCTAAAATATCCTTTCCGAAGCGCTCACTTGCGTCCCATTGTATAATGCCGGTGAAAGTGCCCTTTCTGCCTGCCCTGACAGTGCCATAAACTGGTTCCCCATACTTACTTCTTAATGTTGCCGGGCCCTGCTTGAATGTCACCTTGTCCAGGCGGGACCATTTAATCGACACTTCGCCCAACTCCTGATCATAAACACGAATAGTGCTGCCAACATCTTCATGGGATTCTCCGCTAACTTCCAATACTACACCATTTTTGAGTGTAATCTCTGCTTTGGATCGGCCACTAGGTTCTATTGATTTTATATCCCCAAATTGAGTATCGAATTGATGACTGGTACCGCTGTAGCGATTGTCCCAAATATTCAGTTTTCGGATATTAATCCATGAATCTCCCTCAGTTTTGGGCAGGTTGTCTCTTTCTGATTTTGACAGAAATCGCATGAAATTATTTGAGGTTTTAACGGCATTGAACATTTCAACCCAATACACCTCATCACTACCACCACTTCCTCCCCATCTGATGGGGCCTTCATATTTATCACCATCAATGGTGGTCACTTCTCCGTAAATGAAGAGTTGATCGTTTTGTGCTTTAGCTTGTGAGACAAGAATAAGCAACCCAACGAATACGCCCAATATCAGTATCCAGCTTCTCATAGTATTTCGCCTTTGGAATAAATTCTGCTTATTCATACTACAAACATAGCTGCGTAGTTGTGGGATTCTAAGCGAAAAACACTGTACTAGTATATTCATAGGATGAATCGGGAATATGTCAAGCTCAATATTCTTAAGGGATGGGTATCATCAATCTGGAAAACGGGATTTGTCAAATCCGGGAATGATTCTTAACGCATTCTTATAATAGAGCTTCTTCAGAATTTCATCAGGCAGCCCAAGGCCATACATCTTCCAATAAGCATGATACTTTTTGTAGTAAGGAAAATACTCATCATCACTTTCCAGCACTCTGAAGTAAGTTGGATATTCTTCAGGTCGATAGGAGTCTTTTCCAAATAGGACCCTATCCTGGTACTTCTGAAAGAACATATTGGCCATTTTAGGTTGTCTGCCCAACTCAGCAATCACCGCTCCGATTTCCACCATCATATTGGGCATTTGATCTAAAAGCTGACCTAAATAGGTGAGGTCATTGGCATACCAACCCATATGAGCAGCAATGAAAGTAGTATTAGCATGTTTTTTGAAAACATTGTGCTGCTCCTGAATAATGGTTTCCCAAGGCACGGGATTATTGGCATCTCTTTTACGTCTTGGATGCGTTTTCAATTCCAGCCACCTTTCATTATTAGCATCAAAAGGCTCCCAAAATTGTTTGGGATCAGCAGAATGAATGAGGACAGGTATACCCAATTCTCCACATTTGGCCCACACGGGGTCAATGCGGGGATCATCAACCGCCACCCGATTGCCATCTTTATCTTTGACCGAAAAGCCCAGGTTCTTGAATATTTTAAGGCCACTTGCACCAAGTTTAACATCAAGTTCGAGCTGTGTGGCCGCTCTTTCCCCCCAGCCATCTGTACCAATCTGACTAAAATTTATATTGGCAAAGCTCACAAAACGCTTGTTTCCATTGGCATCGATGTTGGCCTTGGCATCCGCTATTCTTTTGCCACTGCCTCCACTCAAGTTTACCATGGCCCCCATATTCATAGCATCCATTTGGGCAGCAAGTGCCTTAAGGTCTTTTAGGCCCAAATTTCTCTGATGACTGTGCACATCAATAAAAGGGAACTTTGCTCTTGAAACGGGGTTCTCCGGCACAACAAGGCTTGAAGGAGGATTGTACTCTTCAAATGATACTTCCTCTTGCGCATTCAGGCCGAAGGCCACAAATAGGCTGAACAAGGTGAATCTAATTCGATTTGTCATGATTAGGGTTTTGGTACTTAATCGCAAATTCGCAGTTAATGTTTATTTCACTAGATTAAAACTCAAAGTATCAGACTTACAGCCAAATTAAAATGGAAATTGATTTAAGTGGAAAAGTAGTATTAGTAACGGGGGCTTCAAGGGGAATTGGTAAAGCCATCGCATTGGCTATTTCAGCATCCGGTGGAAGTGTGGCTGCACACTATAACAACAGTGAAGTCAAGGCAAAGGAGCTGTTGAGTCAGTTGAACTCTGACTGTGAGTTGTTTCAAGCTGATTTAAATCAGTCAAGAGAAACCATAAACTTGTTTGAACAAATAATAAAACACTTCGGTAGAATTGACTGCCTGGTAAGCAATGCAGGATATGCTATTAAATCAGATGCTGGTGGTAGTACAGAAGATTGGATAGCTGATTGGAATACTACGATGAACATAAACTTGTTGGCCACCGGGGTTCTCAATAAGCTTTGCATAGAACACTTCACCGATCAGGGTGGAGGCAGGATTATCAATATCTCTTCCAGGGCCGCTTTTCGAGGTGATACTCAAGACTATTTGGCCTATGCGGCATCAAAAGGTGGCGTGGTAGCGTTGACGAGGTCTATTGCACGGGCATATGGCAAACAAAACATCAAAGCCTTCAATATTGCTCCGGGTTTTGTACGAACCGATATGGCGCAGGAATTTATGGATGTCTACGGGGAGGAATACGCCCTTAACGACATAGCTCTTCCCAAACTTACAGAGCCCAAAGATGTGGCCCCAACGGTGTTATTTTTGGCGAGTGGCCTGGCAGATCATGCCACAGGATGTACAATTGACATTAATGCGGCTAGTTATGTGCATTAAATCGGCATCGAGATGGTTGCTGTAAAGAGCTTTTTTTCCTCCGTTGTACCTATTCCAAAATGATGCAGGTGAGCTATACGTTCACAAACCCACAGGCCAAGCCCATTGCCTTGAATTATATCTGGCTTTCCAATTTTGTTTTGAATCAACAGTTCAACGCTGCCATTTCGTACTGAGATTGAAATGCTTATGGCCTCTTTCCTGTCTCCATATTTTTGAGCATTATCGATTAGATTGACGATTAGGCTCTCCATTTTTTCAGGATCCATCAAGATTCTTGGAATGTTTTCTTCTAAACTCAACTTAACGCTAAATCCGGCTTTTTTGAGTGTAGGGCGCAGTTTTTCCAGCACATCATATATAAGATCGTCAAAGCGAATCAGACTTTTTCTAAGTTCAAGATTCTCCGTTTTCAACTGACTCACTAAAAGGAAGTCCTGGACGACATTTTTCAATCGGATCACCTCATCTCTTAAGCTTTGAAGGGCTGGATCTGCATTTTTATCTGTTGAGATTCTATACTCCAATTCCGATTGCATGTTGGCCAATGGAGTTCTCAACTCGTGAGCAGCTGAAGCAAAGAAGCGATTCTGATCCTTGATTGAACTTTCAATTCTTTGAATCATGGCGTTCATTGTAGATGAAAGCTGAGCGATTTCGTCCCCAGACGAACCTACTGGTAATCGATCCATCTCTGGTCCTGCTTTGATCAGGTTTGCTTTGGCTATGATGCCTTGAATAGGTCTTAAAGTAATTCCCGAAACTATATATGCAAGAAAAAGCGAGAGTGAGAGAGCGAGTATGTTTGCCCTAATGAGGTTATTTCTAACAGATTTGATTTCTTGATTAAGGGAGGTAGCGCTTTTCAGGAGCATTACGCTGACAACCCCTGAATTTGCGCTTTCTATTAGAGAACGAGAAACTCCTGCAGATGAGGTGTCTAAAGGGAACACGAAGTTGGTTGTGGTCTCAACACTGTCGCTGAAAAGTTCCAGTGATTCAGCGATAGAAATTAAGTCTTCCGGAAAACCATCTTTGCGATAAATTTCCTGAAACTCAGTATTAGATCTATACCAGATATAAATTAACTGATCGGCATTTGTGAGAGGAATTTGGATGGGAGCGTAGCCTACATCATCGAGAATTCGTTTGGTTTCGGCCTGTAAATTGACCTCGAATGAATCCCTCAAAGTACTTTTTAAAAAACCGAAAAGTGAGTAGTTGGTTAGAGATGAAATCGTGGCGAAGACGATAAAAAAGGCAATAGCGATTTTGAATCGAATGCTTGTGAAGAATGTGCCACTTTTCAAATTACTAGTGCTTTGCCAGTGTGCCGACTAGTTTATAGCCGAACCCCACCTGTGTCTGAATCAATTTATGCTCAAAATCCTGATCGATCTTTTTTCGAATTTGATGTAAATGTACTTCAATCACATTGCTTCCCATGTCAAAGTCAATATTCCAGATTTTTTGAGAAATTTCAGCTTTGGAAATAACACGATTGGCATTTCTCATTAGTAATTCAAGTATAGAGAACTCTCTTTTGCTCAATTCTATCTCAGTGCTTTTTCTTTTTACCGTTCGCGCCAATAAGTCCAATTCCAGATCATTAACTATGAATTTTGTTTGTTGTTGATCGGAAAACTTTCTGCCCACATTTCTGATTCTGGCCTTTAACTCTTCGAAGTCGAAGGGCTTTTTGATATAGTCGATAGCACCTAAATCTAACCCCTTAATTACGTGCTCACTTTCATTCAAAGCGCTGATAAAGATTACAGGGGTTTGAATATCGAAGGCCCTAAGGTTTTTTAAGATCTCAAAGCCATTCTGGCCGGGAAGCATGATATCTAATAATATAACATCAAATTCATTGACAGCCGCTACTTCCAGGCCCTCACTTCCATTATCGAAATGTTCGACCGTATACCCAGAGTCTTGGAGTCCTTTTTTTAGGTAGAGAGCAAGCTTGGCTTCATCCTCGATGAGTAAAATTCGCATTACCATTGCTTGTCAATATCTTTTATTTCCTGGGTGAATGTTTTTCCATCAATGGTTAGAGACCGTATAATAAATACTCGTCTGTTTTTAAGATCAACCTCTTTGGGACGTTTCTTCCTTTCCCAGCCAATGAATTCGATATTCTCACCTACTCGGATAAGACTATTCGTGTTAATTGCCATAATCTGAGAAACGGTCAGATAAATATTGTCATCAATCAATAGACCTTCGAACGGGCCACTTTTTTTATTCTCGGATCTAAAAATTTTGGTGATTGTTCCGCTCATCTCCTTCTCTGGTTTTTCGTAGTGCTCACTTTTTGAGAAGAATGAACGCTGTTTCTCAAGCGACATTATCTCAGATTCACCGATGGCCCGAATACCATAAAGTATATTGTACGTAGGGTCTTTAGTAGAAGCGGTTAAAGTGGTTTTAGTATGAAATAACTCAAAACCGGAGCCCTGGAATTTTTCAATATAATTCTTAAAATCTAATCCATTTTCAGGGTCGAAATAGATGTTTATACGCTTACCGTCTAATTGCTGAAAATCGGCACCGCTCATTTTCCCTCTGTTATCGGCCTGGTAATCCTCAAATTTCCCTTTTGTTTGATTGAGAAAAATGGAATTTCGGCCCATGGAGGGCAAAACTAAGTTCACTATACCATTGAATAAGTATAGGCCAGTAACTAGCTGGTACGTATGTCGGTATTTGTAGTAAGTACCCTCCAGCAAGCTTATCTCTGGTCTTACATACGTAACTGTCTCATTAGCATAAAAGCCACGAACGTTGGAATTTGTCTGTGCACGTAGCGTGTCGCCATTTTCGATCACGAGTTGATTGAACTCTTTGTTGATTTTTGACCTTGAAATGATTTTGGCATCTGCAATAACTGTATAGGATCGATCAACGCTAAACTTCGATTCAAAAGGCTTGTTGAATTCATAGATACCCTTTGATGAACTAATCGCATATAACTTTCCCATGCCGGTCAGTTTCAAACGGTGTTCTTTCTCGACTCTTTTCATAGTAAGATTTTTGACCAGAATCTTCCCCAGCAACAGTTCATCACCTTTAACCGTCAACTTAACATTTTCACCAACTGGAGCATATTTCTTGACCATTTCACCTTGGTGACTAGGGAAAGTGATGTAATAATTTTTCTTGCCCTTAGTGGTTACGACAATTCGACCCAGGTAGAACGAGGGCGAAATAAAAACATGACCTTTGATTTTTCCTTCTATCTCGACTTCAATGTGGTTATTAGTTCGACTGGTTCGCTTGTATTGATCCAGTTGTTTCTTAGTCAACCCTTGAGCGTTTAGGCTGCTTGAAGTTACAATTGCAATAATCAGTATTAGTATTTTATCCTTCATAAGCTTGATTTTGGATCGAAGCTACCTCGAGTTTGTGAACTCAAACTTAAGCTCAGATTAATTTTTCTTAAGCCCAGGCTTTTGTCCGTCTTCAACTTGTCGGTGTAAATGAATAGTATGAATCTGATGATTTTTTATTATTATTCTGAATAATTCAACCTTAATAACTAAACATGGAAAACAAACCAACCCGTCCAGGAAACTACCTGGCGTTTGCAATCATTAGTACAATTCTCTGCTGTCTGCCAGCCGGTATCGTGAGCATTGTTTATGCCGCCAAGGTAAACGGTCTTTATGACGATGGTCATTATGACCAGGCTGAACGAGCTTCAAAGAATGCCAAAACCTGGGCAATAGTCTCTGCGGTTGCAGGGTTTGTGGCCATTGGTATTATGTTTGCCATCTATGGCCTTGCGATATTTTCCATCTTTTCCTCGGGCAACTTCTAGTTGAAAAAAATTGGACTTATATTAATCGGGATAGTAGCCCTTGCGCTGCTATCCCTTTATTTTGTGCTGGATCCCAACGATCATAGCTTTTTCCCAAAATGCCCACTTCATGTAACAACTGGAATTTACTGCCCTGGTTGCGGAAGTCAGAGAGCCTTACATAGTATGCTCCATCTTGATATTGCTGGCATGATTGGCTACAATGCACTTTTTTTGCCTGCCTTGCTCACGGTTGGTTATCACTATGCCGCTCGTTTCATACCAAAACGTGATGGAAGTGAACGCTCAAGTTTTTTGAATAACCGTAAAGCGCCATGGATCATTCTAACTGTTGTCTTGGTTTTTTGGCTCTTAAGAAATTTAACCTTTTATCCGTTTAATATTTTAGCTCCTTGATGACTTTAAATATGAAAAAGCGCTGTGCATGGTGTGAGAATAGTTTCGAAGATTATGTCCGTTATCATGATGAAGAATGGGGTGTACCTGTTCACGATGAGCAAAAGCACTTTGAGTTTTTGATTCTTGAAGGGGCACAGGCAGGGCTGAGCTGGGCCACCATTATCAAAAGGCGGGCCGGTTACAAAAAGGCCTTTGCTGATTTTAATCCGAAAATAGTGGCAAAGTACGGCCAAGAAAAAATTGAGGAGCTTTTGCAAGACCCAGGAATCATCAGAAACAAACTAAAGGTTAATGGAGCTGTGATTAATGCACAAAAGTTTATAGAAGTGCAGCAGGAGTTTGGGTCCTTTGACGAATACATTTGGTCCTTTGTGAATGGCAAACCCATTGTTAACTCATGGAAGCAGAAAGAGCAGGTGCCAGCCACAACACCCGAATCTGATGCCTTGAGTAAAGACCTAAAAAAAAGAGGGTTTAAATTTGTGGGCAGCACCATAATGTACGCATATATGCAGGCTTGTGGTTTGGTTAATGATCATACCACAGATTGCTTTAGATTTAGCGAGGTGTCAGGAGTTAGTCCTTGATTGAAAGCACAATGTATTTCCTTGGCAGATGAATGGACCACATGCCTACTAGCTTGTCATTCTCAATAATTGGGGCATTATACAGCACCATGGCTTCTGGAAGGGTTTGGATATTAGGCTCTACTTCAATGCTATTTTTGGCTGAGTATTCATACGCCTGAAAGACCTCTGTTTCTTTTTCTCCCATAGCATAGGTCTTAAACATGAGATAGGCCGTGCTGGATATTTTAGTGCCGCTCATATTCCAGCTTTGATACACATCTCCTGACTGGGTCATTGCGCTATCTTGATTCATTTTGGCCACTAGGCTATCACCTAGCTGAAGTGCCCTTTCGATGACTTTGGCTTCGGGAACTACCTTTATTTCCCTGGCCTCCATCTCTTCTCGCGCAGCAGTAGTATCCACTTTTTTGTCACCACATGAAAACAAAAAGATGAAGGCAACCAGCACGAATAGTTTTACATTGTTTTTCATCAATCGAAGTCCAACATTTTGTCAAATTTAATGAGGTAATCATTACTTTGTTAATTTTGGGCCCTAATACCTGAATTATGTTAGAAAAGCTGCTGGCCATAAAAGCCAGATTTGAAGAAGTAGGACAACTCATTGTACAGCCTGATGCCATGGCTGACATGAAATTGTATTCAAAGCTGAACAAGGAATACAGCGACTTGGATAAGATAGTTAAAGTCTACGATGAGTACCAAAACGTGCTGGATAACATAGACTCTTCCAAAAAAATGCTGAAGACTGAGAAGGATGAGGAATTCAGGGAGATGGCAAAAATGGAGCTCGATGAATTGACAGGAAGGGAAGTTGAGCTGAATGAAGAGCTCAAAGTGCTGCTAATCCCTAAAGATCCGGACGATGAAAAAGACGTGATCATGGAAATCAGGGCTGGAGCCGGTGGTGATGAGGCCGGAATTTTTGTTGGAGATTTGTACCGCATGTATGATAGGTATATTGAAGGCAAGGGTTGGAAAAAGGAGCTTATCAGTCTGAGTGAGGCGAGCTCCGGTGGTTTTAAGGAAATCGTGTTTGGTGTTTCAGGTGCGGACGTTTATGGTTCATTGAAGTTTGAATCGGGAGTGCACCGGGTGCAGCGTGTGCCGGTCACCGAATCTCAGGGCAGGGTACATACTTCGGCCGTTTCAGTTGCGGTGTTGCCTGAGGTGGATGATGTGGATGTCGATCTGGATATGAAGGATGTGAGAAGAGACACCTATCGAAGTTCGGGTGCTGGAGGTCAACACGTAAACAAAACGGAATCAGCTGTTCGTTTAACTCACCTTCCTACCGGAATTGTAGTGGAATGTCAGGATGGGCGTTCTCAGCACAAAAATTTTGATAAGGCCTTATCCGTATTGCGGTCACGCCTTTATGAAAGAGAGTTGAAGGCTCAACAAGATGAGATTGCAGGCCACAGAAAGTCTCTTGTAGGCAGCGGTGATAGGTCTGACAAGATCAGAACATACAATTACCCCCAAGGCCGTGTGACCGACCATCGCATTTCTTATTCTGTGCACAATCTACCAACCGTATTGGATGGGCAATTAGAGGATTTCGTTGAAAATCTTCGTATTGCAGAAAATGCGGAGAAGATGAAAGATGGTACTGAGTAATGGAAATCTTTCAACTTGAAATCTCACTTGCACCACGTGAACGAGGATTTCATCTGATTACAAATGAAATCCTGAGTGAGTTTTCAGAGCTTAAGCAGATTAAGGCCGGATTATTGCACGTATTTATCAAACATACTTCTGCGAGTCTGACCATCAATGAAAATGCTGACCCTATGGTCAGAGAAGATTTTGAAGCTCATTTTAATGTACTGGTACCTGAGGATGCCAATTACTTCAAACATACCTTTGAAGGCAAAGATGATATGACTTCTCATATCAAGTCATCCATCCTTGGGAATTCCGTGACCCTGCCTATCACAAATGGCCGCCTTAATCTAGGAATCTGGCAGGGAATCTATCTTTGTGAACACCGCAACAATGGAGGTAGCCGAAAACTTGTGCTTACCGCTACCGGCTCAGTTTACTGAGCTGGCGGAGGATTATCCACTGGTGCCGGGGCCGGAGGAGGTTGTTGACCGGGTGGAGTAATAGGATTAGTATCATCAGCGCCTTTTTCGTTCGTTTTTAAACCCGCATAGGTGGCTGAACTAATGCCCATAAGGCCTAAAATTCCAGGGTCTAAATCTGGCATCTCGAAATCTACAATCACCTTATAGACAAAGAAGACGCCTATGAAAAAAGTGAATATTACACTTTGAAAACGCTGTATACTTACACCGGTACCATCTGACAAAATATTGGTGAAGAAGTTCTGTTTTTCCGTAGAAACCTTGGCAGGAGTAGGGTCAACTACCACGGGAACCGGGTCTGGGGTTGGGCTGGTTCCGTTTTTATTTTTGTCGATGGTTTGAGCCACCGCTGCGGTTACGGAACTTATTCCAAGTAAGATCAAGGTGTCAGGTGTCAGCTCAACTAAAATTCCACTATCCGACCATAGGGCAATGTAACTGCATATTACGATGATGGTCCACCAACCCATTTGTGTCCTTGAAAGGCTGTATTTGTCAGATCCATCAGCTTTCAGGAAAGAATTTCTTTTCACCAAAAAACCGAAACATACAATAACAATGACTATGATGATTTTGCCAATCCAGCTTCGAATCGAATAGTAGGGGTCAAAATTAATGGTGATGTTTGGAGCTTCTATATGGACATGGTTTCCATCTTTATCACCGAAGCTCATTCGAACTTTTCTTTCGTGGATGCCCCAACTGTTTATGTATTCAAAGAGCAGGCTTTTAAGCGTGTCGGTTTCATGAAGTATAAAAACAATTCTGTCGTCTTCGACAGACATTGTCCTGTTGGTTGGCAATCGTTGACCATCAATGTAAAGGAATAAGGAATAGTCATTCAACTCAACAGAGTCTGGATTGTTAAGCAAAATTTCGATCTGGTCCCTAATTTGGACTGTTGTACTACCACTTCTCTCATCCGTAATCCCATGAATCTCTGAAATGGAAACTTTGTCATAGACCTTTCCGAACCCCTCTTGAAAGGAATATAGGTCAGATTGAAAGAACACAACAATAGTCAGAAAAGTCAGGGAAGAACGTAAAAAAAGTCGCATTTGGTTCAGGGTTGAAGGAATGTAATAACACCTCAAATTAGACAATATAACGAAATAATAAAATGATAGCTGTGCTAATCGCCAGACTCTAGTTCGAAAAGACAATTGACAGGCGTGTTGAAAATCTCCGAAATCTTCATAGCTAATAACGTAGAAGGAATGTACTTTCCCCGCTCAATGGCATTAATGCTTTGCCTTGATACGCCTACCAAAGATGCGAGCTCTTCCTGTGTAATTTTTCTGCTTTTTCTTTCTTGTTTCAACACGTTCTTCATGACCAGGATTTTTTATTTGTAAAACTAAGTCGACAAGGAAAAGTGGGTGCTAACACAAGGTTAACTAATTATTACATTTTTTGGCCCCATATGCACCTATATTAGGTGGCGGTTAAAAATTTGTGAACGCATGCTCAACAAAAGGATTTTGTAATATCTTTGCAGTGCTAAAGCACAAGAATATGTTTTTCGATCCACCTATTGGCGATGGCGCCAACACCTTTCTTTGGATAGTCGTTTGTTTAATCGGCTTCGCAGTGGCCATTAGTCAGCATGACTCCATTTTTGCGGGTAAAAAGAAGAAAAAGGAAGATCACTAGTCTTTCTACGTACTATTTATTGAGGTCGGTTGAAGGCCCTAGTAACAGGTGGTCTGGAATTAGACCGTCTTACCCTCTTTTTTTGTTTCTAAAATAGCCATGGCTGTCTCTTGGATAAGAGACCAGGCATTTTTAACATGGACTTTGGTCAGGTTTGTATTGCCCATGGCCAAACGCAAAGTAAACTTTCCATTTAGTGTGGTTTGCATAAAAAAGAGCCTGCCGGTGCGGTTAACCTGTTCCATAATAGACTTATTCAATTGCTCCAGCTCCCTTTCGTTGAAGCCTGTTGGCTCAAACCTGAAACAAACCGTATTCAAAGGCACCGGAGCCATCAATCGGAATTCCGGATGTGTTTCAATTTCGCTCTTGAGCCATTGGCCATATGAGATATGATCTCGAATCCTGCTGCGAATTCCTTCTACACCCATTTCTCGGATAACAAACCAAAGCTTTAATGCACGGAACCTTCGCCCAAGTGGTATGCCCCAGTCCCGGAAGTTCTTCACTTCATCATCAACAGAGGTTTTCAAATAGTCAGGAGTAATGGTAAAGGTGTTGATAAGAGCCATTGGGTCTTTGACAAAGTAGGCTGTGCAATCGAAATTGGTGAACATCCATTTGTGTGGATTGAAAACAAAAGAATCGGCCTTTTCCACTCCTTTAGACATCCACCTCATTTCAGGGACAATCAAGGCAGTTCCCGCATAAGCCGCATCCACATGATGCCAAATGGCATGTTCCAGGCAAATATCTGCGATCTCATCAATTGGGTCTATGGCAGTGCTACTGGTGGTCCCAATGGCGGAAACCACGCACAAGGGTGTGAGTCCCTGTTTTATGTCTTCATGGATTACTTGTCGCAGATGAGCTGGTTTCATGGCGAAGTTTTCATCCACGTCAATTTTTCTAAGGTTGTTCAGGCCAAGCCCGGCAATTTTCACTCCCTTGTCAATAGAAGAATGAATTTCCTGAGAGGAGTAGACCACGAAGTTTTCCTCATTTGAGAAACCTCGTTCATTAATCTGATAGCCAGACTTGCGTTCACGGGCTGTCAATATTGCGCAAAGTGTTGCCGTAGATGCGGTGTCCTGAATTACCCCGGTAAATGATTTGGAGAGACCGAGCATCTGCCGAAGCCAGTTCATCATTTGCTCTTCCAGCTCAGCCGCAGCTGGAGAGGTAAGCCATTGCATGCATTGGGCACCCAGGGTGGCGGTGAGCATTTCGGCTAGAATGGAAGGTTTACTCTTGTTTCCAGGGAAATAGGCCATAAAATTGGGGCTTTCCCAATGCGTCATACCCGGAAGAATCTTGGCTTTAAAGTCCTTGAAAATGGCATCAAACTCCTGGCTTTTTTCCGGTGGGGTTTCAGGTATTTGCTTGATTATATCTCCCGGAGCAACATCGGGAAGCACTGGGTAATCCTCCACATTATCCAGGTAGTCTGCCATCCAGTCTACTAGTTCATGTGCGTACTTTCTAAATTCTTGGGTATCCATATTTAACGATTATCTGCCATATCGACCGAAAACTAATTTAGCATATTAATTGATGTGCATAGATGAGTAAATTATTAGAAACAACAATTCTATTCAATATGAAAATGAAAAGAAGTACAATCGCGATCATTGTGATCCTGGTTATAGGAATATTTATCTATTCCACATTTAAGGGCAACTATAACAAGATGGTGACTTTGGAAGAAGGCATTGGAGGTTCTTGGGCTCAGGTCGAAAACCAATATCAAAGAAGAGCTGATCTAATTCCGAATTTGGTCAATACGGTAAAAGGATATGCTGAATTTGAGCAAGAGACACTAACAGGAGTAATCGAAGCAAGGGCAAAAGCCACATCGGTTAGTATTGACCCTAGCAACCTTACCCCGTCAGCTATTGCAAACTTTGAACAAGCACAGCAAGGCTTGAGTGGGGCTTTAAGTAGACTTTTAGTCACTGTGGAGCGCTATCCTGACCTTAAGGCAAATCAACAATTTCAGCAATTGCAAGTACAGCTTGAAGGTACTGAGAACAGAATTGCCGTGGAAAGAAGAAGCTTTAACCAAACGGTTCAAGGATTCAATACACTGATCAGAAAATTTCCTCAAACACTCATAGCCAATATGTTTGGTTTTGAGAAGAAGGGCTATTTCGAAGCCAAAGAAGGCGCTGAAGAAGTACCTGAAGTAACTTTCGAATAATGGCGAGCGAAAATTTTTCAGAAGCCCACCGACAGGTTATTAAAGAGGCTATTAAAGAAGCGGAGCTCAACACCTCCGGAGAGATTAGAGTGCATTTGGAAAACCATTGCAAAACCGAGAATGTGCTCGACAGAGCCAGTCAGGTTTTTGCTATGCTTAAAATGCATCAGACGGAACAACGCAATGGCGTACTGGTTTATATGGCGGTGAAAGATCACAAGTTTGCCATTATTGGTGATGCAGGGATTAATGCGAAAGTGGAGGAAGATTTTTGGAATATCACCAAGGACAAAATGTTAGAACATTTCAAAAATGGTGATCTGGTGGAAGGTTTAAAAACCGGAATCCTATGTGCGGGCGAAAGGCTTTCTGAGTTCTTTCCTTATCAAAGTGATGATAGCAACGAGCTATCAGACGACATTTCATTTGGATCATAAATTATGAGATATAGAATTTTAATAATGCTGTTGTTGGCAACAGTTACAGTGTTTGCCCAAAGAGATATTCCGGAAAGGCCAAGCCCACCACGTTTGGTAAATGACTTAACTCAAAGCACCTTATCTGGGAATGAAATAAGCCGTCTTGAAAGAAAACTTTTGAACTACGAAGACAGCACATCTACTCAAGTGGCGATAGTGATTGTGAATTCCTTAAATGGTTATGAGGTAGTGGATTTTGCCCAAAGAACAGGAGAAAAATGGGGTGTAGGACAATCCAATAAAGATAATGGTGTATTAATCCTGGTAGCCATTAGGGACAGAGGGCTTGCTATTGTGACAGGATATGGCATGGAAGGCTCAATTCCAGATGCAGCAACTTTTACTATCCGAGAGGATTACATGAACCCTAATTTCCGCGATGGTGATTTCTATAAAGGACTGGATGAGGGAACAGATGTAATCATGAAGTTGGCTTCCGGGGAATTTAAGGCAGATCAAATCGGTAGAAGAAGATCTTCCGGTGATGGCGAAAGCAAGGGGTTCCCATTCGGGTTTTTGTTTATCATATTCTTTTTTGTGATCCCAGCCATTTTTGGAAAACGTAGAGGAAGAAACAGTGTGGGTTCCAGATCATTCCCTTGGTGGATATTCCTATTGGGAAATGGATCACACAGAGGCGGTAGTAACTGGAACGATTTCCGCGGAGGCGGAGGAGGCTTCGGTGGTGGAGGTGGCGGCTTCGGAGGTTTCGGAGGCGGCAGCTTTGGAGGCGGAGGTTCGGGCGGTAGTTGGTAACCAATATTCCGATCAAGACATAAGGCTTCTTTTATTAGAGGCCTTTTTTATTTAACCTTGTTGAAAAGAGACCATTATGAACACACCTTTTCATCTAGCATTTCCCGTACTAAGCATTCAAGACACCAAAGACTTCTTTGGAAACCTTCTGGGTTGCGATATTGGCCGGTCTACTGATAAATGGGTAGACTTCAATTTCTTTGGCCATCAACTCAGTGCCCACCTTAAACCTGAAGAGGTCAGTGAGGCAGCCAAGAATGGAGTAGATGGCAAGGCGGTGCCGGTAAGGCACTTTGGAGCCATTCTGGAATGGAAGCAATGGCAGGAACTTTCAGAAAAGCTGAAAGCAGAAGACATCGATTTTATTATAGAACCCTACATTCGCTTTGAAGGAGAAGTGGGTGAACAAGCCACTATGTTCTTTCTGGACCCAAGCGGAAATGCGCTTGAGTTCAAAGCTTTTAAAGACAAGTCCCAAATCTTCGCCAAATGAAAAGATTCTACAGTATTCTAATCCTCCTCTTTCTGTCCTTGCCGGTGCTTTCTCAAACTTCTGGCTATGTCTTAAAACCAGACCGCGTATTTGACGGCCTTGAAATCCAATCAGGTTGGGAGGTGATTGTAGAAGGTAACAAGATTATTTATGCAGGTCAGCCCAATGCGAGACTTTCAAGGAACAAAACGGTCGTTGATATGCCGGGTATGACGTTGATGCCAGGCTTGATAGAGGGCCATTCGCATATTTTGCTGCATCCATACAATGAAACTAGCTGGAACGATCAGGTTTTGAAAGAATCAATAGCCGAAAGGTCGGCCAGAGCAGTAAATCACCTGAGAAACTCCTTGATGGCTGGTGTTACCACCATGCGAGACTTGGGTTCTGAAGGCGCTGATTATGCCGATGTAGGCCTCAAGCAAGCTGTAGAAAAAGGCGTGATTCCTGGTCCGAGGTTATTGGTGGCAGGTAAGGCCATGGTAGTGACAGGAAGTTATGGCCCCAAAGGTTTTCGAGATGGTGTTGAAGTACCACTTGGCGCGGAGGAAGCGGATGGTGTAGATGATATCATGCGAATTACACGTGATCAAATCGGTCACGGGGCAGATTTTATTAAGGTCTATGCGGATTACCGCTGGAGTCCAGAAAAAACCGCAGCACCTACTTTTACAATTGCGGAATTAAAGCTGATTAAGGAAGTGGCCGAAAGCAGCGGCCGCTATGTGGTCGCACATGCTTCTTCGGCAGAAGGTATGATGAGAGCGATCCATGCAGGCGTGGAGACCATCGAGCATGGTGATGGGGGAACAAAAGAGGTTTTTGAGTTGATGGCACGTGAAGGCGTGGCGTTCTGTCCCACTATAGCCGCTGGAGATGCGATTACGCAATACGGAGGCTGGAACAAAGGTACTGACCCAGAACCTGCACGAATTCAGAATAAAAGAAGAAGCGTAAAATTGGCCTTGGATGCTGGTGTCAAAATCGTTTTTGGTGGTGATGTTGGCGTATTCCCTCATGGGGGTAATGTGATCGAATTGGAGTTAATGGTTGAATATGGCATGAGTATTAAAGATGCTATGATTTCGGCTACTTCAATGAACGCTGAGCAATTTCATCTCAACAATCTGGGCCAAGTCAAATCGGACTTCCTGGCGGACCTTATTGCCGTGGAGGGAAATCCAATGAACGACATTTCAAAATTGAGGCAAGTCCGATTTGTGATGAAGGATGGTGTGATCTACAAACAAGCTGACAAATGAAAAAGATATTAGTACTCGGTCTATCGTTAATGGCGGTGGTGGCATGTGGTAGATTTGAAGAAGACAAAAATCAAGTTGCACAAACAACTAAATCTATTTTTAGTGAAGCAGCCAAACCTGATAAAGTCCTCAATGTTGCTTTCCTGGCTATTGACGGGGTCTATAATTCCGAACTGATGGCACCTTTTGATATTTTCCATCATACCGTTTTTCATGTTGATCCCGGAATGAAAGTCTTTATCGTTTCGCCTACCAAGGAGGTCATTACTACTTTTGAAGGTATCCGGGTGATGCCTGACTACAGCTTTGATGATGTGCCGGATATTGATGTGCTAGTTGTGCCCAGCGCAGAGCATAATATGGATACGGATCTGGAAGATGAACGACTCATTTCATTTGTACGCGAAAAGGGCACAAAAGCACAATACATCATGTCGCTTTGTGATGGCGCATTCATTCTGGCCCAAGCCGGGTTATTGAACGATTTGAAGAGCACTACATTCCCCGGAGATATTTCACAATTCAGAGAGACTTTCCCACATCTGGACGTTTATGAGGACGTGAACTTTGTGCATGATGGAAAAACGATCACTTCAGCCGGGGGAGCCAGCTCTTACAATCCCGCCCTTTATTTAGTGGAGTATTTATACGGAAAAAAGGCCGCGGATGGCGTTGCAGAGGGCATGGTCATTGATTGGAATGTCCACGCTGTCAAGAGCATTCTTCCAGACTAACCTTTATTGTACGGTGAAATATTCCTCGAGATCCTGAAGCGTAGTTTCACTGGTTTGTATGTCTTTTTGAATCTGGCCTTTCTCTAAAATCACTATTCGTTCACATACTTCTGTTACATGATTCAGATCGTGACTGGAGATCAGCATAGTGAGTTGATGCTTTTCTTTTAATTCCCTCAGCAAGACCTTCAAGCGAATTTGCGTGGTGGGATCGAGGTTGGCAAAGGGTTCATCCAAAACCAAAACTTCAGGATTGCCCATTAAGGCTGCTACAATGCCCACCTTCTTCTGATTACCTTTTGAAAGGTCCCTTATATACTTCTTCTTACCAAGAATTTCATCATTAAACAGATCCTCAAACTGACTCAAAAAATCATTCAGATCACCTTGGGAATAGCCATGAAGAGAAGCCAGAAAATCGAAATACTCATCAGGAGTTAAATAGTCGATAAGGAATGACTCATCTAAAAAAGAGCCGGTATAAAACTTCCAATCCTCTGAGGAGTTAACCGCCACCTCTTTTGAAAGCACATTCCCAGAAGAAGGGCGAATCAAATCGAGTATCATTCTAAAGAATGTAGTTTTGCCCGCTCCATTGTTGCCAACGAGCCCAAAACTCTCGCCAACGGCAACCTTAAGAGAGGGGATGTTGACTACCTCAACACCACTATATTTTTTTGATAATTCGTTTACCTCAATCATAATCGTATTCATTATTGGGCTCTGAATCCCGCTGAAATTTTATGTCTTTTCGATTTAAGCGCCTCGGTTAAAACTGTCAGAACCTTCTTATGAAAGAGAAATCCGACTAAGCCTGCTACACCAACTAAAAGAATTCCCACCAACTCGTACCCCATTATTAGAAAAGGGGCATAGAGTACGTATGGGGCAATAAGCACGGGAAAAACCATTAGCCATTGAGCCGCCCCAACGCCCTCATAATTGAAGGTGGCACCTCGATTTAAATTGATCTTCTTTGGGTTGAACATAGACATACGCATGACGATTGGAATTCCAATCCCAACATTGAAGAGGAAGGCACAGAGATTAATCAATGCGATTTTCCAACCGAAGAATGCATAGGCAAGAGAAATTATAAAGGCAATAGAACACGAGGCCACAAACATCCAATACTTGGACTCCAGGTATTCCTTGATGTTAACCTTCTGAGTAAGAATAAAATCAAAGTGTCCTCCTTGCCAGCTCAGCATGAATTGGCCATGATTAATGAAAAACAGCCCGGTGATGAACACTCCTAAGAACAAGAAAACCCACTCCATTTCCTGGTAACTCTCGTTTGGGTAGAAGAATAGACCATAGGCCAGGAAGAGCCCAGAAAGAATCAAGGTATTGCGTGGTCGTTTATGCCTTAAAATCAATTTAAGTTCAACAGCAATCAATTCCCCACTACGGCCGAATTTTTTAAGAAAACCAAAGTCTCCTCGAATTTTGGAGGAGGCCTTTTTAGCACTTATTTCCTCAGGATAAGTGTTGTTTCTTAGAAACTGATAATTGGCCTGATAAAACCCTAAACCCAATACAACAGGAATAACTGCCAGCACAGGTTGAGAAATAAATTGATTCATAAACCAGGCCGAAACTTCCGAGAACTGAACGAGCTGAAAATAGTCAAGCGCCCAAAGAGCAATCATGCTGCCCAATAGAATAAAGATCAAATTCGGGATTTCGTTAATTTTTTTCTTGAAGTATAGACCAAAGTAGTGATTGAAGATCACCAACCCTAGTAATGCCCCTATCCAACCGAGTGCTCCGGCAGCACCAACATCGGGCAGGAGATGTTTGACAGCAAAGGGCAAAAAGAGAAAAAGAGCAAAGAGATTGAAGGCGCTCAAAAAGCTCTTTCTGAGCATAAAATGAATGATTCTTCCCTTCTTCAGTGGCAAGTGTAAATAGGGTTCAATAAATAGTACAGGCGTATTCTGAAGAAAGAATCGCATCAGAAATTCAACTCCGAAATAATATAGTATGATGCCATTAATAACTTTCTTGGGTTCCGAGTTTGGAGCCACCTGTTCGACTACCTCAAGTAAAAATACCCCAAAGACAAGCATCATGGACAGCATGTAAATAGCCAGAAGCCCAAGAATTATGTTAACCACCAAGTTCTTTCCCCAAATGGGAGAACGAGAGAAGTTCTTATATCCATGAGAGAGTAATTCTCGAACCATACTAGTCTAATCCCTTATCGAGCTCCAGTATAGCGAATAGAATAAGGTTGGCCACCTTCGCAAAAAACGGCTTGTTGACGTTCTCAAAAGTGTCAGTTGCCTTGTGGTAGTTTTCATGGTCCTCAACTCCAAAGTAGAGAAAAGGGATCCCTTTTTGGTGAAAAGGAGCATGGTCTGATGAATTGGTCCAATCATCATTGCCCAATTCAGGTGTGTCATGTCCAAATTTGAATCTAATCACACCTGTATCTATTTTTTCAAGAAATGGCTTTAACTGTGGATAATGATGAGTACCAGCAATATGCAGTTCATTTTTATTGTTGTTACTAATCATGTCCATGTTGACATTCAAAATGATCTTATCCATCGGTACTCGATCATCTTCAACCAATGCCCGAGCCCCTCTGAGGCCTACTTCCTCTCCATCTAAAGCTGCAAATACAATGGTATGTCTCGGTTTGTATCCCTTGATGTAATCCATCATGGAAAGCATTGCCGCAACACCTGAAGCGTTGTCGTCAGCCCCATTGTAAACTTCTCCATCCCTGACACCCAAACCATCGTAATGTGCAGTAATCACAATGGCTGTTTCAAGTTCACCCTTAATATAACCTATAATATTTTGGCCTTGAACGGCTTTACCGTCTCTACTTTCAAATGAAAAATCATGCAGGTAGCCCTTATTCAATTTTTTTAAGCCAACTGTCTTGAAAGAGTTAGCAATGTATCTTCTGGCTGCTTCAGAACCCTTAGTTCCAATCTGTCTTCCTTCAGCAGCGTCATGTGATAATTTTCTGAGATCTTCCAGCATGAACTCTCTATCGAGTACTTCTTCCTGAGCGAAAACCAATGTGGCAAAGAGAAAAGCCACAACGGTAAAAAACACCGGGCGCAATAATCCTTTCATAACTTTTGTATCGAGGTCGGTCTAATATTTTTGGAAGAATTCAATATTTTGAACAAATCCGTGTTAAACTTAATGAATTGAAACTAAGTTGCGACTGCTTTGAGATCTAAATTTTCTATAACGTGTTGGTCTGTTCTTCTGTTTTTTGTGCCATTTTTTGGTCTGTCACAATCAGTAGATCAACCTGCCCTAGATGTGCTTAGCCTGAATCAAGCTCCACAACTGCCTAAAAATATCCTCAGTTCGCGTTCCATCGTCCTGATCTCTGTGCCAAAGGATTCTCCTGCTGGAGAGTGGAAGAAATGGGCTGCTGAAATGCAGGCGTCATTATCACAATTTGGAGTTGATGCGGTGGCATACCTTTCAATAGACCAACTAGCCGAAAACACAGTAGCACAAAAAGAACTGAATAGCGATATTTTTTCAAAAAGAGGGATAAGTAACCTGATTACGCTGTCGGTTTTGGATAAAGAAGGGACGGCTTTGATGACCGTTGGTCCTTATAATCGCAAATGGACTTTTTTTGAAGAAAAATCGGCATTCTGGATGAGGCAGGTCAGCGATATTGGTAGTATCTGGAGCGAGCTTGAAACAGTTTTTAAAACTGGCGCTTTTCCCAGAACCAATCTGCTGGTGCTGGATAGTCCGGAATATTTTGACCTGACTATCTCGTTTACTTCACGTACCGAGCGGTTTACCAAGCTAATGGAAACGCAGAAGGTTGCCGTGCCCATGTTCGTTGCTCTGCAAGATGACCCTAATCGTATTTTAAGATTGAAATCTGATATTTTGACGGGGAAGGAGGATCGTGGAGTCGCTGCGACTACCAGTCAAAACGCACAGTTAAGTGAGATCATAGCACAATATCCATTTGAGGCTGAACTGGTAAATCTGAATGAAAAGAGTGAAGACCAATGGCTAAGGAGTGGATATGGCTTCATTTTGCATCATGCCACAGGTACAGAATCGGACTTGAGAAGCAAATTGAAATATAAGTCACTGGATAAGTCGTCAAACAAAACACTTACTAAGTATTATTTAAAGCAACTCAGGACAAGCAACCTCTATTTGGGGCGTGAATGGGATGCAGGCAATACCCCTACGACCGCACTTACAAATTTTGTTGAGCGAGTCCGAACAGAATTCAAATCAGACAATTAGTCCCTGTCATTCCCTGCTCAAAGAAAAAGACTTCAATTTTATCGTACTAATTCATAGTTTACGCTGGTAAACTGAATTACTATGAAACGAACACTGAGTACTGCGCTTTTACTAGCGTTGTTTTTATCTCCGGCCTATGCATTCCAGAACGCGAATGTTGACTATGATGCCGTCTACAAAATTAAAGATGAAGGTTTTAATAATTCTGAGGTAATGGACATTGCCTGGAATTTGACTGACCGGATAGGCCCAAGGTTAACGGGCTCTACTGGCTTGAAAAATGCTTATGACTGGACCTCTTCTCAAATGAAGGAATGGGGGCTCTCAAACGTCAAGGTTGACCCTTGGGGTGAATTTGGTAAAGGCTGGGATGTCGAAAAATCCTATGTAGCCATGACCAAACCTTACTACCAATCCATGATTGGTATTCCAAAGGCTTGGACTCCTGGTACCAATGGTCTCATAAAAGCGGAAGTGGTCTACTTGGACATTCAAGATGAATCGGATCTGTCTAAATATGCCGGAAAACTAAAGGGAAAGGTAGTGATGATGCCAACTACGATTGAGGCTACGACTACTTTTGAAGCTGATGCAAGACGCTTCACAGATGAACAATTGGAGGGCATGAAGAACTTTAACGTACGGTCTGGTGGTGGTTTTAGTGCTGCGAGAATCGCTGAGTTCAGGAAACGTGCAAATATGCGAAGGAAAGCGTATAGCTTCTTTAAGCAAGAAGGCGTAGCGCTTGTACTAAATACTAACCGAGGTGGAGGACAGGGTACCTTCTTTACTTCTAATGGATCAAGGAATGATGACAGCGCTTTGCCAGAGATTGAAATGGCCCCAGAGCATTACAATCGCTTAGTAAGGCTAGCTAAAAAAGGAGAGCCTGTAGAAATAGAGGCAGATACCAGAACTAAATTTTTGACATCTGACCTTAAAGGCTATAATGTAATTGCAGAAATTCCGGGGTCTGACCCGAACCTCAAAGATGAGGTGGTGATGTTAGGTGCCCACCTCGATTCCTGGTTTGCAGGAACAGGTGCTACTGACAATGCAGCAGGTTCGGCAGCCATGATGGAAGCCATTAGAATTCTAAAGGAATCAGGAGTTGAGTTGAAGCGTACCGTGAGAATTGCCCTTTGGAGTGGTGAGGAACAAGGTATTTTTGGTTCAAGAAATTATGTCGATAAAACATTCATGAAGAATGGTCAACCAAACACTGCTCATGGTAAAATTTCGGCATATTATAACATGGACAATGGAACTGGTGCCATAAGAGGGATTTACCTACAAGGCAATGAGGCGGCCAAACCTTTATTTCAAGAGTGGTTTAAGCCTTTCCATGAATTAGGTGCTCAAACCATCACTATCAGAAATACGGGGGGCACAGATCACCTGGCATTTGATGGTAAGGGAATACCAGGCTTTCAATTTATTCAGGATCCCATTGATTATGGTACCCGTACTCACCATACCAATATGGACCTTTTTGAGAGGCTTCAGGAAGCTGACTTGAAGAAGAATGCAGTTATTATCGCTTCTATGGTGATGCAAACGGCTAATATGGACAAGAAAATGGCCAGAAAGCCTAAAGTATTTGACAACTTGAATAGATAACATTTGATACTTAGCTGGGGTTTAAACTCCAGCCAAATATTTAAACCCGATAATGCGATAGACTTTCTATTGCGTTATCGGGTTTATTGATTTTGATAAAGCGCTTGGTTCACAAAGGGAATCAAGGCTAAAACTACAGCCGGCTCATAATAGGTGGCGCGATCAATGAGATCATGCGTCAGAATGCCAACGGCCCCGCTCTTCTGTTTGGAATTACTTTTATTGAAGACAATATCATCGGCTTCTCCAAGTTCCTTCCCTTGGTTGACCAAGTCGACAACAGCTTTCGGCAACAAAAACGTAGCGGTTTTTGCCTTACCCATTTGATTTTCCGACAATATATATACCCAGGCGAAAACGTGCATTTCACTGCTCTTTGTCTCCACTCCGCCTTCTATACCTATCCAGTAATCTGCTTTGGGATGTTCATTTTTTGCGTTTTCTGCCCGATTTTTGGCACCTGTCAGCGTCTCATTATCGGTCATAGGTTGATCGCTTACCCCTGATGGGAATGACTTTGGGATCACATCAACTTTGGTACCCTGAAATACTTTTGAAAATGCGCGTTTAACGCTGTCTACTTTAATGGGATTTTGAGAGGCCACTACTACGCTAAGCACGACTAATTGCCCAGGTTGTTGAGCTCTTCATCCATTTTCAAGCGCTTATAGAAAACCCTCAATGCAGCAACTGCTTTGTCATCATTAGGCTTTAGCATTCTGGCTCGTTCCATAAAAGGGAGTGCTTTTCTGGTAAGCTTATGCCCTTGTTCCTGCACTTCTTCACCACTGATTTCATACTCCTCTTTGCTCATTAAATTTCCACGAACATAGTATCGGTTGGCCTTCTCATTAATCATAACCGCATAGTTATAATTGGCCGTAAAGTCATTTGGGAAGGAATTAATGTACTCTTCATATTTAACAGAGGCCAGGTTGAAATATCTATCCGAACGATCCGGTCGGCCTTCAACGAAGGCCTGCTTAAAGATTCGGTCAAAAAGGTCGGCCTGTCTCAGCTTGAGATCGAATGAACCGGGGTTTCTTCTGAGCACAGTTTGTAATCTGGACTCTGCCTCGGTGAACTTGCCAAGATTTACAAGTGTACTTATTTCCTGTAGGACGTAGGGGATGTGATCTGGATAATCGAAGAGGGCCTGTTCAATTACATCCAGTTGCCCCTGAAGTGTGCTGCCTTTTGCCTGGGTACAGATGATAATACTATTATAAACGCTTATACTCAAAGGAGCTAAATCTTTAACAGCATAGAAATTCTCCAGTGCCAAGGTATATTTTTTGGCGTTTTGGGCGCTCAGGCCTGTATAAATATAGCCGGTAGTATCTGCCGGTTTTACAATCTTGGCAATCGTAAAGGCATCAATTGCTCGGTCGTAGTTTTGGCTTTGGAAATAGGTGACGCCCTGGTTGATGCCTTCCACCCAGACCAGTTCAAGTTGATTATTTGAAAGCGTGAAGAGATTGCTACCCGCTGTGGTAAGTGTCCTCGTTTGGTTGTAGGCTTCTACAATATCACTTACAAAATCCGCAACGTCAGTTTTGAATTTATCCAGATCAGGATTTTTGCTCTTTAAGATTTCGTGATAAACTCGACCTTTGGTATACCATGCCCTTGGGTTCTTTACAAACGAAGTATCCTTTAGTGCTTCATCAATAGCATTTTTAGCCTCTACGTAATTTCGATCATTCAGAAATGTATTGGCAATCGAGACCAGGTCTTGAGAATTCCCAGAACCGGATAAAAATAAAATAAATATGGTGACGACTAACTTCAATTGGCTATACCTATTCCAATAAGCAAATTTAGAAATATTGAGGTACGAAGAAATAAAAGCTGAGGTTAGATTGTTAAATATACAATGTAATTACTTCGTTTGCACACAATTTTTCGTTGTTCATGCTTGATATATGCCGTTTGAGGTTGATGCAAGGCCGAAAAGGCCCTAAATTTTATCCCTAGGCCCCAAAAAGAAAACACAAAAAGAATCCAGTTTTTAAAGCTTAGTTACCAGAGATACATGGATTTATACAAAAAAAAGCCAGAATTCTCTGGCCTTTTCTCTTCAGATAGTGTGATTTATTGCTTTTTCCAATCAGGTAATCTGTCCGGAGTGAGCGGAGCACTCATCTGATCTAACCTACGATCCATACCTTGAAATTCCGTAAGCAAACTCTTTAATCCACTCAAAATCGGTCCGAATTCATCTGCCGCTATGCTATAGTTCTGCTCTGATGTACCCGTAATGTCAGAGGTAGAACCGAGGACATCAAAAATTGCGTTTTGAGCCCTTTGGCTTGTGGAGTAAGCGCCATCTTGATCGAGCCGGTTGACGTCACGATCACCGTTGAGCTGAATGTTCAAAGCTGTCACTTTTTGCTCGAGCGCCAAGATGTCGGTCATCAACTGATTGGATTCTTGTGCCGGAAAGGCTTTGCTCGCGGCCTTGTAAGTAGCAATTTTATTGGTCATGCTGGACATCACTCCTCTGGTGGCATTAATAGCACCGGAAAGCTTCAAGGCCTTCTTTTTGAATGCCGCTAATGCGTTTCGGTCGGCTGCGGGTAGCGTACGATTGTTGATCTCCTTAACTGCAAAAGATACAGGTCCGGCCAGTGCGGTTATTTTGCCTTTCACATTTTGAGAAAGGGAAACGGTATAGTTCCCGGGAACAACGTAAACGTTAGAAGACGGAATAGAGCTGGTTGGGTTGGCCTGTCTTGCATTTGCACTGCCAAATCCTGAATAGGTCATGTTCCAGTTAATTCTATTCATGCCTTTTCTTAAAGCGCTCCTTTGCTCACTCACAATTTCTCCACTTGAATCTTTTATGGTGAAAATTAGGTAAGAAGGGAGCTCACTATTTTCGGCTTTAAGTTCTTCAACTGTTGGATAGGGGATGGGCTCACCTTTTTTGAAAGCCTCCTTCTCACGCTTGCTTCTTTCTGCCCTTAGGGTAGTGACTCCCTCTTTGAGCCAATAGGTAATTGTTGCACCGCGCTGCGGGTTCGGGGCAGTAAAAAAGTCCTCTCCCTGAAATCCTTTTTCTCTGCTACCAAGGCTTCCAAGGGGAGTCCAGGTGTTAAAAATGAGCGCATCCTTTACGGCAAATATGTGGGCAGCCTTGTCCAGATTAGCCGGAGCCAACTCTCTCAAAGGAGCATAATTATCCAAAACATAAAAGCCCCTTCCAAAGGTGGCTAGAACCAGGTCGTTTTCCCTTTCCTGTATAGCCATATCTCTTACATTGATAGTGGGTAGCCCGGCTTTCAATGCTTTCCAATTAAGGCCCTCATCTACGGTGACAAATACGCCATACTCAGTTCCTGCAAAGAGAATATTTCCGTTGACATGGTCTTGTTCAAGGGCATATACAGCTCCTTTTGGCAGGTTGGAAGAGATGTTCGACCAGGTTTGCCCCTTGTCTGCACTTTTGTAAACATAAGGGGTGAAATCACCACTTTTATGATTGTTGAATGCGGCATAGACCACATTGGCATCATGCTTTGAAGCGATCAAATCATATACATAGGTGTTTTCCGGAACGCCATCAAATCGGTTGATTTTCCTCCAGTTCTTTCCGTCATCCTCAGTAATATTGATTTGCCCATCATCGCTTCCAGCATAGATGAGGCCGGCCTGAATTCTGGATTCATCCAGAGAGACAGCAGCACCATATCTTGAGGTCGATCCATTTTTGGACACCGCATCCATGGGCCAAATCTTGCCCATAATTGGCAATAGATTCCGGTCTATGTCCTGATCAAGTTCTCCGGAAATTACCTCCCATGAATCGCCTCTGTCAGTACTTTTGAACAATTTATTCGCGGCATAATAAAGTGTTTTATGGTCATGAGGGCTTATCATTAATGGAGCGTCCCAGTTGAAGTTGTAGGCTTTTTCGCCCTTTCTTGGTCGAGGAATAATTGTGGTATTCTCCCCACTCTTTTTATCAAACCTGGTTAGCCCACCATTTTGGTATTGTGCATAAATGATATTGGGATCTACAGGGTCAATGGCTGATTCAAAGCCATCTCCACCTTGAGTCACAACCCAATCGGAACTTACAATCCCATGTTGACTTACAGTTTGAGATGGTCCCACCATACTGTAGTTATCCTGAGTACCCCCAGCTACATTGTAGAATGGGAGGTCATTGTCTACAGTTACTTTGTAGAATTGCGTCAAAGGCAGGTTGGTGAAGAACTTCCAGGTTTGCCCCTGGTCAAATGACTCATAAACACCTCCATCACAACCTTGTAGAATGTGGTGGTTGTTTTTAGGATTAATCCACATGGCGTGGTTGTCCCAGTGTTTACTCCTTTCACCAAGGTTATTGAAGGTTTTCCCTCCGTCAACAGTAACCAAGGTGAAGGTATTGAGCAGGTAAACCCGATCTGCATCAACAGGATCTGCAACAAGTTCCTGGTAATAGTTACCACTGGAAGAAGTGCCACTCATTTTTTGCCACGAAGCACCTCTGTTGGTACTCTTGTAAAATCCTCCCTGGCCTCTCTGTGCTTCAACCACTGCATAAATAATCTCGGGATTAGCTGGTGAAATGGCCATACCAATACGTCCCTTGTCACCACCTGGCAGACCTCTGTTAATTTTTTCCCAATTGGCACCGGCATCCGTTGATTTATAGATTCCTGACTCCGGTCCTCCACCTAAATAGGTCCATTGGCGTCTTCTGCGCTGGTGGGCAGTAGCGTAAAGCACATCGGGATTTCTAGGATCAAAATGCACTTCGTTTACACCGGTGTTTTCACTGATCTCCAAGACCTTATTCCAGGTCTTTCCACCATCGGTGGTCTTATAAAGGCCTCGATCTCCTCCAGCACTCCAAAGTGGTCCTGTGGCTGCTACATAGACTACATCAGAATTGCGGGGGTCTATCCGGATCATCCCGATATGCTCGGAATTTTCTAGTCCTACTTTCTTAAAGGAGGCACCGCCATCTGTTGATTTGTAGAGGCCATCACCATAAGAGACACTTCTCTGATTGTTGTTCTCACCAGTTCCCACCCAGATCACGTTGTGATTGTTTGGGTCCATGGCCAAAGAACCTATAGAATAGGAGCCCTGGTTGTCGAAGATTGGTTTGAAAGTGGTACCAGCATTGGTGGTTTTCCAAACACCTCCGGCAGCAGCGGCCACATAAAACTCGCTAGGATTGTCCGGATTTACAGCGAGATCGGCAACCCGCCCAGAGGTCAGTGCCGGGCCTATACCTCTGAACTTTAAGGCGCTAAGCCCAACATCCTTTAAAGGATCGTTTGATTCTGTGGTTTCCTTGTTATTCTTTTTTCGGTTGCGCTGTGCAAAACCGTCTGTTGAGATAAACAGAAATGTGGCCAGGCATACTAGCCAAAAAGTAGACTTGAGTGGTTTCATGGTCGATGTTGTTTTAAGAGCTAGGAATATAGGCCTTATCTTAAAGAAGTACCACGGTCATTTTACAAATGGGCATAAAAAACGCCTTGGATGTTTGGACCAAGGCGCTTTTCGCAATTCTGACTAGATATTATGCCTTAAATACCTCAGCAAATTTGTCTTTGTTAGCAACGTACATGATGATAACAAGCACAGTTAATGCAGCAGCAGGAGCAATCCCGTCCATTGCGAGGAATACGTGAAATATAAGTGCATTGAATGCAATGGCGGCTGTGATAATAATGGCCAGACCATTGTATTTGCCAGTTAAAAAGGCCAATCCACATAAAACTTCAAGTACGCCTAAGATGACGAACATATTGACACTGGTTAAAGCGCCCATATAGGCACCTGCGTCTCCCGTAAAACCAGGGTCACCCATAAACCCAATAAATTTATTAAGACCGAAAACGATCAGAATCAGGGCTAATAAAATTCTTACGACTAAAACTAATTTAGAATTCATAACTACTACTATTTTGGTTAAGGTTCGGTTGTATGTATACATTTTGGAAAAAATGAGGGGCAAATCCTAGATATTTTGGAGTCAAAAGGGCCAGAGTGTCAGGCCGCTAGCAATAAAGTGAGTTGTTGGATTGGAAAGAGGCGCTTCGTACCTGCTCCAGCGCTGAAGCTATTGGCGTAAGCGTTCAGGGAAAGAAAGAGAATGTATAATGTTGGTTTTCTTATTCTAACAAACGAAGAGTCTATGGAGAGACCGGATAAATGTCTCAATCCACAAAAGAACTAGGCCTGTTTGGCCAAAGTGAATTGATCCGATCACCTGAAGTGATCGGATCAATTGCGCATTCATGTTTTTATTTACCCTTGGAGTTAATGCTGGCTCCTTCAGGTTTTGTAACGGCTTTCTTTACGTGTTTTTCAAGCCAGGTATCCATTTCATAGAGCATATGCATAATGGATTCTTTAGCACGATAACCGTGGCTTTCATCTGGTAACATCACCAACTTGGCAGTTCCGCCATGGCCCTTCACAGCATTGTAAAAACGGATACTCTGAATTGGGAATGTACCCGAATTGTTGTCTGCCTCACCATGAATAAGCAGTAATGGCTCATTCACCTTATCGGCATGCATAAACGGTGACATGTAGTTATACAGGTCCGGTGCTTCCCAATAGGTCCTTTCTTCTCTTTGAAAGCCGAATGGGGTTAACGTTCTGTTGTAGGCACCACTTCTGGCAATTCCGGCTGCGAACAAATCGGAATGTGCTAAAAGGTTAGCGGTCATAAAGGCACCATAAGAGTGGCCACCAACACCAATTTTATTGCGGTCGCCAACGCCCATGCCTACAATTTTGTCAATGGCCGCCTTGGCATTCATAACCAATTGCTCTCTAAAGCTATCATTTGGTTCTTTTTCATCTTCACCGATGATTGGCATTTCGGTATTGGTCATTACAGCATAACCCCGTAATACCCAGAAAATAGGTGAGCCCGAGCTGACTCTCGTGAAAGAGTAGGGTGTTCCTTTAACCTGAGCTGCATTTTTTGCAGACTTATACTCCCTCGGATAGGCCCACATCAACACAGGCAATGGACCGTCAGAATTTTTGTCATAACCTGCGGGTGTATAAAGTACGGCCGTCAAATCCACACCATCTTCTCTTTTGTACTTGATTATTTCCTTGTTTACTTCGATTAAATCAGGCTGAGGGTGCGGAAAGTCGCTGATAGCCGTAAGCGTTCCTTTTTTAAGGTCTCTGATAAAGTAATTAGGCGGCTCTTTTTCAGACTCTCTCAGGGTAATGATCTTATCTGCTTTTTTAGAAATAATGTCTATTGTACGTTCGTAGTAGGGTGCTTCGGAACGGAAAAGGATTTCCTGCTTTTTGGTCTTCACATTGAACTTACTCAGGTAAGGCCTGTCACCTTCAGTGGAGCCTCCAGTGCTACGCATAAATAGGTTGCCCTTATCCATTTTCAACACGTACCAGCCATACTCGTTTTTCTCAGTCATTGGGTTACCCGGATCACTGTAGCGATCGCTGGTATTCCGATCAATGATGACTTCACCCTCCCCATCCGGATTTGCCGGGTTAATCAAAGTTCTGCGATCCATTCTTTTTGCCCACCATCGTTGATTTAAGATGGCCCGGTTGTCGTCACCCCAATTGATAAATGAATACCTCAAGGAGGTGGAGGCAATCTTTGTGGGCGCATCCATAAAAGGTGCATCCTGCATAAACACGTGGTCCCGAACATTTGTCTTCGTCTTTGGATCCCCACCGTCTGCTGCCTCGGCCCAGTAAAGTGTACTTGGCTTGTCGGCCCTCCAACTCATGCTTCTTCTTCCCAGTCTGGTGGCATCAAATCCGTTAGGTCTTACCTCATCCAGTGGGACATGACCCATTAACTTGACCATATTGCCTGCAGCATCCCAAACTTCATATTTAAAAGGAAAGCGGGAACCGGGCACCAAATAGGAGAACGGCTTTTGAATGGTCTGAACTAAAATATGTCCGCCATCAGGAGAGATGCTATAACCCTTTATTATGGCTGGACTGCCTACTTTGGTGGCTTTTCCGTTCAAATCCACCTTCTTAAGCTGAACAGTGGTAAAATACTCGAACAACTCTTCATCATAAGGATTCTTTAGCAAATCCTGATAGGTTCTTGAAGCCGCCTTAGCACCTGAGGTTTCTTGTAAAACCGGTCCTTTTGGTGCTGCTGGTTTTTCGGGCGCTGCGCCACGACCGTCTTTTATTGTGCTTACTAAAAGGTGAGTGTTATTCGGCATCCAATCAAAGGCACTCACGTAGGCGTTGTTGATTACTGCACCTAGAAGCCGCTTTGCTTTTTGTGTATTTACATCTGCCACCCATAGCTCAATGCCATTGGCGGTTGTATTTGTAAACGCGATTTTAGTTTCGTCATTAGACCAGCTTACATTGGCAATTTGAGGCTTGGCCGGCATGCCGCTAAAGTTCAGCTCTTTTCCTGAAGCAATATTCTTCAATTTGAGGCCGGTCATATGGGAGGCCCGGCTTCTACCATTGGTGGCTGGGTTTATTCTTGTTCCACCAATACGTAATTCTTTAGAAGCCACCTCTTCAATTGAGGGGTAACCCGGTCGCTCCATTAGCAGCATCCATTCTGCTTTAGAGTCGATACTTACTGATGGGGTTGAAGGCGCATCAATCAACTTGGCTATCGCCTCGGGTGGTCTTTGATAACCTTGTTTATCCTGCCCCTGAATAGAGGTCAGATTGAGTACCAGGATCAATAGGACAAGACTTGTCCACCTTGAAATTTCTTTTGTGGTCAACATGATAAAGGTTGTTTAGTTGAAGGAATATAGAAAATCTAGCCGCTAAAGCCTATGAAAATCAGACGAGTGCGACCAGAAAGTGATGTCTGGTCAATTGAGAGTGGCGTCTTGCAGCAGCCCGATTTTGGCCAGGTCAATGTAAATTTTATCATCTCCCTTTTCCCTAAAGATGGGCGAAAACTTCTTTCCAAACAGAATTTCCTCGCTCACATAGCTTCTACGATCGTAGACATTGCGGGCATAAGTATCATCGAAGGCTTTAAACATTACAATGACTTCCATATGCATTTTGGTGCAGTCTTCCGGAGTAAGCCCATACAACGGACTGTCTTTATCGATCGGGTGAACGACAGTCCAACTAGTGGTTAAAAAGTTGATCTTGTCTCTTTCCAGGGGAAGTGGCTCAAAAATCCTTCGACCCTCTTGCTCGCTCCAATAGGAGGCGATCATATCCACTTTTGTTTCGATCAGTCGGTTATTTCCGCCATTGGCAAATCTAAACATGAGTCCATTGATATCCTGAAATGGAGCAATAATGGCATTTTCGCTATAAACAAGCCTTTTTCTGGGTCTCGAAAACCTTGCGAATATCAAACCGGTTACCAGGGCGAAACCCATAAGGCCCAGAAAGGATTCAAGGGCTGCCAGAAGGCTCACATAATTGGTATTTGGACTAAGTTGACCGAAGCCAACCGTAGTGATGGTTTGTGTACTGAAATAAAAGGCATCCAGAATCTGTTCCCAGGTGCTTACCCCTTCGGCTCCGGCTATACTCCCAATGCCGGCTTTGAAATAGAGAAAGGCAAAAATCAGATTGGCAACTAAGAAAAGACCACTTGCCAAAAACAGAAATGCAGGCCATTTCATTGAAATTAGCTCGTGATATATGTCCAGCGACTGCCAAAACTTTAAACCACTTTTGTTGACATTAAAATCACCATTGGCAGTAATTAACCTGGTGTCTGGGCCGTAGGCCTTGGTACCAAAGCCCAGCTCACTACTTTCCTTTGGTTTTCTTTTTTTGATCCCAATCTTCATGTTCAATTAAACCCGGTTGATGCGATGGAGGGACGTAATGAGGGCGTAAATCGCAATGAATCAGGATGTGTGCCACCGCTAAAGCTTAGGCGACACGCGGTTTGGCTTTGAAAGCATAGCATCGCTATGGTGAAAAGACAAACGAAGCAAACCTGCATGCCGCAGGCATGGCGGCTGATTCGCAGTGAGTTACGTCCGTAATAGAAACTCTATTGCAATATCCGGGTTAAAGATAATCAATCTTAAAAAAGAACATTCTACGAAATTCTTCGTAAGTAAATTTGTAATTACGAAACTGTTCGTATATACTTGTGCTACGAAAGTCATCGTAGATTAAAATATCAAAGATGAAATACATACTCTTAATATCTGTATTCGCGTTCTCTCTCGGCAGGTCACCGGCAGAGAATGATGAAACCCAAAGAATGTTAAAGGCTTGGATGGACATGCAGAACAGTGGCACTGAACTGGCGGTCAAAAAGTTCATCAATAACCATTACTCTCCAAGCCTTTTGGGAAGGATGAAGAACTTTAATGATCATGTGAATTTCTATATGACCGCCATACATGATTTTGGTGATATTCAGGAAGACGTATTTAAGATAGAGGAGTCATCCAAATATCGATTAAAAGTGCAGTTACTCAAAAAGGACGCCCTACTGGTTCCGGAGCCCACCCCTGAAGAGATTCTTGTAGTGGAAATTGACCTTGACCCAGACAATCCAAAGTATTTGAAAAGAGGACTCGGGATGGGTGCCCTAATATGTTACATCAAAAGATAATTGATACAATATGAGCAAGCCAACAGAATCAGAATTGGAAATACTCAAAGTGCTTTGGAAAGAAGGTGCAAGTACAGTAAGACTGGTAAATGACAGCCTGAATGAAGTAAGGGAGATCGGCTATACCACCACATTGAAGATCATGCAGATCATGGCTCAGAAGGGTTTGGTCACTCGTGATGAATCGTCCAGAACCCATATCTACAATGCAGCTGTACAAGAAGAAGACATCAAGGATGCACTATTGGACAAATTGTTGGATTCGGCCTTTAGCGGTTCTGCTTCTCAACTTGTAATGCAGGCCCTCGGCCGTGGAAATACCTCTAAAGAGGAGCTTCGAAAAATTAAAATGTTGATCAATAAACTGGAAGGAGGAAAGTCATGAAAAATCTATCGCCAGAACTGATTAAAGCATTGGGCCTTACTGTTATGGATGCCTTATGGCAGGGTGCCCTCTTGCTGTTGGTCGTTTTATTATTCATTTCAATTTTCAAAAGAGCTTCTTCAAGACTTAAGTACAGACTTATCGTTATTGTCATGTTGGCCATGCCCATTTGGTCTCTGATTTCTTTTAATAATCACTACAAACCGGTGACTCATACAGAGGTCGTTCCGAGTACATCAAAAATAGCCATGATGTTCCCCGATTTAGGCTCTGAATTTCAGGCTTCTGTAAATGTGGTTCAGGAATCGACCTTGTTTGAAAGAGGGCTATTGTGGATGGATAATAACGCCAATTTTGTAGCCTATTTCTGGTTGTTGGGAGTAGCAATCTTCGGCCTTAGGCTATTCGGAGGGCTGTTTTATGTGAGATATATTAAGATGGGAGCAAAACCTGTTTTTGAAAACTCCTGGCTTGATAGATTCATTACGATTTCCAAAAAAATTGGAGTCAAAGCAGAAGTTGGGTTAAGGGAATCAACAAAGGTGTCATCACCTATTGTGATTGGGTTTTTGAAGCCAGTGGTTATTTTCCCGATTGGGCTAATCAACGGGCTTCCAACGGATCAAATTGAGGCCATCATGGCACATGAATTGGCGCATGTGAAAAGGATGGATTACCTCATCAATTTACTCTTAAGCGCCTTGCAGGTAATGTACTTTTTCCATCCCGCCTATTGGTGGCTTTACAGACAAGCCGAACAGGAACGTGAGTACCATTGTGATCAATTGGCCATAGCTTATATCGGTAACAAAGTCACTTTGATTAAAGCACTCACCTCCGTGCAAGAGCTTAAACTACCAGGACTAATTCCGGCAGTTGCTTTTGCAAGCAGAAAGAATCAGTTATTGCAGAGAATAGTGAGAATTGCCGAAGGGCGACCCAGGACTAATTGGGTCAGTGGACTGGTCTCTATGCTATTGATCCTGACATCTTTTCTTTTGGTCAGTTGGCAAAGTTCATCGAATTCGGAGGTTGCCGATCTTCCTGTTAATCCCGAAATGGAGCAGTCCATGACTGAACCAACGCAGACTGTTGAAGACCAAAGTAAGTTAGGAAGCACGGTTGAGGCCTCATTAGAGTCGGATACCCTTCCAATACCTTCAGAGAAAATAAGGCGTGAATATGAAGTTTTTGGTGCCCAGTTCGAGTATGTCTTGAAAAACTGGCAGCAGTTGGAAGACCGGGAAATGAGTGGACAAACAGAGCGACTGATTAACCAAATTGAGACTTTGGAAAAGACAGATTCGCTTGAATTAATTGACGCCTGGAAGTTGGCAACGGCATCAATCATGAGCGATTTCGTGAATGATACAAAGGCTCAGGAGTTGTCAAAATTGTCGTTGGAAGATGCATACAAAAGATTGAAAGACGAATTTCAGCAGCTTTTAGATAGCCAGGCCAAATTGGAACAGGGATTGGTAGAACAGAATAAGGAATTTTTGGAAGAGGCAAAGGAGAGAATTGGGACGTGGGAGCAAGAGGTTTATGAAATTCAGGATAAGTTCTCAGAACAGGAGCAGCAAGAGCTGGAGGAGCTAATTGAATTGAACAAGCGCAACGCGGAGAGGATTGATAGGCAGATAGTTGAATTAGTGAATGAGAGAGAGTTGGCCCTGTTAGAGCTTAAAGAGAAAGAAAAGTGGGAGGAGCTAGGTTTAAAAGAGCCTATAGTTCGGACCGTTTATAGTGAAGAATTGAGTATTACTGAGCTTAATATCACGGAAGAACATAAGGAATATGGTGACTTTGTTTATGAGTTGTATGGACCCAAAAAGAGCAAGGCGATTATTGAATTAGATGGCAAGTTGCTTGATGTCAGTGGTTTCAAAATTGTCAATGCGATGGACATAAAGGAACTGGCTCGTATTGAAGAAATTAGTGGAGAATTGCTGAAGAGGTTTTATAGGGGTCTCGAATCGCACAAATCACTGATTCGTGTAATGACCAAAGCATATGCCAATTCTCCCATGGGCGCTTCTCAAATACGTAGGCTTCAATTCATAACGGGCTTTGGCAAACCGGACTTCTTCGGCCGTTCAAATTCCCGTCTGCTTGATTTTGAAAACAAATTTCATACAATCTTAAATGGTGAAGTCCTCAAAGATGTTGAGCCTTCGAAACTATTCGAAGAATATGGCAAGGCATATACTGCTTATTTGAGAGTGCCAAGAATATTAGCTCTGGAACTTTATGGCAGGGAATTTATGGGGTCAGCAGAAGGCGTATTTTTCCCCTATATAAACGGAAAAAACACCTCTGCAGATGAGTTTTATGAGAAGTTGAAAGCGCTCAATGAGAAATTGAGAAAAGACGAATCGGCAAATCCCGAACTCGTTTCAAATGTCAAATCGATCCTTGAAAGAAAACAAGAATTGGAATTGGCCCAGAACAAGCTTATCACTGCCGGAGAGGTTTTGAATGAGGATCCATTGATTGTAGTCAATGATTTTGTAAGAAAAGACCTGACCATTGAGGATCTGAAGTCAATGGATATAATCAACCTTGAGGTGATTCCCGGTGATAAGGCAAAGTCGGTTTATCGAGACTTCCTTGACGACCATGTGGGTGTCATTAAAGTCACAGCATTGACCAACAGTATTATTGAGTACAGCAATGTTCTTGATCCCAGAGACCTAAATGAAAATAAGAATCAATTTCGACTCCCCCCTTATCAATCCGAAATTGAAGCGTTTGATAAAGCTTTCGAAAGTGAACTGGTCAAAGACAAGCTTATCGACAAGGGAGCTATTAATACCATTTTTCTTGAGAATGGAAAAATGATGATTAACTATGAAGAACAGCCCAGCCGAATTTTAAAAAAGTACCTGAAACTTTACAAAAAAACCATGGGGTTCTCATTGGATGAAAAAATCACCTACTATTACCACAAGTAGGTTTGGGCGAGTAACTCAACAGATTCTCTGATAATGGCCCCAGTACATACGTATTGGGGCTTTTTTTGGTCATTCTTAAGGTTTCAAACTTCAAACTTCTGTATCTAAATGGGAATTTCTTTTAATTTTATAGTTAGATTGATTTTTTACCAAAATACTAACTGTGAAGCGCCTCCTCTCCATTGTCATTATTATTGGCATCATTGCTTACATCCTTGTCCAATTTCTTAAGGATCGGAGGTTTAATCCGCCCTCGGCTTATGACTATGAGATTAGTCAAACCATCGATACTGATTATTACGATCCTTCAGTGGTCAAGGAATACTACAAAACGGCTTTAGAAGTGGGTAGTTACGCGCGCTCACTTTGGAACAATGACAAGATAGATGTGAGGTTTATGGATAAGGCCAGAGAAAAATCTAAGGAAGCTACCGCCTACTTTGAAAGCCTACAGGCAACTGCCATGTGGCTAGAAACCAAGTTGGAGAAGTCAAAGGAATGGAAAGACCTGGGTTACACTGATGATGACGTGCAACTTATGGAACAGGGCTTGACTAAAAAGGACCTTGAATTGAGGAGTAAGGCCCATCTTATCGGTTTAAAAAGAGGTACCAACGGAGCACCGGTTTGGGAATTGCAAAAGATGCTGAACCTATCCGGGGACAGCATTCCGGAAGATGGACTTTTTAACCAAATCACGGTGAACCGGGTAAGAGAATTTCAAAGAGCAAACAACCTTTTTCCATCAGGAGAAATAGATAAACAGACATTACAAGCATTACTCAAATAAAATAGAAATGGCTAAGCAAAAGGAACAAGCAGCGGCACCAGAAGCAGCGGGTGGCATGAGTGGAGATCCAAAGATTGAAGCGGTAAAGCAGCTGATTTTTGGTGAAAATATGCAGAAGTATGACTCCGAATTCAACGAAGTCAAAGCACTCATAAAAAAGACCAGGACAGAACTGGAAAACGAGATTAATGACACGCGTGAAGCACTAACCAAGATGCTTAGTGATCTTCGCTCAGATACAACCAAGAAAATGACCCAATTGCGGTCTGATATGGACGATGCCGTTCAGGATTTGGATGAGCGCAAGGTGAATCGCAAGCTGCTGGGTGCTATGTTGCAAGAAGTGGGTCAAAAAATAGCCGAATAAGCCCGTAGCGGTTAATGGAAAAAAAACCTCTGTTTGATAAGCTTAGGACCATTCTCCTGGAACAAGACTGGGAGGAACGGAAGGAGCTTGCCGAAAAACTGGAGGATCTGGACGATCAACTGAACTCCCGTGATCGACTAGAAGAAAAGGTGCAGCCCATTTTGCAGGATCAGCAGGAGCACTTTAAAAACAACTTTCCCAAGTTGTTTGGGCCGCAAATCACAGAGACGATTAGCAAACAGATCAAGGACTCACAGGATGAAGTAGTGGAGGCGCTCTATCCTATCATTGGTCGGATGATCAAAAAGTATATCGCCAGTGAGATTCAGAAGCTTTCGGAAAAGGTAGATGCGCAAATGGAGCTGGCCTTTTCCTGGGAGGGTTGGAAAGTAAGAATTAAAGCCTGGATAAGCGGAACACCGCAAAGCGAGGCTATGATGTCTCAATTAATTGATCCAAAAATTGAGGAAATTTTTATCATAGAAAAGAACTCCGGATTGCTGATGGGTTCCTTCTCCAAAAATCAAACTGTAGATCAGGATATGATTGCAGGAATGCTCACCGCCATCAAGGCTTTTGTAGAAGATGCTTTTGCGGGAGGAGAGCAGGAATTGGACAGTATTGATTATGACAACTTCAAAATCGTAGTCAAGAGCTTCAACTCATTTTTCATCGCCATTGTAGCTTCAGGTGGGATGAACGCTGCCTTCAAGGACAGAATCGACAGCACTGTGCTCGAATTTGCTGATAAAGTACTTAGGAAGGCCCGCAAAGGAGACGATGAGGAGGTGGATCAAAAACAAATTTCAGGAAGCCTCGAAGAGTACTTTAATGACTTCGATAATGTCGATCAGTAAAAAGGTCATTCTGGTCGGTCATTTTGGAGTAGGTAAGACATCCCTCATCCGCCAATTCGTGCACCAAAAGTTTTCAGATGAATATTTGACCACCATAGGTGTCAAAATTGACAAGAAAGAACTTCAGGTGGATGGAATGGATGTTACTCTGATTATTTGGGATATTGCCGGAGAGACCGAGCAGAACAAAGTTCCAGCGAGCTATCAGCTAGGTGCACATGGAGTGCTCTATGTTTTTGACATCACCCGTCCTTCGACTTATCAAAACTTGCATGAACAAGTAAACCATATGCAAGGTCTGTTACCCAATGCTCCAATTCAGATATTAGCCAATAAAACTGACCTCTTGACCCCTGAAGAGTGTGAATCCATTCTAGGCGGAATCGACTTTCAAGAGGTACACCAGACCAGTGCAAAAACCGGTTTAAATGTGGAAGAAGCCTTCCGACTGCTCACTAAAGCTATCGTTTCATGAGTCTTGATCTGGATAAGATCAAGCTTCAGCAGTTTCATGACAAACTGCAGGTAACCATTTTTGATCTTGATGGAAAGGTAATGGCTAGTTGCGATTCTGTTTTGCAGGTAGATCGCGGCACTCCCATTTATGTGCAATTCCTCTTTTTACAAAGTCTGCAAGAGGTGTTTGCGACCATGGCTTTGGGAGAAGAGCAGCGTTTTACAGAAGTAGAGTGGGAAGAAGGAACAAAAGGGCTTTTCCACCTGATTTTTCAAAGGCAAAATAGTCCTGATGGGCATGGATTGATTCAATGGACCATCATAGACAATACTTTTTATTACGATAAACTAAGGACCCTCCAGCAGTCCAGGAATGAAAGTGTGATCAGTGAAGAATTTGCACAGATCAAGAAGAGGATGATTGAAGCTGAAAAGGATCTACTGACCTATAAAAACGAAGAATTGCAGCGGGTCCAACAATTCAAAGCTGACTTCTTTGCGAAAGTCAGTCATGAAATGCGCACGCCATTAAATAGCATTTCCGGTCTTGTTGATTTGCTCAGTGCTCAGCCCAGCAATGAATATCTGTCTGCCTTAAAATCAACCTCGAAACATCTAAATGCCATAATCAATGATGTGCTCGACCTTTCAAAAATAGAGTCAAGCAAGCTGACCTTTGAAGAGATAGATTTTGAGCTTGGCGCTATGCTAAAAGCGATCACCGATGGATTTCTCTTTGCCTGTCAGCAAAAGGGAATAGAGTTAAGATGCGATCTCCCCGTGGAAGGCCTTTATTTGAAAGGAGACCCAACCCGACTTAGTCAGATCGTTTATAATTTGATAGGAAATAGTATCAAGTTCACCGAAGAAGGAACTGTTGAGCTTGCCGTTGCGGTTGACTCAAAGGATGCACAGGCTGTTGACCTTAGCTTCTCAATCTCAGATTCTGGCATTGGAATGGAGGCAGACACCATCGATAAAATCCTGGAACCTTATGCCCAGGCATCAAGTGAAACCAGTCGACTATATGGCGGTACCGGCTTGGGCCTCAGCATTGCAAAACAGCTGATAACCGCTTTTGGGGGAACCCTTAAAATTGAAAGTGAGCTTGGAAAGGGAACCAGCATGTCCTTTTCAATACAACTTAAGTTGGGTGATGCAGAAATGATTACTACCAATGGTCCCGAGTCCTCGTCAAAAGGCCTTTCGGGCCTGCATCTTTTGGTGGCAGAAGATGATCCGGTAAGTGCCAAAGTACTTCAGGAACAGCTCAAGGCGAATGGTGCTAGTGTAGACCTTGTCAATGATGGTCAAAATTTGTGGGAGGCACTAGAGAATTCAAATATCGACTTGGTAGTGGCAGATGTCAATCTTCCTCTGCGTACCGGGCCGGAGGTTTTTGAAGTGGCAAGAAAGAATGGCAATGCAGTTCCCTTTATCTTCCTATCTGGTGATGATATGAGAAGCAGCTCCGATTTGAAAGCTCACCAGGGCTGGAAATTCATAATGAAACCTGCCGAAACAAGTGAGCTGATCAGAGGCATTAGGGAGTTGACGACTAAGGAGGTGCCAGTCATTGAGGTGGATCTGAGCAAAATCAAATCGATGATCGCGGATGACAAAGTTGTTAGAGATTTACTCCAAACCATTTTGGACAGCTTGCCCAAAGAACTGGAATTACTTAAGGAAGCAGTACACAACCAAAATTCAGAGCAGCTAGACAAAGGGCTGCATAAGATTAAACCAAGCATCGATTATCTTGGAATTCCCTCACTAGCCGATGAACGAAGAACACTGAAGGAGGGGCTTCAAAACCCTGTTACAACAGCCTATAAGGAGGAGCTTCAAAGTTTTATTGACACAGCGAAGCTGGCCTTAGAGAACTTGCAAAAGGTAATGTGATTTTCTAGAGCTAGCTACTTGAGAATCAATAAAAATTTAGGGGATCGATATTCTGAATGTGAAACCCTAACCCAACCGTTCCGCAAAGCCCTTTTTATACACTTTACCTATAGGTAAGCGTTGTCCACTGGGCATAACCACTTCATTGCCGGCTGTGGCTTCGATATGATGGAGTGAAACCAGATAGGATTTGTGAATTCGAATTAACCCTCCCGAGGTCTCCGCTTCAAGGTCGGAGATAGTCTTGCGGACAAGAAGCATCTTGTCTTGTAAAAAGACCTTAATATAGTTGCCATAGGCCTGTGCATATAGAATGTCCTTGACCAGTACCTTGTGGGTAACGTGGTCATCCTTTAAGAAGATAAACCCCACACCTTGCGAGGGAGATGCTTCCTGAGGAGCATCTTCAATTCGCTCCCCCACCTTTTGAATGGCTTTAAGGAAGCGCTCAAAAGGAATAGGCTTCATCAGGTAATCTGCCACGTCATATTCGTAGCTCTCGGCCCCGTATTCCGCGTAGGCGGTGGTGATGATAATGGCCGGGGGATGTCGCATTGACTTTAGCAGGTCGATGCCTGTAAACTCAGGCATATTGATATCGAGAAACATCAAATCCACTTTGTCTTCAGAGAGGTAGCCCAAAACGTCAAGCGCATTGTCAATAGAGCCGGCAAGCCTAAGTGAAGGTGTCTTGTCCACATACTTTTCCAGTATGCTTCGTGCGATAGGCTCGTCATCAACGATCAGACAATTCATCATAATTCTAATTCGAGGTTGACGTTAAATTCACTCACATCACGCACTGTTTCGAGTCGATATTTTCCGGGCATCAACAGCTCAAGCCTTCTTTTCACATTGGCGATTCCTGTTCCACTGGAAGCATGACTATGTACGGTAGATTTGACACTATTGCGCACCGTGAAATGCAGTCTTTCATCCTGAATGCTTAGTCGAACCACTATGAAACTATCACCCACAGTAGCAAAAGAGCCATGCTTAAAAGCATTTTCTACAAAGGGAATAAGCAGGAAGGGGGAAACCGATCTGTTGGCAAAGTTGCCCTCCTTTTCAAAAGAGAGTTTGCATTTATCTCCAAGCCTGAGGCGTTCCATGGCCATATAGTCGTCCAGAAATTTGATTTCTTCTTCCAGCGAGATTTGAGATTTTTGAGAGGCATAAATCAGGTATCGCAGTAGTGAGGACAGGGTGAGCAGAGAATCTCCCGCCTTATCTTTGTCTTCCATCAGCAGACCATAGATATTATTTAGCGAGTTGAACAGGAAATGCGGATTGACCTGGGATTTTAAAGAATCCAATTCGGCTTTAGCCTGTTTGGCCTCAATTTCTGCCAGTTGGCTTTTGGCTCGAAGCCCCTCAAAAAAGGAGCGAAAACCTGTGGAAACCACCAAAAAGGCTACTAAGGTTAGTTTGCCAGAAATAAAGGCATCAGGATCATCATAATAAACGACCTCTTGTGCCATAAACTCTACCAGCCAGCCAAAGGACAGCGCAATGGCCACCAAGGCAGTAAAGTAGATCAGATATTTTTTGGTCTTCAGAAATTTCTCAAAGACATATAAATGAAGGTACACGGCCGGAACTGCTGGTAAAAAAACCGAAAGCACGATTAGCAGGCTTTTTACTGAGGCTTCAACCCCGCTGATTCCAGCATAGAAGATTCCGGCAAAGAGCAACCACCCCGCAATATTGATGAGGACTCTGCTTTTTAACATCTCCAAAACCCGTTGACTTAGCATATACCAAAATACAGGTTTTATTTGTTGTGTGGGTGAAAGGCTGTTGTTCACGAGTTTTAAATGAAATTGGTCACTATGAATCTTCGCGTATCTCTGCGCCCTTTGAGGTAAATATTAACTGTGGAGGACGCAAAGAACTGCAAAGCTTATTTTGATCGATACAGGGCTATGACTTTTCTAAAAATGCCATCAAGTGCAAGCCCACCTGCGTTGGCTGCAATTACAAAACCCTGATTGGTTTCAGGCTCTATGATCATTAAAGCCAGAAAGGTGCCTGCGCTGCCTGCATGTTCGTGTACCATCTGACCGTTTTCCGCTTTGTTTACAAACCAACCCGAAGCGTAGTTGCGCTTGTCTTTTGTGGTATGGAGCCATTTGAAAGTCTCTGAGTTCAAAATGCCGTTTTTTCCATTGAGCCCATTCATATGTGCCAAGGCAAATTTGGCGAGGTCTTCCATAGAGGCATGCACGTCCCCAGCAGGATCGATATAGGCACCTAAGGGATATTCGTTTATTGTTTGCGGACGCAGTTCATTTAATGCTCCAAAGTGACCAGAAGGTTGATCAAGCCTGCCAGCTGCTTTGGGCCAACCTATGCCTGCAGTTTTCATTTTGAGCGGACCAAAAATTTCCTTTTGCAGTTGTGCTTCCCAGCTTTTACCTGTGATTTTTTCTGTGATGGTGCCCAGAAGGGAATAGCCGGCATTAGAATAGGCAAATGCGGTTCCTGGGGTGGTCATAGGCTCCTCCCTTAACACTTTATTAGCGAATGCAAGCCGTTGCTGTGAGGCATTGCCAGGCAATGTGAGTAGCTTGGCCTCTTCTTCATCGGTCACGGTGAGGTAGCCGGGAATTCCAGCAGTATGATTAAGCAGTTGTTCTACGGTTACAGATTCGTAGGCGGGGAGCATATTTATATCCGGAAAAATACTTTTCAGTGTAGCCTCGGGTTTCAGTTTTCCTTTCTGAATGAGCTTTCCAATCAGGGTGGCGGTCATAGACTTGGTTATAGAACCCAGGTGAAATCGGTTATTCGCTGTGACAGGGGTTTCTTTGTTCATCTGATGTCTTCCGGCAACGGCTGCATCAGCAATTTTACCATCCTTGATCACAGCCATGGAAAGCCCTGGGATGCCATGCTTTTCAATCACATTGTCAAGTAAACTTGATAAATCATTCCATTCACCATAGCCTATGTCTTCACCTTCCTCAGGAGCAGAAACAGGCTTAAGTGCAAATCCCTCGAGTTTTGGTGGTGTTTCGTCATTAAGTGTAAAACCTATTTCAAACCAGGATTGTACGGGCTCAGAGAAAACCAAAACCACTAGATTTTTCTCCTCAGTTTTGGTGATAGATTTAAGCTCCAATTTTTGAAGCATGCCTTTAATCTGACCGTGCTGTGCCATGCGATCATCAAGGGATACCCGAGTAAGCGAAGCTTCTGTACGATGCTGTGCTGTAAACTCACGCATAGTTTGTATATCTGTTTCATTGAATGCTGCGAAATAGGCTTTTGCCATTTTGCCGGCCGGGGTATTCGGTAACACTACCGAGCTACTTTCGGGTTCAGGTGCTTCGGCTGGTCTGAGCGCAAGACTTTCCAGTAATGATGGATTGTCATCATTTAAGGTGAATCCGACTGAGAACCAGGTTTCAATGGCTTCGGAGAAAACCAAAAACGTCAGGTGTCCGGATTCTTCCCTGGTGATTTTTTTGACATTCATCTGTTTGATCATACCCTTCATTTGAGCATGCTGTGCCATTCGATCCTCGAGTGATACGCGAGTTAAAGCGCTTTTTGTGCGCTTATTAGCAGTAAACTCCCTCATGGCTTTCAGATCTTCCTGGTTAAAGGCAGTGAAATACGCTTTGGCCATTTTGCCCACCGGGGTATCAGGAAAGGAAACCTCCTGCGCGGTGATGGGTTGAATATTAAAGAGTAGGAGTATTGCCATCAAGGCAACTGTCCTAGTGTGTTTTGATGTTTTCATTTTTTGAGCTTTTAAGAATGCTCAAAAGTCTGATTGATTGATCACTTCAAGGATTTTGTGTGATGTACTTATGGGTTTTGTGACCAAGGGACTTTATAGGGTGATGAACTTGATCGTATTTCGTCATTTCGAAAGGGAGTTTGGGAAGTGGGAAGCCCCTTGTCCCTCATATTTGGAATAGTATGTCAATTACAAACTTCTCCCAAAAGGTGCAAAGGCCAGTCCGGCCAGCTTAAAATGCTGTACGCCAAAAGGAATGCCTATTATGGTCACACAGAAGAAAAGGCCAAAAATTAAATGGGTAAGGAAAATCCAGAACCCTCCGAAGATTAGCCAGACAATATTTAAAGGCAGGGCAATACAGCCGTCAAGGCTACGGCCCGGTTCAATCTGTTGACCAAAGGGCGCGAAACCCAGGATAGCCAGTTTAAAGCACTGAATACCAAAGGGAATACCAATCACGGTGAGGCAGAGCGCTATGCCGCCTATGATATATTCCAAAGCAATCATCCAGCCCCCGAAGACGATCCATATTATGTTACCGATTAAGTTCACTATTGGAAGATAGAAATTAGGCCGGAGACTTTAAGTGATAGCCGTTAGATTTTAGACTTCTACTATCTCTATTAGAACGTCATCCTGAACTTGTTTCAGGATCTACTGCATCTCCAGGGAAGCCCTGTTCTTTGATTTGCAAAGACCCAAAAATGAATCCAGTTTGATTCTAAGCTATGTTTTAGGACCTAACCCAATAGCTTCGGATAAGTCTTTTAATTCGGGGTTTTCAGCTTTGATCAAATTCATCTTCCAATCCCGATGCCAGTTTTTGAGTTGTTTCTCCCTTTGAATAGCATGCACAATGGAGTGATGAGCTTCATAATAGATCAAATCGAAACATTTGTATTTAGAAGTGAACTTCGAACCCAAACCACTCTTATGCTCAAGTACTCTGGCAGGCAGATTTGATGTCACTCCGATATATAATGTCGATCTACTTTTATTCGACATTATATAAGTGCAGCCAGAATTCACACATATAATTTAAGAAGATCCTGAAACAAGTTCAGGATGACTTTAGCCAATTAACGCACAAATCCCGCTTTCCTGACGCCCGGCTAGAGATATAAAACAGTCAGTATCGATTAAGCTTCCTTAAATAACCTCCTTAAAACTCACTACATCCCGACTCTTTCTATCCAATTCAAAAACACCCTGCTGATTTCTCAACCCTTTTGAGTCACTAAGTTGAAAATTATGTAGATAAATAATCGTTTCAGACAGCTCAAAGTTGAGGCTGAAAATGGAGAGATTGTAATTGCCCAAAGCAGCATTCAGGTCATTAATACCTTCACTCATTCTGGCTTGCTCCAGAGAGAGTTTGTGCAGGGAAATTTTGTCAAGTTTACCTTCCTTTTTAAGGTGACGCTTAAGCCTGGCGTCTAGCGTCAGGTAGTCAGAAAGTTGGTTTAAGCGAAGGGTCGCATAGTGAGACTCTGCCTCAAGAAGCAATTGATTCAAGTCGCTCGAATAACTTCTTCCCTTCAGAATTTCCAACTGTTTACTGATAGAATCTTGAAATACTTGAAATGGCTCACTAACCTCTGCCTTAGACAGCAGAAATGATTCATTGACTTCCTGAAAGTCCAACGGTGTATAAACCACTTTATCTTCCAGATTGTCAAGTATGAAAGTGCTGATTTTCTCTTGTACGCTGTCCGGCTTAGTAGGCAATTCAATAATAGTAAGGCCGAGTACTAAAAACAGGCCTATGAGTAACAGGTTTCCTAATGTCTTTTTATTCATCTCTTAAGGTATTCGATGGGTTCGCGCGTGCAGTACGCAGAGTCTGGTAGCTTACGGTGAGTAAAGCAACCACAAATATCATAGCACTTGCAATGACAAATATAGCCCAACCAATGTTTGTGCGATAGGCAAAGTTACTCAACCAGTTTTCCATCACCCAAAAGGTGAGCGGTACACCTATTATCACGGATATAAGAATAAGCCATATATACTCCCTTGAGAGTAAGAGTAGAATGTTGGGTACAGTAGCACCCAATACCTTTCTGATACCAATCTCTTTGGTACGTTGTAATGCGCTAAAGGCAGAAAGTCCAAATAGGCCCAGGCATGAAATAAAAATGGCAAGGCCGGAGAAGATACTGAATACAGAACCGAACTGATCTTCCTTGGCATATTGTCGATTGAAGAAAGAATCGAGGTAGAAGTAGTCCATTGGGTTGCCGGGGAAGAAATTATCCCAGGCCAGCTTCACGGCTTCGGCAGTTCTTGCAGCGTTGCCTCCTTGCAACTTCAAAGAAAAGAAGCTGTTACCTGAGGGGATTAATCGATAAAGAATCGGAGATACCGTGCTTTTAAGTGACATCTGGTTATAGTTGTCCAACACGCCTATCACTTCTTTTTCAATACCCGCATGGGTGACCCTTTTGCCAATGGCGTCTTCAGGGCTTTCAAAACCCAGGAACTGAGTCGCTGCCACATTCAAAATAGCTGCAGCCGAATCGGTAGCAAAATCGCGATCGAAATTGCGGCCATACACTACTTCAATTTCATAATTGGTAACATAATCAAAGTCTATTCCGACATTATAAATTGTTTTGAAATCAGTGTCGGGCTGCTCGGTCCTCTTAGCTCCGTTTGTCCAGAAGATTTCATTACCTGGTACATTAGTGGAAGTACTCACACCCATGATCGAGGATTCACGGGCCACCTCGTTTTTAAAGCCCTCAAGGTAGTTGTCAAAAAGAGAATCCACCTGTATCACACTGGGGCCACGAAGCACCATGGTTTCGGCCATATCAAAACCCAGGTCCTGATTTTTGAGAAAGGTAAGCTGCTTGTACACAATAAGTGTTCCTGCAATCAACACCACCGAAGCACAAAACTGAAAGACAACAAGCACTTTTCTAAGTGTCACATTACTTCCTGAGGCACCCAACTTGCCTTTGAGTACTGTCACCGGCTTGAAAGAGGAAAGCACAAAGGCTGGGTAAACGCCTGATAAAAATGCTCCGATTAGGAATACACCAACAATCAAAATCCAGGTACCTGAATTAAAGATAAGCCCTAACGATAAAATTGAACCTGTCAGTTCATTGAAATAAGGCAGTGCTAAGAGCACTATTAGTAGCGAAAGCAGGGCGCCAATTAAATTCACCAGAATCGATTCTACAATAAACTGACGGATGAGTTGGGTTTTGTGAGCGCCCAATACTTTTCTTACACCCACCTCTTTGGCCCGTTCCATTGATTTGGCGGAAGCCAGGTTGATATAATTTACCCAGGCAATAACTAGAATAAAAATGGCCAGAATGCCCAAGAAATAGACTGACTGTGCATCTCCGTTTTCCTGTGGCTCTGACTCTTGTAAGAGGGCAGATTTGAGATGGATATCTGTGATGGGCTGTAGCAGAAATTCCTGTAAGGAGTTATTGGCTTCGAAGTTCTCTCCCCGAATGCTGTAAAGATAGTCGGCAAAGCGTTTGTCAAAATCAGCAGGATCTGTTCCTGGTTGTAGGCTTACATATGTATTGTGATCATACCAACCCCATGCAGTTTCAGAGCTTCCATCGGAAGGTTCACGTAAAGAGGCATGGGAAGCCAGCATATCGAATTTTACATGAGAATTGTTCGGTACATCTTTTACAATACCTGTGATTAGATATTCCTGATCAAACCAGCCATTGCTCCAAAAAATGTGTTTGCCCATAGGGTCTTCATCTCCGAAGTACTTTTTAGCTGAACTTTCAGTCAACACCATTTTTTTTGGGCCTTCAAGTGCGGTATTGATATCCCCGCGTAGTAAGGGCCAATTGAACATGGTGAGCCATGATGGGGTGGCTAACTGTATTTTTGCCTCTCTGAAATTTCTATCCTTGTAGGTAACGATACCCGATGTAGGATAGGCAATGGAATAGTCAATTACTTCAGGAAAATTTTCCTTCATGGCCTTGCCTACTGCTGGTACAGCGGCTGCACTTTCAAAAACAATTGTCCCGTTTTTGTAATTGTTGTACTGCACCCTGTAGATGTCTTCATAACCAGGGTGAAACTTGTCATAACTCTTCTCATAGGTCACATACTGAAATATAATCATGCAGCAAGCCATACCTATGGCCAGGCCGAGTATGTTAAGTAATGAGAAAACTTTGTTTTTGAGCAAGCTCCTGAGAGCAGTGCGGAAATAACTGTAGAGCATAGCGTTGGTTTTGAGTCTGTCCTTATCGGTCGATTCTAAATATACGTTATTGACGGTCAACAAGTTGATGAGGTTGCATTAGAACATAGCTCTGGGGCGAAGATTGACCACGATACTTTTGCCCTCACTCAGAATTTTCAGGGCAACCGGTCCTTTGGCATTTTGAAAGTACTCGTGAAATTCGTCTCTGGTCATATTCAAATTGCCATCTATACTTTCGATTTGATCCCCGATTTTGATTTTTGCCACTTCCGCAGCCGACCCTGCATAAACATCCTCTACCAGGAAAACTCCGTCTTGCTTCTTGACCGAAAGACCAGAATAATTGATTTGAAATGGAGCATCCAGGTAATGACTTGGTTTCAAATACATGGTTTGCCGATAATAGTCATAAATGGTGTTGAATCGTTTGAGCACTTCTAATCCGACAATTCCGGACACCGCTGTGGTCCCGCTGACACCGGCAGTCGATCGGGCGAGGCGTGCGGTCATATTTTCGAATGACTGTCCGAGTATACTTGCCTTTTCAAGTCGTGCCATTTCGGTGATGTTTTTGTTGCCTACGGCCCTGAATTTATATTGATAAGTCTCACCCATTTTAGAATAGAGCTTGTGCTTTTTGGCGAATGGTGTATTTATGCTGAAGGCCAAAGAGGCGCCTGTGTCCACGAGAAAGTCCCCTGAAATAGAAGTGCCGTCTGGTAAGAACAGAGTGCCCGGAATTATCGGTATTCTAAAGGCTCTAAGGCTGAACTTCAGTGCCTCATAATCTGCTGGCGCTTCGTAACCCCTGAATTCATAGAGCTTGATGACATAAGCATCGTAGTCTATTTCCACTATATAGTTATCAAAAATGCCTCCACCAATTACGCCATCCATGGGGCTGTCCTCATCTCCTAAATGATCAAGATCCATCATTAAGAAGGTTTGACTTCGCATTCCAAAATCACCGATTTCAAAAGAATTACCAGACGAATAATCCATGGTTACAGCACCGGCAACTCCTTGCACGGTTTGACTTCCTGAAGCTTTTATGCCCAACTGAAGGGCCAGTTTAGAATCTAGCAGGTTGGCCCTTGCTCCAGTATCAAAGGCCACGTGAAGTGAGTCCTGGCCGTTCAGCTTCAGGTGAATGTAAATGTGTCCATGCTCAATGGTAAAAGGAAACTTAACAATAGGATCGTTGGCCTTTGCCAGAGTGACCAAAAGCAGAAAGACCAAAGAGTATACTATACGCATGGTTGAAGATACTGGTCTCTTGCGCAATTGGTTACAAACAGGGTGTTAATCAGTGTTAAACCCGGATAATTTAATAGTGGTCGTGATGAGGGCGTAAATCACAAAGAATCAGGATGTTTGACTTTGATAGCATAGCACTGCTATGGTGAAAAGACAAACGAAGCGTAGCGGCTGATTAGAAGTGAGTTACGTCCGTAATAGAAATCTATTGAATTATCCGGGTTAAATGTCGGTTCGTCAGAATGATTGATTAGCGGTGAAGGTTTTAGTGACCTATTTCATAACTTCCAGAAAATTCAAAGCATGAGCAACCGCAGAAAATTCATCAAATCAAGTGTCTATGGAGGACTCGCCATTGGTACGGCAAGCATTTCTACTATGGCATGCACAAATCAAAGCACCCCGGGGGAAAAACCAATTGTAATTTCAACCTGGAATCATGGCATGGAGGCCAATGCGGAAGCATGGAATGTACTTGGTAGTGGTGGTAAAGCCATAGATGCAGTTGAAAAGGGAGTAATGGTGACAGAAGCCGATCCTGATAACGCCACGGTTGGCATAGGCGGATTTCCTGACCGTGATGGCAATGTAACCCTGGATGCCTGCATTATGGATGAAAATGACAATTGCGGTTCTGTGGCATTTCTTCAGAATTTTAAACATCCTATATCGGTGGCCAGAAAGGTGATGGATGAAACACCTCATGTAATGTTGGTGGGAGAGGGTGCCAGACGCTTTGCAGTGGACCAGGGTTTTAAAGAAGAAAACCTGTTGACGCCCAAGTCAGAAGCGGCATGGAAAAAGTGGTTGCTAAATCAGGACTATAAGCCCAAGATCAATGTCGAAAATCATGATACCATTGGGATGGTGGCCTTGGATGCGGAAGGAAACCTGTCAGGATCGTGCACTACCAGTGGTGCAGCCTGGAAAATGCATGGTAGAGTTGGTGATTCTCCGATTATCGGAGCAGGGTTGTTTGTGGACAACGAGGTAGGTGCAGCTGTCGCTACTGGGCTGGGAGAATTTGTAATCAAAATCTGTGGTGCACACACCATTGTTGAATTGATGCGCCAGGGCAGGTCACCGATGGAAGCTTGCCAGGAAGCTGTAGAAAGAATTGTTCGTAAGTATCCGAATGACTATCAAGATCTTCAAGTTGGGTTTTTGGCGCTGAACAAGGATGGTGCTTATGGTGCCCATGCCGTACATACTGGCTTCAATTATGCTGTCAAATCCAAAACACAAGACAGACTGATTGACTCTCAATTTTACACTGGCTGATTTAATCCGTTTTAATTACTTTGCCATAGGCTGCAATTTCCCATAAGCGAGGGATTTCCAAAGCCATTCAAAGGGGCCATACTTGAAGTAGCTGAGCCAGAAGGTAGAGAAAATCAAGAGGAAGACCCAGATCATAAGCACTGCGAAAGCCTGGGCTGCCCTGTCAATATCTCCGAAGAGGCCAAATCCGTGGCCATAGAAAATAAAGGTGCAAATTATGGATTGTAGGAGGTAATTAGTCAGTGCCATTCGACCTACATTCGCAAGCCCAGTTGAAAGAAACCCCGATCGTGCATACTTCATTAGAAACATGATTACTCCGATATAGCCTATACCCATTAATATGCTTCCCCAATAATTTAATTGAGAAATAAAGAAGTAAGAAGTCTCAAATTCCCACTCGGTGGTAAAGTTTAATAAGGTTCCTCCAACCACCATCGGCAAACCAATGCCCAGCCCATAAATGATCATTTTGGAGTAGTACTTTTTGGACTGTTTGGCAATGAGAGCCTTTTTCTTGTAGAGTCCCATACCAATCAGCATAAGCCCGCTTACCTTCCAAAAGGTAGTGGTGACGAAGATTCGTGTTTGAAACTGAAAGGCCTGTTTGGCTCTGAATAAAATTTGACGCTCCCAGCTACCTCGGTAATAATCAATTTCCTGACCAATGCTCTCAGAACTAGGTTCCCAATAGGTCTGGATTACGCTCTGCAATTCTCCGGGTTCCCACAATGGAATGGTATAGCCAATTAACAGGCTAATTATCGAGCCTATGGAAAGAAATATAATACCACCGGCAAACAGAGTTTTGGTTTTTCTCCTTCTGAAAATGAGCATGAAAAAGCCACAAATGGAATAGGCTACCAGAATATCACCATACCATATCAGATAGGCATGTACCAGGCCAATGATGAGTAACCAAAAGAGCCTTCTTCTTTGCAAATCACCGGAGCGCACATGTTCCTTTCTTGCCTTGTTAGAGAGCATAATAAGGCTGGCTCCAAAAAGGACAGCAAAGATTGTCAGGAATTTTTGATCAGCAAACACGTGGCTGACCAGATATACATTCAGGTGCATACCTGTCAGGTTTTCAAAAGTGGTTGGATTAAAATAAGCTACGCTTGGCATGGAAAAGCTCTGAATGGTCATCAAGAGCATGCCCAAAACGGCAAAACCGCGCAAAACATCGAGCGAAAGCACTCTGTCGTACCGTTCAGTAGGTTGTATGAGGGAGATATTGGCCAATGGAAAAGAAAAGTAAGTATTTAGTTTGAATAGAAAAAATCAGGAAATGAGGCCTAGAAAAACACCCTCATCTGTGATTTCAATTTTATGTAATTGCAGGTCGGCACATTTCGATTCGGACTCACGGCCATGATTCAAGTCAAATCGATAACCATGAAGGGCGCATACGACTTCTCCTAAGTAATTCACATTTCCTTCGAGCAAGGAATGCCCATTGTGCGGGCATAAATTATCAAAAACCTTGAACCCTGAGTCCAAATGAAAGATACAAACCCTTTTTTCGCCAATGCGCACCATCTTCTTGCCTCCGCGTGGAATGGTGGCTCGAAGTTGTTCTTCGGTATTAAAGAGCTTGTATCTTTTGATCAAATTCTTAATTCTTTAGCTGACCCAAAACCTCTTTAATAGCGCGATCCAGTTGAGGGTCTCTGCCATTAATGCGGTCAGCGAAATTTGTTTCGACAAAGATATCCGGTTTCACGCCTTCTTGCTCAAGATTTTTTCCATCGAGCGTGTAGCAACCCCATGATGGTAGTCGGTAAAACGAGCCATCTACCAGACCCGCCCCACTCGTGAAAATGATCCAGCGATAAGTCTCTGTACCGATGATAGTTCCTAGACCTAATTCCTTGAATCCTGCGGCTGTCATTTCCGCATCACTCAAACTTTGCTCATTGATCAGCAAAACAGTGGGCTTGGCACCCGCACCAAAGTTGGGTTGTGTGGTCAGCTTTCCTTCTCGGTATTTCCATTTCAGGTAAGGTTTTTGGGCAAGGAACTTCAATACCTCATTGTGCACATTGCCACCGGTATTGTATCTGAGGTCCAGAATCAAGCCATCCTTGTTGTAGGCCTCAGAGGTCATTTCAATCAAGAATTGGTTGAGGGAACCTCCTCCCATATTTTTCATATGTACGTAGGCAATCTTGTCGTCAGTAGCTGCATCCACCTTTTTCTGGTTGTCAGCAATCCATTCATCGTAGAGGTTGACGCGCATGGCACCCATGCTTCGTGGATGAATTTTGATAGTGAGATTTTCACTGCCTCTTCTAATACCCAGAGTTACTTCTTCATCCAGAGAGGGTAGAGACAAATAGGACTCTCTGTTCTTGTTGGTGTCCAGTGTTTCTCCATTGATAGAAACCAAGACATCACCCGCCTGAAGGTTTTTATCCGGGAAATCCGCTGGTCCCTCCGAAATTACCTTGGCAATTTGAAAAGGGTTGTCATTGGAAAACATTACACCCAGATTAAGGCTTTGCGAAGCATAGAAGGTACTTTCCTCCCTTCCAAAAGTACTGAAACCCATATGTGAAGAATTGAGCTCACCAAGAAGATCATTCAACATAAGTCTTAGGCCAGCTCTTGATTTTACATGAGGCAGGTATTTTGCATACTGAGTTCTGAGCTTTGCCCAGTTTTCACCATGGAAAGTCTCATTGTAGAAATTCTCCTCTACGCCTGCCCAGGTTTCATAATACATCTGATCAAATTCATTCCGGAGGGACTTCCTGAAAGTGAAATTCGTTTCGATCTTTGTCAGCTTTTTGCTGCTCAGATTGATTTTGTTGATCACCCCCGCATTTATGACGTAATAAGTGTTCTTGACTTTCACAATGCCGGACCCTATGCGATTGGTACCGGCAATTTTTTCTGTTTTGTTCCTTTCAAAAGGTTCAAGTGTGGTCATCCATAGTGAACCTTGACCTTCGTCATGATTGGAGCCATAAACCACCATGGTTTTGTCTCCACTTTTGGTGACATAAGGATTCGACTGTGATCCAAAGTTTGGACTGATGCGCTGTATTGATCGCATCACATCTGCGTTGAAATCAATTTCTGTTTGAGGGCCCGAATCTTCTTTTTTCTCTTCGGCCTCGTCTTTACTCTCATCTTTCTTCTCTGTGTCTTTTTTCTTTTCCTCAAACACTTTGGCCAGCTTGTCGGATTTAAAATCAGCCTCGTGTCGCTTTAATGGAATGCGATAAATATGCCCATTTCGCAGCCCAAAAGGATAGCTCGGTTCTGTTCTGTTAGATACGAAGTAGATGTACTTGCCATCTGGTCCCCAGAATGGATTTACTTCAGTAACTCCGGTTTTGGTATAGTTGGTCAGGGTTTTTGACTCGATTCCATACACGTAGATATCATCCTCAAAGTCGTTTTTAACATTAAAGCTTAGGTACTTCCCATCCGAAGAAAATCTTGGTTGAGGATTGAATAGGGCCCAAAGTTCTTCATTCGCAATGGTCTCACTTTTGAAGGTTTCCAGATCAAGCAATCTCACTTCATTGATACCGCTGAAATAGGCCGCATGCGTTTTCTCTGGATTCAACTCGACATTTCTGTTCGATTGATCATCTTTCGTAAGTTGTTGCTCTCCTTCCCCAGTGGCCGCATCAATCACATAGAGATTGGTGTAGCCTTGCAAGGTCTGCGTATATAATAAACGCTTGTTGTCCTTAAGCCAGTTGACCTCACCGACCCTCTCCTTTGGATTGGTCTTGATTTGCTTGATAAACTTACCTGAGATATCAGACACAAATAATTCACCACGCGAAACAAAGGCAATTTTCTTTTGGTCTCCGGAAACATCAAAAGCCGAAACGCTATTTCTGGTATTGAAATTTTGGTGTTGCGCCAAAGTCGTGTTCTCGTTAATGGTGATATCCACTTTTCTGGATCGCCTTCTGCTCACATCATAAACATATAGCTGATAGTCTTTCTCAAACACAATGGAGCCTCCATTGGCGTTAACCTGCGGCCTCAAAATGGAAGTAGGGAAGTTGGTCAGACGATCTTTTGATCCACCATTGAGTGAGTAAAGGTTGTATTGACCATTAGACTCATCCGAAACAAAATAGATATTGCCACTTCTATCAATAGTAGAAAACATGTCTTTGCCATTGTAAGTAGTGTGCTTTTTGAATTCACCGGTTGCCAGATTGTAAGACTTAATATCAGGATTGAACGCACCTTTATAACGCTTTCTGGCCACCTGATTACTGCTCTCCCAACTCTCATTAAAATACACCGAACCATCAGGATGAAATGCAAGGTTGTGTGGCCAGTTGAAGTAATGTTCAAAGAGTCTTTTAGGCGTGCCGCCATTCCTGTCAATAGAATAAGCGGATCGGCTATTGTAACGATTTGACTGAAAGTAAATCGTCTTAGAATCCCATGACCAAGTCTCTACCTGGTCGAAGGAAGAGTTATAAGTGAGTCGTTGGATTTCACCACCGCCATAGGGCATTACATAAACATCTGAATTGCCATATTGAGAAGAGGAAAAAGCAATCCATTTGCCATCCGGGCTTATTCTAGGAAAACTTTCGTTGCCATCCATGGCTGTAAGTCGCATAGCGGTTCCACCTGAAGCCGCAACTTTCCATAAATCGCCTTCATAGGAGAAAACAATTTCCGAACCATCGGCATTGAGGGAAGGTGTGGAAGCAAAATAGACATCACCCTGCGCATAGGTGGTCAAAGTGATTAAAGAAGTGAGCAATATTGAGAGGACCTTTTTCATAGTATTGATTTTATAGGAGTAAACTAATAATCTTTTCGTTGAACAGAAAGGTCATGGAGGATCAGAATGAGATAAAAGCGGATTAACGGTGAAGGTTTATCTGTCTGACACTGAGGATGAAAGAATGTCAACTTCTTTTTTATGTATGTAAATAGCAGTATATTGCCGATCGCCTCAACGTTTTTTCAGATAAGAACATCTAAAACTGTGTGTGGATGGACAAGACGAAACGTTTACTCCTGGGGCTTATACTTGCCCTTTTAATTAACATTCCTACTATTGCTCAGGTATCCAAACCCATCAAAGTTTGGGATTTACGCTATGGCGGAGACACGCGTGACACTGATGTGAACACGATCCGAACATCTGACGGTGGGTTTCTTCTAACGGGGAGTTCCCTTTCGGGTATAAGCGGAAATAAAACCACCCCCAACCAGGGAGATGACGATTGGTGGGTGCTTAAGCTTGATGGCTCTGGCAACATTGTATGGGACTTCAACTTTGGCGGCACCGCTGAAGATGGTTTCGAAGCCGGGGCCACAGAAACTTCGGATGGGAATTTTGTGCTCGCAGGCAGAACCAGATCAGGAGCTACGGCTGACATTACTTCTGCATCTTTTGGACGAAATGATATCCTTGTTGTTAAAATCGATAGAAATGGCGGAGGTGTGATTTGGCAAACCCGTGCTGGCGGTAATAGTGATGATGTGGCTTTTGACGTGGTTGAAACATCTGACGGGAGCATAGTAGTTGGGGGTTATACGGTGTCAACCAATATTCCTGGCAATCCTAGTATGGGCTCATTGGATGCCTATTTGGTTAAGTTGGATGCCAATGGCAATCTACTTTGGCAAAAGACCTATGGAGGCAGCGGATTTGAATCGGTAGATGAACTGCTTCCGGATAGTAATGGCGGGGTTGTGGCTGGAAGCTATTCCGCCTCAACGGACCTGTCTGTTTCAAATAAAGGAAGCTTTGATTTTTGGTTGTTTCAGGCCGATGCCAATGGAAATCAGCTTTGGGAAAATACCTACGGTGGTTCAGGTTTAGACGCTACCCGAGCCCTAACGGCCACACCTGATGGTGGCTACTTATTAGGAGGTCAATCGAATTCAGGTATAGGGGGTGATAAAACACAGGACGGACAAGGTCTGGATGACATGTGGTTGGTAAAAACCAATGCTACTGGAGACTTACTATGGGAAAAGAGTTTTGGGGGAGATGGCTATGATTGGGCCCAGAGCATTTATTCATTGTCTGATGGTTCCTTTGTCTTTGGTGGTTTTTCCAATTCCACTGCTTCTGGTGACAGAACATCGGATAATATCAATGGCTCATTGGATGTATGGTTTCTTAAGGCCGATGCCGATGGCAATGAAATTTGGCAAGGCATTTTTGGTGGTACATCGGATGATGGGGTTGTCAATATTCCATATTATGATGAGAACGCGGATGAGATTTATATATCCGGAGCAACAACTTCCAGCCTTGGCGCCTATTTCAGCTCGGAGAATTTTGGGACTAATCAAGATGCCTGGTTGACCAAATTCAGAATTAACAACTTGGATGAACAAGCAGAGACCTGCACCGATCAGGCTGCTAAGGTTTTAATATCAGCCTCAATCGAAAACAAAACTTATCAATTAAGAAACGCGGGTGGTACCGATAATGGTGCACCGTTAGTTGGAACCGGTGGAACCATAGAACTGGTTTCCGGAGTAATCTCTGAAGTAACCACTTTGAGCGTCTTTGCATTGAGTGAGCTTTCAGACGGAAGCATTTTGGAGGAATTCCTTGGGAATGTTGAGATAAACCTTGACAGCTCTCTGGATGCAGCTAAGGCAAGCGCAATTTCATTTGATAGTCAGGTTGCATTTAATAAAACAACGAAAGTTCGAATTCTGGAGTCGGTAACAGGAGTAAATTATCAATTGGTGGATGAGGATGGTGTAGTTCATGGTGAGCGTATGGGCAACGGTAACGAGATTCTCATAAATACCAAAAAACTGAAGGAAACGGTCCTTTTCCGCCTAAGGCTGGTTAGTGAAACCTGTACTGATTATCACCCTGAAGACATTTTGATTAATGTATCAGCTAAAATTAAGACAGCGATCCAATTTGACCGGGCACAATTGACTAATGATCAGGAGATCGAATTCTCTACCATTCGAGATGAGGACATTGTGGCCTGGGAATGGATGTTTGAGAGGGGGGTCAGGAAATCGGGTAGAGTTGTAACACACAAATTCAGAAGAGCGGGTAATCATGTTGTAAAACTACGCGTTGAGAATCAAGCCGGTTTTAAAAAGGAAATAGCAAGAAGTATACAGGTTCGGGATCAAATTTTCATTAGTGCTCCCGGAATTTTCAAACCCCATTCTCCCCATGGCCCGTTCAAGGTTAAGCTGAAAAATGTCACCGATGTACAATTAACTATCTTTAGCCAATATGGGCGACCCATATATAAAGGGAAGAATAGCTGGAAAGGTACCAAACGTGGAAAATCTGCCGCGCAAGGCTTATACATTTACTACATTCGCGCTAGAAAAAAAGATGGAACCTTATATCAAAAAAGAGGTTCATTCTATCTGAAGCACTAGTAACCAATTAGTCCATGAGTACAGGTTTCCGGGGTTTATATACCTCGGCTATTCTCGTTTGTTTGAGTCTATTGTTGACCGTCCCTATTTTTGGGCAGTCCCGACTGACCGTATTGAATGAAGATTTGAAGGCCATTCCCGGAGCCACGGTTCAAAATTTGAATAATCAAAGCCTCTCGACAACTGACGAAACCGGAAGCGTTTTGTTGAATTTGGAGACGGCAGGTCAATTCAGCATTGGCCATGTTGGTTACCATGAAAAGATTGTTCAGGTACTGGTCAATGAGGATTTGACAGTGATTTTGTCCTTGCAAACATTGGAACTGGACGCTGTTGAAGTGGAGGGTTTTCTGGGAGGATCCAACTTGAGAGAACAGGCGGGTGCTATTTCACTCATCAAAGCGGGAGAGTTCAATCGGTTCAACCGGGTTTCGCTGGTTAATGCGATAAATACTGTTCCGGGTATTCGTTTCGAAGAACGAGCTGGAGGCAGTTATAGGGTCTCCATTCGTGGAAGCTCCATCCGCTCTCCTTTTGGAGTGAGAAATGTAAAAGTTTATTGGAACGGTATTCCTTTTACTGAACCCGGAGGAAATACCTTCATCAATTTGCTGGACCTGGCCAATGTTGGTAATGTAGAGGTCATCAAGGGACCGGCCGGAAGTATTTATGGCGCAGGTACAGGAGGAGTGATGAAGATTAACAGTACCAACCTCAGTGGTATGGCCAATAAAATTGTGCTGGGTAGTACAATTGGGTCTTACGGCCTCAACAAATGGAATGCATCTGTCAATTCCTTAAATGACAAAGGCAGTTTTACTTTTAAATATGCCAGTCAGCAATCCGATGGCTATAGAGATCATAATGAGTTCGACCGAAAGGTTGTTGAACTTGATGTGGCATTGTTCGCGGAAGCGCAAAGAACCATCACGGCAAGCATTTTATACAGTGATCTATTCTATGAAATACCAGGCGGCCTCAACCCGGATCAACTTACCTTGAATCGCAGGCAGGCCCGGCCTGGGAGCGAATCACAGAACGCTTCTGTCTCCAATGAGCTTTTCCTCATCAAACTAGGGCAGGAACACCAAATGTCAAGCAAACTTTCCAATACCACTAACATCTACAGTAGCTTCAACCAGTTCACAAATCCGTTTAATCTGGATTTCAAAAGAGATAATCAGCAGGTGATAGGTGGTAGAACAGTTTTTAACTGGACACTGGACAATGTGGATATCTCTTTGGGTGCGGAGCATCAAAACTCCTTCTTTGATGGCAAGAATTTTGGCAATGTAGCAGGCAGATCAGACACCATTCGCTTTGCAGATGAGGTACATACAGTAGCCAATAATGTCTTTGCCCAGGGCATTTTAAAAATTGAAGAAGGCTTTAATATCAGTGCGG
>JAJCYM010000043.1 GCA_029262895.1 Roseivirga sp.
CCTCTGTCCATCCACTGTTTTTCTATCCCAGCACTGCGTTGTTCAGTGACATCAAAGCCTCCTGCGGTTGGAATCACCACTACATGGGCTTTCCCCTTGCCACCGGCTAATTCAATAAACTTCCCGAATACAGCTGGGTCGCGAAGCGCTCCTCCGGCAATAATCAAATGGCCATTTTTAGGGCCTTCCGTTACGGTTTGCCCAAAAGAGGTGAGAGAGGCAGAAACTATTAAAAGGAGTATCAGTAAATTTTTCATTTCTTAAGCATTTTAACCACATTCTTAAACATCAAATCTACCCATTGGGTATACATCTTACCTGAGGGATGAAGGCCATCTTCGGCCACCAGTTCTGGGTCTGTTTTGGCCACTCTTGAAATAGGAGTAATGTCGAAATATCTCACCTTATACTTCTTGCAAAGGTCTCGTCCTATCTTGTTGTAGGCATTTAACTCCAATTCTATTTGAAGCTCTTTTGAAGCACCAAAGGGAGTTTTTCCATAGTCTGGAATTGAGACCACAAAAACATTTTTTTCGTCTCCACCAGCCAGTTTGATAGCCATTTGCAGTAACTCCTCGAATTCCGGAGCATAGCTTTCCACGGATTTTCCCTGGTATTGATTATTCACGCCAATAAGTAGTGAGACCAAGCCATAACTTTCCAGTAACTCTTTATCGGCCTCTATGGCTGTTTTCAGTTCATCTGTCCTCCAACCGGTAGTAGCAATGATTTTGGGTGCCTTAAGAGTAATCCCCTTATCAAGGAGTTTTGCGGCAAGTTGCATCGGCCAACGCTCTGAAACAGCAACGCTTTCTCCGATGGTGTATGAATCACCGAGGGCGAGAAAGGTGATCGGGTTATCTTGTTTGTTTTCGTCCATGGTGATTATTAGTGGCTGAAGAGCGAGAAGTAGCGAAATCAATAGATACTTCATGATCTTGAGTTTAATCTTGAAGCTCCTTGAAACTGACAGGAATCACTTTAGATACTCCTTGTTCAACCATTGTAATGCCATAGATAATGTCTGTACTGGCCATTGTTCTCTTGTTGTGTGTCACAATGATAAATTGAGAATCTGCTGAAAACTCCTTGATGATGTTGTTGAACTTGTCAATATTGGCGTCATCCAGAGGAGCATCTACCTCATCAAATATACAGAATGGCGCTGGTTTTAGTAAATAAATCGCAAAGAGGAGGGAAGTGGCGGTTAGCGTTTTTTCTCCTCCCGACAATTGGTTGATAGTGAGAGGCTTCTTTCCCTTGGGCTTGGCCATGATCTCAATCTGAGATTCCAAAGGAGCCTCCGGATTAAGCAATTTTAGGTCACAATCATCCTCATCAGTAAAAAGCGATCGGAAGACCTTGATAAAGTTCGCCTTGATCTGCGCAAAAGCCTCAAGAAAGGTTTCCTGAGCCACAGTGTTGATTTCATCGATTGTTTGGATGAGAGAATCTTTGGCCTTTACCAGGTCATCCTTTTGCTCTGAAATGAAATCATGCCGGGTTTTAATTTCCTCGTAGGCTTCCATGGCCATCGGGTTGATTGGTCCCATTTTCTCAAGCCTATCGCGCATCTTGAGCACCTTTTCTCGGAGTTCATCCACTGGGGTGCCTGAATCTTCTTTGCCTTCTTCCTTGATCAGGGCATCCAAATCAATGTTAAACTCAACAGAGAGCCGTTCCTTCACAGAGGCAAGCTCGAGCTTGGTGTCGTTGAGCTTGTTTTGAAACTCCATAAGCAGCATATCCACCTGCTCTCGTTGCCTTTGGAATTCACGAATCGTTTTCTCAAAGACATCAATGTCTCCACGTTGGCTGTAATAATGTTTTTCAGCTTCATTAACTCCTTTTTCAATGGACTCTTTTTCATCGTACATAGCGATGAGTTCATTGTCGTTAGAGTTCGAACTTTCAATCAATTTCTTGATCTCACTTTCGTTGTTCTCCAGTTCTTGCTGGTTTTTCTCAATACGACTCTTACTTCCATCAAAAGCGGATTGTTTAAAGCCAATCTCTTGTATCAGGGAAGTAACTTTGTTTTGTTTCTGATGTAGTAGAATATTTTGCTGATTATAGGCCTGAGATTTTTCAGTTAAATGCTCTGCCTGTGCCTTGGCCTTTTGTTCTAACTCTGAAATGCCTTGCTCCAAAGAAATAAAGGCAGCCTCTTCCTTTTTTGCATCAGGCTTAAGTGCCTTTAGGTCATTCTTAAGGGTGTCAATGCTACTGGTAATATCTTCTCTTCTCGTGGTATTACTGGTGAGCATCTGAGTCAACTGCTCCTTTTTGGTTTTAACGGAAATGAACTCCTCGTTGACCTTGTTGAAATCGGTTTGCAGCAAATCCATTTCAGTTCTATGAGCAGTTGCCCTTAGTTTTGCCAGTTCTTTTTGCTTGGCATCCAGGTTCTCCTTAACACCTACAATTTTTGTTTCAAGGGCCTTGATGTCTTTTTCAAGTTTTTCAAGATTCTTGGCCCTACCAATCCGTTTACCCTCAAATAGCCCAACTGAACCTCCGGAAATACTGAATTTCTTTTTTGTGTATTTGCCCGTTTCTGTAATAAAGACAGCGTCATTATCCATCGGGAAATCTCCAGGTCCACCATTGACGATGTAAACGTTTTCGAGAATATGGCCGATCAGTCGCTTGTACTTGGCCTCATATTCGACTATCTCAGAAGCGGCAATCGCATTGTCATAAATTCTGGTATTGGCCGGTTCATATTTGTCAAGCGCGTCAAGTACAAAGAAATTGGCCTTTCCTTTGGCTGCATCACTCAATATATTAATCGCTTCAAAAGCCTGTCGTTCTGTATCAACGATGTAATAATTCATATAGGCCTCCAGGTAATTCTCAATGGTGACCCTGTATTTTTCATCGCAGGTAAGAATATCGGAAAGGAGAGGAGCGGTCTTATTCCAATTGGCTTTTTTCTTCAGAAACTTGATCGCTTCAGGAAAGCCTTCGAGATTTTCTACTAGACTTTTAGTAAGACTGTATTCGTTTCTTTTGGAATCCAGCTTCCTGCCGAGTTGAGTCAACTCGTCTCTTACAATATCAACGGTCTCTTCTGTTTTCTTTGTGGAACTTCGATGCTTCTCTTCTTCTGCCTTCTTTTTTTCTAATGCTTTTTGGCTTGTCTTGAGTTCGCCTTCAAGCTTTTTGAGCTTGGTGTCGAATGTGGCTACACTGGCTGATTGCTCCGAGGTATCTGTGGCTGTTTTGGCCAGCTCATCACTCATTGCTTGTAGCTGTATTTCTTTTATCTCAATGGACTTTCTGAGATTGTAAAGTTGCTCACGATGATGATTATATGCTTTGTTTTGCTCATCAAAAGCACTTTGAGCTTCATTTGCTGAAGCTTTATGCGCTTCGTACTCCTTAGAAAAGCCTTCGAAAATTCTTTTGGCCTCGTTGAGGTCCTGATCGGCCGTATCTTTTTCCTTTTCCAGACTGTTCAGGCTAAAGGCAGCGCGTTCGTTACTTTTTCGATCGGTTTCGAGCTGTTCTCTCAGGTTGTCACTTTTGTCCTGTAGAAAGTTTAATCGCTCATTTTTGATTTGCTTATCACTTTCAAACTGCCTGACCTTGTTCACGTGCTCATTGAGTGCCCTTTGTCTGTCAGCCAGCAATTTCTCCTTATTGATCAATTCAGCTTTTGCCTTTTCTATTTCAGCCTCATTATTGGCAATGTCTTTATTGATCTGTATTTTTTTATCTGAACTGCCTTGAATTTGTTTTTCAAGTGATTGATAAATTTGAGTTTGACTTTCGACAGTTTTTCGGGTGAGTTCGATGCTGGAATCCTTGTACTCTTCCTTTATTTTATAATAGCGCTCCGCCTGACGAGCCTGCTTTTCAAGTGATTTGAGGTTTTTGTCTATTTCGAAAAGCAGATCTTCTACGCGGTCAAGGTCATCATCAGTGTCCTTGAGTTTTCGGAGCGTTTCTTTCTTACGTTTTTTGAACTTAGAAATACCGGCTGCCTCTTCAAATAAGTCTCGTCTTGAATTTTCTTTATCATTGAGCAAATCGTCAACCATTTTTAGCTCAATAATAGCATAGGTGTTTGACGCAATCCCCGTGTCCATAAAGAGATTGGTGATGTCCTTAAGTCTGCAGGAAACTCCATTCAGCATGTATTCACTTTCCCCGGAACGATAATACCTGCGGGTAATGGTCACTTCCGTATATTCAGTAGGGAGGAGATTCTTGGTGTTCTCAAAGGTTAAAGACACTTCGGCTAGTTGAGTGGCTTTCCTTTTTTTGGTGCCATTGAAGATCACGTTCTCCATCTTGTCAGATCTCAGGAGTCTTGTTTTTTGTTCCCCTAGCACCCAGCGAATAGCATCTACCACATTTGATTTACCGCAACCATTAGGCCCGACTATGCCTGTGATTCCATCTCCGAAATTGATGACTATCCGATCACCGAAGCTTTTGAATCCTTTAATTTCCAGTTTAGTCAGCTGCATAAATCTATCTCGCCAAAAAGTAACGTGAAGTAAGCAAAATTAGAATTAATTATTAGATTTGCTAACCACATGGAGTTTGACTTTACAACCATACTTTATATTCTGTTCGGACTCATTTACTTTGTCTTTACCGGAGCGGCTAAAAAACGCAAGAGGGAGCAAAACCAAGGCCCCCCAGACTCTTCTCAACCTGAAGATGCAACGGAAACGTTGGGGCCACCCCCAACTGGCAGGAGACCGTCCTTCGAAGAGCTTTTGGAAGAGTTTACCACAGGGAAAAAGGCTGATATTGAGCCTGAACCAATACCGGTGGTACCTGAAGTTGAAATTATTGAACCAGCCCCAAAGCCTAATATATACATGGAGGCCCTGGAGGCCAGAAAATCAGGAACCGCAGAACCCGCCACTTTCACTCGTTTCGAGGAATTTGAACAAGAAGAGGAGATGTTGAGCCCCTATGCGCAATTAATGAGAGAGCCGGATGGTGCTAAAAAGGCGTTTGTACTTAGTGAAATTTTTAATAGGAAATACTAGGGGAGCTTGAATCGCACTGGCATCTTAATCTTCGTATTGATTACCTCCCCATCTTTTACACCGGGAGTCCATTTTGTTGATCGAAGAATTGATTGGATCACCGCACGGTCATAGTCTTTCTTAAGTGACTGAATTACATCCACATTTGCCACCTCACCGGAAGTAGTGACATCAAAGGTTACAACAACCTCACCATCTGCACCGTAATTGTCAATTGCTGAAGATTTCGTGCTTATGCTATTAGACATATCAGTTATCCAATTTTCAAACCCGGAACTTGGCACTGGTTTTATGTCGTCATTGTCAAAACCAACCTGATAAGCTAAGGCTTTGATCTCAACAGACTGATTGAAGTTTATCGCCTCGCAGGAGAAAATGAAGAACAGTAAGAATGCAATTGGTATAGGAATCATCAGCCTTAATGGGTTGATCTTTTTTTCAGCTTTGATCATGTCCACTCTTTTGAGCGTCTTATTTTTTGCAAAATGGCTACCAAGGTTGAAACCCATTTTTTGGAAAACCAATTTTATCAAGAGTTGCGTATAAACCGTACTTCCATTTTGTTTTACAGCTACATGATCTGCCTCATACTCATGAATTTCTTCAAAGGTGGACTTATATAGATACATGAGCGGGTTAAACCAGAAAAAGGCCTTTAGTACCTCCATTAGCATTATATCTATGGAGTGTCTCTGTTTGATATGCACCTTTTCGTGGTCAAGAATTTGCTTGCGCTCCAGGGCACTCAGGTTTTGGCTATCGTCCCAGAAAAGGTAGCTGAAAAACGAAAAGGTAGGTAGTGTGCCCTCTGTATTGATCAGGTAATAGCGATCTCTATACCTCAGGTTGTGGCGTTTGTACCAGATATAATCTCTTATGGTTCTGATTTGAACAAATAGCCTTAGACCGAGAAATATCACGCCCAGAGCATATAGAAGAGCCAGTGCTTCCCACCAAAGTAAAAATGGCTTTTCCGATTTTGCCGTCACTGTAAATATCCAACCCTTTTTGGCAACAATAATGGGCTCATTGCTTACCTCGTGCAGGCTATTAAATACTGTGGGTGTCGCTTGCGGATTGTAGTTTACCTCGATAAGCGGGAATACAATTGAAAAAACTACGGCTGCCAATAAGTAAAACCTATTGTATTTGAAGCATGTCTCCTTCCTGAGGAAAAAGTAGTAGAAAAGATAAAATGCAGATAGACATGCCGCTGATTCCAGCGTATAAATCATGACCTCTTTCAAAGTATCTAACAGCTCCATAGCAGTGTAGGGTTGTTTATTTTATTCTTCTTCTTTCTCGTCTTTTAAATCACTTTCGACATGTTTTACCAGAGACTCAAAGTCTTTCACGTCCATCTCGTTTTCTTTAGCAAAAAATGAAACGAGTTTCTGGAAGGAACCTCCAAAGTAGCCTCCAATAAAGTTCTTTAGGTAAAAGTTACTGTATACTGTTTTGTCCACCAAGGGAAAGTATTCATGCGTTTTACCATAGGCCTTATAGCCTACAAATCCCTTTTTTTCCAGTATACGGATTATGGTGGATACCGTATTGTATGCAGGTTTGGGTTCGGGCATTTTTTCCAGCACGTCCTTAACAAATCCTTTGTCTATTTGCCAAAGAATCTGCATTACCTGTTCCTCTGCCTTCGTTAGTTCCTTCATATTGGGTGTGTTTTAATAAAATTGTTCTGGGTATTCCAATATAAAAACTATCTAGCTAGTTTTCCAACTAACACGTTAGTTTTTTTACAACATATTTAGGTATACCTCTTAAATTTTAGCCTTGGGTGAAAGCATATGCAATGATGTTGGCACCCATGCGAAGTGCTTTTAGTCTTACATCCTGAGGGTCTTTGTGAATGCGTTGATCTTCCCATCCATTGCCTAAGTCTGACTCATATGAATAAAAGCACACTAGCTTACCATCATAAATCAGGCCAAAACCTTGGGGTGGTTTTTTGTCGTGCTCATGTATTTTTGGAAGACCATCCTTGAATTTAAATTTTTGATGGTATATAGGATGGTCATGGGGCAATTCAATAAATTCCAGTTCCGGAAATACCTTTTTCATTTCCAACCTGATGAATTGATCAAGGCCGTAATTGTCATCTATGTGAAGAAAGCCTCCTGCGATCAGATAGTTTCGAAGATTCTCAGCATCTTGGCTAGAAAAGACAATGTTTCCATGACCGGTTAAATATAAATAGGAGTAATCAAAAAGCTCAGGACTGCTGACATCAACCACCTGATCGTTCAGATCAATATTGGTATTGATTTCGTTGTTACAAAACTCAGCCAGGTTGGGTAGGGCAGTTTTGTTGGCGTACCAATCACCGCCTCCATTATACTTGAGTTTGGCAATTTTAATCTGTTCCTTCTGTGCGAAACACATCAAAGGGAATGAACAAATAAGAAGTGTGAAAAGGAGTTTCTTCATTTCGAAAACCAGTGAACTATGGCCAATTTAACTTACAGAACGATGAATAATAGTGAAAGTTGGAAATATAATTTTGAAAATGTGTAACTCGGACTATTGGCTATATCAATGGACACTAAATTATTTCGTGAGCGATTAGAACAACGACTAAAACAACCTCTTCCTGGGGTTGAGGCTCAAGTGAAAATGGCACCAAGGCCGGTTAACTCTCGAAGGTTTGAAGAGGATCCTGAAAATCCAGCAAAGCCCAGTGGGGTTATGGTCTTGCTTTATCCACATAAAAACGACATCTATTTACCATTAATGAAAAGGCCAATTTATGAAGGGGCGCATAGTGGTCAAATCAGCTTTCCGGGAGGGAAATTTGAGCGTACAGATGCTGATTTGACCGAAACAGCCCTGCGCGAAACCGAAGAGGAGATAGGGGTTGATAGATCCAGGGTTGAAGTAGTAGGTGTCCTGTCCGAACTTTTTATCATTGCGAGTAATTTCAAAGTGATTCCTACCGTTGGGTTCGTTAATGAAAAACCGGACTTTATTCCTGACCCGCATGAGGTTGCGGGAGTGCTGAATGTAAGCCTTGCTCATTTGAATGATCCGCAAAATCAAGGCATGGAACAAATGCGATTTAGGAATAATATTGTTATTAATTCACCTTACTACAACGTACAGGGAAATGTGGTATGGGGAGCAACCGCCATGATGTTAAGTGAATTGCTGGCCGTGGTCAACGCTATTCGCTAAGGATGGCTGTGGCCTCTATTTCTACTAAGTAATCAGGGCCAATAAACCTTGAAACCTCTATCATAGTGGTGGCGGGCTTGATGTCTCCAAAAACGGCCTTATGTGCCCGGCCAATCTCCTCCCATTGGTCTATGTTAGTGACAAACATTCTGGTCCGAACGACATCTGAGAGTTGGGCCCCCGCTTGGTTCAGGACATCTTCAATTTTAGATAAGGCAAATTTTGTTTGCGCATAAGGGTCACCTTTTCCAATAAGTGCTCCATGATCATCGGCCACCGTACCGGTTACTTCTATAGTATTGCCAACTCTGACTGCCCGTGAATAGCCAACAATATCTTCCCACGGACTTCCTGAGGAATAATTAGTGCGTTTCGTCATTCAACGAATTTAGGGAAAATCTAATCTTTTGGTAAAGAACTTCGGGATCAAATGGCTTACGAATGAACTCATCCATGTAATTGTCTGCTGCCTTGGTTTTGGCTTCCAAATCACCCCTTGCCGACATCGCGATGATTTCGGTCTCTTTATTCATGGTGGAATTTTCTCTAATCAGTTTTGCGGTTTCATAACCATCCTGGCCCTCCATTTCTATATCCATCAGAATCAAATCAAATTTGATGCTGTTTACATATTCACAAGCGTCAGGACCCGATTTTGACTCATAATGTTCTGCATTCCACTTTGTGAAAAGCCGTTTTAAAACAAGCCTGTTCATATCATTGTCGTCTACAACCAGCACCTTGGCAGATTGCAAGTTCTTCTTTTTCCCGAAGGAGACTTCAGGTTCGAAAACCTCAAAACCGCTGTCCAGTTTGAAGTCAATATCAAATTTAAAGGTAGTGCCCTTGCCTTCGCTACTTTCTATTTCGATAGTCGCATCATGCAAGTCAAGCAGCTTTTTGGTAATTGCCAGACCTAATCCAGTTCCTCCATACTTTCTGGTAGTTTCGCGACTGGCCTGCTCAAAGTCTTCGAAAATATCCTTCAACTTATCTTGCGGTATGCCAATGCCGGTATCGGATACCTTGAAGGTAATGGTTGCAGTTTCATCCTTGATCCCTTTCAAATTCGCATGAACACTTACCTCACCTTCATGCGTAAATTTGATGGCATTGCTCACGAGATTATTCAGGATTTGAGTAAGTCGCGTAGGATCTCCAAATAGTCGGTAGGGAGTGTATTCTCCAATGATTAGCTTAAGCTCGATGGGCTTGGCCTGAGTTTTGAATTTGAAACTGCTGTTAATCTTGTTCAACAAATCAACTATAGAAAAGTCCACGGACTCAAGTCGGAGTTTGCCAGCCTCGATTTTGCTGTAATCCAGAATGTCATTGATCAGGGAATGAAGGCTCTCACCTGAAAACTTAAGTGCATCTATGTATTCCTCATTATCGGGATCTTCATTTTCGAGTTCCATCAGATGGGTTAAACTGATGATCGCATTTAGTGGTGTGCGTATCTCGTGACTCATAACGGAAAGAAACTCAGACTTGGCCAAGGTGGCTTGTTCGGCAATTTCCCTGGCCTTTTCCAATTCCCGTTTTTGCACGTTGATCCTGTGCGTTCGCTCAGCTACATTTTCTTCCAGCTTTTGATTTATGTTTCTTTGAAATTTTTCATTTTCGGTGAACTTTAGAATTAGAGAATCCTGAGTGATTTTAGATTCAAGCTGATTGGCCCTAGCCTGATGACCTATGGCCATGGAGAGTACGATAAGCTCCAAAAGTATACCTGATTGCACCCACAGTGGATTATACGAGGTTTCATCAACAAAATAGCTGATTGAGATGAAAATCAGAACGAGCAGTAGAAAGGTTGAGGCACCAGCCAGGTAATAAGCCTGATCTCTACGGGTTTTCAAGAAGGATCTGATAAAGGCAAGAGCCATAATACTCATGGCCAGCATTATCAAATTTTTTACCCATATGGCATCTTTGAGGTTATGGGTCACCAAGAGGAAAATGGTAATTAAAACAAAGGTGAAAATCAATATGGGTACCGCCATTTTTAGAGCCTTAGACCAACCCGGCATGAGCGTTTTTATATTTACAAAGTTTCTTGCGAAGGCGAAGTACATGGCAAATGCCAAAATTTGGATTACCCAAATTGGTTGAGTGAGTAGAGGAGATTCGGGAAAGATGTAAATACTGACATAACCGTAAAAACTGAAGAAATATAAGGCGTGTATTAGAGAATAAAGCCCAAAAAACAAAAAGAATTTCTCCTTGGTATAGGAGAAAAAAATAAGCCCTAAAACAGCTAAAACGACTAAAAAACCGGTAAAAACACCTTCGAATAAATCTTCTCTATCGGTTGTCAATACCCAGTCACTATATGGGACTAAGTTTATCCGAATGATAGGTTGGAAGTGGTCGGCTTGTAATGTCCTTGTCCAAATGGTTTTTTCTTCACCCGCATCTAGAAAAAGTGTCACCTTGGCATCTCCGTCATGCTTTATGTCTCTTTCAGACATTGGTGTGAGGTAGCCAGTCTTTTTATGTGTAACCTGACCTGTGTCCTCCTCTTCGTAAACATCCACAGAAGAGTTTTGACCAAGTGTCATTATAAAGCTTAGGCCTTCACCACTTTCGTTTTTTATTTTAAAAACTGACCAATAAGCATACTTGTAGTTGAGGTTATAAGTGTCTAATGAGGAAAATTCTCCTAGTCTTGCCTGCACATCTTCCAGATTCATTCCACAGCTCTGGTCTTCAAAGACCTTCAGATAGAATGAGTTATCGACCTGATAAGTGGATGCTTGTCGAATTCTTAAAACCCTTATCTCCGAGGACTGCGGCAATTCAGCAGCATCAGATAGTGAAAAGAGACCAAGAAATAAATTCAAAAAAAGGAGTAGAGACATTCAGGAATAGTTAGTTCCAACATTGAAAGTACCTTCTTTTTTTATAAATGTATAGCCAAAGACCCTCAAAAAGTCATATGAGACCATGGCAGATTGCCAGTTATACATGCCTGTCCTTTAATCATCACCATTTAAGAAGATGCATTCAGCAAAATTCTGAATGTAAAGACCGAAATCTATAATTTATGCCTGGGCAAAATTTATTGCTGCTTTTGACCAGGGCTTGGCACCTTGAATGGCTTCAAGCACAGCTTCTGATTCGTCAAATACCGTCCAGATGTCTCGATGTTCTTCCCTCATGAATTTATGCTCGATGGCATTATCAAGCATTTGTAGAAGTGGATCATAATAGCCATCCAGATTGAGAACGACAATCGGCTTTGTAAATATGCCGAGCCTTTTCAAAGTGATGGCCTCCATAAGTTCTTCAAACGTGCCGCAACCCCCTGGCAGTGCAATAAGGGCATCAACACCTACCATAAATTGCTTTTTGCGCTCATGCATATCGGCTGTGAATATAAACTCATTGACGTCTTTATGATGAAATTCGACTTCGCGCATGAATCTGGGCATAATACCAATGATCCTACCTTTTTCCTCAAGAACGGTATCTGCAAGTTGGCCCATAAGCCCTCTGGCACCTCCACCATAGACCACAGTGATATTCTTTTTTGCGAGAACCCTAGCCAGCTTTTTAGTAGCCTCAAAATACTTCTGGTCAATTTTGTCACTGGAGGCACAGTAAACGCAAACCTTCTTGATTTTCTGCATTGAAAGAGCTTTGTAATCAATTTCGATAAGTTCAGTCAGAACTCAAAGAATGCTGCGCGTTTATATATAATGCTACACGTTGATATATACTGTTGTTCGTGTAAAAGTTGCTGAGGGCAGATTTTTATTTGGCTATCTTCAAATGATTTTGACCTCAATCATGATTAACTATTTATTGCTGGCCTCAGGCCTGTTTACATTTTATTGGGCAAGTAAGACTCAGAATCGGCTGACGAAATTTACGGCTTACATGCTTGGACTGAGTATTTTTATGGGCTTCATAAGCTTTGGGGGAATCAATAAGTACGCACCCTATGCCTTTGCTTTCTTTTCGCTTTTTGCTGGGTTTGAACCTATGGGTTCATTTCGTTTTAAGAACAGACATAAAACCATTTTTGTTTACTGCGGAATAACGTCTATGATCGTTTCCATTATGGGATTGGTGACATTGCCATTTGAGATTCCCGCTGAGCTATTTATGCTACCCATACCATTTCTGACCATTTGGCTCTGGCGAAAAGAAAAGAAGGTGATTTATCAAAGAGTGGGCTTTCTGCTGGTTTGGTCGGCCCAAGCGGTAATTGAACTTTTTAATTGTCTTTGGGTACGAGGGGAGCTAGCTGAATTTTTTTAAGGTTTCGGGATTTATTGCACCAGTGTCTGAGTCATCACTACTACAGCTAAGGGCAATAGTAGCGACTAAAAGGATGAAGGTTAATTTCTTGAGTCTCATGGTATTTCTGTTTTAATGTTTGGGGTTTAGATGCCAGTTGAATATTAAACTTGCGGCTTGCTGCATTTTTTTTCAAAATGGCGACAAGAGCCTTTAAGTATAGTGCTGATAGTCCCACAAAGATGAACTTGAACTATATTAGGGCCGTGATAGCTTTTCATTACAAAGCCTTTTTTCAGGTCGCTACAAACCTCAGCTTTTCCAAAGCTGCAGAGCAGCTCTTTATTTCTCAACCTGCTGTCAGCAAGAGTATCAAAAAACTTGAGTCAGAGCTTTCAGTTGCACTTTTTGAACGAAGAGGCAGCAATATAATATTGACTCCGGCTGGAGAAAGATTACTCGGTTATTTGCGAAAAGCCCTGGCCATAGAAAAGGAGATCAGTATTGACCTGGACATCATTAAAGAAGAGGTGAACGCCAGAGGAGAATTGAAAATAGGAGCAAGCACCACCATCTCTCTTTACGTTTTACCCAAAGTGCTTTCGGCTTTTCACAAGAAGTTTCCTAAGATCAAAATACTTCTAATGAATAGAAATAGTGAGAATATCCTGAATGCGCTAAACAATCATGAAATTGATCTGGCAGTAGTTGAGGGAGGTAAGACGCTGAATTCACTTGACTATCGCCCCTTTATTACCGATGAGGTTATTCCGGTGTGCTCTCACAAAAGCCCTTATGGAGTTTCGGCCATTGATTTGGAAGACTTAAAGGAAATCCCTTTAGTAATGAGAGAGCGCGGCTCCGGAACCCAATCTGTGCTTGCCAGTTCCCTTGAGACCCACGGACTGAAAATGAATGATTTGAACATCATCGCAAGACTTGGCGGAACAGAAGCTATGAAGAATTATATAGTAGAGGATGTAGCCATTGGTTTTCTTTCAAAGAGGGCTGTGGAGAAAGAAATGGCGGGTAATTTATTGAGAGAGGTGAAGATCAAGGGTCTTGAAATAAATAGACAATTCCGTTTTGCTATGAGGAAGGGTGAAGATCTTTCCGGAATTATCAGGCAATTTGTCAATCAAGCCAAATCAAAATATAACTAATGGTTATGTAATATCACAAATAGTGATTTGTTTGGTTATGATTAAACATCCACATTTGGCGCATGCTAATTGCCACACCTTCATCTATTACCAACGCTAGTCACCTAAGCTGTTCTAATTGTAAGATCAGCTACGATATAGACTCATTAAGTAATTTTTCACCCTGTTGCCATAAACCACTACTTGTGGAGTATCATCAACTATCCCCCTTTCCAAAGGATAGGCTGTCCAATCGGGTTAATACCATGTGGCGCTATCAGGAGATGCTACCTGTTCAGAATTTACAGAATGTAGTGAGCCTGGGAGAGGGAATGACTCCCGTTTTTCCATTGAAGAACATAGGCAGTAAATATGGCTTTGATCAGCTTTGGATTAAGGATGAGGGATTGAATCCAACGGGGTCGTTTAAGGCCAGGGGCATTAGCGCGGCAGTGTCCAGAGCAAAGGAACTTGGAGTTCAGGCCTGTGTAATACCAACAGCTGGAAATGCTGGTGGTGCTATGAGTGCTTATTGCACAACTGCGGGCATAAAGTCCACAGTGGTGATGCCGAGCCATACCCCTAAGGCATTTCAAGACGAGTGCCGGTTCTATGGTTCGGAATTGATCCTAGTGGACGGGCTGATTGATAGTTGTGGTGAAATTGCAGCTCAAATTGCAGAGGAGACCGGAGCATTCAATATGAGTACGCTTAAAGAGCCGTACCGATTGGAGGGTAAGAAGACAATGGGTTTTGAAATTGCAGAGCAGATGAACTGGGAACTGCCGGACGTAATTGTTTACCCTACGGGTGGTGGAACCGGCTTGATTGGTATTTGGAAGGCCTTTGCCGAAATGGTCGACTTAGGTTGGGTTACCGATACACACTTTCCCAGAATGATTGTTGTACAATCTTCCAACTGTGCCCCAATGGTTGATTTTATTAATGGAAATAAGGCCTATGCCCCATATGGGGAATCCAAGGCCAATGGTCTGGCTGTTCCCAAGGCCTTCGGACAAGACTTGATTAAGCAAGTTGTTCAGGAGTCAAAGGGTGCTGCAATTGCTGTGGATGAAGAATCTATTCTACAATCTGCACTGGAACTTTCTCGTGAAGAGGGCATTTCCATCTCTCCCGAAGGCGGAGCCACATGGGCAGGGCTTCAAGATTTGGTGAGGTCAGGGACTATTTCGAAAAACGAAAAAGTTCTGCTTATTAACACGGGGAATGCCTCTAAGTATATAGAAAACCTTCTTTAGTGGCTTTTCGATTTACGGTGATAAAAAACTTCGACAAGCCTCACCTGTTTTTGTTGACTGGAGCACTTTTCTGTCTTCTGCCATTTATAAGTGCTCCCATAGCCTTGATAGCCGGAATTGTAGGAACACTACTCTTCAATAAGGCAACGAATTTAGACTTCAATAAGCTTAGTCGAATTTTTCTGATGGTCTCCATCGTTTTGATGGGCTTTGGTATGAGCTGGAAAGAAGCTGTAGCCTCCTCATCTTCTGGTTTTTTTCTTACTGCTCTTTCAGTTTCCCTAACCTTGATTATTGGGTTTTTGATCGGAAAACTGCTCAAAGTAGATGGCAAGACAACTTTATTGATTACAGCGGGAACAGCCATTTGCGGAGGGAGTGCCATTGCCGCAGTTTCACCGATTATTCAAGCCAAGAATCAGCAGTTGTCTTTTGCGTTGATTGTGATTTTTGTTTTAAACGCGGTTGCGCTAATTGTCTTTCCAGTTGTAGGGCAATTTCTGGGTTTGAGCCAGGAGCTATTTGGCAATTGGGCTGCGATTGCTATTCATGATACCACTTCGGTGGTAGGAGCCGGTGAAGCTTACGGCAATGAGGCGCTGCAAATAGCAACAACAGTAAAGCTGACCCGAGCACTCTGGATTATTCCCATGGTACTCATGTTGAGCATTTTCGGTAGTACTGGTAAATTGAAAAAAATCAAGGTACCCTGGTTTATCCTGCTTTTTATATTGGCTATGATCACCGCCCATCAATTTCCTCAAGGGGTAGAGGCCTTTGCTGTTTTGGATTGGTTGGGAAGGCGTGGTATGGTGATCGCACTTTTTCTAATTGGCAGCAGTATTAGCCTCTCAAAAATGCGAGACGCTGGCCTAAAGCCATTCTTTCTGGGCGCTTCTTTATGGGTTGTAGTCAGTATTGGATCTCTCTATCTACTCAATCAGTTCTACTAAGACAGGTGAGGAGGGCTTGTTGCTCCGCAACGAACTCAAGGTATTGTATTTGATTATATCTGGCTTTATAGCTAAACTCGTCAAATCAATTTTTCTCTCATGTCCAAATCCCTGTTCTCAAGAATTTTCCTTTGCATTTTCCTTTTAGTTCCTACCAGCTTAGTAAACGCCCAGCATGTAATACGAAGCTCATATCAGGACTTGTCTTATCGAATGATCGGCCCGTTCCGGGCGAGTAGAACAGTGGGAGGAGTGGGGGTACCTTCTCAACCCAATGTGTTTTATGTAGGTGTTAATAATGGAGGCGTTTGGAAAACAGATGACTATGGTCGTACGTGGAATCCTATTTTTGACAGCGCTCCTACCGGTTCTGTTGGAGATATCGCAGTCTCAAATACTAACCCTAACATCCTCTACGTGGGTAGTGGTGAAGGCTTACATCGCCCTGATTTAGGTGTGGGAGACGGCATTTTCAGAAGTGATGATGGCGGTAAAACCTGGGAGAAAAGAGGGCTTGATGATGTGCAGCAGGTTGGTCGGGTGATTGTACATCCAACAGACCCTGACATCGCGTATGTTGCTGGTCTCGGTCATCCCTATGGGGCAAATGAGCAGCGTGGAGTTTTTAAGACTACGAATGGTGGTCTTTCCTGGGATAAGGTCCTTTATATTAACCACAACACAGGAGCTATTCAGGTAGAGTTTGACCCGAATAATCCTGATGTCCTTTTCGCAGATATGTGGGAGCATCAGGAAGGACCTTGGGAGAATGCCAGGTTTTCGGGTACGAATAGCGGCCTTTATAAATCAACCGATGCTGGCAAGAGTTGGGAAAAATTAACCAGAGGTTTACCCACCGCTGAGCAAGGTTTGGGTAGGATTGGCGTAGGAATTGCCCCTAGCAATTCCAATATAATGTATGCCAGTGTGGACGCTCGGCAGGGTGGAGGTATTTATAAAAGCACCGATGCTGGAGAAAGCTGGTCTCTGGTCAATGAAAACAGAAGGCTTTGGGGTCGAGGTGGTGATTTTGCAGAGGTCAAAGTCCACCCTAATGACCCGAATCGTATCTATGTGGGCAACGTAGCCTCCTATACTTCGGGTGACGGAGGAAAGACTTGGATGTCCTTAAAGGGTGCCCCCGGTGGTGATGACTATCATCGCATTTGGATCAACCCTGATAATCCGGACATTATGCTTTTTGTCGCAGATCAAGGGGCAATAGTTACTGTCAATGCAGGTAAAACATGGAGCTCCTGGTACAATCAACCTACCACACAATTGTATCATATTTCTACCGACAATCAATTCCCTTATTGGGTTTATGGAGGCCAGCAGGAGAGTGGGGCCATCGGAGTGGCCAGCCGTAGCAATGGTGGTCAAATCAGCTTCAGAGAATTTATGGGAGTGGGTGCTGACGAATATGCCTATGTAGCTCCTGATCCAAAAAATTCAGATATCATTTATGGTGGTCGTGTGATGAAATTCAATAAGAAAACGGGCCAGTCTCAAAATGTCGCTCCCGAAGCTTTGCGTTCGGGTAAGTATCGCTTTGTGAGAACCATGCCATTGATGTTTCACCCTGCGGATGACAATATGTTGCTCTTTGCGACAAATGTGCTCTGGAAAACCATGAATGGAGGAGACAGTTGGGAGATCATTAGTCCTGACCTGACCTACGAGCAGCCAGAGGTGCCACCAAGTGTTGGAGATTTCAAAACTGAGGCCATGGAAACCATGAACCGTAGAGGGGTGATCTATGCAGTTGGGCCGTCTTCTTTGGATGTGAAGACCATATGGGCCGGAACGGATGATGGTCGCATTCATCTTACCACAAATGGTGGAGCGGACTGGAAGGAGGTAACTCCACCATCAATGCAGTCATGGGAAAAAGTATCTCAGATAGATGCCGGACATTTCGATGCTCAAACTGCCTATGTGGCCATAAATGCCATTAGAAGGGATGATATGAAACCATATATATATCGAACCAAGGACGGAGGGAAAACATGGGATTTGATTGTCAAAGGAATGCGCGCCATGGGGCCTGTCAATGTGGTGAGGGAAGACCCAAAACAACCAGGCTTGCTCTATGCGGGAACAGAACGGGAGGTGTACTTTTCTGTGGATGACGGTGAAAACTGGCAATCTCTGCGAAATAATATGCCTGCCACCTCCATACGCGATCTTGTTATCCATGAAGATGATCTGGTAGTAGGAACACATGGGCGTTCGGCCTGGATTCTTGATAATATTGCGCCCTTAAGGGAAGTCACCAAATCCAGGGCAAATAGTGCTTTTCTCTATTCACCACCACCGGCAATCAGAGTGCGATGGAATATGTTCTCAGACACCCCATTGCCTCCTGAAGAACCAACAGGTGAAAATCCTCCTGACGGTGCCATTTTGGATTATCAATTAAATGACCAGGCTGATGCTGTGAAACTTGAAATTCTGTACAGCGATGGCACGGTGATTCGAAGTTATTCAAGCGATGATGAGCCAGAGGAATTAGACAGCACCATCATGCGGCATCCTACGTATTGGATCAGGCCTCAACAGACCCTGAATACAAACCGGGGACACCATCGCTTTGTCTGGGATTTGAAGTATACTCCACCCAGAGGTGCGGATAGGCAGTTTTCGATTGCGGCAGTATATAAGAAGACGCCTAGCGGGCCTCATGGACCCTTCGTGCATCCCGGAACCTATAGAGTGCGACTGACGGTTGATGGTCAATCCATCGAAAGGCCTCTGAAGGTAATTATGGATCCAAGAGTAGAATCTACCAACGCTGACCTGGCAGCACAATTCTCATTAAGCAAACAGTGTTATGATGCCTACCATGAACTCCAGGCAATTCATGAGGCTATTGATGCTAATACCAATGCTTCTTCAGCGGCCAGGGCCTTACGAGGCAATGGCTCCGTGGGTGATCCTGATACCATGTATGGTAGTATCACACATACTCCAGCCGATCGTGAAACGGTGGTTGGCCTGCAGCATAAATTTCTATTTATGATGAACCTGATTCAGGCAAATGATAATAAGCCGACCTCGCAATCTATTCAGGGAGTTGAGACTTTGAAGAAGACGCTAGAAGAGATTAAGAATAGGTGGGAAGGAGTGAAGTAATTGGTTAATCCCTTCCTGCGCTAAAAGCTTCGGAGGGTAAATTGGTTGATTAGTAAATTGGTGCAGGGCGAATCAGTGGATTTGTGAAAGGAGTTACTTGGTGAAAAACACTTTGAGATCTGCTTCTGATGGATCGTTGGTGAAGTATATCCACAATCTGGCTTCTTCTCTAATTTTTGTTATAAGCCACACTGGCGGGTCATCGGAAACTTCAGATCTGTTGGACGTGACCCGAATATTTAAATCGGCTTTGGATGGGTCTTGCACGAGATACACTTTTCTATTTGCTTCTTCCTTCTTTAAAGTTTGATATACTATGCTCATTGTTCGTGTTAAAGACAATTATTTCCAATTCAAACTACTGAGGTGGAAGACCTTGGGTGTCGTAGCTTTTGGTTTGTAATTAAGGTATTTGCTACTACAGATTGGGTTAATATTCCAAATTAGAACGATCAAGCATGATCATGCTCCATAATCATAGACCTTACCCATTCATTAGGTATCATATCAATAGTCAGATTGACTCTGTCTTCGTTTGACGAATTCACAACTTCATGTGGGTCCGTCAGGCGCATATACCAACATTCTCCCGGTTTCATGGGAACTGGTTTGTTATTCAAGAAAAATGTCACTTGATCATCCGAGATAACAGGTATGGTTAAGCGAATTACAGATTCTGTTATTTGCAGTCCAAGTGTGGGATCGGTATGGACGGGTACTACATTTCCTCCCTGCAAACCAATAAGTCTGACTAAGGTGACTTTGGTATGTTCACGAAAACTGTCTACTACGCTGGTGAGGTAGGGAGAGGCTTTTAATTCAGGCGAATCCAGCCAGTCAGTCCAGGAACCATCGGCATAGTCATCCGCGGGAGGAGGAGTAGGTAGTGTAGGGTCAATAATATGTGCTGGTCCTCTGAGTGGCATGACTTTATAGTAGTTAAAGTCATTCAGTTTGAAGGCCAGGGCCTCCTTCTTCATTTTTTCTACATCAAAGGTCAACGGAAGTAAAATGCGATCATTTATGGTATCTGCAGGTGTTTCTGTGTTTGAGATCATGCGACTATCAGGTTTAACCTGGTTTATGTAATAGAAAATCTATTGCATTATCCAGGTTTAAATTTATCAATCCAATTTAAAAACAAATCCAATAATTAATTCATTTAGTTTAATGATTTCATTGGCAATGGATCAAAATTATTATTTCTGAAGAAATAAGAGTATGGATCTCGTCTCCCTGAGGGCGCCTTCCAAGAGATTATGGAAGTTATTTGGCCTTTGGCCTAAATACCTTGACTACCTCATCGTTTGCTTCTAGAAAAGGACCATCGATCAAATCAATGCAATAGGGTATTGCTGGAAAAACCGCGTCCATGCATTCTCGGATTGACTTGGGTTTTCCTGGAAGATTTAATATCAATGAATTACCTCTAATCCCAGCAGTTTGGCGCGATAGGATGGCAGTAGGTACATATTGCAAACTGACCTGTCGCATCAACTCTCCAAAGCCAGGCATCATTTTGTCACAGACCGCCTCAGTAGCCTCGGGTGTAACATCACGCACTGCAGGTCCTGTACCTCCTGTCGTAACGATCAAACAGCATTTTTCTTTGTCTGCCATTTGTTTAATGGTACTCTCTATCAAATACTGTTCATCAGGAATCACTTGGTAGACAGACTCCCACTTTGTTATGAGGTAGTCGTTGAGTGTATCCATAATGGCATGACCAGAAATATCTTCATATACTCCCTGGCTTGCCCTGTCTGAAACTGTGATTATTCCGATTTTCACCTTCATGCGTTCGCAAGAAAGTCAGGTTGAAAGACTAATGCAATGCTTTAATCTGGTTTAATGCGAAGTATTCCTTCTACCTTTGTGGCTTCAAATAATTTTAATCGTGGCTACATTTTCCAAACTCGGCATATCGAAAGACCTTATCAAGGGGTTAAACGAACTTAATATTGTGCAACCCTCTGAAATTCAGGAACTCGCCATTCCAATTCTTATGGGACAGAATACTGATTTCATTGGGCAGGCGCAGACCGGCACAGGAAAAACAGCCGCTTTTGGGTTACCTCTGCTGGAGAAAATTAATCACAAAAGACCGGAAGTGCAGGGATTGATTATTGCACCAACCAGGGAGCTTTGTCAACAAATCGCTAAACAGCTCTTCAAATTCACTAAGTACACCGAGAAGATATTTATTGAATCAGTCTATGGTGGGGCTGATATGCAAGTCCAAATCCAACGGTTAAAACGCCCCACTCACATCATTGTAGCAACACCTGGTCGCTTAATGGATTTGATCAAGAAAAAAGTGGTTGATATTTCACAGGCCAGATATGTAGTACTGGATGAAGCAGACGAAATGTTGAGCATGGGCTTTAAGCAAGATATCCATACCATTTTTGATTTTGTCCCTAAGGAAAAAACAGTTTGGTTGTTTTCGGCAACTGTTCCTGAAGGCATTCGCGAGATTATCAACAAATTTCTAAGAAGCGATGCTCAACAAATTCAACTGAATCGCAATGCCGGTATCAATGCGAATATTCGCCACGAGTACATGTCTTGTAGCAGTAAAGACAAATTACAGGAATTGACGCATTTTCTGTCCTACAATAAAGACGCGAGAGGAATGATCTTCTGTCAGACCAAGCAGGCGGCCAGAACTCTCACCAAGCAGTTACTAGCCAAAAATTTTGATGTGGACGTAATTGAGGGCGATATGGGCCAACGTGATAGGGATAAGGTGATGCGAAAATTCAAAGGAGAAAAACTCGATTTGCTCGTGGCCACTGATATTGCTGCTCGCGGAATAGATGTACAAGGATTGAGCTTTGTCCTTCATTATCAGCTTCCTCAGCAAACCGAGTACTACACGCATCGTAGCGGTAGAACAGGCAGGGCCGGTGAAAAAGGGAATTCGATTTTGTTCGTCTCAGAACGAGAAAAGCGCACCATGCATGAACTTGAAAAGAGCCTTAAGATTAAGATCAACCCGCTTAACTAGTACTTGCCAACGCGCAGGACTCAGGACAAAAGTTCTGAGATAATATTGAAATCTTGCCTCTTTATTTTGATTTCGTTTTCAACAGCATCGTAATAGTTATTTTCAAATTGAATACCTGTGATACTGGTGTTCTTGCTGTGCAATTCATTGGCGATACCATGATAAATGTAAGAAGCAATTTGATCATGGGAGACCTCGAATGTGTTGAAATAACCGGTGCTAAATAGACAAACCCTTATGGTGTTGATTGGTTTTAGGTTTAGCGCACTCGGGCTTTTTGAACCGGTATAGGTTTTGTTATAGACCATCACTGCACGAACAATATTCTCAGCGGTAGCTTCAATGGCATTAAGGAAATCAGTGGGTGAACTATAGAGGTCACCCATGGGTGGAACCACATAGATCATGGCATAATTGGCATCAATTTGATAGGGCCTTAAGTCATTTTTGAAAACATTAATGAAAACAATGCCATCAAAATCAATACAGGCTGATTGGGCCGGAGGCTTTTGAACCATCGCGAATTGTACAGGGATATCTGGTTCAAAATTATGGAATATGGCAGTTTCCTGATTGGCTGCTAATCTATGAAGGTGCTTATGTACTTTTTGATAGGGGTGTCGACCAATAAAGTTCTGTTGAGCGCTCAAAATCCCATAGAATGCGCCCGTCATTCCTTCCTGACCAACTTCAAAAAGCGATCCTGAATAGGAGGTGCCGGCATTCACTGACCCCATAACCGTATCAGGAGAAAACGGGTCCTTTTCGTAAAAAATCTCACAGAATTGTGATCGTTCTGGGTTTAGGAGTTCGGCACTTACCTGGGTACCTGGGAATTTATTTAATACCATAATTTAAGGTTCGCAAAATGCGACAAACGCTCTTTACAAACTACAAAAATTAATTCAATTATTGGAGAAGCAGTTCTGATTGCGAGTGACAATTTTCCCTCTGTTCCAACTCTGTTATGATTGACCGCTACTTTTTGATAAGTTTATTGGAAATCAACCGTAATGAAAAAGCTATCCCTACTTCTTTGCCTTACCCTTTTCTGGAGCTGTACCCCTCAAAAAACCTATCAGGTAGGTCAGATCAATACTCGCCTTGGTGAAATCCTGATTTGGCTCTATGATGAGGCACCAAAACACAAAGAGGCATTTATCGAATTGGCAAATGATGGGTACTGGGACGACTATACTTTCAATCGTGTGATTGATAATTTCGTGGCCCAGGGTGGGTGCCCTGATGTGCCGGAAGGGTTTGCTTACTCTATTCATTTGTTAGAACCGGAATTTCACCCTGATTTAAGGCATGTCTATGGCGCTTTTGGTGCAGGTAGGGACAATAATCCAGGGAAACTTTCAGCTGCTTGCCAATTCTATATAGTGCAGAATGAGGATGGACTAGCCAGACTGGATGATAATTATATGATTTACGGTCAGGTGTTTAAGGGAATGGATGTAGTCGATCAAATTGTAAAGGTGGAAAAGGATTCTACGAACAAGCCCTTGACAGATATTCCGATAGATGTGAAAGTGGTTGAAATGACAGCTACCGAGATTGAGGCCCTTGGATTTACAATTCCTGAAGGGAGTAAATAAAGTATGGTCATTGAAGAATTAGCCAAGAAGCTTGAATTGTAGACTGAACCAAAAATCCTTCATTTGGGAAGATTCAGATGAGCTAAACCAAACACACTGTCATGATGAGTTTCAAGCCTGCGATAGCAATGGATGACAGACTATTTTGAAAACATCTTCTCCAAAATATCAAACCTATACTGGAAAATCTTTGTCAATTTCTTTTTAACGAGTATGGGATGCATCATTCGACCTAAGAAGCCGAATGGAAGCTTGTAAGAAACCTTGTCCTTCATCAGTACACCGTTTTCAGTCACTTCAAAGATATGTTCATGGTGCCACATGCTATAGGGACCATAACGCTGCTCATCCACAAAGAACTTCAAATGCTGTATGGATGTGATTTCGCTTACCCAATTGGTCTGAATGCCTGGAAAAGGAGAGACTTTATAAGTAATAATCTGACCCGTATGCATAGATTTGGGTTCACCTGAGGTAATCCTAAAATTCATATGATCAGGCGTGATTTTAACCAGGTTCTTTGGGGAAGAAAAGAAAGCCCAGGCTTCCTCAAGTGAAATGGGCAGCTCTTGTTCAGCTTCAAGAGTGTAGATCCCGGAATGGCTGTTAAATGAAAGCATGCGATGAGCTTGAGCGGTCAAATCTATTCTTAAAACTGTTTATCGAATTATACCAATGCTCGCCAGAGCCTTTAAGTAATAGTCTACATATTCAACTGGAATAGCTCCGAATTCCGCTGAGACTGCATTCCTGATTTCGGTAACCGTTCTGGTGCCGTTCACAAGATTGAGAATTTCATAGCTGTAGGCACCGCCACCACCCCAAATGCCCTGGTAGCGCAACACCTTAAGTTGGCTTGCTTTGTCAGCTCCCAGTTTGTCGTTGAAGTAATTATAGCCAAAAACCGACATTGGTCCTTTTGGAGAGTCGCTACGCGAATAGACTTTAGAATTGTTGCCAGGGGCAGGCTTTCCTTGTCCCCAGAGTTTGGACAGGCCGGTTAAGAATTGGCTGACCTTTCCATCAAACACCTTCTTGTACAGGTTAAAACTTTTGAGCGACCCGAATGCCATAGTCTCATATTCCCAGTGATGGAAAAGCAAATTGTCTTTGTCTTCCTGACTTTCCAGCATGGGCAATCGTTCTAACATCATTGAAGTACGTTGCATAGATGCTTCTTTCATTAATTCAAATACCTGGTCTGCATTGGATTGATCCAGGTTGGCAATGGTATAGGCACTGCCAGCACCGATAAAGGCAGCTCTCTTTAACTTGGTAGGGTCAATATTGCCAGGCACATCATAATTGGTATGGATATATCGGTCTGGCCAGTCGTGAAGGTAAATGGATGGTATTCTAAAGGAGCCTTCTGCAAAGACCTGAAAATCGCTGCCCATATGGAATTGTCCTAAAGTGGCATTCAATTCCTCTTTGCCACCTTCTTCTGTCGCAATGGGATACTTTGGGTTGGCTCCGGTGGCATATTGATAAGAGACCTCATTAACGTAAGCCCCAAAATCTTCTCCTATACTATTTATGAAGTTGGGCAGACTCTTTGGACTTCTTGAGACATGAAAAATGGCCTTGGTATTGGCATTTCCACCGACCATATCCATATGGATATTGGCAACGGTGTTCTTAGCCATTTCAGGCCTGTAATTGAGCAAAGAAGTGGTGCCCTCAATTTCCGGAGACCATACAAAACGAATTGTTCTTTTGGGTCGATCAATTTGTCCTTCCCGAATCATCTTTGTCATTGCTCTTGCCACCTCCATTATGGCCACACAGCCACTGGCGTTGTCATTAGCGCCTGGCCGTGGGTGGTCCAGATGACAGGTGAAAACAATTTCTTCTGTGTTCAGGTTTGGATCAGATCCTTTGATAATTCCTGTTAGGATGTCATAGGAACCATTTTCCTTTCTAGCCTCCACCTTGGCGTCTAGCATAATTTCCTCTCCACGGGCAAGGCGCGTCTGAAAGCTGCGGGCTTGTTTCAAAGAAACCATAAAGGCGAAAGTTTTGATATCGGAAAAGGTTTGAAGGTGCCCCCATCTGATCAGGTTTTCGTCTTCTTTGTACCAGGCCGTTACCTGATTGGGCGCATAGCTTATGATGCCTGCCGCCCCATATTTTTTCACTGCTAAAGGTGCTACACCTCCGGGCTGAGAAGAGGTTAACACCAGTTTGCCGCTCACATCTTTGCCGGCATAGTCTGATTCGGAAGTTCCTGAACCTACATCCACCAGGGTGGTTCGGGCAGCCCCACTTTCACTGTCTTGAGCTAAAGTAAGAGGGATGGCTTCCCAATTGGCCAATCGGTCTTTCCTCACCCAATTGCCATTTATGTTTTCCAATTCCCAAAGTTCAGCGAAGTCTACGTTCCATGCTGGCCTTGAGCGTTGAGTGCCATAGAATGTCTTCCCATCCGTTGGGATTTCTATCATCGCTATTTCTTCCAGCCCATAGGCTTTGATTTGATCCAAAATAAAATCTGTTGCCGTTCTGTAATCCACCGATCCACGCATGCGGTGCAGCCTTGATAAGTATTCAAGGTTTCGCTTGGCAGACTCTCCTGAAAGCTCAGCATCAAAGGCCTGAACTTGAGCATCCGACATTAGATGGAGTTTTTGACTAAAAAGTGGAGAAGTGAACAGTAATGAAGTGAGGAGGAGGGCAGTTACTTTCATTGAATCAAAGTTTAATTCTGAAAGTAAGGAATTTGTAGGAAAAGGGCTATGAATGGAGTTTAATTGGTATAGACTATCACAGGTGCTATGAACCTGTGATCCTTATGGATGGGAGGACTCTGTTCGATTCGTTTACCAGGTTGAACAATTCAGGGCTGAATCAACTTTTTGGTATGGATCAGCCCAAATATGGGTCCAACAAGCAGAACCAGGAATATCCACTTGGTTGCCATTATAGTATCTAAATATCCAAGGAGTTGAATACTCGGAATTGTGATCAAGAAACCGATGCTCACCGCAATGGTCAATGCCGTGCCAACTGCTGCTGGGGGTGCGGTTTTGGCATTTAGAGAAGAAAACTGGGCTGAATCTCCAACTACTGTCATTCCCCAAAGTATCAAAACAGCCAAGAAGACAAACGGTGGAAGTTCAAAGAACAGAGGGGAGAGCAAACAGCAAATACCTGAAATGAGTAAGAAGCGATAGGCAATCTTGGCACTTCCATGTTTAATGGACCAAACCCCTCCAAAAGCACTGGCCAGGCCTCCTGATGCTATAATAATGAAGGACCATAGACTTACATGAATAAGTTCCTGATGCTGAAGGTTATAGTATCGCAGCATGATGGGTACAAATGCCCAAAAGGCATACAGTTCCCACATATGGCCGAAGTAACCAAAAGCTGCAGATCGAAAATCAAGGTCTTTAAAAACCTTAATAAACTGAGAAGGCGAAAATTTAAGGCCTGTTTTCCGATGTGGACCGTCACCCACAAAAAGCAATATGGCCAAGCCGCCAAGTGATGCGGTAATCGATGTTCCCATTAGCACCTGTTCCCAGGAGGCTGAATGGCCAAGATGATTGAGTAAATGCGGGAATGCGGTTCCAAGCACTAAGGCCCCCACAAGGAAACCAAGTGCTTTACCAAGCTTTCCTCCAAACCAGTCAGAAGCGATTTTCATTCCCACCGGATAGATACCAGCCAGGAAAAAGCCAGTGAAGAACCTTGCTACAAGAAGCACAAAGTAGGAAGGAGGAAGAATGATAATGGAGGCATTCAGGGCAGCTCCTAGTAAGGCACAAATAAAAAAGACTCTGGACGGCTTAAAACGATCTGCAATGGAGAGTAGGGCAAACAGGAAAGTTCCTGCAATAAAGCCGAATTGTACTGCCGATGTTACCGATGCCAGGGAATCTGAGGGTAATTCCCAACGGTGTTGGAGTTGGTTCAGAATAGCATTGCCTGCAAACCACAATGAGGTACCCGCAAATTGTGCGAAGATGATGGTGGGGAGGATGCGTTTTGGAATTTGAGAATTCAATTGTTTACCTAAATACCATGTAAAATAGTCAATCGGAAATATATTGAATATTTAAGTCATTAGAGGGAGCCCACCTTCTGAATAATGTCTTTGCGAGTTTCAATACATGCGATAGCAATGAATTGAAATGTGGCAAACCGTCTTTTCAAAACTTCGGTAGTTATGAACGGACGGATTCTTCGGTCGTGCCTCCCTCTGAATGACAGGTAGTTTATGGTTTTGGTACGGTCTCTAAGATTCCAGCAACCCAGCTCTTCTCAGCAATGCTTTTACATCCGGTTCCTGGCCTCTGAATCGTTTGTAGAGCGTCATTGGATGTTCTGAACCTCCGGCAGAAAGCACATTCTTCTTAAACCTATCAGCAATTTCCTTATTAAAGATTCCATTCTCCTTAAAGTACTCAAAGGCATCAGCATCAAGCACTTCTGCCCATTTGTAACTGTAGTATCCAGCCGAATAACCTCCTTGAAAAATATGGGAGAAGGAGCAACTCATATTGGTTCCGGGAACCGATGGTAAAACGTCCAATTCTGCAAAGAGCTTTTTCTCGAAGGCATCAATATCTTCGATCTGGGTATTGTCCTGGCCGTGCCAAGCCATATCCAGCAAGCCAAAACTGAGCTGCCTCATGGTCTGATAACCTTCCATGAAATTGGAAGAATCTTTAATCTTTTGGATCAATTCCGAGGGAATAGATTCCCCTGTTTCATAGTGTTTTGCAAAGAGGTCGAGACACTCTTTTTCGAAACACCAATTCTCAAGAATTTGTGAAGGCAATTCTACAAAGTCCCAATATACGCTTGTCCCTGACAGGCTTTCATAGGTACCATTGGCCAACATACCATGTAGCGCATGACCGAACTCATGGAACAAGGTAGTCACCTCATTGAAAGTGAGCAATGAAGGTTTAGTGCTAGTGGGTTTTGTGAAATTGCAAACGATGGATACATGGGGTCTGTGGTCTCCATCAGCATCCTTGTACTGACCAGCATAGGAGGTCATCCAGGCCCCCGCACGCTTTCCGGACCGTGGAAAAAAGTCTGCATAAAAAACCGATACATGATTGTTATCCTGATCTCGAACCTCATAAACGGTTACATCCTCATGATACTTTTGGATTTCTTCATTTTGAACAAAGTGAATTCCATATAGCATTTCGGCCGTTTTGAATACCCCCTCAATTGCGTTCTCTAGTTTGAAATAGGGTTTTAATAATTCGTCATCGATGCTGTACTTCTCCTTTTTCAGTTTTTCTGAATAATAGCCAAAATCCCATTTCTGTAGGTCTTCAAGGCTATCAAGCTTTCTGGCAAACTCAGCTACCTCTTGAACATCTCTCTCTGCACCTGGCCTACCGTACTTTCGAATTTCTTCTATAAAATTGAGAACTTTCTCAGGCGATTCGGCCATGCGCTCCTCTAAAACAAAATGGGCATGAGTTTCATAGCCCAGGAGTCTCGCCCTGTCGTTCCTTAGATTAACAATTTTCTTAACGATCTCCTGATTGTCTAATTCATCACCCTTAAAAGCTTTGGAAGAGAAAGCCAGACTCAATTCTTTTCTAAGTGCCCGATTATCGGCATAGGTCATAAAAGGCACGTAACTCGGATAATCCAGAGTGATTACCCATTTGCCTTCATGTCCTTTTTCCTTAGCCGTTTGAGCTGCGGCTTCTTTAATGCCATCAGGTAAGCCGTCCAAATCCGATTCATTTGATAGCACCATTTCATATTTATTCGTTTCGGCTAAAACGTGTTCACCAAATTCCAGCGATAACTGAGAAAGTTGAACGTCAATTTCACGGAGTTTCGATTTGTCCGCTTCATTTAAGAGGGCCCCATTCCTTACAAAACCCTTATAGGATTTATTCAGAAGCATCCTTTGCTCATCATTCAGCGTATTGGGGTCAGTTTCTTGATGAACTGTTTTCACCTTTTCGAAAAGCTGTTCATTCAGCAGGATGTCGTTGGAGAACTCTGTCAGAACCGGGGAAATTTCACGGGCCAATGCCTGAATCTCATCACTCGTTTCTGCGGAGTTGAGATTGAAGAAAACCGAGGAAGCTCTGTCAAGTTGTTTGCCACTTCTTTCTAAACCGACAATTGTGTTATCAAAATTCGGAGGCTCTGCAGATTCTACAATGTTATTGATCTCCCTTTTGGCTTGCTCAATGAGTTGCTGAATCGCGGGTAAGAAATGTTCATTTTTTATGCTCTCAAAAGGTGGGGTATTATGGGGTGTATTATATATAGATAATAGCGGATTCATAGACCTAGTTTTTCAAGTTTTTGAATTTGCAATAATAAACAAGAATAGGCGGAAAGAGGTTGGACAGAGACTAAATAAATGACAATAAAAGGTAGTGAGATTTAGGGCATCGGATCAGGCTATGCGAATGCTGTGATTTAACAAGTCAGCTCATTCAAATAAGTAAAAACGGGTCAGGCTTGATTTCTCAAAGTGCTTCAAACAGCTATTAAGGAGAGGTTTAGACGTTCCTTTTACCTGGTAGACTGTTTAGAGATATTTTTGAACTAGAAGGTAGGGTAAAGGTTATTATGTGTGTATTATAATTCATAGATTTAATTATTATATATATAAATTGAATAATAAGATTAAATTATTGATAAAATGGAACAAGGATGAAGCAAAAGAATGCAGTTTGATGCTTAAACATCGGGTGCATTTGATAGTTTCAAAAACAAGGGGACGGCTATCTGGCGGTATTAATTTTGAAAAAATGGGTATATAATTTTTTAATTTTTTGTGCATTGGCTTATTCTTCTATTGCCCAGGGTGTATTTGAGAGCAATACGACAGGCGGAAATTGGAGTGCTTCTGGAAATTGGACATTGGTGAGTGGGACTGACGCTGATGGTGTTCCTGATAGTAATGACGATGTCACCATTTTATCAGGAGACCAAATTAACATCAACAGCAATCAACAATGTGATGATTTAACAATTGTTGGAACATTAAATTTCTCGCGTAACAACCGAACTCTTACTGTCAATGGAAACCTTAGCATGTCAGGTACAACCACGGAGGTGACGGGAGATGGCTCTTCAAGAACACTGAGCATAACGGGTACTTTTTCTGTTGTATCTGGTGCAGTAGCTGACATTAATGGAATTACTGTAACAGTAACTGGGGTTACGACATTGGATGGCACTCTCAATTTTATGGATATTACTGGTGATAAGACTTTTGGAACTGTAGATATAAATTCGGGAGGGACTTGGGGTAACGGTACTGTTGCAGAAGACTTCACAATTAATGGGAACCTAATTAATGACGGCACATTTACGGGCTGTTCAGCTACTACAGGTTGTCAATATGAACTGACAAGTAGTTCAGGTACGATCTCCGGTGGCTCCAGCTATTCAATTGCTGATATCAATATAGATTCTCCTGGAGCATATACCAGCACGGCTACCATAGTGATGACTGATGAACTTCGCGGAACTGGCTCCTTTACGAATGGTGGCGGTTCCTCATTGGAATTACAAGGAGGAGGCCCATACGATATTAGTACTTTTAGTGCATCGACTAATAGCAATACAGTTACCTATACCTTAGGTACTGCAGAGAATATTTTTAGTGTGATCTACCATAATCTTGTCATTAACAAAACGGCAGATGCTAGTTTAGCCGGAAGTGTCACAGTTAATAATCAACTCACACTTACCAATGGCAATTTGGTTTTGGGTACTAATACATTGACTATGGCATCTGGCGCTACAATCTCTGGAGGGAGTAGTACCAGCTATATAGAAATAGCCAGCTCCGGACTATTAAGACAAAGCTATACTGCTGCTGGGTCAACGCTCGCTTTCCCTGTAGGAGATAACAATGACTATTCTCCCATTACGGCTTTTACTATTAATTCTGCAACCTTCGGAGCGGGGGCTTTTCTGGAGTTTGACGTCACAGATGGTAATCATCCTAGTCGAAATACGGCTAATTTAGGAAGTGGAGGGGATGATGATGGCACTGCTGCTTCTGACTTGATTAGCCGGTATTGGACTGTGACAGCCAATAACATTACAAGCCCTGACTTTAGTGCCACCTATGTTTATGTAGATGCAGATGTCTCTGGAACGGAGGCCAATATGGTAGCTACAATCTATAGAACTCATCCAACACTCGCGATCCTGGACTGGTTCGTCACGGGAACCGTCAATCCAACCAATAACTCTGTTTCCTTAACCAATGCGGATGCCTTTGGGGATTTATATGCTATGGACAATGGGGGTAGTCGCTTGCCGATTGTGTTACTGTCATTTGACGCAACTTTAGCTGATGATCGGGTAATAATCGAATGGACCACTGTCGTTGAGATCAATAATGAAATCTACACCATTGAGCGCTCGCGAGATGGATTGAACTTCGAACCGATATTATTTAAAGAAGGAGCAGGAAACAGTAATGGTATTTTGAACTATGCAGTTACCGATTACAGTCCATTAAGTGGAAGGTCATATTACAGGTTGAAACAAACCGATTTTAATGGAATGTTCGATTACTCAGAGGTGGTTAGTGTACAGTATGAACCAACCGGAAGTAGTGAAATCACCTTTAAAAACTTGCTTCAACCGGGTGAATCGGCCCTTATTCAGCTAAAAAATTTTCGTGTAAAAGCCATTTCATTAAGAGATTTCAATGGCACTGAATTACCCATCAAACTCTTGGGTGTGTCCAATGAAGATTCTGTCCAAATTCAAATCCCCATAAACATTATCCAGGGGGTCTATCTGCTCATTTTTGAGAGTCTTGGAGAAAGGAGAGTATGTAAAGTCCTAATTCAAAATTAATCTATCATTTTTGGTAGGTTCTAACGTTCTTAGAGGGTATTAATTTATGAAGTCACTTCTGAATTGAGATTGTATTCATTGATTGAGGCAATAAAACGAATTTTTTGAGTAGTAGAATACGATTCTAAAATTGTGATTTTCAAGGGATAAGGTTAATTTTATATTGATTTTTACCTTTACGACCACTTCGACTTACGACCAAATACAGACTTGAGATACTGCCTGGTATCCATATTATTGATATTCTTATGCCTGCAAAGTCAGGCTCAAACCACCTTTACCAGTAATGGAAGTGGAGGAGGGGATTGGGACACAGGCACCACGTGGGATCAGGGAGGATCGACCCCAGGCTCAAGTGACCATGTGGTAATCTTAACTGGTGATGTAGTCACAATGGCCAACACTGGCACTCGAACCATCACTGATATGACGCTCCAGGGTTCAGGAAATCTCAACTGGACTGCACTCCGCAGATTAAATGTTAATGGCGATTTGACTATGTCCGGAACCTCAAGCATAACCGGGTCCAACAATAATCATCGACTTGAACTGGGCGGTAACTTCGATATCCCTTCAGGTACTGCCTCAATTGGAGGAATTCGTTTCGTTGTAGACGGCACCACAACCATTGATGGAACGCTATCATTTACCAGTGTAGACGGAACCAAGACCTTTACCGATATCACGGTGAATACCGGTGGAAACTGGGACAATAACTCACTCGAGGATTTTAATATCGATGGAAATATCGTTGCGAATTCCGGGATTACCTGGACGGGCTGTTCCGCAACAATCGGGTGTCGATATACCATAAGAACAGATGCTACAGGTGTGAGCGGGGCTGGAACAGTCACTTTTAGTGATATGCGCATCAATGATAATGTCACCTATACCAATACTGGTAATCTGGTAATCACGGATGACATTGACGGACAGGTGGGTACAGGAGCTTCTTTAGTGAATGGCAATGGTGGAACTCTAACATTAAGCGAAAATGGCACATATTCAGAAATCACTTTTACTCTGAATACGGTGGGTAATACAGTCATTTATTCAGGCAGTGCAAATGAAAACATCAACTTGGGGCCGTTCTATGATTTGGAAATAAACATGAACACTTCCACTACGTTGTGCCAGGTAAACAATGCCGATGTAACGGTCAACAACAATATGACCATTACTCAGGGAAGAGTTCGCCTCCAGAGTGCGCATACCTTGGCGGTTACTGGAAACCTGACTATAACAACGAATGGTGAACTTGAGCCCAATAACACAGGCGCGGTTGCCAACATTACCGGAGATATTATTATGACTGGTGGAATTTATGATCATAATAATGGAGATGTAAATATTACCGATGACTTTTTGATTTCAGGAGGGACATTCACCTATACCGGTACTTCCACCCTGGATGCAGACCAGATTACCGTTGAAAACACTACACTTGTCTTGTCGGGTGGAACTGTCACCGCCACAAATGCCTCTGGAATCGGAATTACTATTAACGCTGGTGGCCTTATTGATGTCAACGCTGCCACTTTAAATGTGACGAATGATTTAAGTATTGCGAATGCTACCGCACAACTCAATCCGGACAATGCCAGCACTGTGGTTAATATTTCAGGTGACCTTTTGATGTCAGCCGGTAACTATAATCATGATGCGGGAGATGTAAACGTAACTGGTGATATAACCATTACAGGAGGTACTTTCGATATTGCTAATTCAGCCAGCACTTTGGATGCGGTGAATATGGCTATCACCACGGGTACCGCTACAGTCACTAATGGAACATTAACGCTTACTGGTGGTCTGACGACCAATAGCGGCTCATTGACTCAAGCTGCTGGTACTGTTGCGGTTACAGGTACCTATCAGGTCAGCGGAGGCACCAATGATTTTAATGGAGGGACTTTGACAATAGGTGCTTTGACCGTTGACGGAAGTCAATCGATTAACCTGGGTAACGTAGATTTGACTGCTGGAGGCACCTCTTCAATTAGTGGCACAGCAACAGTTGATGGGGGCACAGGAGCCAAGGGTTTTAATAACGTCACTCTGGCAAGTTCGGGAAATATCAATATAACATCTGACGAAACCGTGGCCATTGGGGGTAATCTGTCTATGTCAGGAACCTCCAGTTTGACGGGAACTTCTAATAATCATATCGTCACAGTCACTGGGACTACAGCTGTAACCGCGGGAACGGGCACAATAGGAGGGATTCAGTTTAATGCCAACGGAGCAACAACTATTGATGGTACCCTCGCTTTTTCGAGTACCACTGGAAACAAGACCTTTTCTGACGTGACTCTGAATGCCTCTGGAACCTGGGGTAATGGAACGGTAACAGAGGTTTTTACCATTTCAGGCAATCTGGTAAATAATGGAGGAACCTGGACGGGGTGTTCAGACGCAATAAGCTGTCCCTACACCCTGACTAGTGGCTCCGGCACAATGAGTGGTGCCGGCACATTCAATTTTACGGACCTCGTAATTAACACACCTGCGTCATATACTAATAATGGAACTGTGGTGATGACCGATAACATAACAGGGACCGGTACATTCATTAACGGAGCTACTGGAACACTGGGGTTGAGTGAAAATGGGGCTTATACCATAACCACCTTGACATTAAATACAGTTGGCAATACCGTGATTTATAGTGGAACGGTTAATGAACAAATTGAGGTGAATGCCTCAACCGCAATCGGCCCATTCTATGATCTTGAGATCAATATGGCTACTTCCACAACTCAGGCCGATATGAATGGTCAGGACGTAACAGTCAATAACAATATGACGATAACCCAGGGCAGAGTACGTCTACAGAGTGCTAACACCCTGACCGTTACTGGTAATGTTACAATAACCACGAATGGTGAACTAGAACCAAATAATGCGGGTGCAGTGGCCAATATCGGTGGGGACATCAGCATGAGCGGTGGTTTATATGATCATAACAACGGAGACGTCAATATTACCGATGATTTTTTGATAACAGGGGGTACCTTGACATTCACAGGAACATCTACACTAGACATGGATCAAATGACGATTCAGGATGCACAAGCAACATTTTCAGGTGGGACGGTGACCATGACCAATGCAGCAGCTGACGGAATTACACTGAATGCAGCAGGTGTCATTATTCTGGCTGCTGCCACATTGAATGTGACCAACGACTTGAATATTGCAAATGCCACAGCCGAATTTTCTCCGAACAACGTCTCGGCAGTCGCGAATATTTCAGGTGATTTGCTTATGTCAGCCGGCCTATATGATCATAACAATGGAGATGTCAATGTATCAGGGGATATAATTCTTACTGGAGGCACAATGACCATGGATGATGGCGGCACCCCCTCCACCATTGATGCCACTGATTTGACTATGACCAATGCGACCGCGACATTAAATGAAGGTGTCCTGACCATCTCAAACGCTTCAGGAGGTGTAACCTTGAATACAGGTGCTCAACTAACCGGAAACAACACTAGTACCTTGAACGTGACGAACAATCTCACTATGAATGGGGGAGAATATTCACCTAACAACACAAATCATACTGGAACGATCAGCGGAGATATACTGCTAACGTCTGGCACCTTTGACTTTAATAACGGGGCTGTAACCGCAACCGATATGACAGTAACTACCGGTACCGCTGCGTTGACCGCTGGAACCTTGGACATTACAAACGCTTCAGGTGGATTGACAATTGATGGTGGTTTGATGAACTTAAATGGTGCTTTTACCCTAACAGTGACAAACAACCTGGCCATCGCGGGTGGTGAATTTCAACCTAATAATCTTGACATGGTTGCAAATATTGGAGGAGACCTAACGATGTCCACTGGAACATTCGATCAAAATGACGGAGATATCAATATCACTGGAGACTTGTTGATTACAGGAGGTACTATGACGATGAATGAGGGTGCTACGCTCAATGAATCGACCATTGACGCAACGGATATGGGTGTTCAAACAGGTTCCGTTACACTGAGTGAGGGATTCTTAACGCTTTCGAACGCGGCAGGCGGCCTTTCTGTAAGTAACAATGGAACGGTTACCGTTGCGTCTCCACACGTTTTGGCCATTTCAGGTGACTTTGATGTGGACGGAACAGGTGCTGCAGACCTAAACGGAGGGACTGTAAACTTTGTGAATATGGACATCACGACTGGTGGATCAGCAAATGTTTCCGGACCGACAATCACATCAACAGGAACCATTACAGTAGATAATGGTACTTATACAAGTGATGGGAATGGGGGTACCTACAACTATAATAATATTGATGTTAATGCAAACGGCACCTGGAATGCTACCGCAACCTATGATCCCACTGTTTCGGGGAATTTGAGCAATGATGGTGTTTTCACAGGATGCAGTAGTACCACAGGCTGCGATTATACAATGACTAGTGCCACAGGTACTATTACCGGCTCGGCAGCCTTTAATTCTATGTCCGACATTATTTTGAATGACGGAGCGAGTTATACTAACACCAACACAGGAGGTTTTAATATCACGGATCGTTTGGCGACTACGTCAGGAGCGGGGTCATTTACCAATAGCACCAACGGAGCTATGTCTTATGGCGGAACTAATGGAAATTGGACAGTTACGAACTTTGGAGCTTCAGCCACTGGCAATACCGTCACCTACAATCGCACAACGACAAACCAATTGATTCAAGCTCCCAACCTTGGTACTGCTAACGAGTACTACAATTTGATTATTGATAAAGCAGATGGAATTGATGCGACCACTGGTGCGGTGCTGACAATAGCGAATCAGCTAACCATGACTTTAGGAGATATTCAGATGGGAGGTCAAGACTTGGTTATTGCCGATGGAGCAACCATATCCGGGGGAGGAGCGACCAGTTATATCCAGGACAATGGTGCGGGCGCACTTCGACAGTTGTATTCTGGAGCCGGTGCTACATTGAGTTTCCCAATAGGTGATGCTGATGAGTATTCACCGATCACCGCCTTTACAATCAACTCTGCCACTTTTGGGGCAAGCCCTTTTTTGGAATTTTCAATCACTGATGCAGAACATCCGAGTCAGGATACCGGAAATACAGGATCTGGGGGGGATGATGTAGGAACGACTGTCACAGATAGAATCAGCAGGTTTTGGACCATAACACCGAATGACATTACAAGCCCAAGGTTTGATGCCAGCTATATCTATTTAGATGCAGATATTAGTGGGACAGAAGCCAATATGGCGGCAACCATTTATCGGACTCATCCGACTCTAGCCATTTTAGATTGGTTGGTAGCTGGGAGCGTGAATCCTACCAATAACACGGTTACCATCACCAATGTTGACGCCTTTGGCGATCTATATGCCATGGATAATTCATCATCCAGACTGCCAATAGTTTTGCTCTCTTTTGAGGTTGAAATGATAGAAGAAGCAGTGGAGATTAATTGGTCTACTGCTATTGAAATCAATAATGAAATTTACACTATAGAGCGTTCTTCAGACGGGTTAAGCTTCGAGGAGATACTGTTCAAAGAAGGTGCTGGCAATAGTACCGAGACACTTTTTTATTCAATGCTCGACAAAAACCCTCTTGAGGGCAGGTCTTATTATCGTCTGAAACAAACAGACTTCAATGGTGCTTTTGATTATTCGGATGTGAGATCGGTGGTCTACTATCCAAAATCAAAACCCATGAATGTTTATCCAAACCCGCTGAGAGGTGGGGAGAAACTTTATATAGATATTTCGTCCGCTGTCAAGGTCATTGGGATTAGAAATTCTCAGGGACAGCTGATGCACACCATGACAGACTTTTCAACGGATACTAAAACAGTAGAATTGACCTGGAGAAGTGAATGGCTTCCGGGATTGTATTTAATTACACTGCAGGGAGTTGAGGGTACTGAGGTTAAAAAACTGATTGTAAGATAACGTGAGTTCGGGATAAGAAACCTTCTTTACTTTAAGAGTTGTTGTCCTGCCGTCATTTCGCAGTCCTGAGTTTTATGGACGGAGAAATCTTTTCGCATTTAATGAGTAAGTCTAACTTTTACTACTGAAAAAGATCCCTCTTTGCTTTGCTGAAGCTTCGCGAAAGCAAGACGGGATGACCCATAATTGTTACTCTACTGAAAACCAGTTGATAGATTAATTACCTCAAATCAAGTTAGAATAGGGCTGCTATTAGTTTCCTACGAAGTCGCTGTTGCAGACAGTAATGCTTTTTACTCCTGATAAGAAAGCTTCGTTTCCTGAGCTGTTGATTCCGATGTTGGTAGAGCCAAGAACCGCATCCTTTAATGAGCCCGTGGCTTCAAAATGAATTTTTACACTACCATCAAACGAAACCAAATCGGAATACTGCAATTGAGTACCATCATCTAATAATTGCAGAGTGGTAGAACTCTTGCCAACACCATCGATTTCTTGAATATCATTAAGGTATGTAGCTACAAGGTCGTTTTCACTCAGATTACCAAAATGCAAGTGAACCGGGTGTTCAGCCCCTTGAATCACGCCATTCAAAGTGATTTCAATTTCTCCACGTCCATCAGTTCTTTCCTTAATTGTTAGTGTGCCTGTCGTAGTATTACCTTCAACTTCGCCCGGAATAAGAGTGAAACTTACTTCATTTCCGGTAAAAGGGCTATCTGCACCTCCATCTGATTGGCACGCAACAAGAGAGATGGTCAAAGCAAGAATTAGAGTATACCTTAATGGAGATTTCATATCCGAATCAATTACTTTTTCAATTTATAACTAAAACTTCTAACCGCCTATCTTATTGTCTAGGATAGGAGATCAAGATAGGTTATATGACAATAATAACCACTATTACCCTAAACGGTTGTGATGCACTTAGCTACACTTCGGTCAGACTTTGTCAGAGAAGCCCGTGGTTCTACGAACCCTTTCCATTACTTCTTTGGCGACAATACTTGCCTTCTTTTCACCTTCTTGAAGTTTTGCATTAAGCTCATCAAGATTGTTCATATAGTGACTGTAGATTTCGCGTTCCTTGGCGTACTTCTCTACAATTAACTCAAAGAGCGCCTGTTTAGCGTGTCCATAACCATAGTTGCCTCCCATATAGTTATTCCTCATTTCCTCGATCTGATCTTCAGAGGCCAGAAGGGAGTAGATTGCAAACACGTTATCCGCATCAGGGTCTTTGGGTTCTTCCAAAGGCTTGCTGTCGGTAACAATTTGCATGACATTCTTGCGCAATTGCTTATCAGGCTGAAAAATGTCTATGATGTTTCCATATGACTTACTCATTTTCTGGCCATCGATACCAGGAACAGTCATGACCCGGTCGTCAATTTGAGCCTCAGGAATCACAAAGGTCTCACCAAATTGTCGATTGAAAGCGGTGGCAATATCACGTGTAATTTCAAGATGCTGGCGCTGGTCTTTCCCTACAGGAACAATGTTGGCATCATACATCAGGATATCGCAGGCCATTAACACGGGATAGGTAAACAAACCAGCATTGACATCAGATAGCTTATCTGCTTTTTCCTTAAAGCTGGTCGAATTGGCCAGCATCGGATAAGGAGTCATACAGTTTAGATACCAGGTAAGTTCACAAACCTCAGGAACTCTCGATTGACGGTAGAAGGTGTTTTTCTCGGTATCAAACCCAAAAGCAAGCCAGGCAGCAGCAACGGCATTCGTGTTGTCAATTCTTATTTGAGGATCTTTAATCGTGGTTAATGAATGAAGATCGGCAATGAAAAAGAACGAGTCGTTCTCGGGGTTTTTCGAGAGTTCTATTCCAGGAATAATGGCTCCAAGTAGATTACCTAAATGAGGTTTTCCAGAACTTTGAATACCTGTTAAAATTCGTGCCATAGTCAGAAGTTGGCGCAAAATAATTGAATGATAAGTCAATTCAATAATTACTTCACCAATTTTTAAAGCAACGAGATAATATTCATATTTTAGCTCAGTTAGGACAGTATGATCATGAAGAAGATAATTTTCTTTTTAGCGCTTTGCACATCCCTTGGTATAAAGGCTCAGGAGCTGGATAATGTTCAGCTTGGTGTGGTTAAGGGAGAGTTGGAATACTATCATGGTGTGCTGAACTGGGTCAACAACAATAATGATACAGTCAGAGGCAGTTACTGGACAGACAGGCATTGGATGCTACTGCCCACATCGAGCTTTGAGGTACCTCCCGGAGATTCCCTGATTATAGATTATAGAGTGGACCTGCAGCAGCTTCGAGGTATTTATCAGGCCGAAATACGCCTTTTAGATGAAGAGCAAATTATTTTGCATGGCTTTTTGGTTGGTGGTCGCTTTCAGGAACCAGATACAACAGCCCTACAGAGCTACAGAAATGATCATTTCCCGTTCAAATCTAAATCCCAGGTATTTAATCTGGGAGCCACATACAATAATGACCTTTTGACTAAGGAATTTGTAGTGCACAATTTTGGTGGTGACTCTTTAGATCTTTCTAATATAAAGACAGATCATATTGGGCTGACTGCGAGGTTTTACCCTGCAAAGGTGGCACACAATGAATTCATCAGAATGGAATTGACCTACAGACCAGATGTAGAATCAGTGTTAGGATTTACTAGGAGAAACATTAAAATTCTGGATGAGAATGAATCCCTGTTAGCGGTAATTCCTATACAGTATACATTAGTCGAATATGTCGCTCCTCAAAGCAGTGCGCCTGATATGGCGGTGAGTAAAGTAAATCATGATTTCAGAGTGATTGAAGTAGGTGCTGTGGAGGAAATCTCCATTGTTATAGCCAACAACGGGAATGCCGATCTGGTTATACGTAAGGTTGAATCAAACTGTCAATGTTTATCTTATGAGTTGCCCGATCAAACCATAAAACCGGGTGAAAAAACGAGTTTGACCGTTACCTTCAATGCAGCAGAAAGATTGGGCTATGAGCGCAAGACTTTGGCCATCTTCTCAAATGATCCTCGAAAGCCCACAGAGGTGCTTGTGTTTAGAGCGCATGTAAAGTAGCGCGGGTGTTTGCGTATCACGCCTTCAATGACTTTGGCTGTAACGGCTTTCTCCCGCGGGAATTATCATGAGGCAAGTCATGTTGAGTTTAAATAAATTGATTTTGACAATGTTTATTGGAACCGTAACATTGTGTTAATCGTGAATATGTATATTGTTTGCCGCGTATAGTATGGGAGAATTTATCATTACAGATCAGGCCATTGACGAATCCAAAACGGAGGCGCCACTTTTATCGAATGAAGATTTAAGCAAGGTTGTCAATAGTGAAGATTTAGAAAATCTGCTTCTAGCCAAAAACAAAAATCTAACTAAGGCTAAGTTTAACCTGAGTTATGAAGAACAATTGGTGCAACTCCAGATTCAGCTTGTAAAACTTCAGCGCTGGATTCAGAAGACAAACAAAAGAGTCATTATCATTTTTGAGGGGAGGGATGCCGCAGGGAAAGGTGGAACCATTAAGCGATTCACGGAACACCTCAATCCGAGATCTATGAGAATTGTGGCACTCTCCAAACCTACAGATCAGGAAACTGGGCAATGGTATTTTAGAAGGTATATCAAGGAGTTACCCAACCAGGGAGAGATCGTGTTTTTTGATAGAAGCTGGTATAACAGGGCCGTGGTAGAACCGGTAATGGGCTTTAGCAATGAGGAGCAATACCAACAGTTTATGAGGCAGGTGACAGAGTTTGAACATATGCTGTTTGAAGATGGTGTTCACCTAATCAAATTTTGGTTTTCAATTGATAAGGAAGAACAACATAGAAGGTTTGAAGAACGTAGGGCAAACCCTTTAAAACAGTGGAAATTAAGCCCTGTTGATGAGAAGGGGCAAGAACTCTGGGATAAATATACTTACTACAAAGAGCAGATGTTTGCCAGGACTCATACTTCTTTTAGCCCCTGGACGATTGTAAAAACCAATACTAAAAAGTTGGCCAGGTTAGAGAGTATTAGGCATGTATTGTCTGACTTTGAATATGAGGGCAAGGACAAGGCGATGACTACCGTGTTGCCTGACCCTAACATTGTCATGAGGTTTCATCGTTCCATTTACCATTTAGATTAAGGTCATGACTGAGTATACATTTTCTGACAAGGAACTGCGATTGCTGAGCACCAACAGGGCAATTAAAGTCATGATGCAGCAGGGTGAAAAAATAAATCCAAGCAGAGTATTGCGCTATATCAAATACGAGAAGTTTTTGGAGAACCTGCAGGTAGAACTAATCAAAATGCAAAAATGGGCGATCGAGGAGAACCAACGACTATGTATTTTGTTCGAGGGTCGTGATGCAGCAGGAAAGGGCGGAGCAATAAGAAGAATAACCCATCACTTAAATCCACGAGGCTATAATGTTGTCGCCTTACCTAAACCAACTGACCAGGAACGTGGGCAGTGGTACTTTCAGCGTTATATCAACAAGCTTCCGAATCCAGGAGAGATAGTTCTTTTTGATAGAAGTTGGTACAACAGGGCAGTTGTAGAGCCTGTGAATGATTTTTGTACCCCTGAGGAATATGATCGTTTTTTAAGCGAAGTGAATCATTTTGAGACAATGATCACGAATGATAAAATCATTTTAATAAAGCTGTATTTCTCCATCACAAAAGAAGAGCAGAAAAGGCGCTTTGATGATATAAAAAGTGATCCGCTTAAAAGGTGGAAAATGTCTCCTGTTGATGAAAAGGCACAGGACCTTTGGGATGTTTATACAGATTATAAAGAACGGATGTTTGCGCATACCCACAGTGAGGAGAATCCCTGGATAATCATAAAAGGTAATCGAAAAACAGCTGCCAGAGTCAAGGCGATTGAACACATCCTAGCCAGGGTTCCGTATAGGGACAAGGTCGAGCTCAGCCAAGAGGGCTGACCAGCCCATTAATTCCATCATTCTTGAGAATTCCGAATGAATGGTTGCCTCAATGGTAATGCGATCACCGTTGTTCGGATGTTTGAATTCCAGTCTTCTTGCATGCAGTAACATGGTGCGCATATCCCATCTCTCCTTAAAAAGCCGATTTTGTTTATTGCAGCCATGAGGCCTGTCTCCAATTATCGGATGAAGAATATGGGCAAAGTGTTTTCTCAATTGGTGCATACGACCGGTTTTGGGATAGGCCTCAACCCATGAATAACGAGAGGTCTCATGCTTTCCGAAAGGAACCTTTAGTTCGGCTTGAGCAATTGTTTTAAAGTTGGTAACTGCGTTTTGAACTTTGCCTTTGTCATTAGTTAAGGGATAATCAATTTCAGCATTAGGTTCTGTATAACCTCTGACGATGGCCCAGTAAGTCTTGGATACCTCACCCTCTGCAAAGGCCTGTTGCATTTTTCGGTGACTGTCTTCATCAAGGCCGAAAAGCAGGACACCTGAAGTCTTACGATCAAGACGGTGAACTGGATAGACAGATTGGCCAAGCTGGTCCCTTAACTTTTGCAGGGCAAATTCAGTTACATCATTGGCAATGGGGGATCGGTGAACCAGTAATCCATGAGGTTTATTAATGGCCACTAAGCATTCATCTTGATAGAGGATTTCAAGCATGGTTAAAGAACCTCCTTAACTCTACCAACCTGCCCATCTTCCAGCCGGACTTTAATGCCATGTGTGTGAGAAGAAGATTTGGTGAGAATGTCTTTGACAAAACCATGGGTAAGTTTACCACTACGCTGATCTTGCTTCAAAACAATATTTACCTCGATTCCCTGTATGATATCTGATCTTCTGGTTCCGTCCAAAACTTAAAAGTCGTTGAATACAAATGTGGCCATTATCTTTTCAGCAATGTCAATATAATCCTCATAATTGGCCCGTTGGGCGGTGTAGGTTAGGATATATGCCTTACCGGTTATGACCCAACAATACTGTGTGACTTTCATTGTTGAGCCGTTCATATTTCCAATATAAGTAAGCCTTTGTGAGAGCAGCCCACTCTGTCTCACTCGCTCGCTTTCAATCAACGTACTGCCTGGGAGCGTATTTCTGACTTGTTGTTCGGTAAGTTCTACAAAGCCATCCAAATCAAGACTCTTACCTGAAACATCTTGTATCAGCAGGTTCACATTTTCTTGGAATCTGTCGTTTGGTTCCGGCTCAGATAGAATAATGAAACTGGTATGCATGATACCTGTTGTATCCAATTCCCAATTAGGTGGATACTCGATGCGGTAATTGCTGGTCTCGTAAACTTCCCAATCGTCAGTTTGTGCAATTGCTGTGGGTATGGTAAGCAGCAAGAGAATTAGGAGACTGAATATTTTTCTTACCATATTCTAATACTTACCAGGTTTAAAGTCTATCTCATAAAACCCTATAGACTCTTAACCTCGGCAATAAGTTTTTCTAATGAATCTTTTGCATCGCCAAAAAGCATACGGTTTTTATCATGGAAGAAAAGCTCGTTTTCAATGCCAGCATAGCCTTTACCCATACTTCGTTTCATCACGATCACATTCTTTGCATCAAGAACTTGAATAATAGGCATACCATAAATCGGACTCGAAGGATCGTTTTCAGCCGCAGGGTTTACTACGTCATTCGCTCCAATTACCAAAACCACATCAGTGTTCGCCATTTGATCGTTAGCGTCTTCCATTTCCAAAAGTTTTGGATAGGGGACATCAGCTTCAGCGAGCAGGACATTCATATGGCCGGGCATTCTACCAGCCACAGGGTGGATGGCATAAGTAAACTCAACTCCTTTGTCGTCTAGTGCTTTTTCAAGGCTATGTACTGTGTGTTGTGCTTGTGCCACTGCCAGGCCGTAACCGGGTACAACTGATACCTTACTGGCATAGGCCAATAGAATAGCGGCATCTGTTGCAGTGATTTCCTTTACAGTTCCCTGCTCTCCACCAGCCGCAGCGGCAGCCCCACCACCACCAAATGAGCCGATGATTACATTAGCCAATGATCGATTCATGGCTGTGCACATAAGCACAGTCAAGATGGTTCCGGCAGAACCCACGAGAATACCACCAGTCAGCATGGCTTGGTTTCCATAAATAAAGCCTCCAAAGGCTGCAGCAACACCTGTGAAGCTATTCAAGAGTGAAATCACAACAGGCATATCCGCACCACCGATTGGCATTACAAAGAGGACACCATAGAGTAAAGAAATGCCCAGAACTGCATACAAAAGTGTACTGCTTGGGACGCTCATAGAAGCCAAATATCCACCGAGCCCTACGATGGCAATCAAAAGCAGGATATTGATAATCTGACTTCCTGGAAAGGCTTTGTCTCCGATTTTACCTTCAAGCTTACCGTAGGCAATGATTGATCCAGCGAACGAAACAGAACCAATAATCAACCCGAGGATAATTACAATCATTAACCCGAGGTCGAACTCACCAGTGTGCATTACATGGTCAAATTCAACCAAAGAGATTACTGCCGCACAAGCGCCTCCCATTCCATTGAAGAAGGAAACCATCTGTGGCATGGCGGTCATCTTTACCTTGAGGGCCATTCTGGTACCGACTACTGTACCCACCAAAAGACCGGCAAAGATCAATACGTAATTCAATGTCTTTTCAGAAGAGAACTCTTCTTTGAACAGAATAGTGGCCACAATGGCCAGACCCATTCCGTAGGCGGCATACAAGTTGCCTTTCCTTGCCTTGTCCGGGCTACTCAGCATTTTAAGCCCTAGTATAAACGTAATCGAAGCTGCGATATAACAGATTTCGAGAATGCTATTTCCTAATATTCCTGTCATGATCGCTTATTTTTTATCCTTCTTTTTGAACATCTCCAACATTCGGTTGGTCACCACAAACCCGCCAACCACATTAAGTGTTCCTAGCACCACGGCCAGGAATCCCAGAATGAGGGCAAAGTAATTGGTTGGATCTGCTTCTAACATGATGATGATAGAACCGATGATTACAACACCATGAATGGCATTAGCACCAGACATTAGGGGTGTATGCAAAACGGCTGGAACATTAGAAATCACTTCGATACCTAAGAAGATAGAGACTATGATCAGGAATATAAATTCCCTGTTTTCATAGAAAAGGGTTAGTATTTGGTCCATTCTGTTTTAAGAATTTACTGCTTGGAAAAGAATATTTTTTACACGTTCACTCATTACTTCCTTGTGATGTGTGACGCAGGTGTTCTGAACAATATCGTCCTCAAAATTAAGATTCAAGTTGCCTTCCGGATCAATGATCAGTTTCATAAAGTTGATCACATTCTTGCCGAACATTTTACTTGCATCCATGGGAAGGGTGGAGGCGAGGTTGGAATCACCAATAATGGTGACATCATGAACATTTATGATCTTATCATTTTCTGTGAGTTCACAATTGCCACCAGTAGAGGCAGCCAAATCCACAATTACGGAACCAGGTTGCATTGCAGCTACCGTTTCCTTTGTAATCAAAACAGGTGCCTTCCTGCCAGGAATTTGAGCGGTGGTGATGATAATATTGGCTTTGGAAGCATGTTCCTGAACCAGGGCGCGTTGTTTGGCCTTATACTCATCGGACTGTTCAACGGCATAACCACCGGCAGAAGCTTCGTCTTGAGCGCCTTCGACTTTCACAAATTTTGCACCAAGGCTGAGCACTTCTTCTTCAGCGGCAGCACGTACATCAAATGCCTCGACTACCGCACCCAATCTCTTGGCTGTAGCAATGGCTTGAAGACCAGCAACTCCAGCACCTAATACCAGTGCTTTGGAAGGGATAATGCTACCCGCAGCAGTCATAAACATGGGGAAGAACCTTGGCGAGTGTGACGCGGCAAGTAAAACTGCTTTGTAACCAGAGGCTGTTGCCATTGATGAAAGTACATCCATGGCTTGCGCTCGCGTTGTCCTCGGAATATTATCCATACTGAAGGTGGTGAGATTCTTTTCCATAAACTTCTCAACCAGAGGGCGGTTGGAAAGCGGTTGAAAAACACATATCAGCACTTGTTCAGGCTTCAGGTTGTTAATTTCTTCATCAGTAGGTTGATTGATGCCAACAATCACTTCGCAATTGAGCACCTCAGCTCGTGAAGCAACTTTGCCTCCAGATGCGGTGTAAAGTTCATCCGCAGCATAAGCCGTAGCGCCCGCTCCATGTTCAACCAGTACTTCAGTTTTGAGATCGATAAACGTTTTAACGCTTTCAGGTAGTAGAGCCACTCTGTTCTCTCCAGATGGCTCCTTCAAAAGGCCTATAGTCATAGGTAGTTTCAGGTTTTAAGGCCACTAAGATATTGATTATTAGCTTTTATAAAAGGGATATTTAATACTAAGGGTATGAAAGTGATAGCTTCATTAAAATGTCGGTCTGTAAATCTTCACCAATTTTGAAGCTGTGTTTATCGAATTGATCGAATCCTAGTTTTTTGTAAAACGCAATGGCTTCTGGGTTTTTGTCCCAAACGCCCAGCCAAATGTATTTCAAGCGGTGCATTTCTCCGATTTGAAAGGCATGGTTCATGAGTGCTTTTCCCAGGCCCTTACCTTTCAAATTCTTATCCACATAGATACGCTGAACCTCCAAACTCTCAGGATCATAAATATCAGTTTGAGCATCCGAGAAGTTGATTTTCAGATACCCGCACAGCGCTTCATTCAGGTAACAGAAATAAAACTGTGAAGCCGGATTGGCTAACTGAATTTGAATTTGCTTTTTGGAAAAAGCGAAGTTCAAATAATCATCAAAGTCAGCAGGGTTGTTTTGATGCCTGAATGAATCGGAAAAAGTCTGCACGGAGATTTTTTGCAACTCGTTAAGGGATGCTATTGTGCATTTTTTGATTTCGAGATTTTCAGAATTTCTCATTGTCAGAGATAAAAATAAAGCTTCAGCAAGATGTATTCAAATTAGTTATCTTGATGAATTAATTTTTCCTATGAAGCGCTTCAAATTCCCCAACCCCTTTACCGTTCTGTATATCATCATTATTCTTAGTGCTTTAGCCACTTGGCTGATGCCCGCAGGGAATTATGATACGCTCAGCTATGATTCAGATACCGAGACATTTATTCTGGCCGGAAGCGAAAGGTCAGTTACGCTAAGGACAAGTCAGGATGTTTTAGATAGTCTTCAATTAAAAATGGAGCTGTCAAAGTTTGTGGAAGGCAAGATCAGAAGACCTGTGTCGGTGCCGGATACTTACAATAAAGTAGAATCTTCACCACAAGGAATATGGGCTATTGTTTATGCACCTATCAAAGGAATTTATGATTCAATGGATATCATTCTTTTCGTTCTGATTATTGGTGGTTTCATTGGTGTTTTCACACTTTCAGGAGCCTTTGATAAAGGAATTGGTTATTTGGCCATAAAGTTAAAGGGCAGGGAAAAGTGGCTGATTATTATTCTGATGTTCTTGATTGCCCTGGGCGGAACAACATTCGGGATGCAGGAAGAAACTATTGCTTTTTACCCAATTCTGGTACCAATCTTCTTAGCTGCGGGTTATGATTTACTTGTTCCAGTTGCAGCGATTTTCTGCGCTTCTTCTTTGGGTATAATGGGAGGCGTGATGAACCCTTTTGGAACCATAATAGCCTCGGATGCGGCAGGGGTAAGTTGGACCGTAGGGCTTTACAGCCGCCTGGCAATGCTGGTGGTCGGGTTGGTCATCACGACAGCCTATGTGGTAAGGTATGGCGAACGAATCAAACGCAACCCAGAGCGATCATTGCTTCACGGTAAGAACATTACCAATCCATTTTCTTCTGTCAAAGTGGATACCACGGTCACAAGTCTGAACATCAAAACCAAGTTACTTCTGACCCTATTCGCACTGACCTTTGTCGTCATGATTTATGGAGTGTCTGCACTAGACTGGTGGTTCGAAGAAATGACAGCCTTATTTCTGGTTGGAGCTATTATTTTAGGTGTAATCCAAAGAGTAGGTGATGATGCTTTTGTCAAAGCTTTTATCAATGGTGCCAAAGACTTGCTGGGTGTGGCATTTATTATTGGTGTTGCCAGAGGAATTACTGTTATCATGAGTGATGGTAAAATTTCAGGCACAATATTGAACTATGCCTCCGATGCGGTGAGTGGTACTTCAGGACTCTTGTTCTTACCCATCTTGATGCTTGTGTTTTTTGTTCTTACTCTGTTCATTTCATCATCATCAGGCCTGGCTTTGGTCAGTATGCCCATTATGGGAGCATTGGCCAACATCGTGGGAGTGCCTAGCGAGGAAATTGTAAACGCTTACCTCTTTGGGTTCGGTTTGATGACTTTCATTACCCCTGCCGGCCTGATATTGCCATCGCTGAGCATGGTCAATGTCAGTTATGGTACCTGGCTTAAGTTTGTATGGCCGTTAATGGCGCGATTGGCCGTTGTGGGTATTATCATTCTTTGTATTGGGTATTTGGTCTAACAACAGAATTTGATAGCTAGCGTTCAATAGGACTTGGTCATTAACAGAAATTGAATGGACTTTTCTTTTAGGTGGAAAAAATCTTTAGGCGATATCCTCCAATACTATGATGAAAACAGACCACCTTTTAAGAAGTTTTTCCCAAGGCTCTTTCTCTTTTTTGTAGCCATAAATCTCTTTTGCTATTGGTGGGCTACGGCAACGGCTTTTCCTGACAGTATTAGATATTCTTTCTTTTACTATTTCAAAGTGCAGTTTCCGGTGGGAATACTCGGAGCAGTTTTTGACAGCCTATCATTCTTTGTCACGTTATACATAATTCGAAGGGCGTTAAAAGCCATGTCGGTATTAAAGTTCGTAAGCCATTTATCCATCGATATTTTTATAGCCGTTGTTGCCACCTTTTGGGTACTATTTGTGTTTTCATTTTCGAGTTGGTTGATCCGGCTAACAGAAGTTGACCCGGCTCTTTCGGCCGAGCTATCAGCCAGACAAGAGGTTTACAGACAGAGGTTTGAACAGGCCATTCAAAACCCAGGCCAGAACCTGCGGAATATTTACTTTGGCATTATAATGGGCATCTCGGCTATTTTGCCTACAAGCTTTCACTTTTACATGGCCTTCAGAACAAACCTCAAAAAGATGCCTAAGTGGCTCTTGAAGATTGAAAATTGGGTTATAAAGAGAGTTAAAAGAAGCTTTGGCAAAATGAATGGGGTAGCTAGTGAGTCTGCTTAAACCCCAGTCTATTCAGATGTAAACCTGAAGCTGGGGCAACTTCAGAAAGATGCTCTTCAAATCCTGAGTTTAAAGACCTTTGAATAAAGTCCAAATCGACTTCTCCCATGCCCAAACGAACCAATTGTGCAATCATTATTCGAATTTGATTTCTCATAAAACCTTTGCCATGAACATGAAATGCGAATGTGGAGGAAGGAAAAAAACTGGCTTGAACACTGTCGTTCGGCCGGATTTCACTTCGGAGAATTTCCCTTATGGTCTCTGTGCTTTCTGAAGGCTTTTTGCAATAGGCTCTGAAGTCATGTTCGCCCTCAAATAGCTGAGCCGCTTTTTGCATCAACTCTATATCAAGCGTTTTGGGAAACCAGGCGAGTAGGGGAGCACAAAACGGATGAGGCTTTTCGCCAAAGCAGAACAAATAAATATACTCCTTGACTTTGGGTGCTTGAATAATATTAAAGTTCTCATCTACTCTTTCGATACTCAAAGCTTTAATATCAAAAGGCAGATTGAGGTTGAACTCGCGAAGGAAAAATTCCATATTAAGTTCTTTGTCTATAAACAACTCAAAGGCAGATTCATTAGCAGACACCATCTTGTCGGTTCTACTGGACCCCAATGTTTTAAATGTTACATCACCAAGCACAAAATTCAAGGTGCGATCGATCATATGGTGCACCGTTTTAATTTCGGGTTGCTTCGCCCAGCCATGGTAGCGATAGCCCAGGTATTGAATATGGATTAGGTAGTAATATTTTTTGCCCATAGATCGGGCTAAACTATAAAAAGAACTACTCTTTTCCGGCTTTATGAATCACTAAGAACTCCTTTTTCAGTTTTAATTGTTCAATTGGGTTGTTGAGAATTGAAGATTGTCGGCCCTTGATTTTCTCGTTCAGAAACTCCAAAGTCAAACGACATACGGTTTCATAGCCAAGCTTTGCATTACCGATTAACGGCCAACGGTCATATTTTTTGACCATGTATTCTCCAATCATTGCTGCCGAGGTGAGATTACCGTGGTTCGATTCCATCATCCGAATTTTAGTGACCTGACTTTTTGGAAGAAACTCAAAGGCTGCAGAGTCTTGAGTTGCTTTGGAGTAATTCATTTTGTTCTGGTGATTGCTGAAAAAAGCCATAACTGGAATTTCGATTTGTAAAAGAGCATCTTCATCCATGTCTGCTAGTAGTGAGGAATCCGGTTGAGCGTCAAGAAAAACCGCAGCATGGAAACGGTGTTCCTTGACCTGATTTTGAATTACCGCCTCCCCAGCTCGACTAAAGGCAATTGCTCCATGACCACGAACTTGAAAACCTGCTTTAAGAAGAGTTTGTGGAATCAACGATAGGTCTTCAGACAATGCTCTGGCATTCCCGATAGCCGTGGTCTCTCTTCGGTTAGGTTTTTCTCGGATATCACCAACCGAAGCAACTATAAACCCATGAGAAGCAAGATATTCGTTAAGGATAAAATTGGTATAAGCCGGACGCCCACCGCCCTGGGTAGAGATGATCAAGGGAAAAGGTTGTTCAGCAGGTTTGGAATCAATATATGCTGAGGTTGTGGTTTCTGTAAGTTTAAAAAGTTCTGCCTCAAGTGCTCCTCGGATTTTTACCCGATCAATAAAATTCTTTGATGCCTGTTTTTTATCGATTTCCTCTGGCTTATCAAAGATCAACTTGAGCGCATCTGTATAGAGGTAATCCTGAAAACGAACCCTGGACTCACTGGTTTCTTCAGAGGGATACCAGACTGATATATAAACAGGTCGATCTTTCTGGGTATATGTTCTGTTTGAGTCCTGAATACCAATAGTTTTGAATCCAACACTATGTTCACCGTTCTTAAGGTTTCCGAAAAAGGGACTGTTTTGACCTGAGACAGTTGAAGTGGCTAAAAGTAAGGTTATGATTATGAGTTGCTTCATAACACTAGAATAACAATAAGTAGGAGGCACCAACCCGAGATGTCGTGAGTTGGTATTTTATTTCGTGAATTAGTCTTTTGAGAGCTGGTTTTGAAGCGTTCTCTTAAAGGAGTTACTGATTCGTAGCCGGGTTTGATCTTTCATGATCAACCAGTGTTTTCCTTCCTTTTTAACAATGCTCTGAATAAATGCTTTGTTCACAACATGGGTTCGATGGACTTGGACAAAATTGTCAGGAAGCTTTTTGAGAACATTTTTAAGTGATTCACGAATCAGGTAAAATTTCCCCTCAGCGTATAGCTTAAGGTAGTGATCGAAGGTTTTAAGGAATTCAACTTTTTCAATTGGCAGCTGCCGACTTATACCATTGACAGAGACTAAAAATGATTGGCTGTGTGGTAGTATTGATTGAGTCTTCTTTTTCTTCTTAAGGCCATGATAACTCACGTATGCGACTGACACATAAAAAAGAACAAGGAGGTGAAAGAAATTAATCATCAGCTTCTTTACTCCCGCAAATAGCTGGATTGAGGTGGTGTTTTCGGATAGAAGATAGAGGCCGATTTTGTTTAAGACTATATAAAGTCCAACAAAGCCGATAAACCCAATAATCCATATTGGAATTAGGGCTCTGGAATATTTTTGAGAGAACCCAATAGTGTGGTAGATGAATGGTGCCAAGAGTGCCATACCTCCGAAATTGATAAGCATGCGACCAATTTCGAATCCATAATCAAAAGAGAAACTCTGATTAGAGAGCCGGAAATATCGTTCGAGAAGAAAGGCAGAGCCTGCGAGGAGCATAAAGACAAGTGCCGTAAGACTCAGTCTAAGACTCGGTTCTTTGCTTAGATTTATTTTCGCAGTTAATGCCATTAGCGGCACGTAGGTTTACTTTATTTCCCTAACGCGAATATTCCTGAAATAGATTTCATCGCCATGATCCTGAAGGCTTATATGGCCGACTTTACTTGCTCCCCAGGCAGGGCTGTTTCTCCATTTGCTTTTGGCCTTTCGAGCTAACCAATCTTCATCACCTTCCTGAAATTCAAGCACCTTTTCACCATTAAGCCAATGTTCCACATGGCCATTGTTATAGATCAATCTGATTTTGTTCCATTCCATATAGGGCTTTGGCTTTTTTGTTTCTGACGCCACATACATGTCATAGGAAGAGGCTACCATTTTGATCGGCTTTGTTTCACTTCTGGAGAATTCATCGTCCAAAATTTGATACTCTGGTCCTGTAGAGTAGTCATGTCCGAACTCTTCCGTTTCCACCACGTGGTACATCAAACCGCTATTTCCACCTTTGGCAATTTTATACTCCATCTCGAATTCGAAATTGCCGAATTTCTGGTTGGTCATAATAGAGCGGTTGAAACCGGTATTTGATTCCCCCGCACCTTGATTACAAGCGATTGCTCCATCCACCACCTTCCACCGGTCGGTAAAAGGTTCCGGACCGTACATCTGCCAGCCGTCAAGGGACTCTCCGTCAAACAGGATTATCCATTCACTTGAGGTTTCGGTTTCGGACTCTTTGTTTTTATTCCCTGAGCAAGAAATTATAACCAAAGAGAAGAGCAGGAGTAGAGTAGTTGAAATTCGGCTGTGATTCATATGCGGTTTATCTTAAAAGACTAAGATAATAAATCGACAATGAGGCCAATCCATAAATTCACACTAAATTATTAGGAGGTATACATTGACTTGTTAAAAGTTGTATCCAAGAAAATTCCAATAATAAAGCTCCCAATTAAAGACCACCATAAGAACGAAATACAGAACCAACCATGGCTTAGCTTTTGAATTTATTGATTTCCAGCTGCTCAACGCACTTTTTATAACCAAACCTAGCATTAGCAGACTGACTAAAGGCAGCGTAAATGTGAAGTAGAAAATAGTTGGTGTGGCGAATTCCAGTGCTCTTTGTAACATGGCTACGGTGATGATAAACGACAATAGAAAAAGCAGGTAAACGAACGATTGCCATTGAATAAGCTTTCCGAGTGCAGTGCTAGCCTTTTTCCTGATGAATCTAAATAAGCCCCTGAATGAGATTACAAGGAAAGTGAGCAAGGCTATTGCCAGAACAGCCGCATGAATCTGCTCATTTTTATACCACGGAAATTTCTCGAAGGAGTCAGACCTTCCAGGTAGAGCCAGGTATTTGACTTTGCCATTGTCATCTCTAATAAAAGCGATTGGAAATGAACCTGTTGCTGTATTGAATTGATCCTCTGATTGCAGATAAAATGTGCCCCCAAAGGCGGAAAGGGTTCCGTCTGAACCAGCTTTGACCTCTGCCTTGGACCGTCCAATATTGAATTGATAGATCAGTCTTTCGATTGATGTTTCGTTACGCCTATTCGTATAATAGGTGCCTTCATAATCCGTCATTGATTGAGTGGGGGTATTAAAGGTTGGTTTTTGGGCCGTTGGGGCAGCATACAACAGGTCCATGACATGGTTTGCAAATGTATTTCGAAAACCTCCTGAACCACCGTTATAGGCCACATAAATCCCGAGTTGCTCTTCGGGAACCAAGAGTAAATAGCTGATATGGTTTTGTCTGGTGCCGCCATGAATTAAGGCTTTTTTGCCATTGTTTGCAGCTTCAAAAAAACCAAGTGCCCTGCCTGGCATTTCAGGGTGGTGCGTGAAATTCTGTTGGTGCATTAAGGATATTGCTCCTTCAGTTAGCAGACTGTTGTTTTGGTAAAGCCCCTTATTCAAATGCGCAATCATAAAGTGTCCCATATCTTCCACTGTACTGATTAACATGGAAGCTGGTACGGTTTGTACATGTTGAAATGGCTCACTCACCCATTGTGAGTTATTATTGGCGTAGGTTTTCGCCAAATGAGTTCCGTCCTCAAGAGAAAAGGAAGACTCATCCATATCCAGTATTGAGAAAATGTTTTTGGCTGCGTAATCTTCGAATCTTATTCCGCTCACTTCCTCCACAATAAGACCGGCCAAAGCAACCCCATGGTTGGAGTACGCGCCAATAGTTCCAGGCTTGAAAATCTGGGCTGGCATGTTTTTCTTTAGATAATCCCTAAGAGATAAAGCCTCTTGTGCACTGGCTCGAACCCGATTAAAGCTTTGATCTTCAAGACCACTGGTATGCGTCAGCAATTGTCTTAAGGTTACCTTGAAGGGAACTTGAAATGACTTTAGGTATTGGTTTACATCAGTGTCTAAATCCAGTTTCCCGCCTTCGACCAGTTGCATCACAGCCGTGGCGGTGATTGGCTTGGCGTTTGACCCCATTAAAAACTGAGTAGTCTGTGGGTTTACCTGCTGCTTGGCCTCCAAATCAGCAAAGCCGGCACTGCCCATCAGGAAAATGCTATCTGCCTTTACTATGACATAAGCCAATCCCGGAATACCATTGTTTGACATTTCCGAATCGAGTAAATAATCTATTTGTGATTTCATGGATTCCCTAGACCAAGGCTCTCGATCCTGAATCTGGGCCTCGGACAATGAAGTAAGAAAGCTCAGCAGAATGATAAGACTCGCTAAAGTTGTTGTTTTGAGTTGCATGACTTTTTTGACCCAAAGGAGCGTTGGATTTAAGTCACTTTCGTCTCACTAAACGCAGTGAGACCTCTAATTCTCAGAAGCCCGGGCCTTAAATTCCTTAGGGGAAAGGCCGGTTTGTTCCTTGAAAATACGATTGAAAGTGGCTTTAGAGTTGAATCCGGAGTCGAGTGCAATGCCGAGGATACTGAGATGCTTATACTGATCAGAAACGATGCGTTGCTTGACCTCTTCAATGCGAAAGTCATTCACATAGGCATAGAAATTCTGTCCTAAGCCTTTATTGATGGCAACAGAGATGGAGCGGGCGTCTATATCAAGACGCTCTTCCAATTGCTTCAGGTTCAAAGTCGGGTCTAAGTAAAGCTGGTGTTCGGCCATCGCCTTATTAAGCTTTTCCACAATCGGTTGATGAATTTCAGGATTTGTCTGGATAGCAATGGATTGAGAAATATCGATTACAAAACCCTTGTTATTATAAGTTTGTGCCTGCCTGAATCCACCAATACTTACCCAATAAATGGAGACTACAGAAGCAAAGTGCAGCAGCGTATCGTTGCTAAAGAGCCGACCGTCAGAAAACTCTTTACTGAAATCAATCAATATTTCGTAATCGACAATAACAAAGACCAGAGATGGTAAAAATGAAATGGCGATCACCCATTGTATCTGCTTTATCCATTTCAAGGTTATGTTGTCTACCATAGACAGTTGCTGAACAATTTCTCGTCTGTATTTGGTAATCAGTTTTAGTGCGAACCAGGTGTAGATGGCAATGGGTATTATTGCATAAATCTCCAGGGCTTCTGTGAAATTGTGCAGTTTGGGATAGGGGATGCCTCTGCCCAAAATCAAATGGTAGATACTATGCAGGTAATTCAAGAGAATCGGAGCGAAATGCCAGAGTAATTTCCTTTCAAATTTCAGAGAAGTATTGGTCAGGAATTTTATATAGAAATAGAAAGCCGGACCGATGGCATAGGTAAGAGAGAAAGGCAACCAGTGCAATGCCGGATACTGGTCATACCAATGTTGGTCAAGCACAAGTGATATAAACAAGGTAAAGGCTAAAGAGAAAATAAGCGCTGCCAGGAAATAATTGGCCTTCTTGTTTTCCTGTTTTGTCAGGATAAGACAAATGAAGATCACAGCGTGGATGGAAGTGCTAATGATCAGGATATGAATCAGGCTCAGGGAACTCACGGTTAAAAGTAATTGATTCTATGTGAAAAAGGCACCTGTGAGGTGCCTGCCTGAAGGCATAGCCGGACTAACTTTTGAATTGCGAAGAATTAGATGTTTTCCTCTACTGGTTTGGTCAAAACAAATTAGTATGGAAATATTTGAAATCAATTTTTGGAGTAGGACTCAAGATAGCCACAGGATGTGCATCGATAAGTTTCAACCGTGTAATCCAATTTGCCTTTCAGTTTAATACCCCTCCAAAGACTTGGCTCAGGCGAACCTTCTATCCAAGTAGTGGTTGTCAATTGTTCACGTCCATGAGTGAAATCTGCAATGAAGCCTTTTGTCATTCCTTTATTACATTTCGAGCACTTTATTGATTTTTCCATTTTATTGTATTCATCCAATTGTCGCGTGTCGCATGTGCTTTTTAGCAATAATTGCAGGTTGCGAAGTAAAGAAAATTTTAAAGCCTCAACGATTTAGGGCTCAATGTTAATCCTTTTTTCACGTAATTATGTGAGAACCACAAGGGTTGATCCAACCTTTCATGCCTTTGTTTTGTCTTCAACAGGTAAAAAGCGGTAAGCGATTTTCAGGCTAAGTCAAACCAATCGTTTCTTTTTCCATGCGCCTGTTTTAAACCAGATAAAGGTGATGATAGCCGGAAGTACGTAAGAAACCGGGAATGACCACCAAATGCCCAGGTAGTTCATGGACTCCATTCTGGATACTATCCAGGCAAAAGGAAATTGAATTACCCAAATACCAATAATAGTCAGCAGCATCGATTGCATGGTATTACCTGAGCCCCTAAAGGCACCAATCATAGCGAGTTGGGCGCCCATAAAGCCAAAAGTAGGGGCTGTGATTTGTATAAAGGAAACACCCATGCCTACCACCTCATCACTGCCATTTAAAAAGGTGCGCACGATGGGTTCAGCAAAAACAAAGAAGCCAATACCAATTAAGCTCATTGAGCAGAAAGCAATAATGGCTGCGTAGTTTGTGGTACGTTCTGCTCGATGCATTTTTTGCGCCCCAATATTCTGACCAACAAGGGTGGAGGTGGCCCGAAGAAGTCCAAGTCCGACAATGACAACAAAGCTTATTAGTCGTGCTCCAACGCCATAGGCAGCTAACACCTCCGTTCCAAATTTTGCAGCTATGCCTGTCATAAGGGTAAGGCCCAGGGCACGGGCAGAAATCTCTAATGACGAAGGCATACCTAGCTTAAAGGCGCTTTTGAGTAAAGGGAGGTCAAATTTGAATTTTTTTAATGTGAGCTTAAAATCTGTTTTACCATAGAACAGAACGTAAAGGCCGAGTATGGCAGAAAGGCAGAGGGTGGCCAGCGTAGAGTAGGCGGCTCCGGCAACACCATAGGCCGGGATTGGCCCCCAGCCATAGATAAATAGAGGATCGAGCAGAAAGTTCAAGCTCAAACTCAGGGCGTTGATGTAGAGCGGGATACGTACCTCGCCAACTCCCCTTAGCAGGGACTGAAACATAATAAAGCTAAAGTTGAAGACCAGGCTTACAAAAATGATTCTCTGAAAGAGGTTGGCTTCTGCAAATATTTCCTGTTCTACGCCCAGCCAGTGTAATATTTGTGGGGAAAGCATATATGCCACTGCTGACAACACCACCGACATAAGCAGCACCATAATCAAAGATTGAATGGCAACATGGTTAACCATTTTTAACTTCTTAGCACCAGCATATTGTGCCACTAGAATAGTGCCAGCAAAGGCGAAGCCCGAACTCAGTGAAATCATCAAAAAGTTGACAGGATAACTTACCGAAACAGCCGCCACGGCATTGGTCCCTAATCGGCCTACCCAAAAGGCGTCCACCAATTGATAGCCCGTTTGAAGCAGATTGGCCCCGATAATAGGGAAGGAGAGGGCAATTAGTGCCTTAAGGATACTGCCTTCGGTAAGAGATTTTTTATCACGCTTCATTGGCAGGAGCGAATGTAGCAAGTATCTCAAGAAGGACAGCTTGAAAATTTCATTCATGATCACCTTGGTTTGGACGACCTTATATAAACTTCGATGGGGTTTACCCTACAACAAACCCTTGGCATTTTGATCGGAGCACAAATTTGAGTGTAACCATCCTGAAAATTCGAGGTGCTAACTAGTACATGCAGTCTAAAAGACTGCATGTACTATCTTTTTAACATAACCCTAAGCTGCTGATGATCCGAAAAAGCCTCAAAAACACGATCAGGAACCTTTATTCAAGAAGAAGATTTACAGTCATTAACATAGTTGGCATTGCAATAGGCTTATCGACTTGCATGCTGATCACCTTATGGGTTCTGGACGAAACATCTTTTGATCGATTTCATGAAGATATGGATCAAATCCATGCGGTCTATTGGACGGGAACATATGGCAATGGTACGATCGGTTCTGGAACCTCTCAACCGGTTAAGCTGAAGGCGGCCTTAGAAGAATACCCTGAATTTGAAAAAGTGACACGGATCAAAGTCGATCCGGAGTTCCAACTGGCTGTAGGAGAAAATAGATTTAAGCCAATGGGTATCTACGCGGACAAGGAGTTTCTTGAAATATTTGACTTTGAGCTTATTTATGGTAGTCTAAATACTGCTTCTCTTGAAACGGCTAATAACCTAATCTTGACTGAGAGCATGGCCAAGAAATTATTCGGACGTGCTGATGTAGTCGATGAGCCTGTACGTATTGATAATAAATATGAAGCCCTTGTGAGCGCTGTGGTTGCAGACCCACCTAGGAATACCCAGTTTCAATTCGAGTATTTCGCTTCTATGGAAGATTGGACGAGCACCAGATCCTGGACAAATAGTTGGGGCAATGGCACTGTCAAGATTTTTGCAAAAACGATCCCAAACACCGATCTGGAGATGCTGAATACGAAGATTAAGGGAGTAGTTAAAGCAAATGATGAAAATGCGATAAGGGAACCATTTTTGAAGCCTTTTGGCGATACATACCTCTATAATAAGTATGAAGGGGGAAAAGTAGTTGGGGGAAGAATTGAGTACGTTCGTTTATTCGCGATCGTGGCCTTACTGGTTATCTTTATTGCCTGCATCAATTATGTGAATCTCTCAATGGCGGAATCGTTTCGAAGAGCGAAGGAGGTAGGCATAAGAAAAGTGATTGGTGCTTCAAGAGGCAGGCTACTACGCCAGTTTTTGTTAGAATCCAGTCTTACCGTATTGGCCGGAGCAATTTTATCCATTATTGCCATAGTACTTTTCATACCATATTTCAATGAGCTAACCGGCAAAGCAATTGGGCTAACGGATTTGGGAATAGAGTTGATAATCTCTTTTGGCGCACTGATAGTTTTTACTGCCTTAATTGCTGGTATTTATCCTTCTCTTGTACTAATGAGTTTCAAAACCCTATCGGCCTTAAAAGGCAAGGTGGACAGGAAAGGAAGTGGTTTTGGAAGATTGGTGAGCAAGGGACTTGTCGTATTCCAGTTTGTAATAGCCGGTATATTGATTTTTGCGATGCTAATTGTTAATCGCCAGCTCGAATTTGTATTTGATAATCAGCAAAACCTTGATCGAACAGATGTGGTGGTGATGAACAATCATAACGATATGGTCCAACGGCACTACGAGCAATATCGCTCTGAGCTATTAACCGATCCAAGTATTGAGCATGTTGTAGCTATTGGACAACACCCTATAAACATCACCAATGATACCAACGGTTCAGATTGGGAAGGAAAAAATACATTGGATGATGATGTCACATTCAAGGTCTTTTTTAGTTCACCCGATTTTGTGCCAGCCATGGATTTAAGTTTAGTTGATGGAAGAAATTTTTCACGAGAAGTGATTGGGGATACTACAAACTTCATATTGAATGAAGCGGCCATCAGAGCAATGGGAATCGAAAACCCCATTGGTAAGAACTTTCAGGTCTTTGGTATCTCTGGTAAAATCATCGGTGTGGTGAAAGATTTTCACTTGAATTCGATGCACGAAGCGATTGACCCGTTGGTCTTGGCGAATCGCACGAATTTCACTAACAATATTATGGTTAAAACAGCAGCCGGACAAACGAAACGTGCCTTGGAAGTTATGGAGCAGGTTTATTTGGAAATCATGCCGGGTCAGGTGTTTGACTACGATTTTTTGGAAGATTCCTACAGCAATCTTTATCGAAGCGAACTGGTCATCAACGACCTATCCAGAAATTTTGGAATCATTACAATATTAATTTCTTGTCTTGGACTTTTCGGAATCACCTCAATAAATGCCGAACGGGGAGTTAAAGAGATTGGAATAAGGAAGGTACTTGGTGCTACGCTTAGCCAAACCCTAATCCGATTTTCAGGCAGGGCTTTGATTATGCCGTTAATCGCCTCATTGATTACAACACCAATAGCTTATTTGGTCATGCAGCAGTGGCTGGAAACGTTCGCCTACCATATTAAGATCGAAGTATGGCATTTAGCCGTTGTAACGGTTAGTACCTTATTAATATCGTGGCTCACGGTGAGTCTAATTGCGCTAAGGGCTGCCAAGAGTAATCCTGTGGAAGCCTTAAGGCTGGAATAAGAACCTTGGTCTCATTTAAAAGCTCGAAAGCCTTATAACCTTAACACCAAGCCTTGATAAATTTGAAGGGTCTTTAATGTACATTATCCGTTAGCATATGATTCCTGATATCAGCACGATGTGCATCTATGGGTTTCAACAGAATACATGGATTTTTGCCCTAGTTGGTTTTGTCATCAACGATCTTTTATAAACTGCAAGCAACTTTTAGGCTTCTGAAAAATTGAATTTTTTTTAGGTAGTCATAAGATCCAACTAAGTAGAAATGGTCTATTGATCTAGACAACGCGACATTTAATCTTCTTGGGTCGGAAAAAAACCGAGTTGAACCGCAGTTTCTGGACACTGAAAAAAATACAATTTTGGCTTGTCTGCCTTGAAAGGCGTCAACCGTGTCAATTTCAATGTTTTTAAAGTAGGATTCTTTCAAAACGGAAATTAGGTGCTTTTTCTGATCTTTATAAGGTGTGATAATTGCTATCGAAATATCGGATGAAAATTTGATTTTTATTTTTTTTAACTCATCTACTATTAAAGATGCTTCTTCAATGTTTCGAAGTTTACCACCTTGAGAAATAGGTTTTTGTCCAACTAGTGTTTTCGGAGTATAATCTAACCACTGCAGTGAGTCCGTTTTACTTTCATTTCTTCCATTTGTTAAGCCCTCTCCGGGATAAAATTGTTCTGACACCAAAGTTCCTATTTCATCTGTCATTCTATATTGAGTATTTAGAAATGCCTTCATGTTTTCAGGGCATGACTCATATAGTCGATCAACTAAGCTGTCATTTTTTAGTATATCAGCATCTAAGTTCAAGGCTTCAGCAACTTCGATTTCTTCTCTGCAAAACACCGGAGGTAGTTGTTTTGGATCACCTACCAAAATAATTTTCTTTGCATTTTGAGCTGCTAGAAATATTTCAGGCAGAGTTGCTTTTGATACCTCATCAATAATTACTAGATCCCATGGTTTATCGCCTAATTCCAGACGAAAACGACTCATCTGGTTACATGTGATACCTACGATAGACACTTTTTCTAGTATCAATTTGTGAATCCATTTCCCACTCAATCGATGATCATCAGTTTCATTTTGAAAGTCAACTGATAATTCTTCTAATTCAAGTAATGCAAATATTTCCTTCGAAATGATCTTATAGTTTTTTGTTAAATGAGCTTCATATTCTTGAACATATGTCTTGAACTCATGTTCATTAAAGTTCGATTGAGCATATTTAAATTTCGGATACCTTAAAATTTTTAAATGTTCATCTTCAATGATATCTATGATTCTTTCCAGAGCATTATCCACTGCAATGTGTGTTTCGGATGCGATGGCAACTCTTGAAGATGGGTTGTTCTTAATAAATTGTGCTGTTATTTCTGCAATTACAGAGGTCTTACCTGTTCCAGGAGGTCCTTGAACAAGAAATAAATTTTTACTAGTTAGCGCCTTGTCAATTGCTTCCGTACTACTACCATTAGGGTTAGTATTAAAATAGTCTATGAAATATTGTTGAGGTTTAGATATATCAAGATCATTATTTGAATTCAAGGATGAATTCAAATGAGCTACCCCATTATACACATCTGAAAAAAGATTAAACAGCTCAATGTTTAAAGGGGCGGCATGTCGAGCATCAGATACTACATCTCGTTGTTTTTCATATTTTCTTTTAGAGCCATCTTCAATATCGTCCTTATTAATAAGTTCATTAAGGAACTTAATCCACAATTCTAAATATTCTAAGTATGTACCAGGACTCATTTTTTTAGGTTAATTATTTCACCAATGAAATTGGGGTGATCCATATCTAATTCGAGCAACAATTTATAGAGGTCAGTATTTTTGTCAGCCAAAGTTTTATCCGTATTGCGTATTGCTAATATCTCTGAAAAGTTGTTGTGAAGTAAATAGTAATCCTTAGTAAGCTTTAAACCTCCAAAAATATCATCTAACTCAACAATTGAATATTCGATTAAATCGGATAGGGTAAGCACTAAACGGTCTTTATGGATAATTTGGAAAATATCTTCAATGACATCAGGATAAATGAAACCAGATTTGACACATTCAATAAATGCCAGATGAAGGGTTTTGATTTTTTCTTTTCTAAATATGCTTATTGGTATCATACTATAAAGGAATATATGGTTTAGCAATGTTTGAGTTTCTTCATCTTCGGAGCTTTAAAATCCTCTATATTATTGATTTCAGGTTTTAATGTTTCTGAAAAAAGATGGTCAATATTGCTTGGGTGAAAATCCCTCAATCCATTTTTGAGTAAGTTTAAGAGATGACGTTTTTCACGTTTGAGTTCATGAAATTGAGCATTGTAGTTCTTGTACTGGCCATCTAGTTCATGTTCAAATTCTCTTATCTCTTGAATCTTTTTGAATGACCTTGACAATTCAGATTTAATATTTTTGATTTCTTCGTTATTTCTAATTATTTCTTTTTTGTAGTAATCCAATTTCGAATAATCATGATATTTATAACAATCATCTTTAAGCTTACGTAGTATGTTCTTTTTATCTTCGAGAGGTGTTTTTTCTTGATGTACTTGATCTTTCTTTTCTTTCAAATATTTCCTCTTTTCTTCAAGGTTAGATCGTTTCATTTTGATACCTATCATTAATTTTTCAAGACTGGAAATTCTGTCGTTTAAATCTTCGAAAAGCTCACTTGTATTTGTATTGAACACATTATATGCATTGAATAGGGTATAATATTTACGGCCTTTAATAATGTAATCGGCATTTAGTCTTTGTGTAATTTGTTTTTGCGATTCAAGGCTATTAGCACAAAGTATTTGCTCACTGTAGAACTTTTTATTTTGATCTTTTAGCCTCTTTTTTCTTTGGTCAAGCTCTTTAAGTTTTTGAAAGTTCTGATCATTCTTGAGACGTACTAAAACTTTTTTGTAGCTCTTCTTTTCAAATGAATCTATGAGGCCATAACTTCCATAAGTTGATTTTGTGACATGCGCCTCGAGAGCTTTGTATGTTCCTATGTTCAATTTTTTAAATTCTGTCAGATTATTGAGACAATGAATTCTCATGTGATAATCGGACTGAGATTTATATAAAACTGTTAGCTCATTAATTTGTTTTACTTCATCATTTATCAGAGTTCGAGATGCCCTGAGAACCATTTTATGGTTGTATAGGAGTTGTTGTCTTAATTTTTCATTGTAACAATCTACCAAACAGTCAATGACCTCTAAATACTGATTGCCTACGAGATTGGTGATATGAATGATGGTATCAATAACTTTAGTGTATTGTTTAGTTTCCTTTCTTAGATATTTGATTTGTTCGTGTAGGATGTCTCTTTTCTTATTATAATATTTCTTGAGTTTCTTATTTGAATTCAGGATTATCTTATCATAATTTTCAATTAGTTCCTCAATTTCTACGCGCTTTTCAGCTAACCTTTTGTTTAAGTGTTGATGTACCAATTTGGTCAGCATGATGTATAAGTCTATGAGAAAAACTGTTGGGCTTGTTTAATCGGCAATAAGATGGTTCCATCAAATACACCATCGGACATTTTGTCAAGTATGTCCAAATAGTAGCTTTGATTTGCTGAGGGACCGAAAAGATCAATCTCCTGTCTAATTGATGCTATATCATTTCTAAAATCCTTGATCCGCAAACTTCTATTTTCAATCGATGAAAAAGCCTCTTGATATTTATATACTTGTCCTATAAAATTGTCTTTACTAAGATTGGATATGTTGGTTCTAGAAAACATGTGTTGTTTAACCTCTTCAGCAAACTGGGCCATGTATTCTTCGGCACCATCATAATAAAGATGACGTGAAACGGAAATGTCTTTTCGTATTTGTTCAATTGATGCAGTAAATTGATTATCTATTTCCTCTGCGAACGTATGATAATTGGAATCATTAATTAAATCGGGGTTTTCTAAACTAGATTTGAGTTCATTTAGTATTTGCTTTTTTGCACCATACTCTGAAAACGATCCAATAGCTCCATAACAAGGGATGAGATGTTTCATTGAAAATTGATATTCAGACATTGAGCCAATACTATCTAGATATTTGTAAATGGTTATCTGGTTACTATATTCACCGTTTACCTTAGCTAAATCACTTTTGAATCGGTCGATTCCTTCTTGCTTTGCGCTGCCAACTATGGCATTACCACACAATCCTCCTAAAACACTTCCTATGACAGTTCCTAATGGGCCAAAGGCTGTTCCAATTGTGGCACCAAAACCAATGGAATTCGACATGAACCCAAATGCGCTAGCCCCCAAAGTGGACATTGAAGAAATGACCGCACTACTCAATGTGTCAGAAATCATTTCATCCCCATCAATTTCACCTATGGAGTATTTAAAGAGAGACTTGGAGAAGGGTATTACAAAATCTAAGTTTTCTAATGTGAAATCCTTTATATTCTCGTGATAATTATTCAGGAGCTGAAACTCAACTTGGTCGTTGGCTACATGTTGTATATTGTAGTTAATACCGTTAATGACAATATCTCGTAAAACATCACCAAATAAATCTGGGTTAGTATGTTTTGATTCTATTAAGTGTATCACATCATTAATGGATTCCGACACAAATCCACCAACCACATGTGCTTTGACACTTTCTATTACATTGTCTTGTTTTGGTTTATATTTTGAGTAGAAGAACCTTTCCTCCATTTAAGTATGCTTGATCGGCTATTTAAGGGTCGAAGTAACTTACAAATAGTAGCCCTAGGTTATACATAGGGCTTATTTGCAAATCGACTGAATCGTATTGATGTTAGTGATAAAGTACTAGTCAGAACGAGTTAAGCTTGGCTGATACTGTTATGATCTTTTAACTTGAGTTTTTAGTTTTTACATCCATTCTTTGAGCAAGTTGTTTTTTCATTTGAATTAACCCAATGTGTTGCATTAACCCTTGTGTCGAATCCACAACCCGTTGTTCCTCCCTTGGTTCCTCGGTGTACTTCTTTGGTTGGTGTGTGTTTTACCGCCATGATATTTATGGTTAAATATTGATTATTTATTTAATTTTTAGAGTAAACTATAATCAATATAGTGATTTTTCATTAATGAAAATAGAAACGGATTTTCTTAGAATCAGAATTCCTCAAGCAAATTGGGATTAATCAAACTCCAAATTTTTTGCCTTTATTGGTGTTGTCACTAGCGAGCAGCCAATAATTAATCAAATCGATCTATTCTTTCAACAAAGGAGTAGATCAGGAAAGACAGCTTTAAAATTTCGTCCTCGGTTGACATTCATTAGCGGATAACCTTGAAAAATCCGTAAAGGAAATTAGGCAGATTGAGCTCCTTGAAATATTTTCATAAACCTCTCAGGAAGTTCATCATTTAAGTAGACGGTTTCCATTGTAAATGGGTGGATGAACCGTATCGTATAGGCATGCAAGTACAATCCCTTGCCTTTCAAAATTAAACCCTCAATTCCGTAGGTTGGATCACCCAAAATTGGATTCCCAATTTCTGAAAGATGTTTCCGTAGTTGGTGTCGCCTTCCCGTTTTGGGCTTTAATTCCACCAGATTGAGCTGACCGAACCTCTCTGAAGGAACGGATTGTTTTAGGGTGTAATTCGATTGAGATGGTTTACCATCGATGGCTGAATTAATGATCCCATGATCTTTCATTTTCCCAATTGTTACAGCGTAGTAGGTTTTTTCAACGGATTTGTTTTCAAACAATTGGTTTAAAGCACGTATACTATCCGGGGTTTTTCCGACCAACAGAATACCTGTGGTAGCGTAATCTAACCTGTGAACAGGTTGGGGTGTAGAGGCATAGGGAAGAAGAGAACTACGTTTGATATTTTGTGACAAGGCATTCGCAATCGTCTTAAAGCTATTCCCACTTACTAGAATACCGGCAGGTTTGTGAATGGCTGCCAGGTGATCATCTTCAAATAATACCTTTAAGGGGAAAACCAATTTCTTCTTTGGGTTTGCTTTCTGGATGGAGAGCCTAATGGAGTCGCCACCATTGATCATGGTTGCGGTAGTAGCGATTGTGTCATTAACTGTAACATAATGCTTCTTTATAGCCTTCTTTAATGCCGACTTCGTGAGTGCTGCCTCGAAAATACCTACACCATATTCCTGAAGACGAATAGGATTGGGCAGTTGAGGTACGATATGGATTTCGGTTTCCAATTCTGAATGAAACGATTACGAATATAGGGTTAAAGTATATTTGAAGCCGCTGTTCGTGTCCTAACAAAGGGCTCTCATAAGGTGCCCACCCCTTAGTGCCCGAGTCTCAGTAGATTATACAACCCTTTAATGTACATTACCCTTTTGCATATGATTCCAGGTAACCACATGATGTGCATCTGTAGGTTTCAACAGGAAAACTAGATCTACCTCTCGTTTTAAGGCCTTTCCAAATACTAGGTTCTGCTGAGCCCTCAATCCATGTAGTGGTGGTTAGCTGCTCACGCCCATGGGTGAAATCAGCGACAAAACCTTCTTCCATTTTTTGGTGGCATTTTGAACAGGTTTTTGAACTCGACATAGTAGTTTTCTTTCAATTGTTATTCAAAATGGGCGTTTGCACCACCTGGAATTTTTGATGGTGTAATAAGAACGAATTAAATAGCTAAGGATACAAATGTCTAGCATTTCACATAGCTATGCGAGGGCTAGATTTGCCGACTTTCAAAAAGTCGACAAATCTACGGGGTGGAAGTACCGAAATTTTATTTAAAAGCCGGAATCCCGGTTATCTCAGCACCCAATATCAGCAGGTGGATATCGTGTGTTCCTTCATAAGTTAACACAGATTCGAGATTAGCCATATGGCGCATCATGGAATATTCGCCAGTAATGCCCATGCCACCATGCATTTGCCGTGCCTCACGGGCAATATTTAAAGCTACTTCAACCGCATTACGCTTGGCCATTGAGATTTGAGGAGTAGTGGCTTTGCCTTCATTAAAGAGCTGTCCCAGGCGGAGGTTCAATAATTGCGCCTTGGTGATCTCGGTAAGCATTTCCGCCAGTTTCTTTTGCTGTAACTGGAAAGAACCGATGGGCTTGTCAAACTGGATTCGTTCAGCACAATATCTTCTGGCAGATTCGTAACAGTCCATAGCCGCACCAATAGCTCCCCAGGCAATGCCATAACGGGCAGAGTCCAGGCACATCATTGGAGCACCTAATCCACTTTTATTAGGCAATAGATTTTGTTTGGGGACTTTGACATTGTCAAAGACAAGCTCTCCTGTGGCGCTGGCTCTGAGTGACCATTTGCCATGAGTTTCAGGGGCTGAAAAGCCTTCCATACCCTTTTCAACAATTAGTCCATGAATTCTTCCCTCTTCATTTTTAGCCCAGACTACGGCTACATCCGCATGGGGTGAGTTGGAGATCCACATTTTGGCACCATTCAAAAGATAGTGATCACCCATATCCTTAAAGTTGGTAGTCATGCCGGATGGGTTGGAACCATGATCTGGTTCTGTCAGGCCAAAGCAGCCAAGCCATTCACCAGAAGCCAGTTTGGGCAGATACTTCTTGCGTTGCTCTTCATTGCCAAACTTATAAATAGGATACATGACCAATGAGCCTTGCACAGAAGCCGTAGAGCGCATGCCAGAGTCACCACGCTCAATTTCCTGCATAATCAGTCCATAGGCGATATAGTCCATGCCACCACAACCATACTCGGCAGGCAACTGAGGACCAAAAGCTCCGATATCACCAAACTTCTTAACGATCTCATAGGGGAAATGAGCCCGCTGACACCAATCTTCGATGTAAGGAGAGATTTCTTTCTTGACGAAATCACGTACCGCTCCACGTACCATGATATGCTCTTCAGTGAGCAAATCATCCATGCCATAAAAATCGGGATGTTCGAAAAGATCTTGCTTGGATGATTTTTGAATATCGGAAGAAATGTCGGTGCTCATAAGTATTTGTTTTCTGAATCAAAAGTGGCCAATTTTGTCCCCACTTTTTAGACTCTGCAAACCTATGAACAAGTCCGAAATCGACCAAGATATATTAGAGAGAATTCAGCAGCTCGAGGAGAAGTACAAAGCCATGGGGCAAGATATGTCTTCTTACCTGGATGGTTTGCTGCATGCAGACTTTTTAAATTACTGGGATTATATCAATTTGGATTCTTTGCTGGCCCTTCAGCAGCCAAAAACCAACTTCCCGGATGAGATGATTTTTATCATGTACCATCAGATTACAGAGTTGTATTTCAAGATGGCTCGCTGGGAAATGGAGCAAATACATGAACATAAGCATCCAGATATAGATTTTTTTATTGCCAGAGTGAAACGTGTAAACAACTATTTTGAGAACCTTTGCCATTCCTTTAACATCATGACTGATGGGATGGAGAGAGAACAATTCCTCAAATTTAGAATGTCATTGTTGCCATCTTCAGGCTTTCAATCGGCACAGTATAGGCTAATTGAAATTGGATCGACAGACTTGATTAACCTCGTCAACCTGGACAAGAGAGCCGATTTTGATGAAAATGCATCCGTAGCCGATATGTATGAGAGCATCTATTGGCTCACAGGAGCCACAGAGCTTGCCACAGGTAAAAAAACATTGACGCTAAAACAGTTCGAAGAGAAGTACTCTGAGGAATTTCTAAAGCTTGCGGAGAAAACAAGGGAGACCAACTTTGCCAGGCTGTTCTCAAAATTCTATACTGAGGATGACAAAGCGGAGGAGTTAAAAGCTCAACTGAAGAGGCTGGATATTATGGCGAATGTGGAGTGGCCATTGGCTCATTATAAGTCGGCAGTACGCTATTTACAAAAGGACCCTGAAGATATTAAGGCCACTGGAGGCACCAATTGGCAGAAATACTTACCACCCCGATTCCAGAAAATCGTATTCTTCCCCGATTTATGGACGGAAAAAGAAAGGAACGAATGGGGTAAATCCTGGGTGAAGACAAATGTTTTTGGGGCCTGAAGGCCCTTGTTTAATGTTCCACGTTTAAAGTTCGAACTTGAAACATTAAACTTCCAAACTTGAAACAAATTTAGGGATAGAAACCCTACACCATGAAAAAGACCATACAAACTACCCTAAGACCCGAAGAGGCCTATAATCCTGAATTATTTAAGGAGACAATTCTAAAAAGGGCCCATATCCAAGACCCGGCTGCTGAAGTACGTGCTTTGAAACGATCTATCGATGCGCGGACTCAAAATGTGAAAATCAACATTGAAGCTGAGGTATATTCCAAAGAAGGATTACCACCTCTGATCTCATATTCTAAGGACTATGCCGATGTTTCCGGTGCCGATCCGGTCATTGTTGTTGGTTGCGGACCAGCCGGTATGTTTGCCGCTTTGCGACTGATTGAGTTAGGAGTGAGGCCTATTATTATTGAAAGAGGCAGCGATGTAAAAAAACGAAGGAGAGATATTGCCGCTATCAATAAAGAGCACATCGTCAATCCTGAATCCAACTATTGTTTTGGAGAGGGTGGAGCAGGTACTTATTCTGATGGTAAGCTATATACACGTTCCAAAAAGCGTGGGGATATTCAGAAGAGTTTGGAGATGTTTGTTGCCCATGGGGCCACAGAAGAGATATTAGTAGATGCCCACCCTCATATTGGTACCAACAAGCTGCCTAAAGTTGTTGAGGCCATGCGTGAGAGTATTCTCAGAGTCGGAGGGGAGATATTATTCGATACCAAGGTTACTGATTTCATTCTTGAGAAAGATGAAATGAAAGGAGTAGTGTTGGAAAATGGAGAGAAGATTTTAGCTGCTGGTGTAATTTTGGCTACTGGTCATTCGGCCAGAGATATCTTTCATTTGCTTCATGCAAAAGAGATTTTGATTGAGGCTAAACCCTTTGCCATAGGAGTGCGGGTAGAACATCCACAACAGCTAATTGATAAAATTCAATACCATTGTGATGATCGAGGGGCCTATTTACCGGCAGCTTCTTATTCGATGGTTCGTCAAACCTATGTTGAAGGTCGCGAACGAGGCGTGTTTTCCTTTTGTATGTGTCCTGGAGGGTTTATTGTTCCAGCGGCCACCGCACCCGGAGAGGTGGTCATGAATGGGATGAGCCCCTCCAGAAGAGATTCTAAGTATGCCAACTCAGGCGTTGTAACAGCGATTGAACTAGAGGATCTTGAAGCCTATAAGCAACACGGTCCGCTGGCCGGGCTCGAGTTCCAAAAAGAACTCGAACAGCGTGCTTGTTCCATGGCAGGAGGAACACAGGCTGCACCAGCACAAAGGTTGATCGACTTCGTTAAAATGAGACCATCAAGCACGCTGACTGATACATCGTATCAGCCCGGCCTAAGTTCGGTAGATCTGAACCAACTATTGCCTGAAGAAATGGCTTCGAGGTTAAGAGATGGTTTGAGAGGGTTCGGCAAAAAAATGAAAGGCTACTACACCAACGAAGCTCAAATAGTAGGTACAGAAAGCCGGACTTCATCACCGGTAAGAATACCCAGAGATAAGGAGTCCTGTGAACATTTAACCATTAGGCGATTATATCCCTGTGGGGAAGGAGCAGGCTATGCGGGGGGTATACTTTCAGCGGCAATGGATGGTCAAAAATGTGCAGAAAAATTAGTTTTTAACTATCTTAAAACCAGAGGTTAATTACCCTCCATCATATCAATAGCTTCAATAAGATTATCGACCATCTCTTTTTCATCATCACCAGAACTAAGGTCCTTTGCTTTAGATAACAAATCCTGCGCTGATTTATAGTTGCCAAGCAGGCCGGTGGTATAGCCGAGCAGGGCAGTCGCTTCAAAATTCTTATTGTCGATGACCAATGATTGGTTTAGCAATTCAGCCGCAAAAGTATACATGGGTTGCTCCTCAAAAGTCTCAATGATTTCAAGGGCGTTTTGAAACAAAAAAGCTGGTTGATCCTTTTCCTCCACATGATTATTTAAGTATGCTTTTACCTCGAATTCATACTTCTCTAATTCTGCACGTTCTCGATAATAAAGTTTCTTTGTAATGAAGGCTGCCTCCGGCACCTCATAAGCCTCCAGGAATTTGGGCAGGATTTCGATCACCAACCTCTCAAGCAACGCGGCATCCTCATATTTAATCGCAAGATTCAAGTTATCATTATAGACCGATTTCAGGTAGTCGGTATATTCTGATTTTCCATGAAGTTTTATGATCTCATCCTCGTGCTCAGAAATATACTTAAATGGTGCCGAAGTCAGATGATTTTGAAATCGAGAAACCAGCCACAAAATTTCAACGTCCTCGTAATCTTCTTTTTGAAGTTTGTTGATGTAACTGGCCGCAAGAATCTCAGCTTTTTCACGATCAGTCTTTTCAAGGATAGCAATCAGTGCTAATTGCTCTTCTTTGCCAAGTTCACCATCCGCATATTTGGTGAGTAACGTTGGAAGCGAGTCCCAACTGTCAAAGACATTTTGGCCATACTGCAAAAGCACATTAGCAGGCACGAATCCATCAATAGATTCGAAAATCTCTTCTTTAGTTGTAAGAAACAGCAGTTTTGGATAACCCGTGACATCATATCTTTCCGTCAGAGGGTAACCAAATTCAGTTTCGGCATCAAATTTTATATTAATGAAGTTTTCATTGAAGTAATCGACCACCTTTTGATCTGTATAAACCTCTTTGTCCAGTTTATGGCAGTAGGTGCACCAATCAGTATAAATGTCAACAAAGACGAGCTTGTTTTGGCTTTTTGCCAGCGCAAAGGCGCTATCCCATTCTGCTCGGTTCGTGATTTCCAGAAACTTAATTTCATTGGCTAATGCAAGCGGTTTAGCTGCAACCAGCACCAATAGACTTGCCCATATGTAATTTGGAACTCTCATGACCCCTATCTGCGTTTCACCATTTTAACGGGCATTTACTTGTTTCATTATAAATGCAAAATTAGTAAACTCCGTTTCAATTCACTGTTAATTCTTGTTAATGCAAAAGACAGTAATCATAGGGAGCACAACAAGTCCATGGAAATATGCTCAGCAGGCGGCAGGTATGCTTGATCAGGCTGGTCACCCCTTTATTCCACTTGGAGTTCAGAACGGTCAAGTATTGGGTGAGGACATCTTGAATATTTACGATCAGCCGGCAATCGAAAATGTCCATACTATCACACTTTATATCAATCCAAATAAACAAAAGCAGTGGTATAATTACATGATTTCACTTCGTCCAAAAAGGATAATCTTTAATCCGGGAACTGAAAATCAGGAGTTTAAATCAATGGCCGAAAAAGAGGGGATAGAATGTCTCGAAGCATGTACATTAGTTATGCTTTCAATCGGCAATTTCTAAGTAAAAATTCACTATATTCGTGCGTGATTTGAGGGCAGCCGAATCTACTTGATTTTAACCAATTATTTCAACGGCCTAGTTCTCATTTTTTATTTTGTCATAACTAATATGAGCGAAGAAAACGAGAAGAAGAATCAAGACTACTCAGCGGATAATATTCAGGTTTTAGAGGGGTTAGAGGCAGTTAGGAAGCGTCCTGCTATGTACATCGGAGACATTGGTGTGAAAGGTTTGCATCACATGATCTGGGAGGTTGTTGACAATTCAATAGACGAAGCGTTAGCTGGTCATTGTGATACCATCACAGTAACCATCGAAAAAGATAATTCCATTACTGTAACGGACAACGGAAGAGGCATTCCAACAGATTTACATGAGAAGGAAAACCGTTCTGCTCTTGAAGTAGTAATGACGGTACTTCACGCTGGTGGTAAGTTTGATAAGGATACCTATAAAGTGTCTGGAGGATTGCATGGGGTAGGTGTTTCCTGTGTGAATGCGCTTTCTTCTCATTTGAAGGTAACGGTACATCGCAATGGTAAAGAACACCAACAGGAATATTCACAAGGTATTCCTAAATACCCGGTCAAAGAAACTGGAAAGGCAAGTGATACCGGAACAACCGTTCATTTTATGCCAGACGCAGGTATCTTTAGCGTTTCTGAATACAAATATGAGACTGTAGCTTCGAGATTACGGGAGCTTTCATTTTTGAATTCTGGTATTACTATTACACTCACCGATCTGCGAGAAACTGGTGAAGATGGGAAACCTTTGAATGATATCTTTCATTCCGAAGGCGGTTTAAAAGAATTTGTGGAATACCTTGATTCTACCAGAGAGAGTCTGATCCCAACACCTATTTACATTGAAGGAGAGAAATCAAGTGTGCCCGTTGAAGTGGCCATGAGTTATAACTCCTCCTACTCGGAAAATGTGGTTTCCTATGTAAATAATATCAACACCATAGAGGGGGGAACACATGTTTCCGGTTTCAGAAGAGCACTCACAAGGACATTGAAGACCTATGCTGATAAATCAGGGTTGCTCGACAAGGTGAAGGTTGAAATTAGTGGAGATGACTTTAGAGAGGGGCTTACGGCCGTAATCTCAGTGAAAGTACAAGAGCCACAGTTTGAAGGCCAGACCAAAACAAAACTGGGGAATTCAGATGTGATGGGAGCCGTGGAGACCTCTGTGGGAGAAACGCTTCAGTACTACCTGGAAGAGCATCCTAAAGAGGCCAAAATGATCGTGCAGAAGGTTGTACTAGCTGCACAAGCTCGACACGCTGCAAGAAAGGCTCGTGAGATGGTTCAGCGTAAGAATGTACTTTCTGGTACAGGCCTTCCTGGTAAACTAGCCGATTGTTCCGAAAAGGATCCTGCACTTTGTGAGGTATACCTGGTAGAAGGAGATTCTGCCGGTGGTTCAGCCAAGCAGGGGAGAGATAGGAATTTCCAAGCCATTCTTCCTTTAAGAGGTAAGATTCTGAATGTAGAGAAGGCTCAGGAGCATAAGATTTATGACAATGAGGAGATCAAAAATATGATCACCGCCTTGGGTGTGAGTTTTGGAACCGAAGATGATGAGAAAGCGCTGAATATGGAGAAACTGCGCTATCATAAAGTGATCATCATGACGGATGCTGATATTGACGGTAGCCACATCAGAACATTGATCCTGACGTTCTTTTTCAGGTATATGAAAGACCTCATTGACAATGGGTACTTGTACATTGCCCTACCTCCATTGTATCTCCTCAAGAAAGGCAAAGATCACCGCTATTGTTGGGATGAGCAGCAAAGGGAGATTCTTATGAGAGAGATGGCTGGTGAAGGCAAGGAAGATTCGGTAAACATCCAACGATACAAAGGTCTTGGAGAGATGAATCCGGAACAGCTTTGGGAAACTACCATGGACCCTGAGCACAGAAGCTTGAAACTCGTAACTATCGACTCAGCAGCCGAGGCGGATCATCTATTCTCTATGCTTATGGGCGATGAGGTAGCACCGCGTAGGGAGTTCATCGAGAAAAACGCCAAATACGCCAAGATCGACATTTAGTATCGGGGCTTGAGTCAGAATTTAATATCCAGCTTGGTGAAGTTTCGCTCATAGAGCATATGCATTAGTCCGTCCTTCAGGCCAACATCGGGAACAATGATCTTTTTGCACTTTGCAGATTTCATGGCGTGTAGATAAAGACTAATAGCTGGAAGGATTACATCTGCACGATCTGGGTTTAACTGCAATTGATGTTCCCTTTGTTCAAGAGAAAAGGAGGAGACGTAATCCTGTATGTCCAGAATATCCGTGACCGACAAAGTACGATCATTCTTATCTCTGCCAGTCAGGTCAAAAACCTTATTGATGTTACCTCCCGTACCCACTGCCACCACATTTTCAAAGTCTTTGGTGTATTTTTGTGTCCAGTCCGTAACAGCCTGAAGAGCAATTAGATGGGCATCTGATTCTAAAGTACGCACTGAACCCATTTTGAATGATTTGGAGTGTTGTTTTTCGCCTTTAGAAATAACATTGAGTTCGGTACTACCGCCTCCCACATCGATATGCAGATAGTTGTTGGCGTCCAATTTCTTCATCACCACTTTGTTGATTAAATGAGCTTCCTTGTTACCATCTATGATATGAATCTTAAGCCCTAGCAATTGATTGACCCGCTCTGCGATGCTGTGTCCGTTATTTGATTCGCGCATGGCGGAGGTGGCACAGGCATAGTAGTCGTCCACTTCATATAGGTCTATTAAAAGTTTGAAAGCATGCATTACTTTAAAAAACTGCTCTTCCTTCTTAGGCCCGATTTCCTTGTACTTGAAAACGTCCTGCCCCAACCTTAATGGGAAACGGACATACTCTAGCTTTTTAAAAGTGTGTGTGTCATTATAGGTGATGACATTGGTGACTTGAAAACGTATGGCGTTTGAGCCTATGTCAATTGCAGCTAGCTTCAATTTGTCCACTTTATTGTAAGCCCAAAATTAAGAATTCTAAAGGGATAGGAATCTAATTTCTTAATTAGAAAATCTGCATCTGAAATACGCAACAATGTTGCAAATATTAATGCAACATTGTTGCGTTTAATAAAAAAGCGTTATACATTAGATACAAACTAACTAATCATGAAAGAACAACCTTTTAAAATGCTGTTGCTGGCGACAGTGTGTATTGTCATGTTCTCGGCCTGTTGGGGTTTTTATCCTGACGATCCCGCAATAGAATACCCAGAAGGAGAGCAAGAGGGCTACCAGCCAATTTATGCACAGGAATCAGACCTTGAAGTAAAGTTGACCGAACCAAGAGAGATTCTGCTACCAGGCAAAATTTATACAAAAAACGACTTCTTGTTTTTAATCGAACCAAACATTGGAATCCATATCATGGATAACTCGAATCTGGAGACGCCTGAAAAAATTGGTTTTCTGGAGGTAATGGGAGTGACCGATATGGCAATTCGGAATAATGTTCTTTACGTCAACCAGTATAGCGATTTAGTAGCTGTGGATATATCGGATATCAATGATGTGAAAACGAAGTCGCGGGAGCACGATGTTCTGGCTGTTAATGGCGGACTGATGTACCCTCCGCAGTATGGTCATTTCTATGAGTGCCCGGATAGAACAAAAGGAATTGTAATAGGATGGAAATTCACAACCATCGATAGCCCTCAATGTTTCTAAAGAGATTATTATGAAAAAGCTACTAACCATTTTCATCACCATTTTGATTATAACTTCATGCGAGGATGGAGACATATCATCTTCCTCTTTTGCTGGCACTGGCACAGGTGGATCGCTGGCCTCCTTTATGGTAACGGGTAAAAACTTGTACGTATTGGCTGGAAGTCAATTGAAGACCTTTAATGTGGAGGAGGGGGATGGCTTAGAGCAAAAGTCAACCTTGTATCTTCCAAGTTGGCTGGAGACCATCTTTTTATACGAAACCAGACTGTTCGTTGGAAGCAACAACGCAGTTCACTTTCTTGATATTGATGACACTGATAATCCGGTATACATTTCTTCCTGGCAACATGTTACTTCCTGTGATCCTGTTGTAGCCAGACACGGTATTGCCTACTCTACCATCAGAGTCACTGACTGCAGGTCAGGCAGACCTGAAACACGCGATCAACTTGATGTAATCAACATTAAAGATATACGTAACCCAACGTTGTTAAACTCCCAGCAGTTGGATACCCCATTTGGTCTGGCAATCACAGCCAATTACCTTTTTGTTTGTGAACAAGGTGGTATCTCAGTATTTGATAATAGCGATCCGGAGAATCCGGTTTGGCGATACAATGCTAAACTGGGTGAGGGAGTGGCTAAGGACATTATCGTTCGAAATGGGCATCTTATTGTGGTCACCACTGAAGGTATATTTAATGTTTCGGTTGATGATGATGGGATGCTAACGCAAAGGGGGCGAATTACGGATTAATACCATCCGGCTTATAATAGTTAAGAATTTTTTAGTGCCGCAATTGATTTGCAGCACTTTTTCATGGTATTTCCCATTTTATCCTCTTACTTGCAGTGCTTATCAAGAAAGACTGAGGGATTAGGCCCTATGAAGTCTTAGCAACCTGGATAATACCTGGTGCTACTTCCTAACTCCGAACCAACGGAGTAGAGATGAGATTAGAGAGACTCCCTTTACATTTCTCGGTAAGCCTAAAGAACTAGAAAGTGGCTTACGATATTCAAGATATACTTAAAGAAAGAATCCTTGTACTTGATGGTGCAATGGGTACGATGATTCAGCGACATACGCTGGAGGAAGAAGATTTTAGAGGCGAGCGATTTAAGGATCATACGCATCCATTAAAGGGTAATAATGACCTGCTCTCCATCACACGCCCGGACATCATTAAGGAGATACATGCCCTATACTATGAGGCCGGTGCTGATTTTGCTGAGACCAATACCTTTAGCGGAACCACCATTGCCCAAGCAGACTATCATCTTGAAGAGGCTGTTTACGACATCAATTATCAGTCTGCTAAAATTGCCAGAGAGGTGGCTGATGAATTCACAGAAAGGGAGCCACACAAGCCAAGATTTGTAATAGGCGCAATGGGGCCCACCAACAGAACTGCATCTCTTTCACCAGATGTAAATGACCCTGGTTTCAGAGCAGTGAGCTTTGATGATTTGCGAGTAGCCTATAAGCAGCAAGCCGAAGCCCTGCTGGATGGCGGAGCAGATATCCTTTTGGTGGAGACCGTTTTCGATACCCTCAACGCTAAGGCAGCCGTTTTTGCCATTGAAGAAGTATTCGAGGAAAGAGATAAAAAATGGCCAGTAATGGTTTCCGGTACAATCACTGACGCCAGTGGTAGAACATTATCCGGACAAACCACAGAGGCCTTTTTGGTTTCACTGTCACATGTGCCACTCCTGAGTATCGGACTCAATTGTGCTTTGGGTGCTGAACAACTCAGGCCCTATATACAAACACTTTCAAAAAAGGCGCCCTTCCATGTGAGTGCACACCCAAATGCGGGGCTACCCAATGAATTTGGTGAGTACGATCAGTCTCCTGAAGAAATGGCCGAATTGATCGATGGATTCTTGGCTGACAATTTCTTGAACATCGTGGGTGGCTGTTGTGGTACTACGCCTGATCATATAAGGTTGATTGCTGAGGCGGCAACTAAGCATAAACCAAGAGTACTAGATAGTCAATTGTCAATAGTCGATAGTCAATAGTTTGTTATGGCATTTAAGTTCGAAAATCTCAAAGTATGGCAGCGAGCAGTTGATTTAACTGGTGAAGTGGACGAACTAACCAAGTCTTTTCCGAAAGAGGAGCTTTACGTTTTGACATCACAAATGAAACGCGCTACCGACTCGATTGCGCTTAATATCGGAGAGGGTAGTACAGGACAGACAGACAAAGAATTTAATAGATTTTTAGGCATTGCTTTAAGGTCAGCAATAGAAGTCATAACCTGCTTATATGTTGGGAGAAGAAGGAAGATCATCCAACAAGCTGATTTTGAGAAGTTCTACAATGAGCTGACTGAAATCATAAAAATGATTCAAGCATTAAGAAACAGTCTAAAGTAAACTATAGACCATCGACTATGGTCTATGGACTTTTAACTATGAACGAAAACCAAGTAACATTAAAACTCTCCGGCTTAGAACCCCTAATTGCGACACCCCAATCCAATTTTATCAATGTTGGAGAACGAACGAATGTAACGGGCTCATTGCGTTTTGCCAGACTGATTAAAGAAGACAAGTACGATGAAGCTTTATCGGTTGCACGTGATCAGGTTGAAGGCGGAGCACAAATTCTAGATGTCAATATGGATGAGGGAATGCTTGATGGTAAAGAAGCCATGGTACGGTTCCTCAATCTGATTGCGGCTGAGCCAGATATTGCCAGAATCCCCATTATGGTCGATTCATCAAAATGGGAGATCATTGAAGCGGGGTTGCAGTGTATTCAGGGTAAGGGTGTTGTGAATTCTATTTCTCTTAAGGAGGGTGAGGAAAAATTTATAGAACAGGCAAAAAAGGTCAAAAGATACGGGGCTGCAGTGATTGTAATGGCTTTTGATGAAGACGGTCAGGCAGATAGCTATGAGCGTAGAATTGAGATTTGCGAGCGATCCTACAAAGTGCTCACTGAAATTGTCAATTTCCCTAAGGAAGACATCATTTTCGATCCGAATATATTTCCGGTAGCCACAGGTATTGAAGAGCATAACAACAATGCACTGGACTTTTTTAATGCAACACGATGGATCCGTCAGAATCTTCCGGGTGCTCATGTAAGTGGAGGCGTGTCCAATGTATCTTTTTCATTCCGAGGAAACAATCCGGTACGTGAAGCCATGCACTCCGCATTCCTTTATCATGCCATCAAAGAGGGAATGGATATGGGTATTGTGAACCCGGCCATGCTGGAGGTCTATGATGATATTCCTAAAGACTTACTGGATAGGGTTGAAGATGTTTTACTTAATCGTAGAGAAGACGCTACAGAGCGGTTGCTGGAGTTTGCCGAAACGGTCAAAGGCGAGGGTAAAAAACTAGTCAAGGATGATTCCTGGAGAAAGGAGTCGGTTGAAAAGCGATTAGAGCATGCCTTGGTTAAGGGAATCGTTGATCATATTGAAGAAGACACTGAAGAAGCTAGGCAAAACTCTGAGAGGCCGTTGCATGTAATTGAAGGTCCTCTAATGGACGGTATGAATGTGGTGGGGGATTTGTTTGGAAGTGGTAAGATGTTCTTGCCACAGGTAGTAAAAAGCGCCAGGGTGATGAAAAAGGCCGTTGCTCACTTATTGCCATACCTCGAAGCCGAAAAGGCTGCCAATGCCGACACGAGTTCAGCGTCCAAGATATTGTTGGCAACTGTAAAGGGTGATGTCCATGATATCGGTAAGAATATCGTAGGGGTGGTCTTGGCTTGTAATAATTACGACATTGTTGATATGGGTGTAATGGTACCCGCAGACAAAATCATCGATAAGGCTATTGAAGAGCAGGTTGATGCCATAGGACTAAGTGGACTAATCACACCTTCATTGGATGAGATGGTGACAGTAGCCAAGGAAATGGAGAGAAGAAAGATGAGCCTGCCTTTGCTCATTGGCGGAGCGACTACCTCACGTATCCACACGGCTGTCAAAATTGACCCAGTGTACTCAGGTTCGATAGTTCATGTTCTGGACGCCTCTAAAAGTGTGCCGGTGGCTGGTGAATTGATTAATAAGGAAACTTATGACAATATTTTTTCGAGAACCAAGGACGAATACTCTAAACTTAGGGAGGATCATGCCAATCGAAAACAGATCAAAAATTACATTTCTTTCAATAATGCCAAGGCGAATCGGACTGTTGTTGATTGGTCGGTAAAGGAGATGGTTAAACCTACCATTCTGGGTAATCAGGCCTTTAAAGATTACCCCATTGATGAAATCAGGAAGTATATCGATTGGACACCTTTTTTTAGCACCTGGATGTTGAAAGGGAAGTATCCGGCCATTTTTGACAATGAGGTGGTGGGCGATGAGGCTAAGAAGCTCTTCGATGATGCTCAGGTTGTGTTGGATGAAATCATTGAGGAAAATCTGCTCTATGCCAATGGCGTGGTGGGGCTTTATCCGGCCAACGCGGTTGGAGAGGATGTTGAAGTATATACTGATGAATCACGCTCCGAAGTGCTTAAGACTTTCCACTTTTTAAGACAGCAGGGCAAAAAAGGGAGTGGCCTGCCTAATCTGTCCTTGGCCGACTTTGTAGCTCCAAAGAGTTCCGGGAAGAAGGATTATTTCGGAGGCTTTGCTGTAACAGCTGGAGTTGGAATTGAACCTTTGATAGAGAAGTACAAGCAAGATCATGATGACTACAATTCAATTATGATCAAAGCCGTTGCCGACCGTCTGGCGGAAGCCTTTGCCGAATTGCTGCATGAGAAAATTAGAAAAGACCTCTGGGGCTTTGCTAAAACCGAGAATTTGGATGATGAAGGCTTGATCAAAGAGAAGTATCAAGGTATTCGTCCGGCCCCGGGCTATCCGGCTTGCCCCGACCATACCGAAAAGGGCTTGCTTTTCGACCTGTTGGAAGTAGAAAAAAATACAGGAATCAGTCTTACTGAGTCCTATGCCATGTATCCGGCTGCAGCGGTAAGTGGATTCTACTTTATGCATGAAGAGTCAAAATACTTTGGCCTCGGAAAAATTGAAAAGGATCAGGTAGTGGATTATGCTGCCAGAAAACAGATGGATGTAGAAGTGATAGAAAAATGGCTCGCTCCGAATTTGAGTTATGATGTGTAGAAGTGTAGAAGTGTTGGAGTGTTGAAGTGTTGAAGTGTTGAGGTGCTAAGAGAGAGGATTTTGTGGAGTAAAAAAAAAGAGATATGACAAAGGTGACAAGGTTCGAAGATTTGAGATGCTGGCAGTTGGCGAGAAAATTGACTTTTAGAATTTACTTAATGTGCAAAGAAGGAGAACTAGCAAGGGATTTTGACACTAAGTCACAATTCAAAAGAGCTGGCCTTTCAATAATGAATAACATTTCTGAAGGTTTTGGTCGGTTCTCAGATAAGGACTTTTTAAGATTTCTGGATTATTCTGCCGCGTCATGCACGGAAGTAAAGAGTATGAGCTATGTACTCTTAGATGCAGAATATTTCAAAAAAGAAGTAATCGTTGAATTGCAAAATCAAATTGAAGAGACTAAGGCTACAGTACTTGCTTTGATGAAATATCTCAGGAACAGAGACAAAAACTAAAACTAAAACACATGTCCAACCCAATACCTCAACACTTGTACACCCCAATACCTGAACACTTGTACATCCCAATACATCAACACATGACCACCTCAACACATCGATACATAACCACCTCAACACATCAATACATAACCACCTCAATACTGAACCGATGAAAATCTCAGACCATATAAAAAACGCCAAAGGCAAAACTCTCTTCAGCTTTGAAATTCTGCCACCGGTAAAAGGTGAAAGTGTTCAGAGCATATTTGATGCTATTGATCCGTTGATGGAATTCAAGCCACCTTTTATTGACGTGACCTATCATAGGGAAGAGTATGTTTATAAGAAACGTGAGAATGGACTTTTAGAGAAGGTTTCCACGCGCAAACGGCCAGGTACTGTTGGTATTTGTGCTGCCATGATTAACAAGTATGGGGTCGATGCTGTTCCACATATCATATGCGGAGGCTTTTCAAAAGAAGAGACAGAGAATGCCCTTATAGATCTTGATTTTCTCGGCATTGATAATGTATTGGTGTTAAGGGGAGATGCCATTAAATCAGAGGCACGCTTCGAGCCTGATCCAAATGGTCACTCTTACGCTAGCGAATTACTGGAGCAAGTTCTGGATTTAAATGCAGGCAAGTACTTGCACGAAGAGGTTAGCCGAAACGAAACCGATTTCTGCATTGGCATAGCTGGTTATCCTGAAAAGCACTTTGAAGCACCGAGTTTAAAATCCGACCTGAAATACCTTAAAATGAAGGTAGATATGGGAGCGGAGTATATTGTCACGCAGATGTTCTTCGATAATCAGAAGTACTTTGATTTTGTGGAGAAATGTAGAGAGATAGGCATCAATGTGCCCATCATTCCCGGTTTGAAACCTATCACAGGCTTAAAACAAATGAACGTGTTACCAAGCATTTTCCATGTTGATCTTCCGGATGATCTCGTAGATGAGTTAGACAAATGCGCTGATAACAAATCGGCCCGTGAAGTTGGCATTGAATGGGCCATACAGCAATCCAAAGAGCTCAAGGAAGCCGGTGTACCTTGTCTACACTATTATACCATGAGCAAGTCCCAAGTGACCAGGAGAATTGCCGAAGCTTTGTTTTGATATCTTATTGAAAGACCTGGAGTTAATTAGCCTCGATTAAGCCTCGTTTAATTCCAATTTTCTTGTCTTGATGTGTGCTAAATACTTCTTTGAAACAGGAATCACTTCTAATACTCCGCCCAGCTCCAGAGTTCCCACTTTACTGTTATAGGAGAATTTCACAACTCTGTTCAGATTAACCAAAAAGGAGCGCTGACACCTCACAATAGAATTATCTTGAATTTGATTTTCAAAAAATGTGAGACTACCCCGCAGAAGTATGCGCTTGCAAATCCCGTCCTTTTCAATGACAATGGATGAATAGTTGTCCTGACTTTTCACATAAAGTAGTTCTTCGGAATTCAGATTTAGATGGTCTCTACCGTTTTCAGAGAGCAGCCGAATTTTCACCTGAGAACTGCGCCCATGCCGCAAACTGCTGGCAATGATCAGTGCTAAGAAGGGAAAAATTGATAGCGTGGCAGTTCTATAAATTGTGCCACCTAAATCAATCCAGCTCAGAGAAGATCCCAGAGCTATTTTAAAAGCATGATTTGCCACCCCAACGCCAAGCACGATAAAAAGGTACCACATGAGTTTAATGTGCAACAGATCAGGATTGAGGATAGTGAAGACTATCGGCCGAAGAAAGTATTCGAATAGAAAGTAGACTAAAGAAGCTACAAATCCATATCCCAGTATAGCAATGATAAGAACAGGATCACCATTATGCATGATTTTGCCAAAGGGTTGGAATACCAACAAGAAAATTCCGGAATAAAGGGCCAGGCCTAACCCTACCCACGGGACAATTCTTCTTTTGACTAATCTGATATTCATCATTTGTTCTTATTACGAACGAACGACTTCTGAGGATATCGGTTTGTCATAACATCCCTTCATTGGAAAGAACATCCCAAATCTCAGAAGTTCTTTTTCAGCAGCTCAGTATATCAATAGTTTCATCCTCAACAAATGTTCAATTCTTAAAATATTTACAATATGAAATCAAAAAAATTATTAGTTCTGCTGGTCTTCCTGTTAATGCCACTGGCTGGTTATAGCCAATCTCATCATTTCGATGATGTAAGAAACACACTGACCGAAGCACTGAAAAATCAAGATGCCGAAAAGGCTACTTCTGTATATACTAAGGATGGAGTACAACTACCTCCCGATCAAGACGAATTGGTTGGAGTAGAAGCCATACAAAAAGGTTATGAATCATTCTTTCAGTCTGTAACATCGGCCAGCCTCATGCTGACGCCTACCGCGGCTTGGGTTGATGGTGACTTTGGAGTAGAAAGGGGTGTTTACACCATGGAAGTGAAGACAAAGAGTGGTTTGCTAGCGAAGATTAAAGCAAGGTATATCATGGTGCTTAAGAGGTTAAATGAAACCTGGAGGATCAAGTATAGTATGCTGAATAACAAAGAAATGACCACCTCTAAACTACAGGACAAATGACTAAACTTGAACAAAACTTGAACTATAGAATGATCCGCGTTGGCTGTTGGGTTGGCATTGTCGGTGCATTATTATACCTGGGAATTTTAAGTTTACCGTTTCCTGACAAAGTAGTACAGATCATCGCCATTTTTCTAGGCCCAATACAAATCATCAATAGTCTTGGGGTCTATTATTACATAAGGAAAAATGAAGAAACCATATACGCTCGATATGGACTCCTGTTTAATGTTATTGGGGCCACCCTATTTACCACGATGGTCATTACTCAATTTTCTGTTGTTGCTTTTGTACAGGATTTCAGGGTAGATTATCCTGAACTTAAAGATGCGCTGAGAGCCTCTTCTGGTTTGGGAAATATTATACAGTTAGGACTAGATATTACCTTTGATACTTTCATTTCGCTCGGCACTGCCTTCCTTGCACTGGGCTTGACCTATGTTTCCAGGTTCCCTGCGTGGTTGGGAATAACAGGCTTGTTCATCAGCGCTGCAGGATTATCTCTGAACCTTTTCACCTTCCCATATCCACCGGCAGAATCTGGATATTTTGACCCAGGGCCGTTCTACGGTCTATTCGTTTTGATAATTAGTATTATCATTTTGATTAAAACCGGAAAGCCAGGAGTAAGAGAGCTCGTCAGGGCATAATACGAATTTGCAAGATTTCCAGGGATGCTTGTTGGCCAACATCCCAGGGGATTCCTCTCTTTAAGTGCTTATCGTTTAACAGCAATTGAGGCTTAAGAGGCCTCACTTATGATGAATAAGCATGGACCCTAGCGCTTAAATTGTTCTAGAACATAACTGTAAAAACCATCCGGATCGATCAAATCAAATACAACGGACACATCTCTACCCGCACTATCATCTTCAAATAGAGTACCCTGCCAGTAGTCTTCTGTCACTATCGATAGTTTCATTGGAGAAGGCTTAGCAAAAAACTCAGGATGTGGGATGTAGGAGGTGGTAACCACATCCCACATGTCATAGAAAGATTCGTCCGCCACAATCTCATAACTTTGGTAGGCAAGATTTGAATACTTGTATTTCGATCCCTGAAAGGACAAATCGGCCATAAAGCCAGCCGTAATGGCTGCCTGATCGGTCACATCCAGTGGAAATAAAACAATAGGAAAGGATGTGTTTTCAAAAATCCATTTGATGGCATGTGGGTCGCAGAAGGCATTCCATTCCGCCTTTGGGTTAGCTAGTTCAGCTGGTATGGTGGTGGGATCAAGGTTTCCGGCCACGTTGATGGCACCGCCCATCCATATTAACCGCCTAATGGCACCTGCATACTCCGGATTCTTCTCCAGTACATTTCTTAGGGTAGTCATAGGGCAGTTGACCAGCATGGTGATCTGCTCTTTATTGTCCAATGCTTTTTTAAGTTCACTAGCCATAAGTGCGTCTCCATCCGGATAAGCCGGCCAATCGGGATTGTTTTCAATGTCTTTCAGGCATTCGATGTTGTTTTCCTTAATACAATCACCTCGATAAACCCAGGGAAAAGGATTCCATTGCCGCGCATCACTGAGAGTAATCGGGTTTTCTGTCTGATCAATCTCCAGATACTCCTGAATCTTCCATTGGGCTTGCATGGCGTAGTTATAAATGCAATCCGCATTCATAATTACTGATCCGAGATAATCCACGTTATTCATGGTTGTAAGCAGGACAGCCGCCATGAATTCATCGATTGCGGCATCGTGGTTAAAGAGGACTTTTTCTTTTGATGAAGGTGCTGAGTTCATTTTTCGTTTATATTTTTGATCGGGTTGAATATAAGTTTTAGTCATGCTAATACCTATATAAAATTGTGATATTAGAATAATTTTAACTTGTATTTAGGTATGTCATCCTAGACATTGTGTGCAAAAATCCGGACTATAGAAGTTTGCTCTAGTATACGGCAAAAGCCGTATTGAAATCTCTGAAGAAAGCACTTACATTTCAATGATACCGGCATACAACTTTGATAGTTGATGTTTCAATCTTTTTTGTCATAAACTTCACAAGTAGAGTTAACCACAATACATTATGATCAACTTCATAAGATTTTCAATACTCATGTTTCTGGTACTGCCTATGATGTGTGCAGCTCAGGAAGAGTACAAATCAGAAGTTGCTGGATTCTCGATCAAATTCCCCAAAAAACCCTACGAAAAAGTTGGGACGAATTCAACGGAGGTCATTTATGAAGATAGCGAGAGTGGCCTTGTTTATATAGCCTCCTTCAAACCAACCTCACAACAAAAAATGTCAGGAGATGAGCTAGTCGCTTATGCCAAAGCAAAGTTAACCGAAGATGCACCTAACAGCATAACTTCAATCAAAGCAAACATGGTTAGTGGAGAAGAATCTGTGAGGATTACTATGATGGCCGACTACCAGCAATATCAAATATACTACAGACTTGATTATTTGGTGATCAATGGATTTGAACTTTCATTTGTCCTTATGAGTTCAGAGGACAATATTTCCTTTGAAGCACTCAATAGTTTTGAATCAAGCTTAAAATTCGTCAAATGACTGGCCTACCAGGATCTTTACTTCTCGTATTTCTGTGCTCAATACCCTTCTGCTTGTCTGCACAGAAACTTCACTAATTTAAATGGGGCTTTTGTGAGCTCATTAGCTGAAGCAATCTCTCATAAATTTCAAGAGATTGTTCAGGAGTCAGTTAAGAATGAAAATACTTGGGTTTGAGATTTCCATTTAATGAAAATTGGGTTTCCTTTTTTATAGGTGAAAAGGATAAAGGTCAAAAAAAGTCCCTGACCAATTACCACCAGAAAAATAAGCTGTATTGCGCTTAGTGATGCCATATGATTAAAACTCCAAAATTGAACAAAGAAACAGAACAATTTATGACAATGCTGTCTCGATTGACATAGAAACTGTCTAATTGTACTTTTGATCCAGAAACCACTTCACATGCTCAGTTAACACCTGAAGAGGAAGTTTTCCACTGCTCAGTACAGCGCTGTGGAAGTCACGGATATCGAACCTTTCACCATATAGCGCTCTCATTTTGGTCCTTAGGTTTAAGATGTGCTCTGAGCCGAGTTTATAAGCCAGTGCCTGCGCTGGCCAGTCAGTACCATATCTGAGCAATTCACTTTCAATTTCTTGTTCGCTTTGGAAAGTATTCTCCACCATAAATTGTTTTGCCCTATCATATGACCATCCGAAATAATTTAAACCGGTGTCGACCACCAATCGGGTTGTAATAAAACTGTCCATTATTAATTGCCCATAGTGGTCCATAGGTTCTGATAACATACCCATTTCCTTGGCAAGCGTAGAGGCGTAATCTCCCCAACCTTCTGTGAAGGCGGTGACATACACGGCACGTTGCCTAAAGTCAGACAAACTTGTGTTTTCTTGCTGTGAGGCCAGGTGAAAATGGTGGCCTGGTAATAGTTCATGGTAAGTCAGCGAACCTAACCAGATTACTGGTCGCTTATCAAGGTTGGAGCCATTAAAATAGTAAATGCCCTTGGGCTCACGCGAGGAGGGTTTGGCATAAAAACCATAGGTCATGCCGGATTCATTAGCAGAGTTGAGTCTTTTAACCCCATATTCTGCTTTCGGAACCTGATCAAAATATTTTGGGATGTGAGGTTCAATTCGCTTTGCATACGCTGTGAAAAGTGATTCTAATTCTTCAGGTAAAGAGACATAATTGCTTCTGTCCTCCTTTAGCATTTGATGAAACTCAATTGCACTTCCTTCAAACCCTAATTGATCTCTGATAACCTTCATCTCCTTTTGGGTCTGTGCCAGGAGCTTTAAGCCTCGCTCGTGAATCTGTCCGGGTGATAAGTCGAGCGTTGTTCTGGATTTGATTAAATACTGATAGTATTCCTTTCCACCAGGGTACTGGCTAAGGCCCAATTTTTCAGGAGCATTGCTCAGATAATCTTGATCATAATGATTCAGAACACGCAGGTGGGCCGGTTTGATTTGACGATCAAACAAAAACTTGATCTCTTTTTTAAAGTGGTCAATCTCAGCCATTGATAGCTTTTTGAGCCTTTCAGGAGCTATATCAATCGATTTTAGGATTAAGGGTTCTATGCTGATGAGAAGTTCTTGCACCCCTTTTATAGCTTGCTTAGGAAGCATGATTCCCCGTTCGGTTTGTACAAGTGATTTATGTCCTAATTGAGTGAGAAATAAAGCTACGTTCTTGAGTCGATTAAGAAATGCAGTAGTATCTCCAGCTTTTCTGAATTCGACAGAGTTAAGATAATTTGGAATGTCCTGATTCAGAACAAAGCCTAATTGGTAAGGTGTTACATCAAATTGGAGGTGATAATATTGTGGAGCCTGAATGGCTTCATTCATTTGAAACTCCATCACTCCATAAGTTAACTGCTGCTCATGATCCAGGGCTGAGAGTTCTATTTTGTGCAATTTGTCTAGGAGGGTTTTGGAATTTTGGGCGTGTTGATTCAACGCTTCCAACGAAATGTCTTGTAGTTCTAGTACTGGTTCTCCAAAAGCTCCCTTTAGTGACGGATAGTAAGATTTAAGCGTGCTTAGCCATTCGTTTTCTAACGGTGTGAGTATTTCAGAATTGTTGACGGTTTGGCTGGCCACATTCGATTTTGAATTACTCTGACAAGCACTAACTATAAGTAAGAACAGGAATGGCCGGATAGAGGTTTTGAAGAAGTTGAGAAGAGCATTGGACTTCATAAACTGTTGCGTTAAGCAACAGAACAAGCAATATAGACGGATAGCCTTAGGCCCATAAATTAGCGGATAGTGAATTCACATAAATGGGTGATCAGTCTTATCACCAAGGAGGCCCTTGGTATCAAGCCGGTCTAGAAGAATCGACCATATACCACTCTCCCTGATATTTGATATAGGTTTCTCCGCAGGTCAGGTCGCAATTTTTATATTTGGGTTCGTCACAACAGAATTCTACAATCACGGCATCCGGCTTGCCATCTCCATCAAAATCCAGTGCTCCTTTCAGCATAGGAGATGAAATGTCGTTTGGGAGATCTTCTTCGTTTATTGACTCATTATCTAAATAGGAGCAGTTAGCCATGGGAGGGTAGACTATCAATAAATCCATAGGATATTCCGCTCTTCTTTGCTCAGGCCCATCAAATTCGAAGTATTGACTGTTCTGAATGTTATTCAAATAAACTTCATACCATTGTGGAGAACCCCGGTCAAAGTCATCTCTGGGTATGGTCTCCGTAACATTCAGATAGAGAATGGGCAATTCTAACGTCATTGGGATCACCTGAACAGTGCTGCTGATTGATGGTGCCTTTTTGAAGCCAAACACGTTTGTAACCTCAATGCTATCCCAATCGATCGATTCCTCAGTTTCCGAAACGCGCCAAACCATGGCCTCACCAATAACCAGTGTCGTATCCCAAGCGGTCAAGGCATTCGCACTTGGTGAAAGCGTAGTTTGGAGGGTTGCACCATCCTTGGAGGAATCTGATTGTCCACAGCCAATAAGGACAAGGCAAAAAATGAAAAGATAAGTAGGGGCTCTCAACTTAGCGATCGATTGGAAGATTAACCCATGTCTTTTAGTGCTTCAACAAACACATCCAATTCCTTCGTAGTAGTGTAAACATTCGGAGAGATGCGGCATCCATGAACTCCGGCTCCGTCAATCGCTACAGTGAAGATCTTGTATTTGTCCATTAAGGTTTTAGCCATGTCGGCGGGTTTCATGCCTTTGATACCCACATTGGCAATGCCGCAGGACCGGTGCCGCTCTTTAGGCGTATTGAGAATCACATGATCAATATCTCTGACTTTGTCAGTCCAATAGTTTTGAATAAAACGGAGACGGGCTTCCTTCTTGTCTGCTCCGATAGCATTGTGATAGTCGATGGCATTTGCAATTCCCAAGTCGGTATGGCACGGGTGCGTGCCGGTATGATTTAAAACAGAAATATCGTGCTCGTCTCTTTTGCCCTCTGCAAACATCGGCCAAACCTTAGGCACATTTCCTTTTTTCACATACAGGAAACCGGCACCCAGCGGAACGCTCAGCCACTTGTGTAGACTGGTTCCATAGTAATCACAATTAAGGTCGTCAATCGAGAAATTGAATTGACCAAAGGCATGCGCTCCATCCACCATAACATCGACTCCTTTGGCGTGGGCCATATCACAAATCTTCCGAATAGGAAGAATATGACCAGTGACGTTGATGATATGGCATACCATCAAAAGCCTCGTTTTTTTGGTGATGGCCTTCTCATAGACCTCAACTATCTCTTCGTCATTTTTTGGATGTAGAGGAACATCGATAGCAGTGGTTTTGATGCCATATCTGTTCTCAACAAGCTTGAACATATTACGCATGGCACCATAATCAGTATTGGCTATTACCGCATGATCACCCTTTTTCCAATGAACACCCCCAATTACAGTATCGAGTGATTCAGTTGTGTTTCGCGTGATGATAAGTTCATCGGATCCGCATCCGGCCATTTCAGCCAACTTTGCCGCTACCTTTTTCTTATTATCCCATTGAACAGTTCGCATGTAGTGCGATCCCTGATAGTTGACCTCACGAACGTGGTTTATAAAATGCTCGAGTGTTTCTTCGGGCAAAAAGCAGTAATACCCATTTTCGAGATTGATATAATCAGGCTTGAGCTTATAGCTGGCTCTTATCTTGTCCCAAAAATCCTCATCGGCAGCCAACTCAGCAGGGGATAAGTGTTCTACGGAGCTGAGGAGTTTTTCAAGATTAGCTAAAAAAGGAGAGGCGGTCAGCCCCAATAGGGAAACCTGTCTCAGAAAATTGCGCTTGTCCATGGTTGATCAATTTCCTTATAAGTTAAAGGATTTAGATATAAATGAACAGTCTTTGTTTTACAAAACATGTTCGGTTTTCACTCATTCCCAAGTACCTCAACAGGATTGGCCCTTGTTCTTTTAATTACCTGGCTCAGGATCAGACCTAAGGCAATCAGAAAAGAAAAGACTCCAATAATCAAGAAAATACCCCAGCTGTCTACAGGTGAAATTCTATAAGCAAAGGAATCCAGCCATTTGCCCATAGTGAAGATTGCCAAAGGAATGGCGATCACATTGGCCAATAGGATAATCAGGTAAAATTCCCTGGCTAAGACCCACAACAGTTCCATGAAATGGGCACCGAGCACTTTGCGTATGGCAACTTCCTTAATTCTTTTGGCTAGAGAATGACTAATAAGGGCCACCAATCCGATCAAAGAGATAAGGGCAGCCACGGTGCTGGAATAGGAGATAAGCGTAGCGTTTCTTTCCTCTGCCTTGAACATATCGTTGAAATAGTCATCGAGAAAATAATATCCTAAACGATACTGTGGGTCTACATTTTGAAGAGACTTTTCAATATTATTTAGCGATTCCTGAATATTTAGAGTATTCAGTTTAACAGACAATGTGATGCGATATGGGTCATCAAGACTGATCACCAGAGGGCTGATTTTTCGTTTGAGATTGTTATAGTGAAAGTCGTCAACCACTCCGACTATCGACCCTTTGCGACCTGCAATATAAATTACCTTCCCAATCGGATCATCCCCATTGGGAAACATCATAGATTCCCCCGACTTATTCAGAATGAAAGCATCCTTGTCAGTCACTAATTCAGGATTGAAGTCCCGGCCTTTGATGAGTTGAATGTCGTGTGTGTTTATAAAATTGTGCATCGTTCGTATCTCATTGATTGATTGCGCAGTATTTGCACTTTCTCCTTCGAGATACACGGTTTGGCCGCTTGAGCCCAGCCCTAAAGCGGATTGAGCACCGGTAACTTCAATTACATTCGTTTGAGAAGCTATTTCGGCTTTCAACGATTGATATGCTTTGGTGTGTTTATCATTGAGATTGTTGACAACCAGAATCTGATCTTTCGAAAACCCAAGCTCTTTGTTTTTCACAAAGTCAATTTGCTTGTTCAGAAATATGAGGTTGGTGACTAAAACAATAGCAATGACAAATTGGAGCATAACCAAAATTTTACTTCCCTTGATTCCTTTCTTAAAACCCAGGAAATCTCTTTTCAGGATTTTTATAGGATTGAATCTGGAAATAAACAAGGCGGGATAGATACCTGAGAGGATGCCGAGGAGAACAACCGAAGAAAACATAATTCCGAGTTGACCTGTCTGATTCCAGAAAGTCACAGAGGCATTGATTTGCATTAACTCACCAAATGGTTTAAACAATGATTGAGTAATCAAAAGAGAGATGACGAAGGCAATTAAAGTCAATATGACAGACTCTCCCAGAAACTGGAATATCAATGCCCTTCGATTTGCGCCAATCACTTTACGGATACCAATTTCCTTTATTCTTTTTTCGTATTGGGCAGTAGTCAAATTGATGTAGTTGACAATAGCGATAAAGAGAATGAGCGCGTTAATAATGCCGAGTGTATAAATGGTCTTTATGCTTCCCGTAGCCAGGTTGTTTGAGATCCCTTCAGATTTGAGATAGATATCCCGAAATGGCATCATATAATTATCAGAACTTGCCGCAAAATCCTGAAATCTCTCATTCATTTGGACATTGTATAGATCGCTGATTTTCTCATTGACTACTGCCTGATCTGTGTTTTCCTGATAAAGTATGTAGCTGTGAAATTCCAATCCACCATTGTACGACCATGCCTGAATGTCATTGAGGGTTTCAAGTGAAATGATCATGTCGAATTGAAGATGTGACCGTTCAGGAACCTGAACAACGTCCAGCACGATAAACTTATCATCATTGAATTCCAGTGTATTTCCGAGGGGAGATTCCTCACCAAAAACGAGTTTAGCCAGTTTTTGACTGATGATCACACCCTTGTTTTCGAAAGCAGGCTTGTCAAATGTCGAACCATAGATTGAAGGGAAGGAGAAAACATCAAAGAAGTCGTAGTCTGCATAGTATAAACGCTGATTCTGAAAGCTGGTCTTGGCTTCAAACACGTCATACCTGCCTGCATTGAAAATTCTAGCGGCAGATTCTATTTCCGGAATGTCCTTTTTCGCTTCTGGAACTACCGACCCAAAAGTGATACCTGTAATCCAGTCATTACCCTCATTAGTGGTCATTTTTGAGATGACCTTGTGGATGCGATTTCCGTTTTCGTGGAAATTATCATACCCAAGTTCGTAATTGATAAAGAGGAATAGCATCAGTGAAATTGAGATTCCAACTGAGAGGCCTAGCAGGTTGATGGCGGAAAATAGTTTTTGCCTTTTGATGGACCTGAGTGACGAAGTAATAAAGTTTTTGAACATGATTGTTTGAGTTTAATTGACCTTATAGACTCCCAATTTTAAAAAGGATTACATAGAAAAGGCATGATTAAAGTCATGTTTTGACCGCGAAAATGAGGTGCGAAAACCTTGAAGTAGGGATTAGAACTTTTTAACAAACAGTTTCTTCAACTCATTTTTTGTGACCTTGCCCATTACATTTCTTGGTAAGTCATCCAATATCATGTATTGGCGAGGTACTTTATACCCTGGTAGATGGTCTCTGATCCAAAGCTTCAAGGACTCAAGGTCTATGGTTTTTCCTGACAAAATAAGGGCTGCACAAATAACCTCTTCCCACTCCACATCAGGTATGCCCACCACAGCACAGTCTTTTATGTCAGTGTGTGTTCGCAGCACTTCCTCAATTTCCAAAGCGGAGATTTTATACCCGCCAGACTTGATTATGTCGACAGAATTTCGTCCAACGATTCTATAACCTCGATCACTTAGCATGGCGATATCCCCGGTTTTAAACCAACCATCTTCAGTAAAAGATGCAGTGGTGACTTCAGGCTTATTCCAATACTCCTTAAAAACACTGTTTCCTTTGACCTGAATCTCTCCTGAATTTCCGGCTTGCACCGAATGGTTCTCCTCATCGACCAGCCTGATCGATACTCCGGGTAGGGGCAGACCGATATGCCCTGGAATTCTCTGGTCATGGTATGAATTGCTAATGGCCATTCCAATTTCCGTCATACCATAGCGCTCCAGCAAGGTTTGCCCACTGATTTCCTGCCATTTGTTCATCACCGAAACGGGAAGAGCCGCTGAACCGGAAATCATCAAGCGGAAACGTTTGAGGCAATGACTTATCTTTGTCTTTTGCTCTTCAGGCAGCCATTCCCAATGGGAGATAAGTTGATGATAAATGGTGGGTACTGCCATAAACACATTGATGTCCCCTTTGAGAAAATTGCCCATTACCGTCTCGGGACTAAATTTTTTGACAAACTGACAGCAGGCTCCAGACCAGAGCGCACAGCTTACCACATTGATAATGCCATGTACGTGATGCAAGGGGAGCACGTTCAGAATATGATCATCAGGTGACCATGCCCAGGCATCAACTAAGGTGCTAATCTGAGCCTCGATGTTCTTATGTGTAGTCACCACACCTTTTGGTTTGCCCGTTGTACCACTGGTGTATAAAATCATAGCCCTTCGCTCTATGGCTACTTGAGGCAAGAGGCCAGTATTGCCAGCAGATTGAGCAGTATTCAGTAGCCTAATCCCTCGCTGGTGTACCAAGGGCTCCAGAAGAGCCAAAAACTCATCTTGAGCGACCACCGTAGAGCACTGGGCATCATCCAGAACGTGTTCAATGGAGGCTGAGGGATAGCTTACACAGATGGGTACTGCTATGCCTCCAGCTCTCCAAATACCCCACTGAACCTTCACATAGTCAAAGCCCGGCTGAATCATATAGGCCACTCGTTCTTCCTGCAAATCTGAGCGACCATCCAGAAGATAAGAAGCGATTTGACAAGACGCATCCAGGAGTTCCTGATAGGAATAATCCTGGCCATTGCTAATAATGGCTGTTCTGTCTAGGCTTCGTTGAGCATTAGAAACCAGTTGATTCATGAGTGCCGGATCGGAATGATTAAACTAAATATAGCGTTTCTCTGGAACCATTACTTGCCCCATCATATTCTTATATTTACAGTTTTTGAGATCAAAAGGCTTATGAAGATTATTGAGTGTCCCAGAGACGCGATGCAAGGGTTGCATGATTTCGTTCCTACCAGAATCAAAGCAGACTACATCAATCAACTGCTTAAGGTTGGTTTTGATACGATTGACTTTGGCAGTTTTGTTTCTCCCAAAGCCATACCTCAATTGAAGGACACGGCAGAAGTGCTCCAACGCCTGGATTTGTCCAGTACAAATTCAAAGCTCCTGGCAATCATTGCCAATTTGAGAGGAGCGGTGGAGGCAGCTAATTTTGATGAAATTGCCTACCTGGGTTTCCCCTTGTCAATATCAGAGACCTTTCAGCAGAAAAACACCAAAAAGTCCATTATTGAAGCGCTTAATGAGCTGAATGAAATTCAGAATCTATGCAAGCAAAAAGGTAAAACGCTAGTGACCTATCTTTCTATGGGCTTTGGTAATCCTTATGGAGAGCCATTTAATGCTGAAATTGTATCACAATTCACGGGTATTCTGGCGAGTATGGAAATCGAGATTGTATCCCTGGCCGATACAATCGGGGTAGCTGAACCCGATTTAATAAAGCTGATATTTGAAAAGGTATTGGCTGAATTTCCAGAAATTGAGATTGGTGCACATTTCCATTCTACACCCGATTCAGCTGTTGAAAAGATCGATGCCGCATACAATGCAGGTTGCAGGAGATTTGATGGAGCAATAAAGGGCTTTGGAGGTTGCCCCATGGCAGAGGACAAGTTGACTGGGAACATTGCTACAGAGGCAATGATAAAGTATTTCGAATTTCGAAATCTAAAATTGGCGTTGGATAAACAAGCTTTCGAGACAGCCCTAAATAGAAGCTCCCTTGTTTTCAACTAATTTTAGGTTCTTGGAAACCTTATAATATTGTACTTTAGATTATGCGTTTTAAGTACCTGATATCCTTTTTTTGCTTTCTGGGTTTAGCTCACATGGCTTTTGCACACCAGAACCCCGGTGGACTGGAAGCCGATAGGCCAACAGGTAAATTTGATTTATCTGTGGCCAATATGGGCAAATTGGTGAGTGTGTCCCCAGCCGATTTAGGCATAGACCCTTTGGCACTGGAAACTGGGATTCAGTCCATCATCCTTCAAGCGCTGGATTCCGGAGCTTTTCCAGGCTGTCAGATTCTTTTAGCAAAGGATGGGCGAGTGTTTTTCGAGAGGGCTTATGGCTATCAGACCTATGATAGTCTGATGCCCGTGATTCCCTCTGATATCTATGACCTGGCTTCTGTTACCAAAACCACCGGGGCAACATTGGCTTTAATGAAACTCTATGATCAGGGCAAATTTGATCCGGAGCAGACTTTGGGCCATTACTTTCCAGACATAGCAAAAGGGAAGAAAAAGAAATTGGTGATGCGAGAAGTCCTGGCACATCAGGCCAGGTTGAGAGCCTGGATTCCTTATTACCTGGAATCGAGAAAAAAGAACGGTTCCTACAAAAAGAATACAGTGTCATCAGATTCATCTGAAATGTTCCCCTTCAGAATTTCTGATTCGGGCCTCTTTCTCCATAAAGACTATAAGGAGAAGAAGATATATCGGATGATCCGGAAGTCTAAGATGCTGAAGAAAAAGAACTACGTCTATTCGGGGCTGTCATTTTATCTCTATCCAGAATTGGTAAAGCGGATTACCGGAAAATCCTTTGACCAGTTTTTGACTGATGAATTCTATAGACCGCTTGGAGCAACAACTGTCACTTTCAATGCTGGTGAGAAATTCCCATTGGATCGTATAGTACCGACCGAGGTGGACTCTTTTTTCAGAATGCAAACCCTGCATGGGGTGGTACACGATGAAGGGGCGGCCATGATGCTTGGCGTTTCGGGCAATGCGGGACTTTTCTCCAATTCCAATGACCTGGCCAAAGTGTGGCAGATGTTATTAAATGGCGGAGTCTATGATGGAAAGCGTTACCTGAAGGAGAGTACGATAAATGAGTTTACAAAATGTCAATATTGTGATGAGGAGAACAGAAGGGGGATGGGCTTTGACAAGCCACTGATCGAATACGATTCTATTCGCAGCTCTGTGGCCAAGGATGTCAGTGCTGCCAGTTTTGGACATTCCGGCTATACAGGCACCTTAGTCTGGGCCGATCCCAAGAATGATCTGCTCTTTGTTTTTCTTTCTAATAGGGTACATCCTACGAGGGCTAATAGCAAAATTTATAGTCTTAACATCAGACCTAGAATTCATAATCTAGTGTATGAGTTACTAGGACGAGGTAATGGCACCAGTGTATCTTCAGGCAAGGATTAGCCAAAGGGGTTAAATGAGCCTATATTCTTTGCCAGGCAATGGTTTTAAAATGCCCGCGAATTCTAAATTCAGAAGTATACCTGCCATTTGACCCAGAGGAATTTGAGTTTGCCAGCTTAACTGGTCCAGGTGCATCTGTCTGTCATTGGTTTTAAGCACTTCCACCACCTTTAATTCCTGTTCACTTAGTCCTTCATAAAGGTTCTCGTTCACTTTGGTTTGTTCTTCTTCAAGATCCCAGTTTAGCGCCTCGATAATATCTTTAAATGAAGTATAAATACCAGCTTTTAATTGCCTGATAAGGTTGTTGCAGCCTTCTGAATAAGTGCTGTTTAGATCACCAGGGATTGCAAAGACAGGCCGATCATAGCTGAAGGCAATGTTGCCGGTGATTAGTGCTCCACCTTTCTTGGCTGCTTCCACCACAATAACCGCATCAGACAGCCCTGCAATAATCCGATTCCTGGCTGGGAAAAATCTTGGGTCAACTTTGGTGCCTATGGGGTACTCGCTGACCAAGCCTCCGTTTTCCATCATCTTTTCCGCAACAGCTCGATGACGAGTAGGGTAGACATGATCCAGGCCGCAGGCCATCACTCCAATGGTGGAAAGGTTCTCTTTCAACGCTTGTTTATGCGCTTTCACATCAATACCATAAGCCAGCCCTGAGACGATGACTGGGTTTGTTGATTTGGCTTCATTTACTATGTTTTCAGTACTTTCCAGTCCATATTGAGTTGCTCTTCTCGTACCAACAATTCCTACTTGCCGGGTGGCATTCATATTCACTTTGCCCTTGCTGTACAAAATGATTGGGGCATCGTTGATCGTAAGCAACCTTGAGGGATACGAAGGCTCCTTGAAATAGTGGATATCGATATTGGCTTTTGCCGAATCTACAATTACCTTCTCCGCCAGATCCAGCATTTTCTTTTCGGCTGGAATTATCCTAGACAATTTCTCTCCAATACCGGGAACCTTTGAAAGCTTACCTGTTTTGGCCTTAAAAACGTTTTGCGGAGTTTCGAAATGATTAATAAGTTGACGAGAGAGTACCGGGCCGATGTTGGGAATTAACGATATGGCTACCTGATAGAGTTTCTCATCTGTCATCGCAACTGGCCCTTCATATCTTCGAGAAATCCCTTGATTTTTCGAAGCGAGGCTATCATATCCGTTTTATCCTGAATGCTGTTAGAACTACCTTTGATATGATCCTGAGCCCCTTGTAGTGTAAAGCCCTTTTCTTTCACAAGATGATAAACCAGCTTGATTTTCTTAAGATCATCTTGAGTGTACTTCCGATTACCCTTGTTATTCTTTTTAGGTTTGATGAAATCAAATTGCGTCTCCCAAAAGCGAATAAGAGAAGTCGCCACTCCTAAATCTTTGGCTACCTCACCAATAGTGAAGTATTTCTTCTCGATAGGCTTGTCTTTGTACGGCATATCAGAAAGTTAACAAAATTTCTTTTTTGAAAATGCTATTGCCGTGTAATTCTACCATCACTTGTGATGGAAAGTTTGGATTGGGGAAAATCGGCCTTTGAAAGATCTTTTATAAGGGTGATGGCCTTGCCCGCCTCATCATAAACGGCAATACCCTTTCCGGTTTGCTTGGTCGGAATAATCTGACCTGAAACCAAATCACCAGATTCCAGATCAAGTTCCAAATCCATGATAGCACTATTGCCAAGCACACCACGGATATTCACATTGCCATGGGTGAGGAAATTGCCCAGTGAGTAGATGATCAACTTGTTTTTGTAAACATCAATTCCCCGAAGCACATGTGGCCCATGCCCAATGATTAAATCGGCTCCGGCATCAATCACAGTTCTTGAAAACTGAACGAGGTTGCCACGATTCTCACCAAAGTACTCTTCGGTTTCATCTTTAACGTGCTGCGCATTGACTCCCTCTGCACCGCCATGAAATGAAACCAAGACCAAATCACATTTGGCATCCAGGCCTTCAATTACCTTTTTAGCAACGGCCAAATCTGAGACACGGTAGGAAATGGAAGAATGACCGAAAGCCGCAATCCCAATTTTCTTGCCTTGAACTTCAATGATAATGGGTGCTTTTTTCGCGGCATAGCGGATATCCAACCCATCCAGTACACTCTTGGTATGTCTGACACCTGCTGCCCCATAATCAGAATTATGATTGTTGTCCATACTCAGAACAGAGAAATTCATGTCCTTGAGTGCAGGGGCGAGGTTATCAGGCATTCCAAATTCGTAGCACCTGCGCGCTTTGCGACTGGTTTCGCTGCACTTCTGTGGTTTAAGGTCTTCACTTACAAAAACGCCCTCAAGATTACCAAAAGTGATATCTGCCCCTTCCAGGTATTGCCCGATGGCCTTGGCAAACTGCTCACCATTCCCGGGAGGAAGGATTTTAGTCGGTGTGGTAGAACCCAACATAATATCACCAACAGCCTTGATCTTGAGGTTTTGAGCATTGGCAAAATTGCATACCGCAAAAAGGAGCACTAACAGATTTAGTCTCGTCTTCATTCTTTTCTGATTATTATCTATTGACGATTCGAATAAGAACCCAAAGATTGGTTCTCTATACTGGATAAACGAAGAATTTCCTCGTATTCTATAGGATTGAGGTCTTTATAAAAATAATTTACCGGATTTACGGCTCTGCCATTGATGTGAACCTCATAGTGGCAATGAGGAGCAGTAGATTTGCCCGTATTACCTACATAGCCAATAATCTCTCCCCGCTTAACCTTCTGACCTTTTTTCACATTGAACCTGCTCATGTGTCCATACAAAGTTTCATAACCAAAGCCATGATCAACAGCAATATGCCAGCCGAAACCGTTAAAGGTCTTTTTCGTGAATTTCACAACACCGTCACCCGTGGCATAGATTGGGGTTCCCTGAGGAGCGGAGAAGTCTGTGCCGTAGTGCATTTTCTTCACTTTGAGTATTGGGTCAGTACGCAAGCCAAATCCGGAAGAGAATCTTCGTAAATCTTTGTTTGATACTGGCTGGATAGCTGGCATTGACTTATACAGTTCTTCTTTCTTTAGCGCCAATTCCATTATTTCATCATAAGACTTGGTCTGGATGTACATTTTCTTCTTTACGCGGTCTATTTTATCCAGGGTACCAACCACCAAATCCTTGTTGTCTAAGTCACTTTCCAAAAGATTGCGGTACTTCAAAACGCCTCCAGAGCCTGCTTCCCGCACGGTTTCAGGTATAGGTTCGGCCTCAAATACGGTACGGTAAACGTTATCATCTTTCTGCTGAAGCACACCGAGCATGTTGTCCATGGTGTTTACCTGCTCTTGCATTAATTGGTAATAGAGTTTGAGCTCTTCGTTCTCCTTTTTGAGAGAAGATTCTTTAGGAGAATCAAAATATTGAGATAAAACTATGATGATTCCAGCCGACAGGACTAGGGCAAGAGAAAGGAAACCAAGTGCGTTGATAACAATATCGCGCTTTTTGACCTTGATTCGCTCGTACTTACAGGTCTCGGTATCGTAGTAATATTTTATCCTTGCCATTACAGCATCCTTTTTGAAATTCTCCTAATTTTGTCCCTTTGATTTGGGAGAGATATTTCTAAAACACAAAAATACTCAATTATTTGGAATAGCCCTTCATATTTTAAGTCCCTATACCCCATGAAATCTAAAGAGATCAGGTCAAAATTTATCGAGTTCTTTAACTCAAAATCTCACCATTTTGTTCCCTCGGCACCTATGGTGGTGAAAAATGACCCTACATTAATGTTTACCAATGCTGGGATGAACCAGTTTAAAGATTTCTTCCTGGGAAATGCACAAGCGGATTACAAAAGGGTAGCCAACAGCCAAAAGTGCCTTAGGGTTTCAGGTAAGCACAACGATCTGGAAGAAGTAGGTATTGACACCTATCACCACACCATGTTCGAGATGTTGGGTAACTGGTCTTTTGGTGATTACTTCAAAAAAGAGGCTATCGCCTGGGCCTGGGAGCTTCTCATTGAAGTTTACGGTTTGCCGAAAGATCGACTCTATGTGACTGTTTTTGAAGGAGATAGGACAGAAAACCTTGATTTTGATCAGGAGGCCTATGATCACTGGAAGGAAGTCATTGATGAGTCAATGATTCTTGGTGGAGACAAAAAGGATAATTTCTGGGAAATGGGTGATACCGGCCCATGTGGTCCATGTTCTGAAATACATATTGATCTGCGTTCAGATGAAGACATTGCCAAAACGCCAGGTAAGAATTTAGTAAATCAGGATCATCCAGAAGTGATTGAGGTTTGGAATCTCGTATTCATGCAGTACGATCGTAAATCTGATGGGCACCTGGAATCACTTCCTGCACAGCACATCGATACCGGAATGGGTTTTGAGCGGTTGGCCATGGCCATGCAAGGCAAGAAGTCTAATTATGATACTGATGTTTTCACTCCATTAATTGCACAGGTAGCTAAGGCAGCTGGAGTCAATTATGGTGAAAATGAACAAATCGATATTGCCCTTAGGGTAATTGTTGATCACATAAGGGCCATCGCCTTTGCCATAGCAGATGGTCAATTGCCATCTAACAACAAGGCTGGGTATGTTATTCGTAGAATTCTGAGGAGGGCAGTCCGTTATGGCTACACCTTCCTTAAATTCCGAGAACCCTTCCTGCATAACCTTGTTCCTGTACTGGCTGATCAATTTGATGGTGTGTTTGACGGAATGGTTGAGCAACAGGAATTTATTGCTCGTGTGATCAGGGAGGAGGAAACTTCATTTTTGAAAACCCTTGAGAATGGGTTAAAACGTCTGGATCAGGTCAAGGAAAAACTTAAGGAAGCAGGCAACGATACAATTGATGGACAGGTGGTCTTTGAGCTTTACGATACTTTTGGTTTTCCTTTAGACCTCACTGCCTTAATTGCCAGGGAAAATGGACTTCAACTTGACGAAGCTGGGTTTAATGTGGCTATGGAAGTACAAAAGAATCGTTCTAAAGCAGATGCATCCCAGGAAAAAGGAGATTGGATTGATATTAGAACTGATGAGGAGGTAGAGTTTTTGGGCTACGATTTGGAAGAGACGAATGCCCAGATTATAAAGTATCGCGAAATCAAGGAAAAGAAAGGGTCTGTCTACCAGGTTGTTTTAAACAAGACTCCTTTTTATGGAGAAAGTGGTGGGCAAGTAGGAGATTCCGGCACCTTGTCAAATGAAAGCGAGACCATTAATGTACTGGATACTCAAAAGGAAAATGACCTGATTGTCCACTTCGTAAATAAGATTCCTACAAATCCCGAGGCTAATTTCAAGGCTACCATTGATGTTGAAAGACGAAATTTGATTCGTAAAAATCATTCAGCAACACACTTGCTTCATTCGGCTTTGAGAGAAGTTTTGGGTGATCATGTGCAGCAAAAGGGTTCCCTGGTATCAGAAAACGTGCTGCGCTTTGACTTTTCTCACTTTGCTAAAGTAGAGGTAGAGCAGTTGGAAGAAGTAGAGCGAATTGTAAATGAACATGTGCGCCAAAACATTCCGCTTGATGAAAAGAGAAATGTGCCTATTGATGAGGCAAAGAAACTTGGTGCAACTGCCTTGTTTGGGGAAAAGTATGGAGAATTTGTACGGGTGATTACCTTTGATCCGAAACATTCCGTGGAGCTATGTGGAGGTACGCATGTCAATGCCACCGGTGATATTGGTTTACTCAAAATTGTTTCGGAAAGTGCTGTTGCTGCTGGCGTAAGGCGAATTGAGGCACTGACTGGACCCGGTGCATATGAGTATGTGGCAGAACAGGATCGCCTGCTCAAGCAATTGAAGGAGTTGCTCAAAAACCCAAAAGACCTTTCGAAAGCACTGTCTTCTCTTCTGGATGAGCGCCAGAGATTGGCAAAGGAAGTGGAGAGCTTGCACTCAAAACAATCGGGTGAGCTTAAGAATGAATTAAAAGGCAAGGTTTCAGAAGTAGGAGGTGTCAACGTTCTGATTATAGAATTGAAGTTGCCGAATGCTGATGCATTGAAGAAAATATCCTTTGAATTGAAGAACGAGGTTGATAATCTCTTTGCTGTTTTGGCTGGTGATATTGCCGGAAAGCCCCAAATAGCAGTGGTTATTTCTGATAACCTGGTTAGTGAAAAAGGCCTTAATGCAGGTACCATTGTTAGAGATTTGGCTCAGGAAATTCAAGGCGGTGGTGGTGGACAGCCGTTCTTTGCCACTGCAGGTGGTAAAAATTTGGCTGGACTCTCGGCAGTAGTTGCCAAGGCTCAAAAACTTGTGGATTCCTTTTAAACCGGAGGAAACTATCGTCAACCTGACGCCTAGATTTCCTATTAATGTTAAATATGGAAACTGAATGGCGTTTTTTGGCGTTTATCAATCAGAATACCCAATTATGCCTAGTAGGTGAAATTTAGCCATCTTGTTGCTATCTTTGCACTTCTAAGCCTAAAACTAAAATTGACCGAAAATGACAAAGAAGATTTTATCCCTTCTTGGCCTTACCCTTCTGATATGGTCCTGTGCCGCGACCAAAGACGATGGTTCTGTGAAAATTACTGGCGAAATCAAAAACCCAATAGCGCAGGGAGATATTGTCCTCGAGAAATTTGAAGTAGGCGAGGTAGTGCCTGTTTCTACCGTACAAGCAGATGCTGATGGCAACTTTGAGATTTCAACAGACCTTGCTGAGGCGGGTTTTTATCGAATAAACGTTTACGGGCAACAATTTGAAACCGTTATCTTAAATAAAGATGATTTGAAGGTAGTGGCTGATGGAGACGGGGGAAACGAAATTGAAGTTTCAGGTTCAAAGGATACAGAGTATATGGATGCTCTGGATAAGTATATGCGTGGAATGGGAGTACGAATTCAGGACTTCAACAAGCGATACCTCGCAGCTCAACAGGCTGGTGACCGACTGTTAATGGAAAACTTGACAGATGAAGGAATGGCCTTGAATAACGAAAAGAATGATAAGCTAAAGGAAATGGCTTTTTCCTTCGAGAATTCTTTGGTATCCCTTTTGATTACGGACTTTATCCAGGATAAAGAAGATCACTTTGAGTTTCTTGAGAGCTTGAGTGAGAAGCTGCAGAAAGAGATTCCAAATTCGAGTCACGTTACCTTGTTTATAGAAAATCTGGAGTATTTCAGACCTGCCGTAGCCATGGGTGACCTTGCTCCAGACATCACCTTACCACTGCCAGCAGGCGAAACTATGAGCCTTTCTGATATGAAAGGAAAGTATGTCCTTGTAGACTTCTGGGCAGCCTGGTGTAAGCCATGCAGAGCTGAAAATCCTAACGTTGTAAATATGTATAACAAGTACAATGAAAAAGGGTTTGAAGTATTCAGTGTTTCTCTGGATAGAACCAGAAACGCTTGGTTGAAGGCAATAGAAGCGGATGGTTTAAAGTGGCCAAACCACGTCTCAGATTTAAAATATTTTCAATCGGCAGCCGCAATGACTTATAAGGTCAACGCCATTCCTTTTGCAATTTTACTTGACCCTGAGGGGAAAGTAATTGGTAAAAACTTGAGAGGAAGGCAATTGCAAGCTAAACTGGCAAGTATCTTCGGGGATTAAGAATCCGAAGATCAAAGAAACATTTCTTGAAGCGCTGTCCACAGCGCTTTTTTCTTGTCTTTTTCTGTACTGATTAAGTCCAGAGCGTCCCCTTTTAAGTAGAATTTGTGATTGTCTGTATGCACTTGATAGTGTTCCAGAGGAATGAGGCTGTCTAACTTATTGCTGCCGAAGCAAAGCAGATGTCTGTGGTTTTGCTCAGCCAGTAGCGCTTCGATTTGTTCGGCTGCCGCTTCTTTGATATTTACTAAGAGCACATCTTCAAGACTCCTCTTGACAGCCTTGAGTATATTCTCCAGGAATGCTATTGATGCTTCTTCAAGTATGTCATCACCCGATTCTACAAAGATGATGCAATGCTTCAAATTGCTGCCTTTCGTTGCCAATGGAGTGATGTAAACTTCGTTAGGTTCTTCTACTCCGGATGTTTCAGAAGCAGATTCTTCCTGCATCGTGACCTGATTAATTTCCTCGATTACAGGCTGAGGTACAGGCTCTTGAGTTTCGGGATAGGGTTCAACTGATAGCTCATCAATGACCTTGGAGTTTTCTTCCTTAATAACATAAACATCTTCATTAAACAGAAAGGGTAGGAAGGAAGGGTCAGACATTTTGGAGATTGGGTTTCAAGTTCTAAGTTTCAAGTTAACAAAGAACACGAAACTTCGAACTTGGAATTTAAAGCTCATAATGTTTAATCAAAAATACTCTTCAATTCAGTGGCGTCTTCCGGTTTCATTCGTTTGGCCAATACCAGGCGTAGTTGTCGCCTTCTTAAAGCTCCGTCAAAAAGTTCTTTTTCTTCTTCATTCTCGGGAATCAATTCAGGCACATCTATAGGTCTGCCTCCCTGGTCTACTGCAACAAAAGTGAAAAAGGCGCTGTGGCTTTTGAATTTGCGATTATTGGGTATGTTCTCAGCATAAACCTCAACATAGACCTCCATGGAGGATGAGAATGCTCGGGTTACTTTTGCCTCTAATGTTACCACGTCTCCTAGTTGAATAGGATGCTTAAAGGAAATGTTATCAGCTGAAGCGGTGACAACAATTCGGTTAGAATGCTTTTGAGCGGCTATGGCTGATACTACATCCATCCAATGCATTAGCCTTCCACCCATTAAATTATTTAGCGTATTGGTATCATTGGGTAATACCAACTCGGTCATGGTCACTCGGGAATCACTGCACTTCTTACTCTTCTTCGCCATCTTTTATTTTGTTTGCCGCAAAATTACGTAGGGTTACGATGATTTCTAAGGTATCAACACTTTTTGCTTGAAAATCATTCCGAAACTTAAAAGGAGAGTAAATTCCAAAAGACAAGCACCAAATTCGAAAGCCAGCATTGTGCGTTATCCTTTCTTTCGCTGAAGCATGAAGCGCCTATTTTGAGCCCCATAAATCGCCAATTCCCTAATCTCCCAATCCACTAATCTTCCAATATTCCAATCACCTAACCCTTCCATCCATCCTCACCAAGCAGTGGTACGAATGCAAAGTCATTGAACTCTTCCTTGCGAATCTTGCTATCGGCCACTTTGGTGATTCGTAACATTTTCTGAGTTCTTGAATTACCAACTGGGATCACCAATATTCCTCCAATCTTTAACTGAGCAATCAATTCACTTGGAACAGTAGGCGCTCCTGCGGTAACTATGATTTTATCGTAGGCGGCAAATTGTTTTAGGCCTTTAGATCCATCTCCATAGAAAAACCGAGGATGATAGCCCAGACTTGGAAGGAATTTTTTGGTGCGCTCGTAAAGTTTCTTCTGATATTCAATCGTATAAACCTCCGCTCCCAATTCTAGTAAGACAATTGCCTGGTAGCCAGAACCTGTGCCGATTTCCAGCACCTTGTCTTTCGGTTTGATATCAAGCATCTCTGACTGAAAAGCGACCGTATAAGGCTGGGAGATAGTTTGTCCCTCACCAATAGGAAAGGCCTTGTCCTCATAGGCATGCTCAACCAGAGCACTATCTGCAAGAAAAAAGTGACGTGGAATTTTGCCGATGGCTGTCAGAATTCTCTCGTCTTTGATGCCTTTGCCACGCACTGTTTTGACGAGTTGTCTTCTAAGGCCCTTATGTCTATAGGTGTCTTGCATTCCAGTGGCGAATATAGCTTTTCCGTTCTGAATTCAGATGGAAAAAATGAATCGAAATGACGTGTCTTAATTGGCATTTGCCCTTCCGAATCCCTATCATTGAATCATGTTTACAGGAATTATAGAGGCTTCAGGAAGAGTAGAGCAGATAGAAAGAGAGGGCAGCAATGTCCATGTCTCTATCAGGAGTGAAATTGGTAAGGAATTAAAGATTGATCAAAGTGTTGCTCATAATGGTGTATGCCTCACTGTGGTGAAGATAGATGGGGATGTGCATACAGTTACAGCAATTGATGAGACGTTGAGCAAATCCAACTTAGGTGACTGGCAAGTCGAATCTGAAGTGAACTTAGAGCGTTGTATGGTAGCAAATGGCCGTTTTGACGGTCATGTTGTGCAAGGTCATGTGGATCAAATTGGGACAGTTGTCAATATTGATCAACAAGACGGAAGCTGGCTCTTTGACTTCGAATATGACCTCTCAAAAGGAAACGTAACTGTTGAAAAAGGCTCTGTTTGCATTAATGGCATCAGCCTTACTTGTTTTAATTCAGGAGAGGGAAGATTCAGGGTGGCTATTATTCCTTACACTTTTGACCACACCAATTTCAAATCACTGAAAGTGGGCAATAAGGTCAATTTGGAATTCGACATTATTGGTAAATATGTCAAGAGGTTATTGGGCCAATGAGAGTTAGCTTCGAGATAGTTCCATATACTCTTCAGTTCAAGTTTGAGGCAGGCACTTCAAGGGGAAGCCTGACAGAAAAGAAAACCTGGTTTATCAGGGCTTATGACACGAATGACTATATGGTATTCGGGTTGGGCGAGGCTGGTCCGTTAAAAGGCCTAAGCGCAGATTTTTCAATAGACTACGGATCGAAGATACGTACCGTCTTAGATCACTTGGAAGGGATAGAGATACCCAACGATAAGGCCGAAATGCTGGAATGCATTAGCAAAAACACGCCTAAAGAAATGCCTTCATTGCGATTTGGGGTAGAAACCGCCCTCTTAGACTTGCTAAGAGGAGGCAAAGGAAGGATCTTCAATACGGGATTTAGCAGGGGAAAACAGGCTATACCAATTAATGGCCTGATCTGGATGGGAGACGATAAGTTTATGCAAGAGCAAATCGATCTGAAATTGAAAAAGGGATTCGATTGCATAAAGATGAAGATTGGAGCCATTGATTTCGAAAGAGAACTTGCACTGTTGGAGGGTATCAGAGACCGTTATACTTCAGATGAGGTTACTTTGCGTGTAGATGCCAATGGCGCCTTTGTTGCTGAAAAGGTGCTTGAAAAACTTGAGCAGTTGGCTGCTCTGGATATCCATTCTATTGAGCAGCCCATCAAGCCGGGTCAAACAATGTTGATGGCTCAGCTTTGTCGGGATTCTATTTTGCCTATAGCCCTGGACGAAGAACTGATTGGTATCTATGGAAAGGAGCAGCGGACAGAATTATTAGAAACAATTCGGCCAACCTATATTATTCTAAAACCATCTTTGCTGGGTGGATTCCTGGCATGTCAGGAATGGATTGAGATTGCCGAATCTCTTGATACCGGTTGGTGGATGACCTCAATGCTGGAGTCCAACATTGGCCTTAATGCCATTGCACAATTCACTTCCACTTTCAATAACCAAATGCATCAAGGATTAGGTACAGGTCAACTATATCACAACAATATTGAGTCGCCTCTCATAATTCGAAAGGGACATTTGCATTACAATGTGAAGGAGAAGTGGAAGCCTGGAATCGTCAATTGATCTATGATTGCTTATTCAGAATGGCTTGAAATGCTGATAGTAGATCAGTCTCAGTCATATCCCTATTATCTATTTCGAAATCCGTCTGTCTGTTTGCGTTTAAGACAGCAAGATTAATTTCATTTACCTCTTTATCTGAGAAATCAATATGAATGGATTGATCCCTTTTCTTAACCCGTTTTAGACAAGTCTCCAGGTCAGCCTGAACCCCTATTGTTACTATTTGAAAATCTCCCTGAAGACTTTTCAGCATCTGATCAAAGTACTGGGTTAGGCCCGTTGATTCAAATACCAATTGATCAGAAGTAAGGAGTTCCGATCTGATTCCTGCTTCAATTGTTCTGAAAACCTGCTCCAAATAATTATCATCAATTAAAGAGTCATTTCGTTTGAGGGTTTTTACCCAATCCTCAACTCGGACAAAGCGTATCCCAAAATGTTTATCAATCAGAGTACCAATGAATGATTTGCCACTGCCTTTGGCACCGATAAGCAAGTAAATTCTTTTAGAGTCCATAACGTTATGCTAAACGGTTAAGAATCGAGATTGGATAGAAAATCTCTGGCTGAGGAGAAATGCTGTAAACTAATAAAAAAATGAAATTCATCCCGATCTATCGATCAAATCCGTAGTCTCTTTGAACTAAGGCAATTCGAGCTTTAAAAGCTCCGTACCAATCTGATCGGCCCTTTTTCTGGGCCTGGAGGTGTTCGGCATTGGCCTTCCATTTTCTAATCGATTCCAAATCTTTCCAGTAAGAAACTGTGACACCTACTTCATTTCGAGCCGCCTCGATGCCCAAATAACCGTCCTGCTTAGCGGCTAGTTCGACCATTCGTTTTGACATTTCAGCATAACCCTGATCCCCCTCAGTTCGGGTAGAAGTGAATATTACAGCGTAGTAAGGTGGTTTTGGTGTGTTGGCTATCATTTTGTTTATCTATTGGCTTAATACTGCTAAATACTTTATCCATGGCCCGGCTTCTTCCTTGTATTGCTTCGCCATGACTCGGGAGATTTGAACAATATGTCCAAGATCATGCACTACCCAGGCAGAGAGCATGGTTTTTAAGGAAACTCCACCAAACTCAGGATGGATACCTTCTCGTTGTAGATCAGCTTCTGAGATGTTTATTGCCCTAAGTTTGTTAAGGTTTTCAGCTCTAAGGCTTGTGAACTCTTCTAGCAATTCATTCAGTGTTTTGCCTTTACTACTCTTGAACTGGGCAAAACGATCATAGGGCTCAAACTCCTTGTCTGGATCACTGCTTAGAATAATCTCTGTTCTGACTACCCAATCTGTCAATTCTCCATTAATAAGATGGCCAACCACATCATAAGGACTCCAGGTATCTCCACCTTCATTAGGACTCGTCCAATCTGTGGGAAGGTCTTTCAATAGACTATTTAATGTTGAGGGAGTTCTTTCAAGGATCGCAATGGCCTTGTTGATTTCGAATTGCATAGTATTGAGTTTGACTCCAATTTAAGCAAAGAGAGCAGGCTTACAGAAATAGAAGGAATCTATTTCAGGCTTATTCTAGTCCGGTTTCAAAATCTTTGATCAGCCGGCTCAGTTGATCAACGATAGCTCTATTCTGAGAAGCCAAGTTAGTTTTCTCCCCAATATCTGTTTCCAGATCATATAGTCCTACTTCAAATTCTCCCTGTTCTTTGGTATTCCAGCCTATTGTTTTTTGAATGTGCAGTTTCCATTTGCCTAACCGCACCGCTTCTGGTTTTCCATTTCGAGCATAATAGAAAAAAGGTCGTTCAGGAAGAACAGTCGTTTCAGGATTGAAGAGTAATGTTGAAATGTCAAGACCGTCCATCGCTAACCCATCCGGAATTTGACTCCCTGAAACTTTGGCTAGCGTGGGGAACAAGTCCAATGTGCTTACCATGTTGTCGTTGACTTGATTACCTGGAATTTTATCTGGCCAGGTGATAATTCCTGGAACCCTTTGGCCACCTTCCCAGGTTTCAGCCTTTTTGCCCCTCAGTGGTAGTGCTGACCCAACTCTCGGCCCATTATCGGAAGTAAGAATAAAAATGGTGTTTTTATAAATACCTTCCTGCTTGAGTGTTTCAATGATTTGACCGGCACTCCAATCAAGCTCCATAATTACATCTCCATAAATGCCGAGCTCACTTTTTCCTTTAAAATTAGGAGATGCATGTAATGGGAGATGGGGCATACTATGTGGGATGTAGATAAAGAACGGTTTGTCATTTCTTTCCCTGATTTGTCGAACGGCTTCTTCCGTATAAGTTTTCGTTAAGTATTGCTGGTCAGGACCACTTTCAATCAATGTTGTATCTCTATAAAATGGAAGTGGAGGCGATTGAAAGTCAATATTTCGATAATAGTGGTTGTCCATATCATTGGAGTAGGGCACACCATAAAATGAGTCAAAACCCTGGTTCAGGGGCATAAACTCTTGCTGATGGCCCAAATGCCACTTGCCAATGATGGAGGTAGAATAGCCCGCATCCTTCAACATCTCGGCCATTGTATATTCATCTAAGGACAGCCCTCCTTCAGAAAAAGGAAAAAGAACCGCTTCGTGAAGTCCGCTTCTTTTGGGATAACGTCCGGTCAAAAGTCCGGCTCGAGATGGAGTACAAACCGTGGCCGGCACGTAAAAATTGGTAAACCTGATGCCTTCAGCTGCCAACTGATCCAGATTAGGTGTTTCAAACCCTTTGGCACCATAGCTTCCAAGATCTGCATAGCCTTGGTCATCGGTAAAAAAGATGATGATGTTGGGAGGACTCTCTGTAATAGCGGCTTCCCTTTCGCAGCTAACAAGAGATAAAAAGAGAAGAATGAAGAATTGAGCAACAAGGAAATGGTGGAGTTTAGTCGCCATTAAGCGGGGAGGACAGTGGTTCACGGAACAAGATAAGCCATAGGCATTAAACCAAGTTATATATATCTTCAAATTATGTTAAGGTTTATCATAGTCACATGGCTGTTGTCGTTTGTTGGTATAATTCAAGCCCAAACCATCATCCAAAAACCAATACTCTTTGATGAGGAACGCAAGGTCCTTACCCTGAAATACCTGAAAAAGCGCTATGGTATGGAACAGGAAAAGCCAAGCATTATCCCTAAGATGGTGGTAGTGCATTGGACGGCCATCCCGACATTTGAAAGCTCGTTTAATACTTTTAATAGGGCCAGATTGCCCAGTTCGAGAGCTGGTATTCGGAGTGCTGGAGCCCTAAATGTTTCATCGCAGTATATGATTGATCGTGATGGTACCATTTATCAACTAATGCCTGATACAGTGATGGCCAGGCATGTGATCGGACTTAATCACTGTGCCATTGGCATTGAGAATATAGGAGGGACCAGGACCACCCCGTTAACAGAGGCTCAGCTAAAGGCGAATATAGATTTGATTCGGATGCTTAGTGGAAAACATGATTTGGAGTATGTCATCGGGCACTATGAATACAAGGAGTTTATTGGTCATGCGCTTTGGAAAGAGAAAGACCCAAACTATCTCACGTCAAAGACAGACCCTGGAGAGGAGTTTATTACTAAAATCAGGGATGCGGTAAAAGACCTTGGCCTAAAGGGGCCGGATAAAAACTGATTGATACGATTTATGGATCAAAACTTCCATTGTTCTAAGCCAGAAAAATCTTAGTTTTCGGTATAATCGATTAGCAATTCAATTATTCAAAACATGCGTTTCGGCATTATACTTTTAACCCTTTTGATCGTGACCACAGCTTCAGCCCAAACCATTGATAAGCAGTTGTATGACGCTTACGATATTTACAAAGAACATGCTTTAAGAAATCGCAGATTTAAGCATAAAGACCTTCGGCCTCTAATTAACTTTTTGAAGAATAACAGCCGATTCAAGGTAGAAAAGCTGGGAGAGTCTATCGAAGGGCGAAGCATTAATATGATCTCTATTGGTAACGGACCTACCAGTGTTTTGCTGTGGTCGCAAATGCATGGTAACGAGTCGACTGCAACCATGGCATTATTTGACATCTTCAACTTATTTAAGTCTGAAGATTTTTCTGATTTTAGAACAAACTTGCTAAGTAAACTCACCATCCATTTCGTGCCTATGCTTAACCCTGATGGTGCCGAACGCTTTACCAGAAGGAATGCGCTGGGAGTAGACCTGAATAGGGATGCCGAGCGGCTACAGTCTGTCGAGGCTAAGTTGCTAAAGGGTGTCAGAGACCGGCTGGATGCAGATTTTGGCTTTAACCTTCATGATCAAAGTCGCTACTATACGGTTGGCTATAGCAAAAACCCTGCAACCATCTCTTTCCTGGCACCGGCCTACAACTACCCAAAGGACATCAACAAAGTGCGTGGCAATGCGATGAGAGTGATTGGCAAAATGAATGAAGTCATTCAGAAATATGCGCCCAATCAGGTAGGCAAATATGATGATGCCTATGAGCCAAGAGCATTCGGTGACAATATCCAAAAGTGGGGGACAAGTACGATCCTGATTGAGTCAGGGGGATATCAAAATGACCGTGAGAAACAGGAAATCAGGAAACTCAATTTTATGAGTATACTTTCTGCGCTGGAGGTGATCGCTAACAAGACTTATGAGTCCGAGGACTATTCCAAATATGATGCAATTCCTTTTAATCAGCGACAGCTTTTTGACCTGAAAATCAGGAACCTTACTTATAAACTGGAAGGCAAGGAATACAGGTTAGATGTGGCAATAAACCGCTTTGAAATGGAGTACGATAACCATCGCAACTATTATTTCTATAGCAGTGTGCAGGAATTGGGTGACCTCTCTATTTATTATGGCTTTGAAGAATTGGACGCCAAAGGACTAACCTATGAGCGAGGAGGGGTGTATAATAAAGCAGTGTCTTATGACGATCTGGACGGTTTGAACTTTATTGATTTGCTCAAGCGAGGCATCACTCATATCCGAGTCAATGACATTCCAAGCAACGTCCGTTTTACCAAATACCCGATTGGAATCTTGACAGGAGGCAGTAGCCTAAACGACCGACTTTCCATGGGACAGCATGCTACCTTTCTTCTGAAGAAGGACGGTTTGCCGCGTTATGCCGTGGTCAACGGCTTCTTGATTGACTTGACTAAGAAAATAGCCCAAGTTAAAAATGGGGTTGTTCGCTAGATGGTTATTCTTTAGAACGTCATTCCGTAGAACAACGAAGGAATCTTTTCAATTTCGTTATGAACATCACTAGGGAAAAGATCTCTCCACTTTGTTACGAGATGACGATTCTAACCACATTCTTCACAGTCGTTTAATGTCCTTGCCGCCTTCGTTGGTGTCCTCACAAACATCAGCCCTTACTATCATTGCGAAGAACCTGTAGCGTAGCGGAAGGTGATGTGGCAATCCGTCAGTTTTAAACTGCCGCAGCCTAGAACTGACAGACCTGTCCGTCCGGTAGGTGGGTTGCCACGGTCGTGCCTCCCTCGCAAAGACAGCACTACTTCAAAGTCGAAGCTGTATTCGGATTAGATAGCAATTCTTTAAAGATTGCCCAACGCTTTTCTGATTGATCATCCGTGCCACCAAGGCGTTCTACATAGTCTGCTACCAAGTCACGGCCCAAGTTGTAGTTGATCACATAACTGCGATACTGATCAAAGAACCTGGTTCGCTGAAGTGCTCTGTCAGGCTTATAAAGCAGGTATTTTTCGAGCCAGCTGGCGGCTTCTTCCCTTGAGATTTCACCATTGAGGTACTTTCTGGCAGCTTCATTGCCGGCATAGTCCAGTTTAGATCGTAGCGCTTGAATTTCATAGTATTGGTCCGCTTTAGAGACATCAATTCCGGCAATAGGAAAGAGTACTTCTTTTTCGAATTTGATACGCTCTGCCCCCGGAAAGGCAACATCAATACCGTAGTTAGCACTACCTTCTGCAATCAGAGATTGTGGACTAAACAGAGGATAGACAGAAAACTCTTTCCAGCCCTTGCCATCTACCAGATTTTGCTCCAGCAATGCATTAAAAACATGATGCCCCGGATAGCCCTCATGACAAGCCAGATCGATGGCGCGCTCAATGAAGATGGGGAAGTCAGTGTTGAGTTGGATGAGACTTTGACTTTTACCCTGATAGTAGTTGTAGCCCGACCATGATTTATCATTTACGTATTCCAGTACAAAATTCTCTCCCTCTGGTAATTGAAAATAGCCATCGGTACGTTTCCTGGCCTCGTCAATGGCTGCCTTGAAAACGTTGTCGAGCTTGGCCTTGGGAATAATGAATTGCTTTGCATAGTCAGTATAGCGGCCGGCCACGGTGCCTCTTCCTGGTAATTTTTGATCGAGACTCTCCAGGACACCGTCAAAGTATTCGGTGGTGAAGAGTGGGGGTTCCGCGTCATAGAGCAGTTTAGCTTCTTCGTCAAAGGTGAATTGCTTTCCACCCATCATTTGAACTTTGGTAGTAACCGCAACCAGCTGCTTTTGCATCATATGCAGCCGAGCCAGCTCGTCAGTCCTTAGGTTGGTTGTGTCAAAATGATCCACCATATAGCGAAGCCCATCCAGTTCAACCTTGAATGAATCCGCATCAAAAGCGCTATTTTCTGGAAGAGGAGCAGGTTTCCATTCTTCGGGGCCGTAGTAGGCATCTACAAAGTCACCATCATGCTGCCCAATCCGTAGGACAACTTTTACGTAATCCTCGGCAATTTTATCTAGGGTAATTGGCTCAGTCGTTTTGGGGTTGCTACAGGCAAAAACGAAAATGACAAAAGCAATTATGAATAGTTGGGAGCGCATAAATTCTTATTTGGAGATCAAAGATAAGCCCCCAAACTATTCCTCAAAATGTCTGGCCTAAATGATGTCTGAATTATAGCTTATCCACCTAAGTCTTTTATTTTTTCCTCCATGGCCTTTTTGTAGTACTTGCTGGCATTGTCCGCTTTCCCCTCGGTAAGAGAAAGAATGTAAGCAGCCGTCTTTTTTGCCTCTTCTATATTTTCCTGCTTCTCAAGAATGGTCAGCTTTTGGTTGAGATTGGAATAATTCTCGTTCATGGCAATTGACGCTTTGGCCCACTTTAGCGCCTCATCCAGATTGGATCCTAGGTTAATAAAGTGCTCTGCAGCAAAAAATCCGGCTTGCCAGTCGAAGGTAGTGTTGGCAACTGCTGCCGAAGTTTTTGCAACATCCACTGAGATAGGAATTTCCACTTTGATTTTTTCCCATCGAACTGACATGACAGTGCTTTCGGCAGTCAGTTCGGGAAATCCAAATTCAACGGCTTCTCTAAGTTCTGAGGTTTGCGCTGAAACTTCAACTCGAACTGCGTCCTTGGATTCGTTATAGGTAAAGGCACCCCACTGGCTATGGACGGTGTTGAATATCGCAACCCAAGGTTTGTTTTGACTAGGGATAAGAAAAAAGGCGTATTTCCCAGCTTTCAAATCTTTCCCACCAATTTTCACGTCTGTTGAAAAAGAAATGGTAGTTGCTTCATTAGCTCCTGCTCGCCATACTTTGTCGTAAGGAGCAATCCTTGGCTCCTCCCAAACCTGCCTGTCTTTGACATATGGCCTTGAATATTCCACCTCGATTTCAGTGACACCTACTTTTTGGTAAACTTTGGCCTGCTGACTGACTCTTGGAACTACCCAGCCATAACCGGTGGCGAAGGACGACTGGCTAATAAGATCCGAAGTTATAAGCAGAGAAGCCCCAATTAGCAGGAGCTTGAGATAAGATATGTTGGTTTTCATAAAAAAAATGTTGGTCTGGAAATTAACAACCAAATGCACTATTCACCATTGTCCGTTTGTGTAAAACCCCTGAATTTTGCAGCGAAAGATTATAAAAACCAATAATCGCTCCCAATATCTGCACTTAAGTGGTGTAGATAATCGGTGAGTTTGGTGAACTCTTGACCATTAGGAAAAATAGAGATGAGAAGACTGAAATGAGACATGCTTTCGATTGATGGAAAATGTTTTATAGCATGACCCTTAATACCGGCCTTGTACTTTTCAGGATGTTGATCCATCCAGATAAACGGAGTCTGATGCTTATCGAGTAATTGTGCTGTCAATCGCCCTTTAATACCTGTACCCCAAAGCACAAGTGGTTGGCGTTTCAATTCGTATTTGATAAAATGTGCGACTTTTAGCCTAAAAAAGCTTTCTTGCTGATAGCGTTCAGAATTGCGTGAGATGCGCTCAGGGTGTTCCCGCCAAAGCAAAGTGATCTCTGGAATGCCTATTACCTGAAATCCATGCAGTTGCCATTTTAAAGTCAGGTGGTAATCCTCAGGGTAGGAGAGGTCAAAGCCACCAATTTCTTTGAGTGCTGCCTTTCTGACCATCCAATTGGGAGAGGCGATCACGCATTCCCGATATACCCAATCCCAATAGTCATTTTGTAGCACCCTTTCATTCAGCCAAGTCTCATATTTCTGGTAGCCTTCCGAAACGACCTCTTCACCAAAGTATTTCACCAAACCGGTGATAACCGTTTTTTGAGGTGCAGATTGCAGGGCCTCAAACATAACCTTAAGGCGACCTTTGGGCATGATATCATCAGCATCCATTCGGGTGATGTATTCGCCTTGAGCATGTTCAAATGCCAATTTTAAAGCCGGAACTATACCATCACCCTGATTCTGTAAGAGTTTGATTCTTTCATCTTCAATTGCATGCTCCTTTATGATTGACTCAGTCTGATCGCTTGATGAATCATTAACCACCATAAGCTCCCAAAAAGGAAATGTCTGCCTCCGAATAGAAGACAGACATTCATCAATATATTTCCCAGCGTTTTTCGCTGGCATAATTATGGTGATTGAGATATTGGTCATTGGTTAATTAGTCTTAAATATCAATATACTAATCAACCAATCTACTAGTACACCAATACAACTAAACCTTAACCATTTTCCATTTCCCTTTTCTGAATAGCCAGATCGAAACAATGGCTATCGCTGTTTCAGCGACTGTGATTGCCAAATAAACTCCCAATGGACCGTGGTCCAGCTCGAGTGCCACTAAATAGGCCAATGGTAACTGGAATACCCAGAAAACAAAGAAGTTGATTATAGTTGGTGTCTTAGTATCTCCGGCTCCATTGAAGGCTTGCGTAACTACCATGCCATAGGCATAGAATATATAGCCAGCGGCAATTACCTGCAAACTCAAAGCTCCAGCTTCAATCACTGCTAAATCATCTTTAAACCAACCAACAATTGTATTCGCAAAGAAGAGGTAAAACAGTGATATCGTGACCATAAAAAGGGCGTTGTATTTACTGGTCTTCCAGACCGATTTCTCTGCCCTTTCAGGCTGATTGGCTCCAAGATTCTGACCCACTAATGTTGCTGCCGCGTTGCTCATACCCCAAGAAGGCATAAGCGTAAACATCATTACCCTGATGGAAATCCCATAACCTGCAAGTACATCACTTCCAAATTCGGACATGATCCTGGTGAGGAATACCCAACTCGAAGTAGCGATCAGAAATTGCCCGATTCCACCCAGAGAAACCTTTATCAGGTTCCACATGATATCAAGCCTCAAAACAAAGTCTTTAAGCCCTATCTTGATTCGGCTCCACCCAAAGAAGAGTACTAATAATTGGCCGATTACAGCTGTCCCCCTGCCAATAGTGGTGGCTATCGCTGCACCTTCCACACCATAAGCCGGAATAGGACCAAAACCGAAAATGAACATTGGATCAAGGATGATGTTAAGTCCATTTGAGATAACCAATATCCACATGGCAATAGAAGCATCCCCGGCTCCTCTAAATATGGCATTTATTAAAAAAAGCAGAACTACTGTAACGCTTCCCCCAATTAAGACCCGAGTATAGCCATAGCCTTCCTGAATCAAGTCGGTTTCTGCTCCCATTAGGCTAAGAATCTCCTTTGGAAAAATAACACCGAGTGCTCCGATGCTCACAGCTATAATTGTACCCAGGATAATAGTTTGAACTGCCGCCTTAGAGGCACCATCCATATCTTTTTCACCTGTTCTGCGCGCCACAACAGCGGTTGCAGCCATACTAAGCCCTATAGCCACGGCATAGATTAAAGTAATCACCGACTCGGTCAGGACTACAGTGGCCACTGCGTTTGTGCTTACCCGCGACACAAATACCATGTCCACCAATGCGAAGGTCGATTCCATTAGCATTTCCAGAATCATAGGAACGGAAAGCATAAAAATGGCCCTGCGAATGCTACCAGAGGTAAATTCTTGTTCTTTACCAGTAATAGCGATTTTGAAGTATTGAAAAAACTTCTTTATAGAAAGTTTGGATTGTTTCATTATTTGAGAATTATGTAATGGAAATTAAGAATGCAGGAGGAGGGAGCTAAACTAGCTTCCTGGCTCTACGACCAGTTCGCGGCAGGTGGCGACTATGGTTTGCATAATTCTCTTCATGATGGGACAAATGTGCAGGATTTTTTTTAATCCGCAAAAAACTAGTTGAATTCTCTTAATAATTCTTCTTTGATTTTCTTCATTCCTGTAGTTGCTTTGTCTGCATAGAAGTGGAGGTTAGGGTAAGCTGCTGTTGTTGGTTTGTTGGGGTCCAAAATGTACTTGGGAATAACAGAAGGAACAAAATCAATAAGTCCGGCTGCTGGATAAACCTGTAGTGAAGCACCTACAACCAGAAATATTTCAGCCTGCTGTGCATGGGTGATGGCCACATCCATCATGGGTACCGCCTCTCCAAACCAAACGATATTGGGCCTTAGTTGGGAGCCAAGTTCGCAAGTATCTCCCAGATGAAGTTGCCAATCATCCATCTCGTATATCAGCTCTTCGTTTTTCGTGCTACGCGACTGAAAGAGCTGGCCGTGTAAATGAACAACATGATTTGATCCGGCTTTTTCGTGAAGATTGTCTACGTTTTGAGTAATTATGGTTACATCAAAATGTGCTTCCAGTTCTTTCAGGATAAGGTGACCCTGATTGGGTTCTGCATTCAGGCCTTGCTTCCTTCTCTGGTTGTAGAATTCAAGCACCAGCTCAGGGTTGTCATTCCAGCCCATAGGCGAGGCCACTTCCATCACATCATGCCCTTCCCATAGTCCATTCGCATCGCGAAAGGTCTTGAGGCCGCTTTCGGCACTTACACCTGCTCCTGTGAGTACAACTAGTTTTTTCATAAACAAAGATGAATTTCAGGTGGCATTGGTTAAATTTTCAATTCTTCCCGGTTAGCCTCCAGGACATCGATAATAAACTGGATATGCTCTGTCATATCTACCCCAAGCATTTCTACTCCGGCTTGAATTTCATCCCGTTCTACTTTAGCCGCAAAACTCTTTTGCTTTAGCTTCTTTTTCACCGATTTAGGCGTGAGGCCTTCTATTCCTCCAGGCCGAACCTGACAACAGGCTATGATAAAACCTGTCAACTCATCGCTAGCCAATAAGGCTTTATCCAATTGTGTGTCATAAGAGACACCCCATTTGGTGTAGTGTGCTGAAATGGCATGAGCGATTTTTTCTTCTCCTTTCTCTCGGAGCATGGCAACAATTCGATTCGGATGTTCTTCCGGATAGGCCTCATAATCGGCATCATGCAACATACCGGTGATCGCCCATTCCTCTGCATCTTCATTAAAATGCTTGCCATAAGCTTCCATTACCAACTCCACACTGCGCGCATGTCGGAGGAGACTGTCACCTTGAGTCATGGACTCCAGTATTTCCCGTGCTTCTTGTCTATTCATTTTGCTTTTCAATAAATCTTTGTGTCAGGATGAAAGGCATACTAGGCAAACCAAAATAATCAGGTTGAAAGCATCACGTTTTGCTCTTCATCATAGACCACTGCTGAATTACTTGAAGCAAAATAGGAGATATAGATTCTTTTTCCACCCAATTTGTCAACAAAGGGTGTTTTATTCTCTTTGAGCTTGCTTGGGATGCGAAGTTGTCGGGTCGTTCTTAGTCATCTGGTGACTTAAAGTCACCGGATGACTAGTAAGGTGGCTAGTTTTTATTTCTTTTTGGCCCGACTTTTTTTGGCAGGAGCGTTTTTCTCGATATGAGCTTTGGCTTGTTCCAAAGTCATCTTAGACACATCGACCGTTTTTGGGAGTTCTACCTTTGTTTTTCCTTTGATGATATTATGCCTTCCCCAGCGGGCCTTTTCCACTCTAATACCTTCTTCTTCCCAATTGTGAATGACTTTATCAATCTCCTTTTGGATTTTAGCTTCGATCAATTCAATAATGTCAGTATTGGACAAATTGTCCCAATCGTACTTTCTATTGACATTGATGAACATGTTATTCCATTTTATAAAAGGGCCGAAACGCCCTTTTCCTTTTTGTACCGGCAGTTCCTTATAAATATAGATAGGCGCATCGGCCTCCTGCTTGGCCTTTATCAAAAGCACCGCTTCATCCAGCTCGAGCGTCAAAGGATCGGCATCTTTTGGCAATGAGATAAATTTCTCATCATATCGTATATATGGTCCAAATCTCCCAATAGCAGCTACGATCTCTTTACCTTCATGTTCACCTACTTGCCTTGGCAGCTTGAATAATTCAAGCGCATCCTCAAGTGTGATATTCTCGATGAATTGTCCTTTTCTAAGGCTTGCAAATTGTGGTTTCTCGGCTTCTTCATTATCCGGGTCAGTTTCACCAATCTGTACCATTGGACCAAACCTTCCCAATCTGGCAATTACTTTTTTACCACTTTCAGGGTGTGCCCCAAGCTCTCTTTGAGAACCAACGGAGGCACGATCTACATTTTCAGTACTTTCTACAGTTTTATGAAAACCGCCATAAAAGTTGTCAATCATGCTGTCCCACTTCTGATAACCTCCGGCAATCTGGTCAAATTCTTCTTCCACCTTTGCAGTAAAAGAATAGTCAATTACGTTTGGAAAATGTTCTATGAGAAAGTCATTCACGACCATTGCTATATTGGTAGGGAAGAGCTTAGATTTCTCGGCTCCTGTAAGCTCAGTATTGGTTTTAGTCTCTACATGACCATCCTTCAACCTGATCTCCTGATAATTCCTTTCTACACCATCTCGATTTTCCTTGTCTACGTAATCCCTTTTCTGAATTGTGGAAATTGTGGGTGCGTAGGTAGACGGTCGTCCAATCCCAAGTTCTTCGAGTTTTTTCACGAGACTAGCTTCAGTATACCTGGCGGCTGGTCGGCTAAAACCTTCCCGAGCCTTCATATGCCTTAAATCCAATACCTGACCAATAGACAATGGAGGAAGCATTCCCTTTGCATCCTGATCCACATCATCTTCATCATCTGTAGACTCTATATATACTTTCAGGAAGCCCTCAAATTTTATCACTTCACCCTGAGCTCTTAACTTTTCGTCCGAGGTGGAGATCCCAATTGTAGCTGTGGTTTTCTCTAATAGGGCATCGCCCATTTGAGAAGCAATCGCTCGTTTCCATATAAGGTCATATAGGCGGTCTTCATTATAATCGCGACCGGCTTTGTGACTGGCGAAATTAGTAGGGCGAATAGCTTCGTGAGCTTCCTGGGCAGACTGAGACTTTGTCTTGAACTTTCTCGTTTGAATAAAGTCCGACCCGTAAGCGTTTGCTATTTCAGCGGTGGCCCCTTTAATGGCTTCATCAGATAAGTTTAAAGAATCAGTTCTCATATAAGTAATCTTACCCGCTTCATATAGCTTTTGTGCTACTGACATGGTTTGAGCTACCGAGAAACTAAGTTTCCTACTTGCTTCCTGCTGAAGTGTAGATGTTGTAAATGGTGGGGCAGGGCTTCTTTTGGCCGGTTTCTTTTCAAGATTCTCAATTGAAAAATAAGCACCAACGCAGCTTTCAAGAAAAGAGCGTGCTTCCTCTTCGGAGTTAAATTTCTTCGGCAATTCTGCCTTTAATTCCCTACCTGCTTCAAGGTTAAATATGGCACTTACTTTGAAGGAAGAAATAGTGTTGAATTTATCTATCTCTCTCTCGCGTTCAACCACCAACCTGACCGCAACCGACTGCACGCGTCCTGCAGAAAGGCCGTACTTAATTTTTTTCCAAAGAATAGGGGAGAGCTCAAAGCCAACAAGTCGATCAAGAATTCTTCTTGCCTGCTGGGCATTTACCAGATCAATATCAATGTCTCTTGGGTTGGAGATGGCAGTTTGAATGGCGCTTTTGGTAATCTCCCGAAATACGATTCTCCTGGTATTATCATCAGTGAGTTTTAATGCCTCTTTCAAGTGCCAGCTAATAGCCTCTCCCTCACGGTCATCATCACTGGCCAGATAGATAGTTTCCGCAGCCTTTGATAGTTTTTTTAATTCCTGAATTACTTTCTTTTTGTCAGCGCTTATTTCATAGGTAGGCTTAAATCCGTTGGCGATGTCTATGGCCTTATCACCCTTTGGCAAATCTCTCACGTGGCCGTAGCTTGACACAACTTTGTAATCTTTTCCCAGGTAGCCTTCAATAGTTTTGGCCTTAGCCGGGGACTCAACAATTACGAGATTCTTGGACATAAATTCGGTGAATTAAAATTCTCAACGGCTCCAAAGATGGGCATAAAAGTTTCACAAAAACAAATAGTATCGGTTCAAGCCCTTGTTAATTTATATTAAAAGTGAGCTTTGTACGTTTCTTTGAGCACACCACACACAACAGTTAAATGACAAGAAATCTTTTTTTGATAAGACATGCTCAAGCACAAATCCAAGCCAATGATGAGCGTGATTTTCAACGAGTTCTGTCTGCACATGGGGCAAAGGAAGCATTACTGCTTGGAGATTATTTGAAAGCCACAGCTATTCCATTTGAAGCCATTTTTTCAAGCCCGGCAAAAAGAACAATAGAAACTTCTGAAAAAATTCTAAATACGCTAGAGTCCAAGGTCAAGATCATTGAGGCGGAAGAATATTATGAAGCTACAAGCAACACAATGGTTGCTTCAATTATGAGATTAGAAAGTATGTTCAAGAATATTATCGTAGTTGGACACAACCCCTCTATTTCACACCTGTTTGAATACCTTGTGGGAGATGAGATCGGTAATTTCAGTACTGCCTCATGTGCCTGGGTTCAGTTTGAGTTGGATGACTGGACGATGGTTTCGCGTAGCTCAGGGATCCTGAAGGAGCATTACTATCCGGGAAAGATGATCCTCAAATAAGTTCATCTGACTGTTGCCTGATTTAAAGGAAGCATCCATATTTGCATTTTATTTAAATGCTAAGAAATGGCTGCTTTAGGTCGTCACATTATTGTAGAGTTCTATGACTGCACCCCTAATCTATTAAATGATGTGGTGCACATCGAAAAATCTATGGAAGGGGCAGCAGTTGATGCCGGAGCTACAATTATCAATTCTACTTTTCATCATTTTTCCCCTTATGGCGTTTCAGGCGTTGTCGTGATTCAGGAAAGCCATTTGGCCATTCATACCTGGCCTGAATATGGCTTTGCTTCAGTAGACTTGTTCACTTGTGGTGATACGGTTGATCCGTGGCTAGCTTACAAAATTCTGAAAGGAAAATTTGAAGCGGCTCATGGTTCTGCAATGGAATTGTCAAGAGGTGAAATGGCTCTATTGACTCAAAAGGAATTGGATGTAAAGAGCTTAAGAGATGAAAAAAGCGCGGACGATGGTCAACCTTTAAGAACTCGTGATGTCTGGTTCACAGAGCGCGATGATGAAATTGCCCTTTCGTTGAAACATAGTGCAAAGCTTTATGATCAGCAATCGGATTTTCAGAAGGTAGAAATCTACAAGACGGAGGCCTACGGCAATATGCTCACCCTTGATGGCATGGTAATGACCACAGAAAAGGATGAATATGTTTATCATGAAATGATCACTCATATACCTAGCCTGACTCACCCCAACCCGAAGAGAGCCTTAATTATCGGGGGTGGAGATGGCGGTACTGCCAGAGAATTGCTTAAGCACGATGGCTATGAGGAGGTGGTGATGGTGGAAATAGATGCAAAAGTTATTGAGGCTTCGAAAGAGTTCTTGCCGAGCATTGCCTCTGCATTGGAACACCCTAAGCTTGACCTGATTGTTGATGACGGTATAAAATATGTGAAGTCAGCAGCCGATGGTGCTTTTGACGTGGTGATAGTTGATTCGACAGATCCTGTAGGTCCGGCAGAGGGACTATTTTCAGTAGATTTCTACAGGGAGGTATATCGGATTCTTAGCAATGATGGCATAATGGTTACCCAAAGCGAATCTCCAAGGTTTAATCAAAAGGTGTTTAGAGAGGTTTATGAGGTTTATCGATCGATATTCGGAAAAGAACAGGTGCACTGTTACCTAGCCTATATCCCTACTTACCCAACCGGGATGTGGTCATTCTCTTATTCATCCAAGGGTAGTGCACATCCGTTGAAGCATTTGGATTTGGAAAAAATGAACACATTTTTAGCGGAAAACAGACTACAATATTATAATGCGTCCATCCATCAGTCTGCATTTGCCTTACCAAACTTTGTGGCTGAGATGATTAATGACTAAGCAAGAACAAATAGCATCATTTGACCCGAATGGAGTAGGTGTGAAGGGGACACTCTTTGGCCTACCGTTTAGCACCGATACAGCCGAAGTAGTCGTTATTCCGGTGCCTTGGGATGTTACTACTTCTTATGGCTCTGGCACTGCTCAGGGGCCTCAAGCAATTCTTGATGCATCTTCTCAACTGGACTATGGGCAGATTGATATTCCAGAAGCCTGGCAACTTGGGATTGTTATGGATGAAATTCCCGAAGTATGGCTCTCATCAGGCAGGTCGTTTAGAGAAAAGTCCACACAGTATATTGCCTGGTTAGAATCAGGTAGCAAATCAGCTGATAGGCCAGTGATGCTCGAAATGTTAGCCGCTATTAATGAACAATGTCATCAGTTGATGACCTACGTTCAGCAGGAGTGCAAATATTGGCTTGAACAGGAAAAAACCACCGTTTTGGTAGGAGGGGATCATAGCACGGTTTTGGGCCATATCAAGGCTTGTGTTGAACACTATGGTAGCTTTGGTGTCCTTCAAATTGATGCCCATGCCGATTTGAGAAGGGCCTACGAGGGCTTTACCTACTCCCACGCTTCCATCATGCACCATGTCCTGGAAATAGACGAGGTAAGCCGATTGGTTCAGGTAGGGGTCAGAGACTTTTGCCCGGAGGAGTATGAAGTGATTCAGGCTTCTGAGGGAAGAATCAGTACATTTTTTGATCAACAAATCAAAGAAGAGCAGTACGCTGGAAAACGCTGGCAAGATCAATGTAACTCCATTGTAGATGAGCTACCAGAACAAGTTTATATCTCTTTTGACATTGATGGTTTAGATCCCAAGCTTTGTCCAAATACCGGCACTCCCGTTCCCGGAGGGTTTGACTTAGACCAGATAATGTGGCTGATCAAACAGATTGTCATAAGTGGTCGAAAAATAGTAGGTGCTGATCTTTGCGAAGTAGTACCGGGAAAGAATGAATTTGATGCGAACGTTGGAGCAAGGGCGCTCTATCGAATGATCAATTTGATGGCCGTTTCTTCTGGAAAGCTAAACTGGGCTTAATTACCGTTGAAAGCAGTGCTAACCATAAATCAAATTTAGTTCTTGTCTGCCCGTTGCATTTATTCTAGTTTAGTCGTTTAACCAAAATCTAATCGCATTGGGAGTTGTTGAAGATGCTACCGTATGGTTTGCCAATTTTATCTGGGGCTTACCTCTTCTGATTATTGTTATGGGGGGCGGTTTGTTCTTCATGTTTTACTCCAGGTTCGCACCCTTTCAATATTTGAGGCATGCCGTAAACATCCTTCGAGGTAAGTATGACGAGAGCGATGGAGAAGGTCACATTACGCACTATGAGGCGCTATCAACTGCCATCGCCTCCACCGTGGGTATGGGTAATATTTCTGGTGTAGCCGTGGCTATTACCATGGGTGGGCCGGGTGCTATCTTCTGGATGTGGGTGTCGGCATTCTTCGGTATGGCCACCAAGTTCTTCACTTGTACACTTGCCGTGATGTACAGAGGCAAAGATTCAGAGGGAGAAGTTCGTGGAGGACCTATGTATGTGATTACAGAAGGCCTAGGTAAGAAGTGGAAGCCCATGGCCATGTTCTTTTGTGTTGTGGGACTAGTAGGTGCTTTGCCTATTTTCCAGGCTAACCAACTTACGTTGGCTATGAATCAAGTGCTTGGACCTATTGCAGGTTATGACTCAGCAGATACGTTTTCTCTTTTCGGAGCACAGGTGTCGACTTCCTCTTTCATAACAGGTTTGATTTTAATGGCTCTTGTCTCTACGGTGATATTTGGTGGAATCAAAAAAATTAGCAAAGTAGCTTCCAAATTGGTGCCATCGATGGTGGTGCTTTATTTTGTTTTGGTGTTGTATATTTTGCTGCAAAACTTGAATGGTATACCAGCCATTTTCACAAGCATCTTTAACGAGGCATTCTCAGGTAATGCTGTTCTTGGTGGAGGTATTGGTGCGGTAATTATTGCAGGAGCAAGACGTGCTGCATTCTCGAATGAAGCCGGGCTGGGTACCGCTCCAATGGTACACGGGGATTCTAAAACAAATGAACCTGTCAGGGAAGGTTTGGTAGCCATGTTGGGGCCTGCTATTGACACCCTTTTGGTATGTACTTTGACTGCCCTCGTGATTCTGGGTACCGGTGTTTATGAAAGTCAAATTGGTATTGCTGATAACGGATTAAAAGGAGTATTACTTACCCTGGATGCCTTTAATCAGGCTATTCCGGGAGCTGGCGGCTATCTATTGAGTATCTGTATCTTGATTTTTGCCGTCTCTACGCTACTTTCATATTCATATTATGGGGTGAAGTGTATGTCATTTCTGTTTGGTGCCAAGTATGGCAAGCTCTACAACTACATCTACATTGGTACTATCGTTGTTGGTGCTGTAGCCTCTCTGAGCTTTGTGGTGAGTTTGATTGATGGTGGCTTTGCCTTGATGGCGATTCCGACCGTTATTTCCGCACTGATATTGGCTCCAAAGGCCATGAAGGCTGCGAAGGACTATTTCCATAGATTGAATACCAATCAGCTTACAGACGAGAAGGTTAAATAGTCAGTCTACTGGGCTAGTTTGGTAATGAATTTTCGAAATCTTTTGGCGTTATAGTTAGCCATTCCGGTTTTCTTCACAACAACTTTACCTTCGGGAGAGATTACGAATGTAGAAGGCACAACACCTGTTTCGTAAACTTCGGGTAGAGGACTTGCCAGTTTGTAGATTGGAAAATCAAAACCCTTTTTATCAATCCAATTCTTGGCTCTGTCCATAGTCTTATCTTCCGATATCATAAGAAAAACGATGTTTTCATTGCTTCCAACATTGCCGTAAAGCTTATTGATATTTGGCATTTCCGCTACGCAAGGAGCACACCAGGTAGCCCAGATATTCATAAATATGGCCTTCCCCTTTAGTTCTTCTAAATCGAGAGTTTGACCCTCAGAGTCAATGAGCTTTAGGTCATAACTGGCGTCAACCTGATCTTCATCATCGAGGGTACCCGCATTCATCACGCCTGTAATCAATACGGCTTGTTGCACCTTACCAAATACCTCGGCTTGTGAACCTGTAAGGTAGATAGTGGCGAAAATTGCAAGAATTACCCCTAGTTCAATAAGATCTCTCTTCTTGCTTTTGCCCTTTTTCTTTTCGCTCATATTCAAAACTACAGATAGCAGCGTTAAAAAGTTCATACAGTTGACTTTTGTTGTCAGCGTTGTTACACTAATCAACGCACTTTTTCCAATATAGCATGTCGCGTGGCTGCGAAAAACCCAAAAATAAGTAAACATCCGGGCGAGTAGATGTTGTAATTGGTTGAGGGAATGATAATTTTGATCCGAAATCAACCTTTGCGCCATGTGCGCATAATTAATGTGCCATGAAGAACCTGAAAAGAATTACCACCCTTCTTTTGCTCATCTTTACTGTAGTGGCCTGTGGTCCAAGTGACGGTGTAAGTTTCACCAATCTGAAGGCCGGTGATAGTGTGAATTCCTCATTTATTGTTGAGATGGGGGTTCTAGGTATGGAAATAGAACCAGCAGGCCCCGTGAAGGAAGGAAAGGGCCACCATCATATTATTATTGATGGTTCATTTATTCCCGAAGGCCAGCCCGTTCCAGCAAATGATACCCATATTCATTTTGGAAAAGGCCAAACAGAGACCTTGTTGAGGCTTGCACCAGGAGAGCATACATTGACTTTACAATTTGCCGATGGCTTCCATATGTCATACGGTGAAAAGTGGAGCAAAACCATCAAGATAACAGTAGAGCAATAGGGCTACTTATGCTGATCGATTAATACCGGATTTCCATCAGGATCGACCATACTGAATGAGGCAGGTCCCTCAGTTTTATCCATGCCAAGTTTATAGACAGCTTTCAAACCGGAATCTGTAGCTTTTTTATAAATGATGCGTGCATCTTTTGGATTTAGCGTAATGGTGTTTTTGGGAAAGAAACCCTGGAATAAACCTATTCTAGCTGCTCCATTCGTCATAACCATCCATTTTGCGTTTACACCTCCCGCACCGGGCACCTGCTCGAAACCTAGCTTTTCATAAAAGTCTTTTGAAGCCTGAATGTCCGCGACACTGAGTGATACGGAAAAGGTTTCCACGTTTTTACCCTGATCGTTTTTCCAGTTGGCAGAGGCTATGACTAATGCAAGCAACATTAGTCCTAAGGTCATGACGAATGATTTTTTCATATTATAATTTTCTTAATTGGTATGCTGCATTTAATGTCGAACTGATCCCAGCCGATTTCTTCCGGACCTTTGATAAACTCCTCAATGGCAGGGAAATGTAGCGGTGCATAGCCGCTTTTGGGCAGCCATATTCTATACAAATAGTCCCAAACCTTGCCCACTTTGGCTAAATCTCCTTGACAATACGCGGTAGCATAAAGTCCAGCCGGTATTTCAGTCTGTTCTAAAGTTTTATGAGGTTTAACCGGGCCTTCGTAGGTCACGGCAAAGTCATATCTGTATACATTGGCCGGAGTAATGTCTGGATCGTCAATTGACATACCAAACCTCCTTGAATCACGTCTATCGCCTTGGACGGATTCAAACCAAGTCATTAACTCTTCATAGGCCTCAATTAATCCTGAGCCGTCTGCTCCAAATAATGCGCGCTTTAAAACAACCTTGGTTTTAGCTTGTGATTCAATCACCACTGAAACCTCTGGTAGATCTTCATCGGTCCATTTTTCACGACTAATTTCGGTTGCGCCTCTGGATTTTTCTTGATCAATCCTGCTAAGTGGCAGAGAAGGGTCTTTCTTGAATTGGCTTGGGGAGCATTCAAAATGCTTTTTGAACTGTCTGGTAAAATTCTCAATTGAAGAGAATCCACTTTCCTGAGAAACTTCTTTGATTTTCTTACCCCGATAATGGCGAAGAAGGAAGGCGGCTTTTTCCAACCTTAACCTCAATATTGTTTCATAGGGAGTTTCCTGTTGGAGTGCTTTATAAAGCCTTTGAAAATGGAAGCTCGAAAAGTGCGCGGCCTCTGCTAGTTTGGAAATCGAAATTTCTTCAGTGAGATGATTATTAAGGTATTTCAGGGATTTGTTGATCCTGTGTTGATAGTAATTTTGATCTTCCATGAATTATTTCAGGGTACTACAGAATCGGAATATGCCGAGGTATGAATATATTCACAAGCTTCAAACTAAATTTTTAAATATCAATGCAAAAAATCAACGCTGAAGGGGCACCCAAGGCATTAGGGCCTTATGTTTCTGCTATCAAAACCGGAAACCTGCTGTTTTGCTCCGGGCAAACTGGTATTAATCCTGATACAAATTTGGTGGAGGCCAATAATGTGGAAGGGCAGACAAGACAGGTAATGTTGAACTTAAAAGCAGTTTTGGCATCCCAAGGACTTTCAATGCATGATATTGTCAAGTGCAATGTCTATCTCAGCGATATGGCCAATTTTGAAAAGATGAATTTGGTGTATGGAGAGATGTTGGAGGGACATACTCCTGCAAGAACCACTGTGGCTGTAGCGGGACTTCCTTTAAATGCATTGGTGGAGATTGAGTGCGTAGCCGAAATCGGCTGACTCAATCAAACTATCCAGAATTCGAGGTTACTCAGAAGACTTACTTACGAATCCGTTTTAAGCCTTCAGTGGCCAAGTTCATTTTCGGATCTTCTTTCAAGGCTTCCTCATAAAGCGTTTTGGCCTTTTCTATCTTGCCTTGCTTTTCATATATCATGGCTAGCCGTGATTTGGCCGCGGCATGGGAGGGGAAGTTGTCACCCCTGTCTTCTTCCATATATTGCTTCATACAGACTATGCCACGTTCAGTATTCAGGCCTGATAAGGCAGCATTTCGCCCTATTTGATATAGCGCAGCCCAATTCTCAGGTATGTTTTCAAAGCTTCTTTCAAAGTGATCATGGGCCTTTTGGAAGTTCTCTCGACCTTGGTAGAACATGCCAAGTCTATAAATATGTTGATCACCCATTTTGACCAGTTCTATGTACTCTTTTTCGGCTGAATCGTGATCTTCTTTCCTGTCGTAGACGGTTGCCCGGGCCAGATGACCTTCTACCGGATCTATTTTATAAATGGCCTCAGCAGCTTCAAGTGCCTTTTCCCAACTGCCACCCATTACACCAGGCGCCTGAGAATAGAATTCCATTAAACCTTGCTGCGCGTCCAAATCATCCGGATCCAATTCCACAGCCTTTTTATAAGCATTCTTGATTTTTGGGGCAAGGATACCCTGGCGTATTTTGCCGGCATTTTGAGCCATGGTACCTGTGGCATTGCCATACCAGGTGTAGTATTTAGATACCTTGTCTTTTTTCTTGTATGCTTCTTTAAAATAGCCTCGAGCATCTGAATATTCTTCTTGATCAAACGCTACGCGACCCAAATAGAATCTTGCTTCGGCATAATCATTACTTTTGGAATTGATTGCTTTGAATGTTTTAATGGCCAACTCGAATTGGCGATCTTCGAATTGTTTGATTCCAGTTTGTAAATCCTGTGCACTGGTGACTACAGTGATGAATGTTAATAGAGAGGTAGCTAATAAACGCATAACAGTTTGAGTTTTGTGGAAGACTCAAACTCCTCGTTTATGGTTGCATTTATAAATGTCGTCTTGCTAACCTTTAAGTCGTTTCATCATGATGTGTTCGCTGATGCCTTCGACCACCCAATCCTTTATAAAGCCTATCTCCTTGTAACCAACACTTTCATATAGCTTCTTGGCCTTTTTATTAAAATCACTGACCAATAAATAGACCTGATCGGTCGAGGAAGCATGCTGTTGTTCAAAAAAATGCAGCAATTTCTTGCCGAGTCCTTTACCACGAAGTTCTTCTTTTACTGCAATTGTTCTTAGATAAGGGAACTTTGCAAACATACCAGTTGGACAAATCCATGCAAAGCCGAGGACCTCTTGGTTGTCATTTAGCGCCACATGAACTTCACCCTTTTCTATTCCCCCCTTCAACCTGTCATATGCCTGTTCCTGATTGGTGAAATATGCAGTTCCAAGTTCGGATTTGGTAACGATCTCCAAACAATCTTCCAGGTGGTTTATTGATGCTTTGACAATCTTCATAATCTCTATCATTAATATTGAATAGGCATCCATGATTCTGCCTTGAACCTGTCTGCATCTGCTGGATAGTAATAACGGAATGGGGAGGCATCAAAAGTGGCTTGTGTATTGATGGTGTAGCCGTGAAATAGCACCCTTAAGTGCCTGCTTTTAAATTTTTTCTTTTCGAACTGAAACTCATAGGCCTGATTGGAAGAAGATTTTCTTTCTTCACCAGCCAGTCGCTGGGTTGTGGCTGTCCACATTTCATTATTGCCCCAGTTCCAGTTTTCGGTCCAATAGGGTGGGCGTAAATATTGTTCTCCTAGCTGCCCCGAGGCATGAAAGCGATAGTGCCTTGCGCTGTCATAGATATACAACTCAACCCATCGGTATTGGTTTAGATTCACCTCGTCAAAATCTACAGCAATGTAAATGTTCTGCTCGTCCTGATGCATCCTCATTCTTAGGCTGTCGTTTATCGGGAAAATTTTGGAGTTGTCCCATTCACCCGCACCCAATAAATTGTTTAATGCAACCTTCTCCCCATTCGGGATGGCAGGCTCGTTATTTTCACAACTGGCCAGCATTGCGCCTAAAAAAATCAGAAAGAGAAACCATGGTTTCATGCGAGTAAATTTGGATAGGAAAGATAGAAGCAAGGGGGCAAATAAAAAAGCCGCTTAATAGCGGCTTTTTTATCAAGGTGTTGTTGATGCTATTTGTTATCCGGCAATGCAATTTCAACATTGCTTCGGTAATCTCCCATCAGGTGTTCCGCAAAGAAATACCACATCATTCTTTCGTAGTACGTTCTTTGTGCTCCCCTATATCCATGGCGTGAGCCAGGGATTGGCATATAGGTAAAGCGTTTACCTGCTTTTTGCAGCTCATTGACCAGGCGCATACTGTTGCCAGGATGCACATTGTTATCAATCGATCCATGAGTAATAAGGATATGTCCTTTCAGGTTTTTGGCCAATGAAGGATTGGTTTTAATCTTGGCGTCCCAGGTCGTTTCGGTGGTTTCGTTGCCGTCTTCATCCTTTTTGGTTTTGTCCTTTCTCTTAACACCATTGTGGGTTTCACTCCACCATTTATTATAGATGTTGTTGTCATGGTTACCTGCAGAAGATGCCGCTGCAGTGTAGAAATCAGGATAGGTGAGGAGTGCAGCTGTAGACATGAAGCCACCACCAGAATGCCCGAAAATGCCGATATTATCAAGATCAATCCAGGAATGACGCTCGGCTAGCTGTTCAAGGGATCGCTTGTCATCAGCCAGCGCATAATCTCTCAGGTCTTCATAGCCATAGGTGTGATAGTACTTGTCTCGCATTGGGCTGCCTCCACGATGCCCCATACTCACCACGATAAAGCCAAGCTGAGCCATGGCCGTTTGGTATCCACCAGTGATTGAAAAGTCATTACCAAACGATTCTACCTGTGGGCCAGGATAGACATAAGAGATAATCGGGTACTTTTTAGTCGGATCAAAATTGAAAGGCTTGAACATTACCCCGTAAAGGTCAGTAATACCATCATCGGCCTTAGTTTTAAAACGTTCAGGCATTTGCCAACCTGCCTGCTTAAGCAAAGTCAAGTCGGCCGTTTCCAAATCCATTATGATCGAACCGTTATTGTCTTTTAAGACCGATCGGGGCACTACATTGGGTGCAGAATAATTATCTACATAGAATTTACTGGACTCCGACATGCTCATTCGATGGTTGCCATTTTCAGTAGAAATGGGCCTAAAACCTGAGCCGTCTAAATTGGCCTTATACATCAGGGCATAATAAGGGTCGATGTCATTTTCTCTGCCACGGGCTTCAAAATATACTTTTCTCCCAACCGTATCAATTTGTTGTATTCGTCCTGTTACAAAGTGGCCGCTATTGGTAATCTTGTTTTTGAGGGCTCCAGTATTTCCGTCATAAAGGTACAGTTGGCCCCAGCCTGTTCTTTCAGACCACCAAACAAGGTCTTGACCTTCATTTAGAATGGCGAGCTGTTGGTAGCTCCAATTGAAATAGGGATGATTCACATCGGTAAACAACTCTTTGACTTCACCAGTAGCCGTGTTAATTACCGAAACATCAAGTGTGTCGCTGGTTCGGTTCATCCTGCTCATAAACATCTTGTCAGATGTTTTTCCGGGTAGGTAGGTACTAATGGTTTGATCAAGATACTTATCAACGTTGATATCAAGCCTTGCTCTGGAAGCTACATCAAAAATCTCGAGTACTTGTTGAGGAATCTCCTGCTCACCGGGCATGGCATATTTGTAAACTTCCAATTCCGGCCTCGGATTTTTAAGCTCATTAATTACGAAAAGGTCACTGACTTTTCGAGAATCGTTTCTGTTGACAAAGAACTTCTTTGAGTCTTTAAACCAACGTACTCTAGCTCTCATTCGCTTGTCAGTAGTGGTGTCACCATGCTGAAACTGGTAGGAGAACCAGCGCTCGCCATCCGTAGTTAGCTGAATTTCAGTGGAGTCCGCGTCACCCACTTCCATTAGATAGAGGTTGTGATGTCTAGCGAAGGCGATATAACTGCTATCGGGTGCATAAGACGCCCAATTATTGCGTTTATCTGCTTTTTCTGTTGAATCACCTCTGGTAATCATCTTGGAGTTGATATCAAAATGATAGTCGATACTATCCACCATAAAGGTCATGGTCTCATTATCATCCTCCAATTTTAAACCCCTGAGCGTAAGCTCATTAAAGTTCCAGGGTTTACGGGTGAGCTCACTTAGCTTGGCAGCAAAGTCTTTATTGTCGAAGAGTAATGTTCTACTTTTTTTGGTGGGATCAACCACGTAATAGTTCTTACCGCTGGTTGTGGTATAGGTATACCAAAACTTGTCACTGTCCTCAAACCACTGCGGATTGACACGAGTGCTTTTGAGCATTTTATTAACGTTGGCAGACCTGAATTTTTCTGCCGCCTTAAAATCGGCTTTCTGCTGGGCCACAGCTGAGACTGAGAAAAGCAATAGGAGTGCTATGATTGATTGTTTCATCATTAGTAGGTTGTTGATCCCTAATAATAACCGCAAGTTTTTAGAATACCAACGGGTTTGTTTTTAGTAAGCCTGAGCAAGGATGAGTGGGAGAGTAAATGACAGCGATCGTATCAATTATCGTTCTGACCAGAAGGACAAAAGACCCTTACATCCCATTTCCTTACTTTTCTTTGTATGACCAAAGAAAAGTAACAAAAGAAAAGACACCAACCTGCCTTTGCCGAAGCGGCTACGCGCAGGCAGGCATCAAACACATCGAAGCGACCGTTTGGAGGCTATGGCATCGTTTTTCGGTCGATGTGCACGCTGATGTTGGATCCCCACCACCCGAGTCTGTTAAATGCTATCATTGAATTTTGATTCCTATCTTAAGAGATATCTATAAATTGAGTCAGCCGAATTCTGGCAGTTCTATTCTGGTGTCATAGTTAAACTAATGGCAAGTAAAGGGTCGGCTGGGATTAGAGTTTTTCCATCCTGTACCAGCGAAGTGTCTGAAGAGCATAAAAAAAGGCCATCCACTGGTCGGCCTTTTATTACGATTAGAAGGGTATCAGAATTTTATCGGCATTTCGGCAATCGTGTTTTCCCAGCCGACAACCATATGAACGCCCCCATCTACAGGTTTGAAGTAGATAGAAAGGGCTTCGATGAGTTTATCAGATTTGCTTACTGGACCTTCCACGGTGGCTACCGGGTTTGCCTTCTCTTCATCAGACAGGGTAAATGGCCCCCACATATCAATTCTTGAGAAGAGTTGAAATTCCCATGTTTTTTCACCAAGTACTGCGAATACGGAATAAGTACCAGCGCTAACCTTTGTTCCTCCGATGTTCACATCCTGGAAGAATGTAATTTCGTTGGCTTGGTTGGCACCCATTCTCCAAAGTTTTCCGAATTTTTCCTTTACTCCAATCATCTCTCTTCCTTTAACTTGAGGTCGGCTGTAGTAAAGCTTTATTTGTGGAGATGTGATTTTTCTGGCCCTTAGGTCTGCATAGGCTAGACGGTCAGGATGATAAGCTACGTCCATTGGGCTTGCGTCAAGGTCTTGGAATTCCTGTGCATTCACCTCAGATACAATAAAAAAGGTGGCAATGGCTAGTAATGAAACTACTGTTTTTTTCATGGTTGTTTGTTTTATTATTAAGTCAAATCATAGTGTTTAACGCTATTTTAAAAATTGTGTCGAAAGTATCAATGAAAGAAAAGATAGGCGATAAAAATCGCTGCTATAATTCCAGCTAAGTCGGCTATAAGACCGGCTGCAACTGAATAGCGAATTTTAGTAATTCTCACCGCTCCATAATAAACGGCTAAAACATAGAATGTGGTTTCAGTAGAACCTTGAAAAACACTGGCAAGCCTTCCCTGAAAGGTGTCAGCACCATTTATTCCCAAGGCAGGGTTGTTAAACACATCCCAGACCTCAACCATGGCCGCTCGGGCACCACCACCGCTAAGGGGTTTCATAAAGGCGACTGGTAATGAATCCACAAAATCTGTGTTTACCCCAAGAAACTCGAAGAACCATCTAAGTGCATCCAGCACATAGTCCAAGGTGCCTGAAGCTCTGAAGACTCCAATCGCAACAAGAATGCCGATGAGGTAAGGAATAATTTTAATGGCAACACCGAAGCCCTCTTTTGCCCCCTCAATAAATGCGTCATAGACATTCACCTTTTTTTTGAATGCCAGAGTCATGAATGCCACCATGATTCCGACCAAAATTGCAGCACTGGCTACATTGGAAATCACTTCAACCTGGGCCTGTGATATTGACTGGAAATACATGATTAAGCCTATAATCAGTATTGTGAAAGTCCCGAGGTATCCGAGTATAACTTTATTGAAAAGGTTGATTCTTTGAAACAACGAAACAGTAACAAGTCCTACTAGGGTTGAACAGTATGTGGCCAATAAAATGGGCACGAAAATATCGGCCGGATTTCCTGAGCCATAAGATGTTTTCAGTGCCATTATAGATACGGGTATCAGCGTAAGGCCCGAGGTGTTAAGCACAAGGAACATGATTTGTGCATTTGAGGCAGTATCCTTTTTGGGGTTTAACTCTTGAAGACCATCCATGGCTTGAAGCCCGACAGGTGTTGCAGCATTATCAAGGCCCAAAAAATTCATGGAGAAGTTCATCACCATTGGCCCGAAGACTGGGTGATTTTTGGGTATTTCTGGAAATATCTTTGTGAATAGGGGACTTATCAATCTGGAGATTATTGCCACCATTCCTCCTTTTTCCCCAATTTTCATGATTCCCATCCACAGACAAAGCGCCCCGGTAAGACCAATGGAAATCTCGAAACCCAGCTTTGCCTTATCGAAGGTGCTGTCCATAATCGCACCAAAAACCTGGGTATCTCCAAAGAAGATCAACTTGATTAATGCAACAACAAAAGCGATTACAAAAAAGGCTACAAAAAGGTAGTTTAAAGCCATATTGATAGTTTACCTGCGCAGTATAGATTTTATGCCCTTAATATCCAACAGGAATTAGCTAGTTGACTGAATCATATCAACAAGTTTGAGGCTGATCGTTAAAGGTTTAATAAGTGAATGGCAGCGATTCCAGCAGTTTCTGTTCGAAGCCTACTGGTTCCTAAACTCACCTTTTTATAATGTGCTTGCGTAGCACGGCTAATTTCATTTGTGGAGAAATCCCCTTCTGGACCTATCAGAACTAAGTGATGGCCATTTTTCTGGATTGATTCTTTGAGGTAGAGATGGTTCTCGGGATCAACATAAGCGATAAACTTGTGCTCAACATTATAAGATAGCATTTGATCAAACTTGGTCAACTCATCTATCTGAGGCATAAATGCCTTGATGGATTGCTTCATGGCACTAATTGCCTTTTTCCTCAAGCGATCAATTTTAACTATCCTTCGCTCAGAATGATCACAAAGCATTGGTGTGATTCTATCCACTCCAAACTCCACCGCCTTTTCTACAAACCATTCCAGTCGATCTATATTCTTAGTGGGTGCAATGGCAATGTGTCGATATAAGGGAGCTGATGCAACCTGCTTTGTTTCAACAATTTCGAAGGCGCACCTTTTTTGATGGGGCTCTGTAATCAGCGCCTTGTAAAAGCAGCCAAGGCCATCAGTCAAATCAATTTGGTCACCTTCCTTTAGTCTGAGCACCTTAACTGCATGTCTCGATTCCTCTTCAGTAAGAAGATGGTCACCTTTTGAAATGTTGGGTTGATAAAAAAGCTGCATGAGTTAGATTGGTGGCTAAAATAAACAATGGGATTCTGAATTCAACCATTAATCTGAGTTCGGTTTACGGATTCCTCCAAAGGTTCTACTAGGCCTACAGAAACGTCATTCCGGAATTTTTCTTCCAATATTTCAAAAAGGAAGAAAAATATCCGGAATCTCAGCCATTTGAAGCTTCGAGATACCGCATAAAATAGTCCATAAGGAAAAATATGGACTATTTTTCCGGCATGACGACTTTCTTATCCTGAACTCACCTTATATTAGGCAGATATGCGAATCTATGGCCCATTATCATTGAGTCAATATAGGCTTGTTCAATTAGGCGCTAATTTGGTGATGATTGCAGTTTGGTATTTGTCCAGTCAGGGCTTGTTGTTCTGGGATGATTTCACCTATCTCAATTTTGCCGACCAGATCAACCAAGGCGAATTCGAGGTGACGACCAATCATTTTACGAGTAGGGTAGGCCTGCTCTATCCTGTTGCCTGGACCATTAAGTTCTTTGGAATTGGGATACATTCGATGGTTATATTTCCTCTGATCTGTGCTTTGATCTTGCTTAACCTGTTTTTCTGGTTGGGGTATCGTACCAGCCAATGGGTTGGACTGATTGGCGCGGCCTTGATTCTCTCAGATTATCACCTGATTTACTTCAGTAATCACTTATTCCCTGAATTGCCTCTGGCCTTATGCGTTTTTGTGTTTCTGCTCTCTTATTACCTGCTATTGAGAAATGATATCGTTCCCAGGTATGCCGGGTTTTTAGGTGCATTGGCACTGTTCGGAGCCTTTCTTATTAAAACAACAATCATCCTTCTTCTTCCTCTGATCATCTATCTGTTTGTGATTGACAGAAGGCAAAAACGTCATGGTTCCTTTTGGCTCGTGTTTATCTTTTTAGGAGTGTTTTTTCTAGTGCTCAATGGGCTTTGGTATGAAGAGGTCAAGGGAAACTTCTTTTACAGATTGCAGAACATTGCCAATAATCACGTGGCAACCCCCAAGACTTTTTTTGACAAAGGAGGTGTAGAAATTTTAAAGCGACTGACTTACTTGCCCGTATTGGGTTTTTTGAAAGGAGGCTTTTTTATCCCATTGCTTGCAGCACTGCCTGCTATGTTTAAGCTGCGAAAGTCAGACTTCAGTCTACAAAAGGCTGAAAATATTTGGCCAATTGCATCTCTTTTCCTGCTAGGTGCATTTTGGTTTATGTCCACCAGTTGGAGGTTTTATAGCCCAATGCCCACCGAGAATAGACATATTGTTTATTTTATTCCGGTATTTATTATGACTGCGGCTTTGTATTGGCCCAAGCACGGCTGGTTTGAATGGATGCGGAAAAACTATCTGATATTTGCGATTTTGATAGGCCTCCTGGTGATACCTTTATATGCCATTTCAAAATCAGGAAGAACCAATTTTAAAGAACTGTCCTCTGTAATTCAGACACAGCTGGTTGAAAATGAGAACGCCCAATTGGTAATTACCGATGGCCTTACCAGCTATGGGTATAAATATTTTTATGGAATGGCGGAGGCAGAAGATATCTATTTGTGGTTTTCAGAACAGGAAACACTCGACTATTTAAAGGTATTTAAGAATCCAGGTTATCTTCTCATTAATAGAGCGCATTTTAATGAGGACTATAACGACACTGAAAATTACAATCATTTAATCGAGCAACTGCAGGAATACGGGATCAATATTGGTTTATTGAAACAGGAGGGAGCCGTGGAATTTTATCTTTTGACCAAATAGTATGGGGGGAGAAAAGAACCTTGACACTTTACTGAGGAAGCTTCAACCCGTATTGAATCAAGGTGTCTATGTTTTTTGCAGCTTGAAGGAGCCTGACTTGGAGCTAATAGAAAAGTCGATATGCCACTTTAAAGAAGAGGAGGGAACGACTCTGATATTGAAGAAAGAGTATGCAGATATCGAAGCGCTATCTTATACATTTGAGGCAAGTTGGCTCACTTTGCAAGTGCACTCAGCGCTTGATGCTGTAGGAATGACAGCCGCTTTTTCCAGTGCCCTGACAAATCACGGGGTCAGTTGTAATGTAATTGCAGGTTACCATCATGACCATCTCTTTGTGCCAGTAAATGAGACTGAAAGGGCTATGCAGGTACTTCGAACCTTATCAAAAGGGCAATAAAAAAGCCCCGACAGTGTCACCATCAGGGCTTTTTTTGAATATTATCGTGCTATCCCATTTTCAAAAGCTGCGTTTCACCAGCTCTCATAATAGCATACTCTTTAAACTCTTCGAACTCTGTACTATCCATATTGTCAGAGGCAGACCCAGCATTTGGAGGTCTGAATTGAAATTCAGATTCCCACCACTGCCTAGCGTATTCCCTTGCCTGATCTTTGTCAACCTCAAATTGGCTGACCTGACCGTCACCAACTAACCAAGGCTTATCCTGTGAGCTGTATTTTTGAAAAATCATCGTCCTCATTTTGGTGCCCATGTCATCATTTTTCTGAAAATGAGCCTTTGAATAAGCCAATGTTTCTGGCTCAATCATTTTGTTATCCCAAAAGCGCTTCGATTGAATAATCTGTGCTGAAGTGAGTAGGTAACCCTCACCAAATTCTAAAAGAGAACCTTCCAGATCGCAAGATCGGGCTGGTTTTTTCTTCTTTTTACCAAATCCAAATATTCCCATGTTGTTTGTTATTTTGAGTTGTTCAAAAACCGGTCGCAAAGATGCGAATAAAATCCCAATTAAGGAACAACTATTAGTAATACGAATGAAACGGAATTTTGTATCGGTTAGTTCGCCTCAGCGGCTCTCAAACTGTTTACAAGGTCGATATAACCGGCCATTGCATCTTCAGCTGCTTTTCCCTTAAGCGCTGCCCAGGAGTTATACTTGGCAGCGGCTTTGAAGTCAAAACCTCCTGGAGGCTCGCTATTGTTATCTCCGATTGTAGCCTGCTTGTAAAGGGCATACAATTTTAATAAGTCGTCATTGGATGGTCTTTCGGCCAAGGACTGTGATAAGTCGACAGCTTCTTGAAATTTTTCTTTTAGCTCCATATAGTTACTGATAGTAGGGACACAAGTCTGACCCAAGCTAATTATTTTTATTATCTATTCGACATGTCCACGTAATCGCGCTCGTTGAAGCCCGTATATACCTGTCTAGGACGTCCAATAGGTTCTTTGTTCTCACGCATTTCTTTCCATTGCGCGATCCACCCCGGTAATCTGCCCATGGCAAACATAACAGTGAACATATCTGTAGGAATGCCTAGGGCTCTATAGATAATGCCACTATAAAAATCCACATTTGGATAAAGTTTTCTTTCTACGAAATAGTCATCTCTCAACGCCTCTTCCTCCAGGCCTTTGGCAATGTCGAGGATAGGATCGTTTACGCCAAGTTTTTCAAGCACATCATCTGCCGCTTTTTTGATGATTTTTGCCCTTGGGTCAAAGTTTTTATACACCCTGTGACCAAAGCCCATCAGTCTGAAAGGGTCTTCCTTGTCCTTGGCTTTTGCCATCCACTTCTTGGTGTCTCCTCCATCAGTCTTGATGTTTTCCAACATCTCAATTACGGCCTGATTAGCGCCTCCGTGAAGTGGGCCCCAAAGCGCATTGATGCCTGCAGAAATAGAAGCATACAAACTGGCATGTGATGAACCCACAATTCTAACGGTCGATGTCGAGCAGTTTTGCTCATGATCGGCATGAAGAATTAACAGTTTGTCTAGTGCATCGGCTACAACCGGGTCTGCCTCGTATTCTTCAGCAGGAAGTGCAAACATCATTTTCATGAAGTTGCTTGTGTAATTTTGCTTGTTGTCAGGGTAATTAACTGGTTGTCCGATCTTGTTCTTATAAGACCAGGCAGCAAATGTTGGCATTTTGGCAATCAGCCTGATAATGCCCAGATCAACCTCACTGGCAGACCTGTTAGGGTCTAATGATTCAGGGTAGAATGCTGTTTGCGCACAAACCAAAGAGGACAAAACCCCCATCGGATGCGAAGTGGATGGAAAGCCTTCCAGGATAGTCTTGATATCTTCATGGACAAGGCTATGTCGTGTGATTTTATCAGTAAACCTTGAAAATTCCTCAGTAGTTGGCAATTGTCCATAGACAAGCAAATAAGCTACTTCTAAAAAACTTGACTTTTCTGCCAGTTGTTCAATCGAATAGCCTCTATACCTGAGTATTCCTTTTTCACCGTCAAGGAAGGTGATAGAACTTTGAGTTGAACCTGTGTTTTTAAACCCTGGGTCGATGGTAATTACACCACTTTGTCCCCTGAGTTTACTGATATCAATGGCTTTTTCTTGTTCTGTCCCTTCTATGATTGGCAGGTCATAAGACTGACCGCCAACTTTAATCTCCGCTGTGTTTGACATTTTATTCGTAACGTATTTCTAATTTCTTAACTGGGTTCGGCTCTTGTGAGCGAATTTAGTGATAAAACACATAAAACGAAGAGTCGTTCCCAGCTTTGAACAATTTTAATTATTGCCGCCCAAAATTATCGGCATCCCGTCTTTGCCTTGACCGATAACTACTACTTTAGAATTTGGAGATTCGGCAAGCTTTAGTGTAGCCTCAATTCCACGCATTTTTAGAAGAGCCGGAGTCAAACTGTTGTTGATAATTTTGTTGGCTGCGGACTCACCTTCTGCAGCAATACGCTTTCTTTCGGCTTCACTTTTCTCTTTATCCAAACGGAATTGATAGGCAAGTGCTTCTTGTTCCTGTTGCAATTTGCTTTCAATGGCTGCTTTAATCTTGTCTGGTAGATTAATGGATCTTATCAACAAAGCGGTCATTTGAATGTTATTGGTTTCATTGCCTAAGACGTCAGCAGTTTCAGTTCTGATGGCCACTTCCACCTCGGGTCTCTTTGTTGAATAGATTTCCTCTGCAGTAAAACGCCCCATTACCTGACGTACCGTTGAACGAACCTCTGGAATTACTAGGGTATTGATATAACCAAGTCGGAATCGTTCGTAGATATAGCCGATTTTATCAAAGTGCGGATGGAATCTTACAGAAATATCGACAGTAATGGACAGTCCATTCTTGTCCAAAACATCCATGGTTTCTTCTGCCTTGCTTTCTGCCACATCGAAACGGATCAACTCGTTCCAAGGCGCCTTAACATGAAAGCCCTGTGGTATGATATTGTCTTTGTCTAATCCACCTCCAAATTTTTTGAAAAGTACAGCCCTTTCGTTGGCCTGAACGGTATAAAAGACGCTTGAGGAAAGTCCCAAGATTAAAATCAAGACCACTACTGTAATCACAATAGCGGGTAAATATTTTCTGTTATCCATAATTATAGAATTTTATATTTGTTCGAACTTATGATTAGCCTATCTGAGATAGATTGGCCTTTATTTTATCTAATATTTCTTGGGCTACCTTGAGTGCATTGAATCCATCTTCAATGGTGACAATGGGTTCGATGTCGTTGGTGATCGCCTGATTGAATGTAAATAGCTCTTCACGGATTGCATTGATCGGTTCCACTTTTGGGTTTTCAAAGATGATCTCCTTTTTCCCCTTGTTCTCTCCTAAATCCAATACCATAGAAAAAGGCCCTTCTTCTCCAGTGGCTTCCTTCATGCGGACCACTTCAGCTTTCTTTTCTAGGAAATCTACGGCTACATAGGCATCCTTTTGGAAGAATCGTGATTTGCGCATGTTTTTTACGGCTATGCGGCTGGTAGTTAGGTTGGCCACACAGCCATTTTCAAATTCCAGTCTGGCATTGGCAATATCCGGAGTATCACTTACCACGGCCACACCACTGGCAGAGATGTTTTTTACGGGTGAGCCCACGGCTTTGAGAATCACATCGATGTCATGAATCATCAAATCCAAAACCACTGGAACATCCAAACCTCTAGGATTGAACTGAGCTAACCGATGAGTCTCAATAAACATGGGCTTGTTCAAATGACCTTGTGCAGCGATAAAGGCAGGGTTAAAGCGCTCCACATGACCGACCTGAATTTTCCGGTCGAACTCTTTTGCCAAAGCGATTAACTTCTCAGCCTCCTCAATGGTTTTGGTAACCGGCTTTTCAATAAAGACATGCTTACCGGCTTTTAGGGCCTGTTCTGCACAATGAAAATGAGAAAGGGTAGGTGTAACGATGTCTACCACATCTACCTCTTTCAACAGTGCTGCTATGGTATCAAAGCTGCTGATATTGTGTTCTTCAGCCACAGCAATGGCATTTTCACCACTTGCATCATAGAATCCCACCAAGTTGTACTCAGGAATATCTTTAATGCATTTGATATGGATTTTGCCGAGATGACCGGCTCCAAGAACACCTATTTTAAGCATGGATGATTGGCTTTTTGAATTGGGGCGTAAAGGTAGCCCCTAATAATTCAAGCCACAAGCGAACAGTAACAAGATAGGAGAGAGTTTTAAGTTCCATGTTTTATGTTTGATTATTAATGCTGAACATAGAACTTCCAACTTGAAAATGAAGAGGATAATAACACTGACATTTTTACTCGCTATTACCGGCTTTGTGAGCCACGCACAAAACCATGAGATCATCGAAGCTTCTCAGGTCAAGATCAATGGGTTGGCTATTGCTTTCACTAGCAAAGCAAGCATTATCAATAAATTTGGCCAACCTGATAGTACTACTACCAATTATCGCGAATTGAATGATAAAACCTGGGAGGTGTTGATTTATTCTGGTGGGCGATTTTCTTTTGATAATGATGAATTGATCAGATTTGAGATATCAGGATCGAACTTTCAATGGGAGTATTCAGGGACCATAATCAAACCGGGTGATAATGTTAGTGTACTTTCTTCTCCATTTCCAAGAGCATACAATCGTAATAAAAGGAATAATAATGGTGCGACACTCATCTGGGGTTCTTATCACAATGGAATACTCGAAGCATCGTCCGCATGGATTCTAATATCTAACAATTCATCCACAGGATTAATAGAAAAGATAGAGCTTTGTGCGTATTAGATGCCGCAGAATTAAATAAATTTAGAATTTATGAATAGGTCTCAGAAGTAATTCTAGAGGCCTATTTTCTTTCTTAAGGGTTACTGTTTGATTATTCCTCAAGATGGTTGAACTTCGCCTTCGAAAGGTAATCCATGAAATATTACATCATAGCAGGGGAGGCTTCTGGCGACATGCATGCTGCCAATATGATGAAGCAAGTTTACAGTCCTTCGGTCATCAAGTAGGCTGCTTTGGACACCACAATTTTGACGTGGTTAGCGGAAGGGTTCTTTCTTTTGATATTTCTGTTTGTAAGCAGACTGGTTTTCAGTAGAACCTTGAACAGTGTACTGATACAAGGTGCCTAATTTCAAGTGGAATGGGCAATGAGAGGTTAGTGCTGGACAATTTTGTGATTATTAATTCAAAGTTTGGGATTCTTAGAATAAAAACGTAGTATTGACTTAGCATTGATGGATTTCTCATAATTCAGAAAATGTAAAATCTGTTCTTGAGGAAAAAAAGCCTCTAAAATCGACCAAGCATATATTTTACCGGAGTACTTCAGTTAAGAATGATGCAAACTCACTCAGAATTGAGTTGAATGATTATTCATGGAGATATGAGGTGTCGAAAACTTCCTTGTAGCAGGCAAGCTTTTAGGAATTTTTGTTCTCTCATATATAAATATGGCTCACGGGATATATTAGAAATGTTAATTAAATAAACAATTACTAGAAGCACTTTGAAAAACTTTGTCCATAATTCCATAAAAACGCCCTTATTGCTTTTAGGGTTGATATTTTTTGCCCTATCTAGTTGTCAATTGGATGATGCTCCGCACTTACTTGAAGAAATTAAGGAAAAACGTCTGATCGTTACTGCTGATGACATTCCCGGTGTTATCTCAAGTTTGAGTCAGGTAATGGGCATGCGCCCTGATGATGATGCGTTTACGGTCAATCACAATGAAGTTGAAAACGATTTGACAATCGACTGGGATCGTATCATGCAGTTGGTGGATACTCTGGGTAATGAAACCTATGCCTTTGGAATTGCTGATAGAGATGGTGATCCGTTTACATTCTATAACCTGATATTGAAATTTGATGATACAGGTAGTGTGCAAAGACCATTTTTATTAAAGTATCAGATGGACGAAGATTTTATTCCGGAGTATCTGGCCACCCTTTCAATGGAAAATTTTAAAGGGAACGTATCCAAAATATTTTTGGATAAGAGGAGCCTTCCCGGACTCTATTCTGCCAATAGTGAATTTAATGAAGAAGTAGACGCTTGCCCAGGTACCACAGTATACACCACGAGCACCACAGGAGGAGGAGGAGGTGGCGGCCCATCGGGTGATGAAATCCCTGACCTTCCACCCCCGGGTTCTACCGATGGCTGCATTACGTACCTGGTCAGAACAGATTGGTATCAGTGTAACAACAGTGCTTGTGATAACCCAGTGTTTTTGCGCACGGAGTATTCATTGCGAATTGAATGTGATCCACTAGCTTCACAAAATACAGCCAATTTGGAAGATGATTGCCAGCCTACTGATGATGAAATCCCGATTAATCCGCCTAATGATCCCTTTTTGCCACCATGCGCAGGTGATCCGCTCAACAGTCCAGTGATAGCAAAAACAAAACGAGGAGTTAATGGGGGAAGATATGGAATGACGAGACAGGATCAAAAAGGAAATCCAAGAGAACATGATGGACTTGATTTGGCCTCACCAATTGGAATGCCACTTTACTCCATGTTTAGTGGCACGGTAATTGGAATTAGAGACACATTTTCCGAGGGTGAATATCTAAAGGGTTCCTATGGAAACTTTATTATTATACAAAGTCAAAATGCTTTAGGGGAGACGTTCTATATAAAGTATAATCATTTGAATGCGGTCAATGTAACTGCGGGCCAGGAAATCAATGCTCGCACTATTATAGGGAAAACAGGAACTACAGGTAATGCTGAAGATTTCGCATTGGGTATCATCCCCCATGTACATATTCAAGCCCGGGTCAAAGTGAATAATGTATGGACAAAGGCGAACCCAGAGGATTTTATGACTACTAAGTTCTCTCCTGAGGGGGTTGCTTGGCCTCAACCTTGTGTAAATTGATAAATGAGTAATGAAAATGAAAAAGATAATAATACAGATATTTTTAATAGCCATTACTGGCTTTTGGGCCTGTGCGCAGGAAGTGGAGATCATCGAAGCCTCTCAGGTTAAGGTGAATGGATTGGCTATTTATGGCACTAACAAAGCAGGCCTTATCAATAAATTTGGCCAGCCTAGCAGCACAACTACTTTCTACAATGAGATGGAAGAGAAAAATTGGGAGTTGCTAATATATACAGGGGCTAAATTTTACATTGATAATGACAAAGTGGTTAGCTATGAGATGTCAGGATCCAACTATCAATTGGAGTATGTTGGTGTTGTCATCAAACCAGGTAATAATATAAGCGTACTTTCCTCTCCGTTTCCCAATGCATATAATAAAAGGAATAATCGAGGTGCAGTACTCAGCTTGGGCTTTTATAACAACGGAATACTCGAACCATCAGATTATTTTATTCTCATATCCACTAATTCATCCACAGGATTAATAGAAAAGATAGACCATCGTTCGTATTAAATTGCGCAGAATTAAATATTATTAGGATTTATAAACAGGCCTCTAAAGTGATTTTAGGGGCCTATTTTCTTTCTTAAGGGTTACTGTTTGATTATTCCTCAAGATGGTTGAACTTCGCCTTCGAAAGGTAATCCATGAAATACTACATCATAGCAGGGGAGGCTTCTGGCGACATGCACGCTGCCAATATGATGAAGCAGCTTAAGCTTCGGGATAGCGAAGCTTATTTCCGTGTTTGGGGTGGGGATCGCATGCAGGCCGAGGCAGATGAAATGGCTAAACATATCAGAGAGACCTCATTTATGGGATTGTTTGCTGTGGTTAGACATTTGAAAACCATAAAAGAGAATTTCAAGTTTTGCGAAGAGGATATCATCAACTTTAAGCCGGATGTTCTGATCCTGATAGATAACTCAGGTTTTAACTTGAGGATCGCCAAGTTCATGAGAGGGACTCAGCTTAAGACTCGCATCTTTTACTACATATTACCTCAAGCCTGGGCTTGGAAACGCAAACGTGTTCATACCATCCAAAAATGGACAGATAGAAGGTTTGCCATTTTGCCTTTTGAAAAGAAATTCTATCAATCCTATGGTTATGATGTAGACTATGTTGGACATCCAATTCTGGATTCGTTAGCTGAACGAAAGCCGCAGTTGATGGACAATGCCGCCTTTAGAAGAGCGCATGGCCTCGGAGATAAACCCATTATTGCATTGTTGCCCGGGAGCCGCAAAAGAGAAATTCAGACCAAGCTTCCAAAAATGCTTCTGGTGCTTGATCATTTTCCTGACCACCAATTTGTGATTGCGGGTTCAGATACCCTGGATTCCTCGTTATATGAGCCTTTTGTGCAAAATGGGGTAGAAGTGCTCTTTGGCGAAACCTATAACATTTTAAATAATGCAACGGCCGCCTTGGTCACTTCTGGCACTGCTACTTTGGAGACCGCACTTTTCAAGGTGCCTCAGGTGGTTTGCTACAAGCCAGGCCTTGCGACTTACCATATTCTTAAACATGTAATGAGCATCAAATATATCTGCATGGTCAATCTTGTACTGGATCGAATGGCTGTTCAGGAATTAATTGAAGGGGACCTTAATGAGAAACGTTTGACGAAGGAACTTAAAACCATTTTAGAACCTCAGAATCAAGAACAAATATTATCCGACTACACCGAACTTGAAACAAAACTAGGTGGAACGGGGGCTTCTGAACGAGTAGCGAAATTGATGACTCAAGATCTAGATATTCAGAGTTCTTAGCGATGACTCCGAAGATTCAAACTGAATTTGAATGAACAAAAAGGCGGATTGTGATGCTGAGAATAGCATATTTAGGATAGGTGATTGACTAAACAATTGATATGGCTGATTTATATCCAAAAGCAAAGAAACTGGCAAAGGGTCCTGGCTGTAACTTCAGAATACTCATTCTGGGAATGGTGATTTTGGGAGTGTACGAGTTTGTTATCCCTTTTGTATAGTATCACAATCTGGTTTACCTCGGCATGGGCAATCCCGGTTCATCCATCGCTTTTAACCCACATTCTCTAGCACCAAATGGCAGAATTTCTCAACTAACATAACCTTCCAAAAATTGTTCTCGTATAATATCAACAAATAATGATATTATAAAAATGAAAGGAAACACCCTGGGTGAATTTGAAGAATTAGTGGTGTTGACCGCTGGTGCATTGTACCCAAAAGCTTATGGAGTGGCCATCAAGGACGATATTAAGAGGAGAACAGGCCGTAACACCACTTTAAGTGGGGTGCATGTTGTACTCAGCCGCTTGGAGAAAAAGGGATTTTTGGTTAGCGCATTTGGTAATCCAACCAGTGAGCGTGGAGGCAAGCCAAAGAAGTTTTTCACGATAACCAGATTGGGCTCGGAGGCTCTGGTTGAAACCAGAGAAATCCGCGCTGAGCTTTGGAAGGAAATTCCAGAGATAGCATTACAACTAGGCAAGTAAGAGCCTTCAACAACTATTCAAATCAGAAAGAATATGCAACCCCCAAAGTGGTCAAAGTTTATCCTACAAAAATTAGTAGATGATCATTTGCTAAAGGCCATTGAGGGAGACCTGAATGAAGAGTTTCATAGAAACATTAAGGATGAAGGGTTGAAAAAAGCCAAAAGACTCTATTCTGTGGAAGTACTTAGGTTGTGTTATCTCTATTTCAAAGAAACCATCAAAAACCAAATTTCGACCATCATGTTAAGAAACTATGTTGTCACAAGTCTCAGAAGTTTAGGCAAAAACAAGGTCTACTCGGCAATCAATATCACAGGTCTGGCTGTTGGCATAGCCTCTTTCCTTTTCATTTACCTATATGTGCAACTGGAGCTTTCTTACGACCAGCATTTTGATGATGGGCAGCAGATATACAGGCTTGGTTTAGAAAGAAAATACCCTGATAAAACTGTTAACTGGGCAATTGCTCCGGGAGCCTTGGGACATGGTATAAAGGATGCTTACCCTGAGGTAGAGAATGTTACGCGGATATGGCCTTTGGGTTTTAGCGTTGAATCTGAGGATAAAAGCTACTATGAATCCCGGATATACTTTGTCGACTCCACCTTCTTTGATGTTTTTTCCTTCGATTTCATTGAAGGTGACGCTATTAATTCTTTAACCGATCCTCATTCGGTCGTACTTACCACTTCGACTGCTGTGAAGTACTTCGGCAACGAAGATGCGATAGGGAAGATCTTGAAGATAAATGACGAGTCCTTTACAGTTACAGCCATAGTGCAAGATGTTCCTCAGAATACTCATTTCCATTTCGATTTGGCCGTGACTTCAAATGGTAGACGATTTGTAGAAAGACAGAATGACAACTGGATCAACTTTTTTACTTTTAGCACCTACTTAAAATTGGCTAAAAATACTGACTACAAGGCTTTGGAAGCAAAGATTCCCGACTTGCTTGACGGCCATTTGAAGTCATCTTTTTCATCGGAAAAGGAATACCAGGAGTGGTTAGAAATTGGAAATGCCCATAGATATTTTCTTCAACCTCTTGATGAAATTCATTTGACATCGAAACTTAATTCAGAGCTTGAAGCAAACGGTGATAAAAGCTACATTTTGATCTTTTCAGGAATAGGACTTCTAATCATAATTATTGGGGTGATCAATTTTGTGAACCTTACTACAGCCAGAGCTTCAAGTCGGGCCAAAGAGGTAGGTGTCAGAAAATCCATTGGTTCCTCAAGATCGAGTTTGATCCGTCAGTTTGTGTTAGAGTCTTTTATAATCACATCAATTTCGGTGTTCCTTGCGATACTCATCGCTTTGATAGCCCTGCCTTACTTCAATCAGTTGGTTGGAAAAACGATGTCAATGGACATATTCCTACAACCAACACAAATGTTCTATGGCTTGTTATTTTTGGTGCTCATCGGACTAGTGGCGGGTGCCTATCCGGCAATTTATCTTTCTTCATTCAGGCCCGTGGATGTACTGAAAGGAAAAATGTTACCCACTCATGGCCTATCAATTTTTAGGAATAGTCTTGTTCTCTTTCAGTTTGTGATTTCGATTTCTCTTATCATTTCAACTGTGTTGATATATCAGCAAATCAAATTCATGCTTGATAAGGATTTGGGTTTTAATAGTGAAAAAGCTCTTGTGATCAATAATATTGATTTTCAATTGGTTGGTCGAACCGACTTGTTCAAAGCGGAACTGTTAACCCATAGTCAAATCAAGTCAGTTTCATTTACCAATAGTATTCCCGGCCAAATCACCAATTCATGGGTTTATACCCCTACGGACGATAAATCGATATCTGCCAGCCTGTCCAACTTTAATGGGGACAAGGATGTAATTAAAACCTGGGAGCTGAACCTTATTGCTGGAAGAGACTTTATCAAGCTTGATACAGGTAGGCGGAATGTTATCATGAATAAAACTGCCCTTGGACTATTTGGCTGGGATGAAACTTCTGTTGGGAATCAGTTTACCCAAATGAGTTCTGAAGACAGATATACGCTTATCGGGATCATTGATGATTTTCATTTTGAATCCTTGCACAAAGAAGTAGGGCCTTTGATCTTCTTTCTAAGTGAGAGATTTCACAATCAGGCGGTGGTTCGACTAAGAGGAGACGACCTGGCCAGTACGATTAAATTTATTGAGGAAAAATGGGATGAGTTTATACCCGGTAGGGCACTTCAGTATTCATTTATGGATCAGGATTTTGATGCGCTCTATGCAAAAGAGAGTGTTACCGGAAAACTGGCTCTCATTTTTTGTGGCTTAGCATGGATCATTGCCTGTTTGGGGCTTTTTGGATTGTCCATTTTCTCGGCAAACCTTAGAGCTCGTGAGATGAGCATTAGAAAAGTGCTTGGTGCAAAAGGGATACATGTGTTTGGACTATTATCAAGTAATTCCATTAAGCTTATTATATGGGCATTGGTGGTTTCCGTGCCACTCAGTTATTTCTTGATGACTGAATGGCTGGATACTTTTGCTTTCAGGATTTCAATACCTGTTTGGATTTACCTGGCGGTAGGAGCCTTTGCATTGTCCATTACAGTGATTACTGTAAGTTGGCAATCTATAAAGGTGTCTGTTGCCAGTCCTGTTAAAAACTTGAAGGTGGAATAGGTCAACGTCCATCGAAGAGATTCGATTGCCTCTAACGGTAGTATAAGATCATGAAGTTCTTCAGATAGCTTAATTCCTCCCAATCCCCCAAGTTATCTGAGGGATTAGGTGGTAGACATTATGATCTTAGCCAAGCTTCCATTTCGGCCTTATCCGAAAAGAAACGTGTGTCGAAGTTGGCTAATGCGTGCCTTGGTGGATCGGCAGGAGGGAGATGTTCGGCATTCCCTAGAAAAGCCATTTTTTTAGCTCCCGCTTCATTATACTTTGGAAAAATATTGTTGTTTCTCCATTCCGTTAAATCATCTGACATGGCACCACCAAACTGGAATTGGTGAATCAATATTAATAGGTTTCTGGTTTTGTGCTCTATTGAAAAGCCAGCATAAATATAAAGGCAGGCCTTGAAATCTGCTGCTTTCATATTGGCTGTTCCTGATTTCCAGTCCAGTTCCAATGTGTTTCCGTCATCAATCAAGTTGTTGACCATAAATTCGTTTTCGTAGATTTTCATAATTCTTTTTCTAAAGGGTTATAGAAGTAAGACAAATGAGGAAAGAAAAACGGTCGAAACTCTAATCCGTCTGATCATCTGGTGCAGCCTGATGGTTCAAATTATTAACCATTTTCAGGTGTTGCATCAGGCCATCATGAAGGTCTGTTCCGTTATTATTAAGCGGGTCAATTTGGTTGATCAGTTCGGTGCGGAGGTCAAATAGCTTATCAGCATTTTGCAGCTCACTTTCGCGTACAAGCTTCACCTTCATTAGCTCCTGTTGAACATCACTTTTCGGGTTGCAAATGCCTTGCAGTTCAGAACATTGATGGCATGCCCCATTCTTGTTTACTAAGGCACAGCGTTTATCGTAAATGTTGGTCATGGTTTGTCTGGCATCCAATAAGTGGTGCTTGACTTGCCCAATGGTAGCCTTGATGATCTCTGCTATTTCCTGCACTTTGAAGGCATAAATTTCCTTCAAGAGAAGCGTGAGTTGTTGTTTGATGGGTAAGGTTTTACTGATACAGGTAAAACAGAAGTCAATATGTTCCTTGATGTCGAATTGTACATCGGGCTGCTGCATCACTCTACCAAAGAAAGGACCGGCCTTGGCAGCATCGTTGTCTTGTAAGTCATCGCGGCAGTCATCCTGGGCTGAAACTGCCCACTTCTTTTCCCTGTTCAAATGGTTGAGAGAAATGCTGGTGGCAATAGAAAACACCCAGCTTTTAAATTGAGTCGCGTCACCTTTGAAAGTATCGATTTTATCAAAGACCTTTAAGAAGGTGTTATGATAAAAGTCCTCCGTATCATGACGATTGGTATGCAAGCGATAGAGGTATGATTTTAAAGGCTTCTCAAAACCTGAAAAAAGCTCTTTTAAAGCTTCAGCCTCTCCTTTTTGTGCCCGTTCAAGAATTTGCGTGCTTGTCATAAAATGACTCTTTCTGATAATTTGATATGCACAGCTTTAAGCGTTTTTTTACCCAAAACCTCTGCTTTATGTCCATGTTGCCCAGGATCAAAAAGAACGCCCTCAGGTAGGTGATCCTGTGCAATTAATATATCTCCACTCTGAAAATCCCGATGACTACCATCGCGTAGTATAATTCGCAAGACACCTTGCTGAATTGCAATTAAAGTGGGGTCTCCAGCCACATGCCAAGCACTGCAATACCCCGGACTGCTTTCTCTCAACCTGAAGTTTTGAGCATCGATCCGTTCCGTCAGCAGCATTCCAACCATTGTGACTTTTTGGTAAGACAAATCAGAAAAAACGGAGTTGAAGGCTTCATCAATGGTAATACAAGAAATGTCAAATGAATCTTCCACAATAAGAAAAATTGATAGTTATAGTAATTTGATCAACCTGATATTTTTCAAGACGGGTCTTTTTTTCTTAATACCCATGACGCACCTGAACCCATCTCAAAATCCCAATCGCTTATCATGCTGTCTACTTTTCCTATAATTTTCTCTACTTCCCGATAGGTCTCGCCCAAGCTCATATGATAAGCCCGAATTTCCTCATTCTCAGGCTTAAAGTATCGATCCTGACACCAGATCAGATAGTCTTCCGCGTCCTCATAGCCCTCCAATTCTCGTAGAACCAGACAGAGATTAAGCAAGGGGTAATTGAACTTGAGATCTTCAAGTTCATCATCCAGATAAATGTCGAATGATTTTCCTGAAAGGGTGAATGTTGCCGAAGGATAATCCATGTTTCCTCCAAGAAGTCGATTGCGGTTAACCTTTATCTCAAATTTATATTTGATATAAATTTCGTTTAAGGCATCAATTTCGGGGTATTTAGTTTCCATGTGACTTTAATAATCTGATATTTGGCCGCGATTTCACGTGATGAGTCATTTTTTCCTACCAATCATGAAAACAGAATCTTCATTTTCAAATTCTGCGTAATACTCAAGTAAGAGAATTTCAAAGTAATTATCAAAAAAGCTGTGTAAGCTACTTTCTGAATGATAATTGACAAAAAGTCCTTTGAAGATTTCAGAGTCCTCACCTGTCCAGAAGGAATGACAAATTATGCCTTGAGGGTTTAGAATTTCATGCTGTCTTTTTACGGATACCTTCAATTCCATATCATTTAGATGGTGCATTACCTTGTTAGAGTAGATGCCATCAAATTTCTGGTCTGTTGATAAGGTCGTAGCATCCAATTCCAGGAACTGCGCCTTAGGGTGCTTGACTATTAACCGGGATAAAAACTCTGAAGAAAAATCTGAGCCTGTTGTTTCAAAGGTTTCATTCAAAATTTCCCAATCAGTTCCCGGACCTGAGCCAATTTCCAATAAGCTTGAATTGGCTTGTAGCATACCCTTTAACCTTTCAATAAGAGCCCCGCCATGATGACCTTCGGCCAGTTTAATATATTGATCAACAGACTCTTTTGTTTTATAATAACCATCGCTCATATCGCTATATTCTGAAACTTAATATCCAGCTATAAATAAAGCTGCTTAAAGCTAATAAATCAAAGAACCTCTAGTGATCCTGCTCCTGGGATAATTTCTTACAAACCTGAACGAAGCACTTGTTTAAAGGAATGTTTATTGGTTAATCAGTCGATTTCACCTCTATGGTCGTTTCAAAAACCACCACGCATTCCCCACCAACGCTTACACTAACAGGCTCTCCCTTTTCTATTCCAACCCTGATATGGGCATAACCAGATCTGTTCATTTGTTCCCCTTGGTGAGTGACCAATTCAAGCTTATGAGTTTTGCATGGCAGCACATTATACTTGGCCAGGTAAGCACCAAGAGGTCCGTTGCCGTTGCCGGTGACAGGGTCTTCATCAAGGCCGATTTTAGGAGCAAACATTCTGGCATGTACTTGAACCCCTGGCTCCGAGCTGTCTAATACAAAAGGAAAGAAACCATTTTCGCCAATAATTTCGGAGAGCTCTGACAACTCGGCATTATTTCTTTTGATCCTGTTTAGCACTGCTCTGTCCTTCAATGGAACAATCACTTTCCCATGACCCGTGGTAACCGCCTGCATCGGAAGTGCTTCTAAAATATCCGATTCATTGAGATGGAGTGCTGCCAATACTCTTTCTTTTAAATCTCCTGTGATAATATCTCTCAGGACAGGCTTGGCCTGCCCCATAAATACCATTTGTTTACCATTTTTGGTTTCTACCTCTAGAGGCAGTGTCCCGATTTTGATTTTCTGGTGAAACACAGTGTTAGACAGGCCGTGTTCCCTGGCCCATAAATACCCTGTGGAAATGGAGGCATGCCCACAGCTGGGAATTTCCGTGGTCGGGGTAAAAAATCGAACCTGGTAGTCATGTGATGAATCGGTGGGTTTAAAGACAAATGCGGTTTCGGAGTTGTTTAATTCCCTGGCTATATCCTGCATTTGAATATCAGATAAGCCATCGGCATTCATTACAACGCCTGCAGGGTTGCCGCGAAATATTTGATTAGTAAAAGCATTAACCTGGAAGACTTTTAAAGAATGCTGATTCATAATCTAATTTGGACTTTCTGTTTCAATAAACATTAAAATAAAATTATTTCCTTCTCCGGTACCTTGGGTTATGATGATCCGGAACTGGTAGCCATGTTCTGTAGAGAATATGTAATCACTTCTAAATCTGACTTTTGTTGAATATATTTCAATTTGCCCTGAGATAGGGGTTAGGAACCAATCTGCATTCTTCTTAATTTTTGGCAATGGAACCAGCTTCTGTACCTGTACTACTCCGCAAACCTTGGACTGAAAAACGCCTCTTGAAGTGGCTATTTGTTTTTATAACAGCCATTGCGTCTATTCAATTTTTTCAAAACTATCTGTTCTATAACAGCAGCTATCCATTTCCATATTTACAGTATATCACAGCCTCTTACTTATCCTTTTACACCTATTTTCTTTTTGTACCGATCATCTTTAAAGCGAGCAAATTTGCCGAGAGTAAATTGCACAGTATTGCCTGGATGATTTTATTTCATTTAGTGGTTGGAGCCATGCTTTCAGCTGCTCATTTATTGTTGATTCATTTCATAGGATGGTTGCAGGTTTATCAGTGGAGTGAGGAGTCGTTTTTTAGCTCATATTTATTTCAATTATCTAAGTGGCTGCATTTTGAGATACTGATTTATGGCTTTCTGGTCTTTATCTGGAAAGGCCTGGACTATATGAAATGGACCCAACTTAAGCAAACGGAAGAGACCGCAGAAGCACAAAAGAGTAATGGCAATTTTGTTGCCAGCATTAAGGTGAAGGAGGGAGGGAATATCAGCTTTATTTCTGTCAATGAAATTCGTTGGATAGAAGCTTATGACAACTACATAAAGATTAGAGTTAACGGCCGCTACTTTTTGGTGAGACAAACTTTGTCGAGCATTGAGCGTGCTTTGAATCCTGAGTTTTTTCAGCGCATTCATCGATCAGTCATCGTGGCCATAGAACAGGTGGAAAGCATCCGTGTGGACAATGGAAATTATCAGGTAGTCTTAAGTGATCAAACACCCTTGAAATTGAGCAGAACCTATAAGGACGCCCTAGAACAACAACTGAGTAAATAAAATTCGCCAAGGAAATTTGTAATTCACCACAAATTTAAATCTGGGTCTGAACCTTGTCGTAAGATTAAGCAAACAAAACAAAAACACATGCAATTTATTAAATCCATAAGCCTTGCGGCCATTCTACTTTTCTCCATTTCATCAGATAAAGAGACGGTCAAACTAAACGTAGAACCCAATCACTCTACAGTGGGTTTTATGGTTCGCATTGCCGGAGGCATTACCAAGGTAAGGGGTAAATTCACAGACTTTCAAATGTACATGGACTATGTAGATGAGGACCTGACTAAATCATCGGTGAAATTCACTATTCAGGCAAAAAGCATAGACACCAACATTTCTGATCGAGACGACCATTTAAGGTCAAAGGATTTTTTAGAAGTGGCCACCTATCCGGAGATTACTTTTGTGAGTAGTGCCATTCGGAAAAAAGGAACTGGATATGAGATAGAGGGGGACTTCACTATGCATGGTACCACCAAACATGTCACCATTCCTTTTGCCAATACCAGTGACAGCGCCAGTAAAGTGGGTGTCAGTTTGGAATGGGAACTGGACAGAACGGAGTTTGGGGTTGGTAATAATTTTAAGCACACCTCAATTGAGAATTTCATTTCTGATAAGATCGTTATTGAAGTGGATTTTTGGTCCAGAAAATCAAAGAATCAAGGAGAGTAAGTTGCTGTATTCATAAAGTGATACTACTTTGTGATCAATGGGCTTAGCACGATTTATAAAGACACTCTTGTTATTGGGTGTCTTTTTTGGCGCTTTTACGGAATTGAATGCCCAGGAGCCCGCTGAAGTGGATTCTGCTGATTACTTAGAATGGAATGCACTGAACAGATTGTCATGGGAAGACTACAGGTATCGTCCGTTGAACCGTCAACGCTTTGATGGCGCAATAGCCATAACGAACGTGAAGATTTCTGCCCGAGGATCTATCAAAAAAGGGGTTCCAAATTTTAAGGTGAAGGTGTTTTTTGTTAAGCCAGACTCCTGGACTTCAGATAGTACAGATATGAACCTCCTTAACCACGAACAGCTTCATTTTGATATTGGCGAGATATACGCCCAAAAAATCCGAGAGAAGATTGTTGAAATGAAGGAAGATGGTGTTACATCTCCTGAAAAGTACAGAGCGACAATCAGAAACTTAATTACAGTTTTTAAGGCTTACTCAGGTCAATATGATAGAGAGACTTCTTTCGGTATGACTATAATCAAGCAAAGAGAGTGGGAACAAAGGATAAATAAGAGGATTGATGAAATTTTGAGCAATTAATAGACTTGTTCATTCTTCTTATGGTGCTGGATTTTCTGTTAATTGAATCCGGATAATCAACGTTTTATTGTCATGGCCGATCAACCAGTAATCAAGGAGTATACCAACGGTGAAGTCACCGTAATTTGGAAACCCGATACCTGTATACATTCCGGTATTTGTCTGAAAGGTTTATCTAGGGTGTTTGATTTAAAGCAGCGACCATGGATAAATATGGAGGGTGCTACAAGCGAAGAAATTGTCACCTTGGTCAGAGAATGTCCATCAAAGGCACTGAGCATCAAGGGAGTTCGCTTTAAGGAACCAGATCATTCCGACAGAGAAATTATATTGATTCCTCATGGTCCCATGATTGTGAAAGGAGGAGGGACGGTTCAAAACCGGAAACAGCAAGATGTGTTCCATGAAACTGTTTCTTTTTGTCGATGCGGACGATCAAAAAAACATCCATATTGTGATGGTACCCATGCCAAGAAGAAAGAGGAGTAAGAGCCTGTCCTTTAATATTTATTAACTCTCAATTTGAAAATACTTGCCGGTTGAGGTAGATTGGAGAATGAAGTTCAAATGCCCTCTTCTCCTTATTTTCCTCTTTATGGCAAGTCAATGCATGTCTCAGATTGCTTCCACAGGCCAGCTTTTGGATGCCATGCAGACCAGGTACCGAGGCAAGTGGTTCAAGGAGTTCACCTTTGAGCAGCAAACCATTCGCTATGATCGAAATGGGGCGGTTCGTGATACAGCTATTTGGTATGAGGCTGTGAAGTATCCTAATAATTTCAGAATCGATAACAACCCGAATGGAGACTTTGTGCTCTTTAGAAATGATTCTTCCTTTCGGTTTAGGAGCTATGAATTCCAACGAGCTGCTTATGAACCTCAGGAATTTTTGCTGTTTAAAGGAGGTCTTTATTTCAGACCTGTGAATACCATTCTGGATCAACTTAAGGCTTATGGTTATGATACCTCATTGTTTAGAGAAGATCGCTTTAACGGCCGCAGGGCTTATGTTATCGGGGCCGAAAAGGGTGACTTGACAACTAAGCAATTCTGGATTGATGCGGACTATTTTTACTCTTTAAGACGAATTAGTGGTATTGGAGGGGGCAGAACGCTCGATTTACAGTATGCTGACCATGAAAAAATCGATGGGGGCTGGGTGGAACGTACTGTGACCATTTTTGTAGATGGCAGAAAGGTGCAAATTGAATACTACCTGGAAATTGACACCAAGCCTAATTTAGGCAATGACGTGTTTGATCCTAAAAACCCTTCCAGGGATTGGTTTAGGAAGTAGGGTTGTGTCTCAGGTTTCAAGCTTTAAGGTCAAGTGGATGCTATTAATGACATGCTCAAATCAATTTCGGGAGTTTATAATATCAGGCATATGCAATGATCATATGGTGACTTGTATATTTTTTAGCTAATTTTCATCAAACCATTTTTTAATGTCAAAGCAGAAAATTTCCTGGAGGGTTTATTTTATAGAACTCCTTGTAGTGATTATAGGCATAACTATAGCCTTTGCACTGGAGGGGTGGTCAAAAGCAAATAACGACCAAAAACTGGAAGTTAGCTATTTGGAATCTATCAGGTCGGATTTAACAAAAGATAAGAACGACATGGCTGACGTACTTGATTCTTCTGAAGTAATCACCAGTTATGTAAGCGAAACTTTTCAGTTTTTATACGGAAACCAGAACCTGGAGCTTTTCAAACGTCATCATATCACAAGCACTTATACACCACCTTATTTTTACGCCAATAATGGCACCTATATTTCTTTGTTGAACTCTGGAGATTTAAACCTTATCAGAGATTTTGGCCTAAAGTCTGGATTGGCCGATTTATATAATATTTCATATAAAGAGGTAGAGCGCGTGGATGGGGTGATCAGAAAGCTGGTTGACGATTTACTATATCCTTATATGATAAAACATATTAAATTCTCTGGCTCGAGAGATGGTATTGATGATTACGCACCCCTTAAACAGAATGAGGCGATCAATATGCTCGGCAGTTATTTCAATTTCTTGGGTTCAAGAAAAGAGGCTTATACTAAGCTGAGGATTGAAATTGACCAGATTTTAGATAAAATAGAAATACAATTAAAAGAGCTTCAATAATGCGAAAGCCTAACTTTTCATTTAAAAAATTCCTGCTCGAAGTAGTGATTGTGATCATCGGAATTTCAATTGCCTTTTGGGTGAATAATTTGGGAGAAAGACAAAAAGAACGAAACCTTGAAAAGGAGTTTTTAAGATCTTTGAAATCTGACTTGAGGCAAGACAGTACGGCTTATAAGTACCAGATAGAAAATAACAAAGTGAACCTCAAATATCTTGATGTCCTTATCGATATATGCAGATCACAAGATTACGCCAATGATTCGACTCAATGGCTTGTAGGTAGGTTTTTGAATCGTAATAATTGGATACTCAACACTAACACTTTCGATATGCTCAAAAGTGGGGGTAATTTAGACATCATTTCGGACTTTGAATTGCGAAACGAGATAAGTGCTTTTTACCACATAAGGGGGTTTCAATCAACCGGGGTATTGGAAATTATTCAGGGTTTTCTAGACAACCAAATGTATCCCTATCTGGCAAAAAACTCAGATTTTTATATAAAATCAACACCTTCCCTGGGTTTTGTCCGTGAGCGAGAGTTTCAAAATTTATTGGTGCTTTGGCGCGACCTTACAGAATCAAAGCTTGACATTTACGAGGGTACAATCGAGGGGATAAGCCAACTTTTACCCAAACTGAACTAAGAAGGAATTATGCAGTTACACGTAATCAATATGGACTTTTGAAACCAGATCGATAAGATTATGAGGGAAATAGATGTTGAATTTGACAAATCTGATTGATGCAAAAAACTGATTTTTCATTAAGGAATATCCTGCTGGAGATTTTGATTGTAATCATCGGTATTTCAATTGCCTTTTGGCTTAACAATTGGCGCGAATCGACAAAGGAGGGTAGAGTGAAGCGAGTTTACCTGGAATCATTCAAAGAGGAACTTGAAACCGATAGGGATATTTATGAATTCCAGGTTCGGAGTAATAAGGTGAACCTACAGAACATTGATGCCTTAATTGACCTTGTGGAAGGGCAACAATATGATCATGATTCGATCGATTATTTTATCGGTGTTTTCCTGAAACGAAATAATTGGAACTTAAAGAACAACACTTTCGAGATACTGAAGGGGTCTGGAAAACTCGAGCTTATTTCAAATTTTGAGCTGAGGAAGAGTCTCTCGTCATTTTATGAACTCAGGCATCATCAAACAACTCAAATCACTAGTTCTATTGGCGATTTCCTTGAGAATCACTTCAATACCTACCTAACTGAGAACACAGATTATTATAAACCAATAAGGAAAAATGCTTTTGTAAGAGACCTTCGGTTTCACGGCCTGCTCAAAAGGTGGAGATCGAAGGTAAACTACAAACTCTCTATTTATGAGGCCATAATTGACGAAATAGAGAATGACCTTCTTCCAATGATAAAGGTTGAATTGACCTCTTTGTAGGGTTGTTGAATAAATATTATCGAATCGCAGAAAATGAATTTACACATTATTAATACCGGCTTCTTCAAATTGGATGGTGGTGCCATGTTTGGTGTAGTGCCAAAAAGCCTATGGCAAAGAACCAATCCAGCCGATGAAAATAACATGTGCACCTGGACCATGCGATGCCTTCTTATAGAAGATGGAGATCGTTTGACTTTAATCGATAATGGTATCGGAAATAAGCAGGACGCCAGATTTTTCAGCCACTACTACTTGCATGGCAATGATTCTCTGGATGGTTCCTTGAAAGCAAAGGGCTTTGATCGAACGGACGTCTCCGATATGTTTCTCACTCACTTGCATTTTGATCATTGTGGAGGTGGGGTCGACTACGTTGGGAATGACAGAGATAAATTTGAACTCCATTTCCCGAACGCCAAATACTGGAGCCATGCCGATCATTGGGACTGGGCCACCAATCCCAACCCAAGAGAGAAGGCCTCATTTCTGAAAGAAAATATCTTGCCCATGCAAGAGAGCGGGCAGCTGAATTTTGTTCCCAAGGATGGCGGCTCTCCAATAGATGGAGTTGAAATAATCACTGTGGATGGGCATACGGATAAGATGATGCTTCCAAAGATTAGCTACAAGGGCAAAACCATAGTCTTTATGGCTGACCTTTTGCCCTCGGTAGGGCACATTCCGTTGCCTTATGTTATGGGTTATGATACACGACCTCTGATAACCCTAAAAGAGAAAGCAGCATTTCTGAATCAGGCGGCTGATGAAGAATACATCCTGTTTTTTGAGCATGACTCTATCAACGAATGTTGCACTGTCAAGCATACCGAGAAGGGAGTGAGGCTCGATCAGACTTTCGCGCTGGCAGAAATCTTATAATACCTGATTTAATCAACATTTTCTAAAACATAGGGTAAGGTTCTAATACCTCCTGAAATCGGTTGACTTTGTAAAGATGACTGCATTTGGATAAATCGCACTCACTCCTGCCAGAGAGGTGGTTGTTTGTAAATGAGCTGCTATTATATTATCCGGACTAATAAAACTTGTGACAACATTGCGATTTGACGAACTGAATAAGTCACCGAAAGTTGGGATAATAAGTACATCAATGTTCTTTGCCCCAAGGTTGAACGCAGAATAGTTGTTGTTTTCGTAAAAAGCGTCACCCACATGCATCACTTTTTTACCCCCAATATTCACGATATAAGCATAGTTGATGACACCCGAAAAGTCATTTCCGAACTGGTCGAAATGCCTGATACTTAGCACCTCAACCTCGATGCCATTATGTTCTACTATTACGGATTCCAGAAAGCCGGGATTGATCTGTGATATAGCAGCGGTGTTTGATACTCCGCTTCTGGCTGGTGGCGGGGCTATATACAAAGCATCGCTATTGCTACTTAAGAATGCGTTGGTCGTACTTGGGGAGAAATGATCTCCATGATTATGAGTAGTCATGGCAATATCAGAGTTACCCCAGGGTGCTGTTCCGGTAATCAACGCATTAAGACTTGAAGTGGAAGCCTGATACCAACCGGTCACATTCGCATGGAGTCCGTCAATAATTACTTGTTTAGTACCATCTGAAATCACAACACCCATGTTGCCCATGTAAGAAATTTTGATGGAAAATACGCCTAACTCAATTTCGTTGGAAATTGGTGATATGGAGCTTATGGTATTTTCATCATCGGTGGAAACCGATACAACTAATGCGACATATTCATTGCCTTCCGTGATTGGGGCACCATCACTATCGTTCAGGCCCGCATCCAAAAAGAAAGACTGATTGCTGCCGGTTGTGGCTACTGCCTGGAAGTTGCCTGCTGGTAGGACCAGTAATTGCTCTAGAGCTAAACTTCCAGATTGGCTCGCCTTAACAAGTACCACCCAATATTCTTTAATATCCGTCTCGTCAAAGGCTTTAATAAACTGAATCGATATATCAGAGGAATTGCCATTGTCTGTCTCATCATCTATGACGACATTTCTGACGGCAGGTACCGTGATGGTTTCGGGTGTCGGTGTAGATTCTTCTCCGTCACCGCCACAGGAAGCAAGAAAAATAAAGGAACAGAATATTAAAGAGAGGTGGAGAGTTTTGAATTTCATAATTGCTGTTTGTTTTTGGTACAACTGAGCAACACCCATTTGGGACATCACATATTTATGTGATATACCGCATAGATATGTGATGTTGGTAAGCCTCCTGACAAATGGAGAGCATGGCAACCAAAAGTCTACAGCATGAAATGTTGAGATCGAATGACCGTTTTTACTGTTTTGGTTCGCTTAGTTTGTCTTTTCACCATAGCCATCTGATAGTCATCGGGTGACTTCAAGGCAGCCGCTCAACTTTTCCACAAATATTATATTCGGTTCATTTGGTGTCTCAAAACTTGATCACTCAAGTTTGTAACTTGGGTGCATGATTGCTTAGTTCCAAGTCACAGACTTGAAACATTCAACAAATATAATTTGGCCATGACCGGGTCTGACCCAAAGAAAGAGGCTGCCCATCGGGGCAGCCTCTTTCGAAAAAACGTGTGGTATTTTTAATATTTCTTAAATGCCCCTCCCTCTGTAAATATGGTGGCGTTTGGATAAAGGGCTTGTACATCAGAAATGGTGGTGCTTGTCTGCAGATGTGCTGCTATAATATTGACCGGATTGATCAGGTTCATAACCAAATCGCGATTGGCAGTGCTGTACAAGTTTCCAAAAGTTGGAATAACCAGTACGTCAATTCCTTTGTTTGCTAAATCAAAGGGCTCGTAATTCGCAGCATTATAGAAGGCATCACCAACGTGCATTACTTTCTTTCCTCCCATGTTCACTATAAATGCGTAGTTGTCAACGCTTGAAAAGTCATTTCCAAACTGATCAAAATGTCGAAGGTGCAGCACTTCAACCTCAATTCCATTATGGTTAACAGTCTCCGAGGTGAAGCGTGCTGGATTGATTTGAGAAACTTGATTGCGAACATTGTTTATACCACCTCTTGTACCCACCGGACCAATGTAAATGGCATCGGTATTCGCATTCAAAAAGTTATTACTGTTAGCAAAGGTGTAATGATCGGTGTGATTATGGGTGACCATAGTGATATCTGAATTTCCCCAGGGAGCGCCTGCAGTAATTAAACTATTCAGTGATGCGCTGGGGGCACGGTACCAGCCAGAAGTGTTTTGGTGCAAAGCATCAATGATCACCTGGTGGCCTTCATAATCTGAAATCACCACGCCCATATTGCCCATATAACTCACTCTAATGGTGAAATTCCCCATTAATACGCTATTCGAAGGTGATGATATGAGGTCGGCAGTCAGCTCTGTATCATTTGCAGATATGACAATAACGGTGTATTCCTCACCATCTATAATCGCATTGCCTTCAACATCATTAAGTGATGAAGAGAGAAATAAAGATTGATCATTCCCATTTTTTGGAACAGCCTGATAATTTCCTGCCGTTAGTGCTTTGGCCTGGGCCAGAGTAAAGCTATTGGCATCGGCACTTTTAATAACCACAACTCTGTATTCGGTAATGTCATCTTCTTTTGAAGAAATAGAGAATTCTACAAGAATATCAGATGCATTTCCACTGTTCTTTGTGTCATCGATTATGAGCTCATCCACGGCTGGAGTATCCATCAACACACTATTGGAAGGCAATGATATGGCGTCTGTTGTCGACTCATCATCAGTTGAAACAGACACGACAAAGATGGTATACTCATTATCATTTGCAATCAAAAGGCCTTGAAAATCACTGAGCCCTGAGGAGAGAAATAAGGATTGAGCATTTCCGCTTTTTGCAACAACCTGATAATTTGTAGAGGGTAGTGCTATGGCTTGGTCCAGTGTGAGCGTGCTGATAAGAGCCGTTTTAACCACCACAACCCAATATTCTTTGATGTTGGTTTCATCTGCGGGAGTGGTGAAACTTACCGATATATCGGATGCATTTCCACTGTTATTGACGTCATCGATGGTCAGATTAGTTGCGGCCGGAACTGGCGTTTTAACTATAGGGCCTGGATCATCACCTTCTCCGCAAGAGATAAGCAAGGCGAAAAAAGACCCTACACTGACTAGGGCGACTAGAGGAAAAAATTTGACTTTCATGTGTGTTCTTTTGTTTTGTATAGAACAGCAAGAAGTCAATTTGAAACATCACATATTGATGTGGAATTCAGCCAGAGAGCCTTTTTGAATAAACCGCTATGGGCTGAAGGGGCGATATTTTTCAAAGTGACTGTAAGCCGATTCCAAAAAGAACTAGCGAATGTACGATTGACGATTTTAGATTTTCGCAAATCGCAAATCGCAAATCGCAAATCGCAAATCAAAATTCGTAAGAGTAGGTTTTTAGAAGTTAAAAGTGGGATGTACTAAAGTGCATCGTTTTAACTCCTTGTGTTACCAATAAATCAAAAAATAAAAGTGATTGAGTATGAAACTTTCTCGGAGCGTTTGCGACTAAGTAATGAGACGAATTTCTCTAAATATTTTGTTGGGCTTACGTGTTTCTAGAATTGGACACGTCATACCAATGAAAATGTCAAAGCGCGCTCACAGACAGCATAATTTTAAATCAAAACTCAATCAAAACAACACATGCGAAAATCGCTATTTATGGTCCTGGTCCTTCTTGGAATATTTGGCAGGGCATATGCACAAGAGAAATTCACACTGAACGGTTATGTCAAAGATGCCAACAATGGAGAGGAACTCCTCGGTGTTACCGTTTTTGTACAGGAACTCAGAAATGGGGTAATATCGAATAACTACGGTTTTTATTCGATTACCATGGCGCCTGGGGAATACACCATCAGCTACAGTTTTATTGGCTACAAGACGCTCACGAGGAAAATTGTTCTTTCTGAAGATATGGTACAAAACATTTCGCTGGTGGAGGAGTCAACAGAACTGGAAGAAGTGGTAGTGACCGGGGAGAGACCCGAAAAAAATGTTGTTGACATTCAAATGAGTGTAAACGAAATAGACATTCGACAGGTCAAGAAGTTGCCCGCACTGTTTGGAGAACCAGACATTATTAAAACGATTCAGCTGCTGCCAGGAGTCATTTCGGCAGGGGAAGGTACATCAAGCTTCTTTGTTAGGGGAGGAAGTGCAGATCAGAATTTAATTTTAATTGATGAGGCACCAATCTATGATCCGTCTCACCTGTTTGGTTTGTTCTCAGTGTTCAATGCGGATATAATCAAGGATGCTGAACTTTATAAGGGTGGTATTCCAGCACGATTTGGTGGAAGGCTATCCTCTATACTGGATGTGAGAACCAGAGATGGCAACAATCAGAAGTTTGAAGGAGATGCCGGAATTGGGCTTTTGGCAACCAGTCTATCTTTGGAAGGCCCCTTGAAAAAAGACAAAAGCTCCTTTATCTTATCTGCGAGGAGGTCCTATGTCGATCTGTTTGCCAGAGCTGCCAACAGTGAAAACCTTGTGCACTTCTATGATATCAATGCAAAGGTGAATTGGAGGGCCAACAATAAGAATCGTTTCTTTTTGGCACTCTATGCGGGCAGGGACAACTTCGATTTTGGAGATGATTTTGGTTTTGATTGGGGCAATAGAACAGCAACGTTCCGTTGGAATCACCTTTTCAACGATAAGCTATTTTCAAATACATCCTTGATTGCGAGTAATTTTGATTACGGTCTTGAATCAAGAGATGCTTCTCAAGGGTTTACATGGGACTCCAGCATTGAAGAGTTCACTTTTAAACAAGACCTGAATTATTTCATAAGCCCCAAGTTTGAACTTGACTTTGGCTACCACCTGACTTATCGCAAGTTTTCGCCCGGTAGAATCGCTCCAACACCAGAGTCTATTTTTAAAGGGAAGGACTTAGCCAAAGAGTTTGCCCTTGACCATGCTTTTTATATTGGGTCACAGCACAAACTTTCAGAGAAGATTTCAGTGACCTACGGTGCCCGTTTTTCTCTGTTCCAAAACGTGGGTAAATCACAAGTCTTTCTATATGAGGATGCTCAAAACAACATTAACCCGGTAAGGACCGATACGTTGTTTTTCGATCAATTCGAGACCATCAAAAACTATTTTAATGTAGAACCGAGATTAGCCGTCAGATACATTGTTGGGGAAAACAGTTCACTTAAACTGAGCTACAACAGAATGGTGCAAAATACTCATCTGATATCGAGTGGAACGGTACCGGTGCCCTTCAATACCTGGGCACCCAGTAGCTATTATTTGAAACCACAAAAGGCCGATCAGGTTGCTGTGGGGTATTTCAGAAACTTTAAGGATAATGAGTACGAGTTCTCCGCGGAGGTCTATTATAAGACGACCAATAACGTAACCGACTTTGCGGATAACGCCCAAATATTCTTTAATGAAGACATTGCCACAGAGTATAGACAGGGGAAAGGAGAGGCCTACGGCCTTGAACTCTTACTTAAAAAGAACGAAGGTGATATCACCGGATTTGTAAGCTATACCTGGTCCAAAGCTAATAGAACTGTGCCTGGAGTTAACCTTAGCAGGACTTTTGACGCCAATCACGACAGGCGACATAACTTCAACGCTATTGCTACCTATGATTATAATGATAAATGGTCCTTTGGAGCAACATTTACCTATGGAACGGGCAAGCCAACAACCATTCCGGCTGGTTCTTATCAATATGGAGATGGTTATATAGCCGATATAATCACCGACCGAAATGGATTTAGATTACCTGCTTTTCACAAACTAGACTTGAGCGCTACCCTGACTCCCAGAAAGAACAAGGGTAAAAAGTGGGAAACTTCATGGGTGTTTGCCTTGTACAACGCTTATAGTCGTAAAAACCCATTTGCGCTGTTAACGCAAGTGACTCAGAATAAAGACGGGGATATCATCGGTGATGGCACGGAGAAAGAAGCCAAGATGATTTATTTATTCCCAGTGTTACCATCAATCACCTATAATATCAAGTTCTAAGACCTTATTCGACATGAAAAATTTAAAACAGCATTTATACATCATAGCAGTAGGTCTCGTGTTTTTCTCATGTGAGGAACCTGTCATTCTGGAGATTCCCGATGCTCAAGACCAAATTGTGATTGAGGGTTTGATCACCAATGCAGACCTGAATTACGTGAAGGTGACAAAATCAAGATCCTTTTACGAGTCTGGTCTGGCCGAGGCTGTCCCTGATGCCACGGTTACGGTAACGAATCTGAATGGCACGGCCTATGTTTTTGAGCATAACCCAGAGAACGATCCTGAATTGGAAGGTATTTATTCGGCTCCTGCTGGCTTCATAGGTGAAATTAACAACTCCTATGCATTAAGTGTGATTGCAGAAGGAGTAGAGTACACCGCACAGGAAACATTGATGCCTGTCACCACAATCGACTCATTGACGGTGGAAGTGGACTTTGAAGAAATGGAAGATCCAGAAGACGAGGGACGGTTTTACGAAGTGATCTTCTTTGCTCAGGAACCACAAGATAGAATAGACCATTACCTCTTTAAGTTTTATCGTAATGACACCCTGGTGAAGGACTTTGCGGAGGATATCTATTTTGCGGAAGATGAATTTCTCGGTTCAGAAATTGACGATTTGCCCATTGCAGGCTATTACGCTTTGGACGATACAGTTCGGGTCGAAATGTATAGCATAACCAGAGAGGCCTTTGTCTTTTATGTCGATTTGTTCAACCTGATCAATGGAGATGGTGGTATGTTCAGTCCTCCGCCAGCGAATCCACGAAACAACCTATCCAATGGAGCATTTGGCTATTTTCAAGTCAGCGCGCTTGATTCAGAAACAATTATTGTAAAAGAACCCGACAACTAATTCGATATATCTTTTATCATTAAAGGTCTCGAACCCAATTGATTTTTCCACGACCTAATTGAAAGCCCTCACGTCCAAAGACGCGCATTTCTACAAAAATGGAGTCTTTTTTATGGGTTCCGTACAGCACAAACTCTTTCGGGTTAGGTCGTTGATAATGCAGTACATATTTGTCAGTTGAATCCCTTGAAGCCTGAAAGTTTAAGGTCATTTTGACCGTGTCAACCTGATAGGTATATCGGCTTGTGGCATCGCTCATATCTTTAATGCTAAGCCTACCGGCCGCATAGGAGGAACCCAGGGTCATCTCCTTCCACCTTGACTTATCACCAGCAAGAGGAGGTAGGGTGTCATGGTTTACAATAAAACTCTTGACGATGTATTTGCTATCCAAAAAAGACTGTTCCCGAACATCATTCATCCCTTGTCTAATCCCCCTTGAGAAAGTGAATGTCGAAATCAAAATATACCCAACCAGGAGTAGCTTGACGACATAGCCTACCTTTCTTGTCTGAGGGCTTGCAAAGAGAGGGAGTTCTTTTAGAGGCTGAGTGGCCTTGTTCAGAATAAGAACATTTAGTAATCGCTTAAAATCATTTGCCAGTAAGACAATCACCATTAACCATAAATGGATGGCGAACATCTTGACCGTCACGTCATAGGCAATGTCAATCAAGACAACATTGGCCATGGCAATAAAGCTGATTACCGAACCAAATAAGGTTGTTCTTCTAAAGAGTAGAAGTAATCCACCAATCATCTCTATCAGCCCCGTAGTCACATTATAGGTAGGTGAATAGCTCATGAAAAGCCAGAGAAAGCGCATTGGACTGTGGTCGCCAACTGGGACATCCATTCGGTCCAGACCCATATAGCCAAATTGGTACTGGTATACCTTGGCTATACCATATAACACCAGGGTAAATCCTACATGATACCGAAGGATGGTTCGCATCAAGGCATTGAGTTTGTCATGATAATGCCAGCCTTTCCTGCTATCTATAAAGAGCCAGAGAAGGGAAGCGAGTAGGG
>JAJCYM010000044.1 GCA_029262895.1 Roseivirga sp.
TGTAACCGGAAACATGAGACGAAAAACTGCTGTTCTCAGAGACATAGAGTAAAAAATTGCTTACCCCTGAAACTGCTGACCAATTGGCTCGAAATGACGTGGTGGCGTTGTTGCTCTCCTGACTTACAGGGGGAGCTGTTATTGTGGTATTGGCCGTAATGGTATTCGAATTACCTGAGGAAACTGACGGACCCTCCGCACGCACTCTGTAATAATAATTCTTACCTGGGGTCAGACCAATCACAATCTCATTGGTAATGGCTCCCGGGATTTGAGCTGCGTTATACCCAGAAACAAAGCTTGAAAAAGCACTGTTCTCTGATACATCCAAACGATAGGTTGATGTACCCGAAACCGCTCCCCAATTCGCCCTAAAAGAACCATTCGCATTGTTGGTCTCCTGACTTGCTACCGGGGCTGACATGGTGGTATGCGCAGTGATCACTCCTGAATATCCTGAATCGACATTCGGTCCATCAGACTTTAAACGATAAAAGTAGTTCCTGCCTCCTAAAAGCCCTGTTACGGTATGATTGGTACCTGTTACTGGTTTGCCGTTATAGCCGGACACATGAGACGAAAAACTGCTGTTCTCTGAGACATAAAGAAGGAAATTACTCACTCCACTTACAGCGGACCAATTTGCCCTGAATGAAGTTCCTGAATTGCTCGTTTCCTGACTCACTGAAGGCGGTGATATGGTCGTATTGGCTGTAATTGTGCTCGAATTGGTTGACGTGCATATCTGACTACTCACACTTCTAAGTCGATAGTAGTAATACTTACCTGGTAGAAGGCCTGTGACCGTGTGGTTAGTACCGGTAACTGTCTTATTGTTATAACCAGAAACAAAACTTGAGAATGAACTGCTGGTGGAAACATCGAGACGATAATTGGCAGCTCCAGATACTGAGCTCCAATTGGCACGAAAGGAGCTGGTCGCCTGATTACTCTCCTGGCTAACGGCAGGAGCTCCGGGTACCAAATCTATCGTCACAACAATACCGGTGGAACTTGTACTCCAAACTCCTGAGCTGTTTTTTGCCCTCAAATAATAGGTCCCAGCAGTAGTGACTCCATAACTCGATGCGAAATTGGATGTACTGGTACCATTTGAGTTGGTCCCCTGCCAATACCAGGTAATTCCACTGGGCGGATTAGTCCTCGAAAGCGTAGTAGTACCGCAATTGTTTAAAGCACTCAAAGCAGCCACTGGCGGTGCCGAGGGTGCAGGGCTCGTAATGGTCACAAATACTCCTGAAACTGGGTCGGTTTGTCCACCGGCAGTTACAAGGGCATATATTTCACCTGTTCCCGTTTGATTCCAGGTTACCGTGGCTGAACTATTGTTTGAGGAGGTGATGCTTCCCTTACTAACAATCCAATTCACGTTTGTGATACCAGCACCACTAATGGTATAGGTTTTAGATTGATTCAACAACGAGCTCGTTGGACCGCTGATCGTAAACAATCCAGGGCCTTCTCCTTCTTCTAATTGAGCCTTTAAGACATTTGAATTGCCAATAAAGAATAACATACAAAGTAGGCCACATCTTAATATATAGTTTTTGAGGGGTCTCATAAAGTCAATTTTTGAGGTTGAAGCCAATGGCTTTAATGTTTCAGTACTGTTCATCTTACTGGCCTTTGAGGTGATACTTGTATGTATTGATGATATTGCCTTCGTGGTCTTTGATGATTTTCAACCGACCAAAAGGGTCGTAGAAATAGGTGGTTTTCAATGCATTAGGACCTTTCTGCAGATTCATTCCAATGCCTGGTAAAAAGGTGTAGGTGGTTACAAATGAATTCGGAATTGCCCTAAGGTTTCCTTCTTGTATCGAGTCAAGGCCAACACCATTCAAGTTGATCACTCCACCCCCCAGGGCAGAGACTACGTCTGCGTATGTGGCATTTTGAATTTGAGCTACCGGATACTGGTTGTGATATCCCCAGAGATAGGTGAGTGGCGAACCTCCAACCAGTTGCTGTTCTACCAAATTTCCTGCTTCGTATTTTAAATCTATTCGCTTTTCATAGCGACTGTCATGAAAGGTGCTTCCGCTGTGCGACAGACTGTTTAGGAAATTTGCTTCGGCAATTGGAGTAGATACCTTAAGTACATAAACCTCTTTGGGTTGATGGGCTACTACATCATAATTAGTGATCTTACCCCCTATTATTTCCCTATTTCCATCTTGCTCCAAAATGGAAAGCTCTTCGATCGCATTCGCATGCATAAACATGCTATCCAGATAGCCTGCAAAAGGATGAGCAGTACTATAGTCAGCCGGATAGGTATATTCGGCAATATTCTTTTTGCCATCACTATTGATGATCGATTGAGCCTTTACCTGAAAATGTTTGGGAGTGGTCTCATAGGTCAGTTCTGTTACAGTCGTTTGACCTATTTCCTCATTTGAAAAAATTGTTTGCTCTGTTTTCAACAACTGCTCCCAGATTGGGGTAAAGCCGTAGTTGATTTCATCATATACCATGCCTCCGCTGAGATCAACTGGAACCGTTGATGCATCATCAACAATGACATTTACCTGGGCTATCCCTAGTCCCCGAATGACGTCCCCTCGTTCATAGTGATAAGTGTTTTTAGTGTGCTGTGCCCTTTTATAATCAGCTCCGGATTCTCCAGTATTTTTCTTCCTATAAACCGTGGACTCTAACAGCTGTCCAAGGCTCCAGGTGGCATAAAACGAAGGAGCAAAGGGGTGCTCATTGGCAGCATATACCTCGTAATAATCCGGGCCCACAAAATCAAGAATAGATTCAGGATTGGTATTGTATAGATCTATGACTTTGCCATTCTCCCCATTTTCTCCAAAAATTTCAGTAACTCTTCCATAACCGATGGGGCTTTCGAAATGCTGAAAAAGACTACCAGAACTCTGTTTTAGTAAGGGTCTAAAAAACTGGCCTAAATTCTCTTCAAACATGCTATGCTTGCGATAAGCATGTATAGGCTCGTTGTACAGCAATCCGCTACTGGCACCGCTCTCATCAGTATATTCGTATTTGCGAATACCGGTTTCAGGGCCTCCCGGAGTTTCCCGCTGAGAAATCCGTTTTACTCTCAAGCCGGGACCATAAAGGTCTGTAATACCTGTGGGTACATACCAATTGGCGCGAATTTTGGCTTTGTCTGTTTCAGGTCCAAATTCGTCCTCGGCATAGGATGTCATGCGATAAGTTCCTACCGCTAAATCTTCGATTTTGGTTGAATTAGAGGCTCCGGAAACATTGAATACCAAATCCCAATTGGCACCATTTTGTTTCTCTAACTTGACAAAAGGCAATGTGGTCGTATAGTTTTGCCCATGGGCTTCTATATCTATATCAAATACTACCCTTTGTGCATCGACCACAAGGAGTGTTTTGGTTTGCGTAAAGAATGGAGCATCCCCCCCTCCCTCAGATTGTACCAAGTCGGTTGCCTTATTGAGAATTTGATTGCCAAAAGTGTTAACCAGATAGTCAAAATCATTCACGAAATCGCAGCGAACGTTCGCTAAGCCACAGGACATTTCAGACTGGAAATACACAGGCAAAAGATCAGAGACCTTATTGGCGTAGCGATTGCTTTCCATCTGAAATTCTGAGGTACCTCCTGTTGGATAAGTAATAGTTTGTAGAATCCCCCTTTTCAAAAAACCCGCAACCGGTTGACGGTCTGCTGATCCTATCCTGTAAAAGGAATCAAATGTGACCCCTGGATATGATTCATCTACCTTTACCCATTGCTCAGGCAGCAAGTCCAGATTACTATCCTTGCCATTATAATAGCCCCAATAGTCTTGTCCCGTTGAATTGTAATCAGGTAAATCTGACCCCTCATAAGTAAAGATATGCGGAGGCTTGGGGGCCTCATTCTGGCCAAACTCCTGTACTTTATCCAGTCGCAATTTATTCTCACCCCCATAATAGCCATAGGTCATTGCGTATTCCCGAATGGTCGTGCCCCCATCGTTCTTAACCACAATGCTATCCAGGTGATTGTCTCCCGTGAGATCTAGCCGTTCTGTGTTGGCTATAAAGTTGACTGAGCCTCCTTCCCACTGGATTCCAATAAGTCGTTTGGTTTCGTAGCTACCAAAACGATCGTTTACTACCGTCTGCTGATTTGCAGGAAAATAACCACCTCCATGATAATACCGGGTGGCACTGTAGCTTTTGAGTTTTACAATATTGGAGAGTTTAGGCAGGTCGATATAGCTGAAGGTGATTTCCTTACCTACATAAATGGGATTCTCTATTTTGCTCAGGTACCAGGAGGAGACATATAGATCTCCAGGCAAATTTCCATTTGCGCTTACCTGCATATATTCTACAGCATCAAATGTGTAGGTGGTGCCATCCAGGGTAGTTATCTTGAAACCGCCATCAACAGTAGTCCCAGTCAAAAATTCTATCTTCATTTTTTGAAAAGGGAAGACATGAATCTTCTTGTTATGATCAATCATGAACTTGCCTGAGCCCCCTGGAAAATTAAAATTGTATATATCAGGATGACCATCCATTTCACCTTGGTCATAGGCCTTGAGGTCAGCTACTTTTGTTAAGCCAGCCGCCTCGTATTGTGGACGGGTATTGAAATAACCGGCTATTACAAAGTCATCAGCCAAACCCCTGACACTGCGTGTAATTACACCCCCTGCACTTAATGACCAGTTGGTACCAACCCAACCCGGTACATCATCTACTCTAATTCCTCCGGCATTATAACTCAGCGCAATAGGCACGCTCATATTGTGAAAACTCACGTTATAAAGCGGAATGCTAATGCTGGGTGTTCCGGTAAACTTGTTGGCATTGATTTCACCTGCTTTGATAATGGATGCCGCTGTTGGTGACGGTGGCATTTTATCCGTTATGCTCTGAGTTTTGAGTGATGTCGCACCGCTCAAAAGAGCGCAAAGGACAAGTACACATCTATTAAATGACTTAATACGTTGCATAGGGCTATTTTAATTGAGGTTTATATTTTTTATGATTCCGGTGTTTCTCAGCCTCATTTTGAAAAGTGGGCCTTCACCAGTCCAGTATTATTTATCTTTTTTACCTTCCAGCTTATTGACTCGGTTAAGTAGTGCCGAAAGCTTTTCTTCCAGTGATTTAAGTCTGGTATCTTTTTCCTTAAGCTTCTTCTCCTGCTCAATGGTATAGAGCGCCAGTTCTTCTATTTTCTCTAATAGCTTCAGTTGGAGACTTCCAAGGTTTTGACCCTTGGCCTCTATTGTTTTTGCACTTGGGATATTTGGGAGGTGTTTATTGGCCTGGATGTATGCCTCCAGCTCGCCTAATGTTCGAAGTTTATAAGTTGGGGTGAAGACATAATCAGGAACCGAGCCTGGGGTTGCAGTGACTTTTACCTGTTTGGTTTCCAGATCGTTGTCCACAATCATTTTGTCCACAAAGCGGCTGGTACCATTGACATGAAGTTTGTAAGCCGGTGAACTTGTACCAATACCTACATTTTCATTCCCCTTAATCCTCAGTACTTCATTGTTGTTTTTGACTCTAAAAACTAAATCGGCATCATCGCTAATAACATTGTTGACAAATCGCATGTCATAGTTGTCACCACCAGCCATAAACTCAGCTATTCGGGTGCTTGCACTGTAAAATTCCAAAATGCCAACTCCATTGGACAAGCCCGTCTTTATCCTGGTCACCGCGGCACCGGCTGGTTCATAAATTTCTAACCTTTGACCTGGGGTTGATGTGCCAATGCCAACATTACCATTTGTGACAGAAATGTCTCCAGAATTATCGGTCCAGATGCTAGGTGCGTCTACATCCAACATTCCAGTAGAATAATTCCAAGCAAGACCCTCTCCGGCTATTAAAGAACCACGTTCATCTATTGCCGACATTATACTATCAGTAGCCAGTGAGGCATATTGGCGACCAATGCTATCTACTTGTACCAGTCTATCTCCAGTACCTGCCAAAGAACCCATCGTGATCCCTCCAAAACCGTCTATGATAAAATCTGTATTGCGACCATAGGTTCCCATTCTAATATTCCCGCCAACTGTAGTCGTCCTATCTACAGCAATGGTGGTATTATTCACTAATTGAAGATCACCGTCAAAGTAAATTTTCGAAGTTCCTGATATGGGTAGGATGTTACTAGGGTCGAGGTGCCACCGAATATTTGGTGCCTCAAATTCCAGAACAGGTGTAGCATCTGTAGCATACCATCCAGAAAATTGCTGATCTCCTGCAGTAATCGAAGCTCCAACAGGTAATGTATTATCTTCCTTCAATGAAATTTTTGCCCCAGTTATATCATTGACAAGTCCATCAGTATTGGTTATTCCAGTAACATCCAATTTGGTAGCTGGAGTAGTATTACCAATACCCACATTTCCTGATGAGGTCACCCTTAACCCCTCCACTACATTGCCATCGAGTACAGGTGCGAGTGCCATATAGGAGTCTCGGCTGGAGCCATTGCCACCCCAATTGCCTTCGGTACCAACAATCAGTTGCCCGGCATCTGCTGGTGCAGTACCAGTATCAAAGTATTGCTTGAATCTGATAGCCATTCGTGTATCAGTCATTGAGGCTGCGCTGGCAGAATTGGTTAAGGACATGATTTCGGTAATGCCTGAAACCGTACCAGCTTTCTGCACAGATAAAGCCTCCTTTGGATCGTCTGTGCCAATGCCCACATTACCAGTTGTGAAAGAAATATTGCCTGAATTATCTGTCCACAAACCAGCTCCGCCACTGGAGGCTTCTGCATAGCGAATTCCTACATTGACGACTGCAAAGGGGTTCATTATACTGACTCCACCAGAAACCCCGGCTTGGCCTATAGTCTCATTATGAAGTGTTCTGTTCGGTATCAGAGAATTAAAACCACGGGCATTAATAACACCTGACTTAGGGGCAGCTATGACTTGGTTGGTCAATGCGGCATGTGTATCCGCTGCAGTGGTTGACACATTCAAGGTATGATTGTGCTCGGGAACTTCTATAATTGTTTCTGCACCGCCTTTGGTTCCGAGCACACGATTTGTTAAACCTAACCCCTGACCCGCACCTATGGCAAATCTTCCTCTCCAATCGGGTAGGTTAAAGGTAGTGGAGGCATCCCCAGCACCGTAGGTAATACCAATCAAAGCAAAGAGATCTGCGTAGGTAGTACGACTTACCGCACTGCCATCGGCAAAAAGAACACCGTTGGGTGGGGCAGTGCCGACATACTCGACTCGTTCTCCCACAAAGCCATAACCAATGATGAAGTTATTGTTCTTGTGATTTTTAGTTGTTGGAAATCTGAAACTGGTACTGGTCAATAAGATGAGCCCCAGGATAATTGTTAGCTTCTTCATTTAAGATCATTTAGTTCTGCCAGGCTCCACCGTATTTATTAATAGAAGATTAAAATCTCCTACAACCATATGGTTGTTCGTCAGCTAGGTTTTCAAGACTTTGTCACGCATAAGCAAAAACCATAATCAAGAATTATGATTTTTTTTTAGCCGATGGATTTTAACCTTGAGATAAGAAAAGTTGAATGGGAAGAGTGGTCCTAAAAGAGAGAGAGGACCTGTCTACAGGTCTTGAAGATACAACAGTAATTCCTGAGCTTGTTCGTAATTGTATTCTCCAGCGTTGATCGCAGAGAGTTGTTTGATGGCTTCTTGTTTCTGCCCTTGCTGCCAATATGCAAGGCCCAAGTACCAATTGACTTGTTGCCAATATTCATTGAGGACTGGGTCTGTACTGGCTTTTTCAAAGTAGGATATGGCTTTTTGAAATTTGTTTAACGCCAAAGCGTTTACCCCCGCGTAAAACGTTATTTCTGTTGTTGCCGAGTCCGAGGAGACTATCTGTTCAAAGGAAAGTACCGCCTGCTCATAATCACCACTGGCATAGTTTTCCATAGCACTAGAGGCCATAGAGGCAGCAGGGCTACGCATAGAAATGTAATCAGGAAAGGTTTCAAAGTAATCCTCAAAAGAGGCTTCACTCCTGGATTGGAAGAAACCAAAATAGGCAAGTGCTATAATGCCAACAAAACTTGCGGCATAGGCAACGGTCTTCCAGGGCATAATGTGCCTCGCTATTGGCGCTTTAAGTTCATTGCTAATTTGCTGTAGATTTTGCCTGAGCAGCTGATCTTCAAGTGCGTCTAACGCAGCCTGATAAAAGAATTGTTCTTCTTCGATATCCAGGTCAAATCCGGCTTCTTGCAATTTTCGCTTAAGGGTAGCAAAGTCAATACTACCTTCGGCATACTGCTCCAAAATTTCAATATAGGCGGCTTCTTCGCTCAAATTCTTTTACTTCTGTATCATGAATTTCAAAAAACTAATCTAAAAAATCAGATTTTTTGAATCCTCCACTTTTTATAATATCCATTAATTTCTTCATACACCTATGCTTCTTGTTTCGGGCGGCATCAACACTTCCTAAGTTAAAACGCCCCATGATTACCTGATGCGAAATACCCATCAAATAGTATTCTGTGAGCAAACGATTACAAGCCTCATCCAGCTTAGCCAGCAACCCTCTTAATTTTTCATTGCTCGTCAACAGCGAATCTACATAAGCTGATTTCTCCAATTTCTCCATATCCAGTGCTACGTGTCGGTTAATCTTAGAGAGCTGTCTAATCCAAAGGTTCTTTCCGATTGAGTAGAGATAGGTTTTTATAGATGACTTCCCTTCAAATCTGCCCTGTTTTACTTGTCTATGCAGTGCAATTATGCTTTCCTGAAATACATCATCGGCCTCCTCCTGACTCCCACTGTTTTTCAGCACCATGACAGAGATCATTGGATGATAGTGAATATAAAGGTGCTTGAAAACCTCGTTCAATTCCGCTGAACTACCTGAATAAATGGTTTTGACAATTTCGCTATCGGAAAATGTATTTGAAATAATTGTTGAGGTTATAATTTGTCTTAGGAAAACTTAAATCCAATAGGCAAGTAAAAGCTAAGTCACAAATTATAAAAAGGATAAAGTGTTTTTATTTGAGTATTAGTACAACACCCCAACAATCGTATTAGAATTTGAATATTAGTCGAGGAGATATTCCCTAAAACATTACCTTTTCAACACACCAGCTTGTAACCAAATCCTCTGACATTCAGGATTTGAACAGTCTTGTCGCTACTGAGTTTTTTGCGGAGTTTGCTTATAAAAACATCCATACTCCTGGCATTAAAAAAATCATCACTACCCCAAATCTGGTTAAGGATCAAACTTCGATCGGTTAGCATATTACGGTTCTCAGAAAGTCGGTACAACAGTTCGGCTTCTCTATGCGTCAGCAGGTGCTCGTCACCATTAATCTGGAGAGCCTGCTTGGAATAATTGAACTGGTACTTACCAATTTCGATGTTCTCTGTAGAGGCTTTTTTGTTCTTACGATCTAGCAAGGAATGGATGCGAACGATCAGCTCTTCCATGCTAAAGGGTTTTTTCAGGTAGTCATTTCCACCATGCCCAAAGCCCTCCACCACGTCTTCAGGTCTTGATTTTGAGGTGAGAAATATGACAGGAATGTTTTGATCTGTTTTTCTTATTTCCTGAACCAGCGTGAAGCCATCCTTTTTTGGCATCATCACATCCAATACCAGCAATTCAGGAGATTCTTTCTTATACAATTCCCAAGCCTGAACACCATTTTCACAGAATATAACGTCAAAGCCCCGGGTCTCAAGGCTTTCTTTCACAATCATGCCTAGTGCAGATTCATCCTCGGCCAACAATATTTTGATTTTTTCCGCCATTTAAATTGCTACTTCAAAACTGGTCCTGTTGGAGTCAAGGTTCAGTAGAATTGAACCCCCATGCTTCTCGATAATCTTTTTGGTATAATAAAGTCCAATGCCAAAACCCTTGACATCATGCCTATTACCTGTAGGAATTCGATAAAACTTCTCAAAGATTCTTTCCTTTTGACTCTTTTCAATGTTGTTCCCATCATCAGCTACCTTGATCTTAATTTTACCGCTCTTCTCCGTCAAAGAGATCTCAATGTTCTGGCCTCCGTACTTGACTGCATTGTCGATAAGGTTGGAAATCGCATTTTCGAGATGAAACAAATCCGCCTGCAATATCTTAGTGGAAATGTCAGTACGAAAGACCACCTGCTTATCATGAGCCATAAATTGGTACTTTTCCCTTAAACCATCCAACATCTCTTTCACATCCACCTCTTCCAAAGTCAAAAGCAATTTGTCGCTGTCCAACGTTGCTGTCTCAAGCAATTTTTCAACCATATGATTGAGTTTTCCCAACTGATCATTCGAGATGTCCAGGTATTTATTGGTCTTTTGCTCGTCCTTTTCATGATTGAAATTCATGATGCCATCAATGGCAATTGCTATTGTTGCTATAGGGGTTTTGAATTCATGGGTGATATTGTTGATCAAATCATTTTTAACCTCAGCCAACTGTTTCTGTCTACTAATGATGCGATATAAGAAAAGCAAAGCACCTAAAACTGTTACTGAAATGAGTAGAGAAATCAGGAGGTCTGTCATTCCTCTTTTCAAAATAATCAATGAGGCATTGTCAAAACGCATTTCGAGCTTCTGACCTCGTGGTAAAAAAGTTGATTTTGTGAATGTTGTTAACGCGTATTCAGCCGGGTCTTTCTTTTTCAAGCTGCCCGCAATTGTATCACCGCGGTAGAGAACCAGATCATAAGGCATATTTAGTTGCTTGCGTTCTAGCTCAGCTCCCACATACTCCTGCATTAAGTCAAAATCAAGGGTGTCGAGTGTCAGGGAGAATAATATTTGATTGGTAAATCTTTGGAGGTCATTCAGGGAATCACCGGCTTCACCCCTGAACATTTGAAAGTCAGAGATACCAGACAAAGGCAGACGTCTTATGGAATCAGAAATGCGAAACACACTGTTACGGTTTACAATTACTGATCCGGGTCTCAAGGAATCCACGGTGCCCAACAGGTGGGTAACATTATCCGGAACCTCAACGACATTCTGCCAGGTCCCACTGCCTTGAAGTATAGGTGCCAACGAGTCACGTCCGTTTCTCTCATAAGTGGTAAATTGGATCATATTGTTTCTGGCAATATCAGCGTAGTAGGCCTCCACACCATTATCCAAGGCAAGCTGAACATCTGTTACAAGTCGCTCCCTATTTAACTCGTAATTCTGAATATTCCGGTAAACCTGAATGCTCAGTGTAACGAGTACCGTAAAGGAAATCAGATAGATAACCGCTCTAAATTTTGCCTTTTTCACAATCAAATATAGACAGTTAGGCATGGCTTTGACCTAAAGTTAACACTCGTTAACACTCATTAACTCATTGTTTGACTTCATCATTATTTATTTGTACTGATCGAAAAAACAAAACCCGATGAAAAATTATAGAAAACTTATTACACTAATGATTTGTGCACTGGGGCTAGGAACGGCCTCGGTTAATGCACAAAATTTTCAAGGGGTGGCCACCTATCACTCTGCCTCCTCAATGGAAATCCGAATGGGCAATGGTAGTGGAAATATCCAATTGACTGATGACATGAAAAAACAACTGAACAAGGCTATGCAGAAGGAGTATACCTTAAAGTTCAACGTCTCCGAATCTACCTGGAAGGAAGTTGAAAGCTTGGAGGGTGCTCCAACTTCAGCAAGTTCTGGTGGGATGATGGTGAGCTTCAGTTCGAATGAAGGAAGCTTACTTTACAAAAACACTGGAGAAGGTCGCTACGAAGAAGAAGCCAATATTTTTGGCAAGCCCTTTTTAGTAAAGGATGTCTTAACGCCTTTTGAATGGGAGCTTACGGGGGAGACCAAAATGATTGGTAATTACAATTGCCAAAAAGCTGTCTACACCAAAATCGTAGATAGACGGACTTTCTCTATGGGACACGAAAGTGATTCTGATGAGCCCGAGCTGGAAACCTTAAAGGATACTATGACTGTTACTGCCTGGTATACTCCTGACATTCCTGTTACTCATGGCCCTGACGATTATTGGGGACTTCCAGGGCTAATTTTAGAGGTGAATAATGGAACCAGAACACTGATTTGTAGTAAGGTCATTCTCAACCCGGAAGAAAAAGTTGAATTGGAAAAACCTGCGAAAGGTAAAGCGCTAACTAGAGCCGAATTTGACGTATTGCAAGAGGAAAAAATCAAGGAAATGAGCAAGAAGTTCAGCAGTGGTAAGGGGAACTTCGTGATCAAAAGCGGCAATAACAACTAGCCCACTTTCAAACTCAAAATATCTCAAAATGAAAACAACAATACTTGTCTGTTTCGTCTGTCTGTGCAGCTTTGTTCAGCTATCACAGGCCCAGAAAGTGAACTTCGAAGGTGAGGTCAGGGATTCCCTGAATTCTCCGATAGAATTTGCCAATGTTATGGCAATTGATACAACTAAAAATACCATTGCCGCCTTTGCGGTAACGAATAGCAAAGGTCTTTATCGGTTATCTCTTCAGGAAGGGCAGCCCTACAAATTAAAGATCACTTTTGTCGGATTCAAACCCTTTGAAACCTTGATCAAAGGTCAGGATACCAGAGATGCTCCGGTGTTGATTAAGCTGAATCCTGACATTAGAATGGTTCAGGGCGTTGAGGTGGTTCAAGAAATGCCAGTGACCATATCCGGAGATACAATTACTTACAAAACTGATGCCTTCACAGATGAGACCGAGCGAAAGCTTGGAGATGTGTTAGAAAAACTTCCCGGTTTTGAAGTTGACGAAAACGGAGAGGTAAAAGTTAATGGGAAAAAGGTAGACAAGGTCCTTGTTGAAGGAAAAGAGTTCTTTGATGGAGACACCAAAATGGCCACAAAAAACCTGCCCGCCAATGCCATTGACAAAGTCCAGGTATTGCAAAATTTTAATGATGTAGCACCAATGAGGGGCTTGGGAAATGATGAGACTTTAGCGCTAAATATTAAGCTAAAAGAAGGCAAGAAAAATATGGTCTTTGGCGATCTAAGCTTAGGTGCAGGACCTCAGGATAGGTATCTGGCCCATGCCAATGTCTTCTATTATGACCCTAAAACGAACGTTAATCTTATAGGTGGAGGAAACAATGTTGGTGAGTCAACCTTTAGCCTAAGCGACTACTTCAGATTCAGTGGTGGATTGGTCAATTTGGGGGCTCGATCCGGTTCAGGTTTCAACATTTCGCGTGACAACCTCGGAATTCCAATGGCTGATCGCAATAGTGCCCAACAGTTAGAAACTAAGCTGGGAGCATTGAATTTTACGCTTACCCCAAGCAAAAAATGGAGGCACACTGGTTTCTTGATTGGTTCTACGTCCGACAACCTAATGCGTTCACTGTCTCAACGTACTTATATCCGACAAGGTGGAGACAATCAGGAAACACTCTCCTCGAATACGCGTGTGGAAAACTCATCAGGTTTGTTGAAATATGGTACTCGTTTCACCCCTGGTCCAAATTTACAGCTTGACTATACTGCTTTCATTAAGGCTTCAGATGTGGTTAATTCCAACACACAGTTGTCGGAATTCACAAATTTTGCCAATGATATTGAGAGCAGAAGTTCACAGCAGCCTTTTTCGATAGAACAGCAACTTCAAGCCTTTTATGCCCCTGGAGTAAGAGATGTGTTTTCTTTCCAGGTGACTCATCAGTATAAGAAGCAGGATCCACTTTATGATTTGATTACCAATCAAAGGCCGTTCGCTTCTGTTATTCCTGTCGGGGATGCAGCGCTATTCAACCTGCTTCAGAACAAAGAAGTGTTTACTCGAAAGCAAGAATCTGCTTTGAATTACTATAGGATTCTCAACAAGACCAATCATATTAATTTCAAAGTGGGAAATAGCTACACAAGTCAGAATTTAACTTCGAGCATTAGGCAGCGCAGGCCTGGTCAATCGGATCAAAAGTTTAATGAGGTCGGGTTAAATAACGATGTCAACTATACCCTCTCAGATATTTTTGCAGGTGTGACATTTAAGACCAAAATCGGAAAATTGGTGGTGAGCCCGGAGTTGAATTTGCACCGATATGTGTTCTCTAATAACCAGATAGGTAGTGAGGAAAAAATTGAGAAAACTTTGCTCCTGCCTAAATTATATGCCAAATACAGCATCAGGGGAACACATTCCATAACACTAAATTATCAGGTTGGCACACAATTCACCGATATCCAAAATATAGCTTCAGGACTAGTTGTTCAGAATTACAACTCCTTATTTTCTGGCAACAGACAATTGGAAAATAGTTGGTACCATAGCCTCAATCTGAACTACTTCAATTTTGATATGTTCACGTTCATGAACATTTATGGAGGTATTAATTATCAAAGAAGGCTCGATGGTATAACCAATACAATCCAGTTTAATGGCCTTGAGCGAGTAAATTCTCCGTTGAATATTGGTGCGGCTAATGAAGTAATGAGCGGAAATATCAGCTTTGACAAGCGATTTGACTCTTTTAGAATTAATCTAAGGGCAATGGTTTCTGAAAGCACAAATAACAATGTGGTCAGTGATATTGCCAATGAGAACAAGTCCTTCTCGCAGAACTATAGGGCTAGTATTGATCTCACGCTCTTTAAAAAGTTGAACATGGAACTTGGGTACAACAAGATTTTCAATGAATACAATGGCAACAGCATCAGCAACACTTTCGAAACGGACAGGCCATTTATCAATATTGATCTTCGCTTTATGAAAGGTTTCACATTGGATGTCGATTATGAGTACAACAACTACAAAAGCCAGTCGACTGGGGTTTCTCAGAGTTATGATCTGATGAATGCTGAGTTGACGTATCAAAAGAAAAAGAGCCCATGGGAATTTAAGTTACAGGCACTAAATCTGCTGAATACTACTTCCATCCGAAGAGATTCGTTCTCTGAAAGTTTAATCAGCACTTACACCAGCTTTATCCAGAAACGATATTTTATGTTCTCGGTAAAGTATGATTTATAGACTAGTTGGTAGATGATTAGAAAAGCCGTGGAAAGTAATTTCACGGCTTTTTTATTTGTGGCAGCTTGATAGCCATGTCAAATAGGTTTTCATCCACCAATGGAAGAACGAGTTTGCTTATTACTCAGGTCAACCAACCCGATCGCTTAGAGCGAACAAAGACCTTTTTCTATAACTCAATGACGGTATCGTTAACCAAAACAGAAAATATTAAATACCTTACATATAGGTCTCAGCAAAGGAAATTTGGAACTAAAATATTTTAAATTAATATCCACAATAGCTTCAGAAGGAAGTTTAGCCAAAGCGGCTGATAAACTTTTCCTTAGCCAATCTGCCCTGAGCCACCAGCTCAGAGAACTTGAAAGTCAACTCGACACTAAAGTTTTCAACCGGATAAATAAAAGCCTTGTACTTACGGATACCGGCAAGCTGCTCTTGGAATCTTCGACCATTGTTCTGGCAGAAGTGGATAGAGTGACAGACCAAATTGTAAAGCAGGTGAAAGGAGAATCTGGCACCATCCGATTAGGTGCTGAGTGCAATACCTGCTTCCATTGGTTACCACCGATATTAAAACAGCATCTGGAAGAGTTTCCCAACATAGAATTCAGGCTTGAAACAAATGGTACTCACGCCCCATTAAAATTGCTCCTCAATGGTAAAATTGACTTGGCCATTGTCTATCGAAAAAGCACAGATAAGAATATTGCATTCACAGAGCTTTTCACGGATGAAGTTGTTGGACTGATTCCTGCAGCTCATCCTTTATCAACCAGAAAATTTCTGATTGCGGCAGATTTCGAAAATGAAACCTATATCACACACTCCACAAAACTGCAGCATAGCATTTTTTATGAGCAGTTTCTTAGTCCTAAGGGAGTAGTACCAAACAAGGTAATGTTTGTTCAACTGACCGAAGCTGCGCTAGAAATGATTAATGAAGGCTTAGGCATAACTGCCATGGCCAGGTGGCTAATAACGCCTTATATCGACCCCTCCAAAATTGCAATGGTTAAAATTGGAAAGTCGGGTCTAAAACGAAAATGGTATATAGCCACTCTTAAAACTGAATCTCAGCCAAAGCCACTTTTGAGATTTGTCGAAACGATTCAACAGCAAATGTCCGCATCGCAGAAGTAGTTTATTTTCAAGTCCCCGAAGGAAAATAACCTGCTCGGCTACACCAGAGATTTAACCCGGATAATGCAATAGACTTTCTATTACGGACGTAACTCACTTCGAATCAGCCGCTTTGCTTCGTTTGTCTTTTCACCATAGCGGTGCTATTCTTTCAAAACCAAACATCCTGATTCATTGTGATTTACGCCCTCATTACGATCTCTATTGCATTATCCGGGTTTAACGATTTCTATCACATCAGTAACCTGATTAGCCAAGAAGTCCGGGGAGGCATCAGCAAGTTTATCTCTGCTTTGAGTGCCCGACATTATGGCCACGGTCTTTACTCCCGCATTTTTGCCTTCCTCAATGTCAGCAACAGTATCTCCCACCTTAAGTACTTTCGACTTGTCCGTAATGTTTAAAGAGCGCATCATATCAAGGATCATAATCGGATTGGGTCGTGTGCCACCCAATACACTTGAGATTCCTATATATTGGAAGTCGTCTTTCTTCCATTTTAGGTGATTCAATATTGCCTCAAACTGATCTTGAGGCAAACCACTTCCTAACCCAATCTGGATACCCATGTTCCTCAGAGACAGAAAAACCTCCTCCACATTATCAGCAGGCTCAAAATTATCCAGGCTCCTGTTTATGTTCTGCTTAAATGACTCGAAAATTGATGTAGCGAGACTTGTGGAATGATTTCCATTTTGAAGGATGATGTTGATCATTTCTATTTTGTCCTTGCCTCTATTAGCCTTAATTACCTCCTCTTCAGGAACTACTCCGTGCTCCTCAAATGCAAGTTTGAGACAATTCATGATGGTTTTCGAGTCCTTTTCCTGAACTGTTGTTCCGATCATATCAAATAGTACAGCTTCTACGCTCATAGGTTAGGTCCTTATAGGTTCCATGTTTGGTTTGAGTACTTTTTCAAAGAAAGGAGTCTCACGATTTCCTCTTTTATCGTGGATATATCTGCTGAATTCAGTGGCTCCAGGCCCTGATAAAACTTGGGGTGATCATCCTTATGAGGAAAATCACAAGCCTGACCATATTTTTGTTTTTTAGCACTTTTGGCTCTTCCATACAGATGAAAATGTTGGTACGGACCTTCGGACGTAAAAACACCCCAGTTACCATTATCCTGATAATTGATCCTGCCAATGTCGATTCCATTTCTGTTTAATCCGGTGGACATCGCCTCTCCTACAACTATGAGTAACCTCATTAATTCAATGGCCTTTGGTGCATCCAGTTGCTGAATATCACCAACCCTTACTTTCGGATTAAGGACAATATGGCCTCCGTCACTTCTTCCCAAAAGTGGTTTGTCGACCGCCTCAACAAGGAAATTTTTGGATTCATAAATAAGCGCCATAGTATTAGTGTTCGTAGTGGTTAATTAGGAGCCTCGTAAATCCCCGAGGGCTCCTTTTAGTCTTCGTAAAGCTTCGTGCAAATCAGATTTTGAGGCAGCATAGGAAATGCGAAGACAGGTATCATCGCCAAAGGCCCTTCCGGGGACCACGGCCACATGGGCTACTTCAAGTAAGTAAGCACACATATCGATTGAGTTGTTAATTTGTCGCTCTCTATACTGCAAGCCATAATAGTGGCTGATGTCTGGAAAAAAATAAAATGCACCCTTAGGCAAATCGATCTTGATGTTTGGAATTTCCTTCAGTAAGGAATAAACAAGGTCTCTGCGTTCTCTATATTCATTGACCATCTCATTTACTGAGTCCAAACCCCCAGTGATGGCTGAAAGAGCTGCTCGCTGAGCAATAGAGCAATTAGCTGATGTTAGATGGCTTTGAATTCTAATTGCCCCCTCTGCTATCCATTTAGGAGCAGCCAGGTATCCTACCCTCCAGCCAGTCATTGAATAACATTTACCGAAACCATTGATCGTAATGGTACGGTCAAACATGCCTGGCAGCGAAGCAAAACTTATCCGTTCGTCTGTATAATTGATGTGCTCGTAAATTTCATCGGCTATCACAAGCAAATCAGGATAGTGCAGTATAAGTTCGGCCAGAGCCTCCAGTTCCTTTTTGCTATAAACAAGGCCTGTAGGATTACAGGGAGACGAAAAAACGATAGCTTTCGTTCTCTTGGAAATTGCTTGTTCAATTCGTTCTATACTCACCTTAAAGCCATCTTCGGCTTTGCCATTTAGAACAACTGGGCTGGCATCGGCTAATCTAACCTGTGCCAAATAGCTGACCCAAAATGGGGCCAAAATAATCACCTCATCACCGGCATTTAGAACGGTGAGCATCGCATTTGAAAGTGCCTGCTTCGCTCCATTTGAAACAACCACATTCTCGATTTTATAAGGAACATTGTTTTCTTTAGCATATTTATTCGCGATCGCCTCTCTGAGGTCCAGATATCCACCAGTGGGTGGGTAAGAGAAATATCGACCAGAATCAATGGCAAACTTTGCCGCTTCACGTATGTAATCCGGAGTTTTGAAGTCTGGCTCTCCCTGACTCAAGCTAATCACATCAATTCCCTCTGACTTCAGTGCACTTGCTTTTGCAGACATCTCAGATGTCGCGGACCGATCAATTGATAACACTCTCCTGGATAGCCTACTCATCTTTTATTCCTTTGACCTAAAGTGATTCTCTAACTAATTGCCCCAAACATCGGGAATTGAGGATTACGAGAACAGGTAGTTTTTCTCATGGTTTCCATGAGAAAAATGCTTTTCAAATGTTGGGATTAAAACAAAAAGTGATTGCTAGGGCTGAAGCTAAGTTAGCTTCTAAAGACAATTCAGGTCCTGCTAATTTGTGGTGTCATCGAGTTTATTGAAAGTAATCATCGATCGGATTTCTTTCACATATTCAGCACCTCTCGCAGAGTATTTTTCCAAACCGACTGCTAACGCGTAGCCGGTTGGGGCTTTTCCTGCTTCGCGGAGCCGTCTGCGCTCATCTCTTAGTTTCTGATAAACTGGGTGTGAATTGAGATGTAAAACGTAGGTTGCTACCGCATCGTTGACGGTTGTGAACTTCTGCACTTCATGGGTTTCGCCTTTGATACGTCTAACTGGCACAATACCGCAACCGGTGGTGAAGCACCATTGGCCAAAGAGATTGTTAGCGACTCTGGCAAACTTGCTAGTTCCCCAAGCCGATTCATTGGCAGCCTGGGCCAAAAATAAGGCCTCTGGTATAACATCAACTTTATTGAGTAGCTCTGACCAAGTTGCTTTTGACTTGGCAGTAAAAGGGCCTAGCCGAAACCTTTTGGCCATTTTACTTAACCATTGCATTTCCTTAGCAGCGAGGCTTCCCTGCTTTTGATAAGCATCGGAGAGATTTTTAATCCGTTTGTGATCTCTTTCCAGCTTTGCATTTTCCTCTTTCACCATGGGCAAGAGGAAGTCGAAAAACAACTTTTTCTTCTCCTTTACATTCCGATAAATGGAAAAGTCTGGCAACTTATAAATCCGAGGAGCTATCAAAGCGGAGTCGAGGGAGACTTCCTCTTTTTGACGCGCCTCACCAAAGTGGGCACAAGAGATGATCAGTAAAAATGAAATCGCGCAGATGCGATTCATTGTTTTGTTTTCTGGGTGAAAGCCAACATCTCGTGCAAATTTACGAGAATAAACGATCTCTTCTTGAACCGTTGTCTATTGATACAAATCCCCATTGAGATATCTCAACCCTGAATCAACTATTACTGTGACCACTTTTTTGTCAGAACCAATTACCCGAGCTCTCTGCATAGCAGCCCATACATTGGCTCCAGAGGTAGTTCCACCAAAGATGCCTTCCATTCTGGCGAGCTTTCTGGCTGTTTCATAGGCGTCTTCATCTGTGACAGAGATTACTTCATCTACTAAGTCTTCTCTAAATATAGATGGCTTGAAGGAAAGCCCAATACCTTCCAGTTTATGTGAACCTGAAGTATCTCCACCTGAGATATTGCGCACATGATAAGGTTCCATGGCGATGCATCTAACATTGGGAATTTCTTTTTTGAATATTTCAGCGTTACCAGAAAAGCAGCCTCCCCCACCAACTCCCATTACAAACTCATGGATATCCGTTCCGAGCACATCCATGATTTCCTTGGCCATTTGATGGTATGCATTTCTATTATCAACATTATTGACTTGGTCTGCCCAAAAAGTATTGGGTGCCGTGCTTAATTCTTTAACTCTGGCGATCATATCATCAATAAGCTTTGCAGTCAACCGGCCATTGTCACTTGGAATTAATTCTAATTCGGCACCAAAAGCTCGCATGGTCTGAAGTTTTTCCCCAGCAAAGGCATCCGAAGACACCAGGTGTGCATGGTATCCTTTGGTTGCACATACCATAGCTAAAGAGCTGCCGGTGCTGCCTCCGGTGTATTCAACCACTCGGCCACCTGGCTCAAGTTCACCCCTCCGTTCCGCTCCTTCAATCATGGATAAGGCCATGCGATCCTTCATACTCCCTGTCGGATTGCCTCCCTCGTATTTTACATAGATTTCCGCACTACCCGGTTCTGATAGTCTTTCCAATTTAATTAACGGTGTATTCCCAATCATGTCAATCGGTTTTTCGGTGTTGTAGAATTCTTTCCCTAAAACTCTGTTGTCGAATGTCCTGCTCCAGCATTTCCAGTGAGTCCAGAAAGACCTCATTTTTCTGAAGCATTTTTCTGATGGATTCCTGACCCCCAAACCATATTTTTTCAAAACCGGGTAAGGCCTTTTTGGACTTCTTAGAAAGCCGCAATTGTCGCTTTCTATTGTCAGCAGTATCGCTGACCACATCAACATAGCCGCGTTCTTTCATCTTGTTTATCATCTTCACAATGGCCGGCTGCGAAAGTTGAAAGGCCTCTGCCATTTCAGTCATGGTTCTGGTCTCGTATTTCTTGAGAAATAGAAAGACCAAATGCCAGTTGGGCTCTATGTCCAGGCCTTCCGATTTGTAGACCTCCCTTATACTATAGAGCATAGAATCACTCAATCGTTTGAGTCTGGCGATCATCCCCAAATGTCCTAGCTCATTTAAAAAATCCTCTTGCATCGTATTTACTTAACGGGTTAAGCAAATATATTCAAAAATACTTAACTGGTTAGGCATTTTGACACAAAACAGTTGTTTTTACTTATGAGCGAATCACTATTTATTTCTGCAATTGGCGCCCTAAGAAAAAGATTCAAAAAACCTGCTCATGTTTTCTCCGGGCAGGAGACTCACCTTCAGAAACAAAAAACTAAAACCAATTATGAAAAAAATCCAAATTTTTTGTGCCCTTCTTATTTTGGGTATAAGTGCATGCTCAGACAGTATTGACAACGTGGTGCCGGAAAGCATGGCACCACAAGCAAGCTTAAGCTATCAAGACTTTATTTTTACTTATCTCTCAAGCTCAAACGAGGAAAGCTTAAAATTCTTTCTGGCCAATGATAAGGACAAAGTCAATCAATCTTTGAAAATGATAAACGCCAATAATGGCACTAATTATTCGGAAGAAAATTTAATGCCTGTCGAATATCTCCTTAACATGAACAATTTGGTCAAAAAGGAGAGGGCTCTTCTTCCAAATCTTGAGATTTTAGATGAAAAGACCCTCGAAATAGTTCAAATGGACTTTCCCGGTCTTTCTCTTGCTCAGATCACTCCGAATGAAGAAAACCTGCGCAAGTATTATGAACGCAAATTGGAATATGCCGGGTTCGAAAAGCTCTCGATAAATCAACTTGTGCCATTCTCTGAGCAGCCTGTAACTGTCCAAGATTTACTCGATGCACTGGCAATAGCCGGAAAGGTACTTTGTCCTGAAGAAAATTGGTTGCTCGTACTTCATCCTTTAAAAGCAATCTCCATACTAGCATCAATATTCGAAACAGAGCTCATCATGGAAAAGTGGTTTGGAAATGGGCTGCTTGCTGCGTTAGTTTTTGGCAGTGACATAGAACAAGACGTGCCGGCAAATGCTGTTAAACATGCACTTTGGAATTATACAATCGCAGACAATATACAAGGCCTACCATGGCCAATTGGTAACAAGAGTATTGGCCTGCATATCGCTGAAGAATGGACTTATGCCCATGAACAATGTAGCGGTCCAAATGCTGCCAATGCCATGGACTTGCATAACAATAAGATTGGTCGAGATATCTTTAACGAGTGGGACGATTTATCCGAAAGCATTTTGAAAATAAGGCTGTTTGAAAAAATGCATGATGCTTTGCCTGCGTGTAATACTATTGAATCTATACAAACCAAGCCGAATACAAGAATGGTGTACACCCATTATATAGATGCCGCAGGAGCAAAACAAGAGAATAACTGTAATCCTATGCAAGTATCGATTACAGCTGACAGACCATATACCGGACCGGGTTCTTACTCCTGGGTGTCAAATGTATCTGGACATACCGGGAGTTTGACCTATAAATGGTCTATGAACAATATTGAGATTGGTACAGGGCCAAACTTAACGACAAATATTTCAGACAGTATGTTCGATATTTTCGGAACTGCCACTATTTGGCTGGAAGTCAGGAGTTCGACCCATCAACGAAAGTCTATGTACGTAGGGTTGTTCAAGGGTTCAGGAACAGGTGATGAACTTCCCGGTGATCCCGGTCCTGTAAACTAATATCCTTTTAGATATAGTTTAATCAATAATAAAAACTGCTTGGCCCTTAATTGGTCAAGCAGTTTTTTTAATGTTAAGTCTTCTCTTTTCAGTCCATTGAGTCCTCTAAGAATAAAAAAATAAAAAACCTGCTTACCTCTCCTACAATCGGAAGACTACCCCTACAGAAATATATAACTACAATTAATTAAACTATTCATTATGAAAAAAATTCAAATTTTTTGTGCCGCTCTGATTCTGGGTATAAGTGCATGCTCAGACAGTATTGACAATGTAGTGCCAGACAGCATTGCATCACAAGAAAGCTTAAGCTATGAAGACTTTATTTCTACTTACCTCTCAAGCTCGGACGAGGGAAGCTTGAAATACTTTCTGGCCAATGATAAGGACAAAGTGAATCAGTCTTTGGAGATGATCAACGCCAATAATGGCACTAATTATTCGGAAGAAAATCTAATGCCTATCGAATATCTCCTTAGTATGACCAATTTGGTCAAAAAAGAGAGGGCTCTTCTTCCAAATCTTAAGATTTTAGATGAAAATACCCTCGAAACAGTTCAAATGGACTTTCCTGGCCTTTCTCTTGCTCAGATCACTCCGAACGAAGAAAATCTGCGCAAGTATTATGAACGCAAATTGGAATATGCCGGGTTCGAAAAGCTCTCCATAAATCAAACTGTGCCATTCGATGAGGAACAGTTAACTATTCAGGAAATAGTCGATGCTTTAGAAGACGCGACTGGCTTATGTATACAAGAAATCTTGTTTATTTATATACACCCACTTAAGGCACCCTCCATTCTGTCAGCGACTCTAAGGACCCTAAACCAAATGGAGAACTGGTTTCCAGCAGGCAACATGGATGCAACTGCTTTTGGTGGAGCCGGGGAACAAGATGTACAATCAAATGCGCTTAGACATGCGCTCTGGAATTACAACCTTGCAAAGGAAATAGCCGCTCTACCATTTCCACTTGGCAGTAAGAGTATCGGACTACATATTGCTGAAGAATGGACCTATGCCCATGAACAATGTGGTCCTGAGAACGCTGCTAAAGGCATGGACTTACACAACAATAAGGTTGGTCGAGATTTATTTAACAACCTGGACAATCTATCCGAAGAGGCTTTGAGATTAAACTTATTTAAAAAAATGCGTAGGGCCTGGCCTGCATGTAATACCATTGCATCTGTACAAGCAGCCCCAGTTAGTAGCATGGTTTATACCCATCACATGAATGCTGGAGTAAATACAGAGAATAATTGTACCCCCATGCAAGTGTCTGTCACAGCCAATAGGCCTTATAACGGACCTGACATTTACTCTTGGGTGACCAGTGTATCTGGAAGTTCTGGCGCATTGACCTATGACTGGTATTGGAATAACGTTCCGATTGGCGGAGGCCCCAACTTGTTGGCAAATATTACAGATAGTATGTTCAATAGTAACGGATTAGCAACAATTAAGATAGAGATTATGAGTTCAAGCCGTCAAAGAAAGGTTGTTTATGTTTCAGTGTATAACACCTCGGGAGGACCCACTGGAGGCGGAGGCGGAGGTGGTCCGATAATTTAATGCCGCTTTCTATATAGTTTAATAAAAAATAAAACTGCTTGACTTTAGTTGGTCAGGCAGTTTTTGTTTTCAATATCAAAATCTACTCTCTCTGCACATTGACAGTTTCAGAAAAAAATAAAAAAACTGCTTACCTCTCCTGCAATTAAAAGACTACGCTGTAGAAACAAATAAATACAGTCAATCAAACAATTTATTATGAAAAAAATTAAAATTTTTTGTGTCGCTCTGATTCTGGGTATAAGTGCATGCTCAGACAGTATTGACAGTGTGGTGCCGGATAACATCGCACCACAAGCCGCCTTAAGCTATGAAGACTTTATTTCTACTTATTTAACAAGCTCAGACGAGACAAGCCTAAAATACTTTCTGGCCAATGATAAGGACAAAGTGAATCAGTCTTTGCAGATGATCAACGCCAATAATGGCACTAATTACTCAGAAGCAAATCTAGTACCTGTAGAATATATCGTTGGTATGACTGATCTGATCAAAAAAGAGATGGCTCTTCTTCCGAATCTCAGCGTCTTAGACGAAAGGTCTCTTGAAATAGTTCAAATGGACTTTCCCGGCCTTTCTCTTTCTCAGATCACTCCGAACGCAGAAAACCTGCGCAAGTATTATGAGCGCAAATTGGAATATGCCGGGTTCGAAAAGCTCTCGATAAATCAACATGTGCCATTCTCTGAGCAGCCTGTAACTCTCCAAGGTTTACTCGATTTGCTAGCAAAAGCCGGAAAGGTACTTTGTCCTGAAGAAAATTGGTTGCTTGTACTTCATCCTTTAAAAGCAATCACCATACTAGCATCAATATTCGAAACAGAGGTCGTCATGGAAAGTTGGTTTGGAAATGGGCTGTTTGCTGCGTTACTTTTTGGCAGTGACATAGAACAAGACGTGCAGGCAAATGCTGTTAAACATGCACTTTGGAACTATATAATTGCAGACAATATACAAGGCCTGCTATGGCCAATTGGTAACAAAAGCATTGGATTGCATATAGCAGAAGAATGGACCTACGCTCATGAACAATGTAGTGGGCCAAACGCTGCCAACGCCATGGACTTACACAACAATAAGATTGGCCGCGACATATTCACCAAATGGGACGACCTAGATGGAAGCGCTTTGAAGGCAATATTATTTGATGAAATGTATGATGCCTGGCCCGCGTGTGACTCCATTCCATCTGTAGAAGCCAGCCCAGTACAAAACCTGGTATACACACACTATGTTGATGCAGGCGGCACAAAACGCGCGAATAACTGTAACCCTATGCAAGTGTCTGTTACAGCCAACCGACCATATAACGGACCTGATCTGTACTCCTGGGTATCTAACGTAACAGGCCATTCCGGCACTTTGAGCTATAAATGGTATTGGAACAATGTTCAGATTGGTTCAGGACCAAACTTGTTGGCCAATATCGATGATAGCATGTTCGACAGCAATGGAAGAGCTACAATTAAGCTTGACATCAAGAGTTCGACTCATCAACGAAAGGTTATTTATGTTACGGTGTACAAAAGCTCAGGACCAAAAGTTATTGGAGGCGGAGGTTCCGGGGATCCAATAATTTAACCCGGATAATCCCTTCTATATAGTCTGATAAAAATAAAAACTGCTTGACTTATCACTGGTCAGGCAGTTTTTGTTTTCAATATTGGATACCCTTGTTTTCGTACTCAAAAATCAATGGCTCTTGACAAAATGAGTCTTTACCAAACTCAAGAAAACCGTTGCCGAAATCCCTGCTGAGCCAAATATCATACACATTACAACCATTTGATACCTGGCGGCTATAAATGGGGAAACCCCGGAAAGAATCTGCCCCGTCATCATACCCGGAATAGATACCAGTCCCACGGCAAAAAGTGAATTAGTAATTGGAATCAAGGCGGCCTTTAAGGCAATTTTGCGTGCTTCATAATAGTCCAAATCCCTGCTCATCTCCGCAGTAAGCCGTTCTCCGGCCAGACTAATACTGTTCATTGAATTGGCAAAAATCATCCCTGCCAAGGGTATCATATAATTAGGCAAATACCAGGGGTGCAATTCCAATACGCCCTGAGTCACCAATATCAGCACGGTACTGCCCCCAATAACTATGGAGATTAATACCTTGCCGTAAAGCTGTTTCTTGGGAATATCAACCGTTCGCAGCGCAATCCAGCCTGCTGCCAACAACATCACAACCAGCACCAATATCACCACCCAGCCTGTTTCAGTCTCGAAGATATAGGTAAGGAAGAATCCAATCAGAAGGAGCTGGATCACCATTCTTGCTACAGCATAAATACCTTTTCCAAAGCCAAGCTTCCACTTCCACATGATAAAAAGCACAGCGACAACCGGAAGAAATGCAATTAACAGGTTTATGGCAGGGATGGTCTGGACAGGGTCTTTCATGATGGTTTCATCGATGGGTTGTTGCTGAAAGAAAAGGCGAATTTATACCAAATCAAATATAATATGACCCGAATACAAGACATCAATGTCTCCTATTCAATTCACTATGAAAGGGTCCGGATTCCCTATTTATTATAGATCAGTAGTGATTGCCCCTGGAGCAACGATTTGAAATGTAGAGTCAGACCTGACTATTTATTCAGCTTAATTGCCAAATTCAGCCCAAAGCTCAATAGATCTACTTCACCAAAACCAATCCCCGTAAGTGGGATTTTGACAAATGGCTCAATGCCAAGAGAAAGTTTATTTGTGAGTGGCCTTTCAAAGCCTGCAGAGAAGTTGAGAATTCCGAAGAAGTGCTGATTTTGATTGCGTATGCTCCAGGTATCGCGCCAAGCGGGTTTGGGCTCATTATAGACATAGTCATAGTCTTCACGGATCATGAAATAGCTGGAAACCCCGCCACTAACAAAAAACTGATTCCCATTTTTGGTATCAAAATACTTGCGGATGTTAATGGGTACATCAATGACTATGCAATTGGCCAGAATACTTTCAATCGCTTCCGGATCATTGAGTGCCCAGGCAGGGGTGTTATAGTCCCTACCTAGCGCAGAATACTTTTTGACTGAATAAGCAGCACCAACAGAAAAACTCCAGTTGTTACCAAAATAGGTCTCTCTTGAAATCCCAATCATAGTACCGGGTTTGGTAAAGTCATCCAGTCTTGTCACACTTAAGTCCGTAGAAACATAGAAATTCCAAGCGCCACCGCGTTTTTGGCGAATTGTATCCGTCACCTCCTCCACTCCAAAACTGTCTTTTCTTACCAACATGTCCGGCTTACCAAAAAACTGCATTGGTTTAGACGACCGAGCATGAATTTCTGCCTTCTTAATTAGAAAGCGATTGCGACCAACGGTGACTTGCTCACTGGGAGAGGCTGTACGCTCAACAGGAGAGTCTGGTTTATCGGTTTTAAAAGCACCATTGTTGGAACCTTCAGGCTCGGAAGCATTATTTTGATCAGTCTTTTGAACTGCTGCTAACTCGTCAATCTGAACCTCAGCGGATTGCACAGTTTTGGGTTGTTCCGCCCCTTGTGCATTTTCAGAACTCTCTGTATTTATGGCCTCGGAACCCTCTTCTGCCGACTTCAATGCCGCTTCAGTATTTTTTTCAGCCTGTTTCTCGATGGGAGCATGCTTAGCCAAATCCTCCTTGGTCTCAAGGGTTGCATCACCGCTGCCTTTTGGCCATAGCAAAAACAACAGCAGAATCACCACAATGCCAATGGGGAAAAGTATTTTCCACCAGGCAAAGGGAACCCTTTCGGCACCACCAAGCTTCTTCTCCATAGCCGCCCAAGCTGCTGGATTAAAGTCGTACTGCGCTTTGTCCGCAGCTTCTTTTGCAATATGTTCTAACCCGTCTACTGGCTTATTCTCCTCATCCATATTGATACACCTCCTTCTCAAGCATAGCGCGCAATGCGGCTTTTGCTCTTGTTAAATTCGCCTTTGAGGTACTTACAGTTATCCCAAGTTGCTCGGCAATTTCCTGATGCTTGTATCCATCAATGACATACAAGTTGAAAACAGCCCGATATGCCGGGGACAGTTGTCCAACCTTTTCCAGAATTTCTTCATAGTTCAGGTTGTGATCTGGTGCTTCCTGGGTCGATTGATGCACGTTGGCTTCCGTAATGTCAGCCAAATGATTGTGCTTGGCATTTTTCTTAATATGGTCTATACAAGTATTGACCAGTATTCTCCTCAACCAAGGTTTAAAGGGCTTTGTCTCATCGAACTTTTCAATGTTCGCAAAAACTTTCATGAAGCTATCATTCATCACCTCCACCGCATCTTCTTCATTCCCGGTATAGCGCATGCACACGCTCATCGCATAACTGTAAAAGTTGCGATAAAGGTCATGCTGGCTCTGCCTGTCGTTCTCTTTGCAGCCGTTGATGATCAGTTCCAATAGCTTCTCAATCTTTGTCAATTTCGGCCCTTTTTCTCCTACCGTACTTCGGTGGAAGTCAAAAGGCTGCGCGAATGAACGCAATTAATCGATGCAATTTAAGAAAGGCATGCCGTCCAAATATCACGAAGAGGTAAACAATAGGTGAGCATTCATGGAAAAGAAGCCTATTTCTAACGGATATGCTCGTATCTGGCGTTTAGTTTTTCCGTTGACATGCCAAATGCCCAGCCTAAGGCAATGTAAATGTAGATTCTCATCGCTTTAAACAAACCAAGCTTCGCCACTCTACGATCAGAAGAATACACCCGTTGATGGAACTGTTTTATTCTACCCAGCTTATTCATACTCAAACACAGCTCGGCTTCTTCCATAATTTTGGTTTGTGGATTAAATCCTCCTGATTTGATATAGTCACTTCTTCTACAAAACATTACCTGATCACCAAAAAGCAATCTTAAGCCCTTAAAGAAAAAGTCATACGGCCTGTAGAAAAATGGGCATACATAGGTTTTGGTATAATTCAGGAAACTGATCAACCACCTCGACCTCTTCCCTCTCATTATTGACACAAAGCCGGCCAACACCACACCGTTTTCAGAAAGTACCCGATGGATTTGAGCCTTCAAATCATCGGAGGTAATTGTATCCGCGTGCAAAAAACAGAGGTAATCTCCACAGGCCTGTCGGGCTCCAAGGTCAAGCTGTGCTGCCCTGCCTGGCGTTTCTGAAAATAGCACCTGAACATTGTATGCCTGTGCTACCTCTACTGTACTATCCTTGCTGCCCCCGTCTACAATGATTATCTCATCACTATTCTCCAGAGATTTACTTAGTTGATCCAAAACTTCAGATATAGCCAACTCCTCATTTAAGGTAGGAATGATGACGGACAATCTTGGTTTTTGAATCATATGCAAAAGCTTGCCTGAACAGGGTTAAACCCCTTTGGGCATAAGCAAGTTACCTCTCCAAAATCACTTTTGCTTGTATTTCTTTAATAGCTATCCTCTACCTGACAAAATAGAGGGTGTTTCAAAAATCGGTTTTATGTCATCCTGAATTTATTTCAGGATCTATAAAGTACAGGTTATCAATTTGATAGGCTTCTGAATCAAGCCTGCCTGCACGTAGCCGTTTCGGCAAAGGCAGGTTCAGAATGACGACCTTTTTGACTTTTGAGACTACCTCTTTCTTCTACTCATAGCGCAAAGATTTGGTTGGATTGCGATAAGCTGCCTTGAGCGCCTGATAGCTTATGGTGAGCAAAGAAACCCCTATGGCCAGCAAGCCTGCTGTAACGAAAAACACCCAACTGACATTAATGCGATAGGCAAAACCGGAAAGCCATTGTTCCATGCCGTACCAGGCTAGAGGTATGGCCAATACCAGAGAGACAAGGATCAAAATGACAAAATCACGACTAATCAATTGAATCAATCCAAAGGTAGAAGCGCCCAGCGTTTTTCGAATGCCTATCTCCTTTATCCTCTGATTAGTGGAAGCAGTAGCCAGGCCGAATAAACCCAGACCAGCAATGACCACGGACAGTACCGAGAATATCAAAAAGAGCGATCTGAACTGGAGTTCGGAATTGTACTGATTGCGGATGTCATCATTCATGATTGTATAATCCAAAGGGACTTCCGGGTTAAGTTCCTGCCAGATTTTTTGAAGAAACCCTATTGCCTCAAAAGGCTGAGAGAGGTTTGCCTTGAGTGTAATTGCTGAGTAAGAGGTGGGATTAGTAATAGGGACAATGCGCAAAGGTTCAACCCGCTTATGAAGACCCTCAAAATTGAAATCCTTCACCACCCCAATAACCGTACGCTCATTTGGTGCATTGCCCATTTTTTTACCAATACCTGCTTCGGGGCTCCCCCATCCAAAAGAAGCAACGGCAGACTCATTGACAACAATAGCATTTGAAATATCGCTTTCAATCTCCTTCGAAAAGAAGCGACCGGCAGCCATTGTCATATCAAAAGCTGTGGCATACTCTGTATCTACCCACATGTGATAAAGACTGGAAGAGACCTTATCTCCTGTACTGGTTTCCACCATGACCATTCCATTGCTCAGGCCATCTACCGGATACGCATTTCGGTTGAACGAAACAGCTTTGAAATTTGGGTTTTCGAGCAATCGATTTGTTAGTGCCTCCTTGTTGTTGATCACGCTTTCAAGCCCTCTGAAGTCAATAGAAATCACTTCGTCTGTGTTCATGCCCAATTCCTGATTTTGAAGATGCCGCATTTGACCGTTGACCGTAATTATGGCAATGATCAATGCGATGGTCGCAGTGAATTGCCCAACAACCAAGAGTTTTCGAATTGTGGTGCCACGTCTTCCACTATTCAATTGCCCTTTGAGCACAGAAAGTGGGTTAAATGAGGAAATGGCAAGGGCTGGAAAAAGACCTGCAATCAGACCCAATAATACAGCACCAGAAAACAATAAGGTCAGCACTGAAGGATACTCAGGAACTGTCATTTTATACCCAACAAAAGACTCAAAACCAGGCAATAGCAGATAAACCAATCCCACTGCAAAAATAGCGGCTATTAAACTGACCAGAACTGATTCTATCAGATACTGCACGACTAACTGCCCGCGCAAAGCACCAATGACTTTCTTTATGCCAACCTCTTTGGCACGCTTGATAGCGGTGGCCGTAGTTAGGTTAATGTAATTAATACAGGCCAGGATCAGTATGATTAAGGCCACAGTGCTGAAAATTGACACATTGCGTGCACTCCCATTGTTGCCAAAGTCATACCTCAAATCCGATTGGAGGTGGATGCTCTTTATAGGCTGTAGGAAGTATTCATAAGACATATTTCTTTCGCTAAACCAAGTGAGCTTTGTTGCAATAAACTGGTTTACTTCGGCCATCAGTGCGTCCACATCAGTCCCCGTTTCCAACTGTACATAGGTATGGAACCAGCCTCCACCCCAGTTATCGTCCATTGTGGTGTTTTCCCACATGATTTTAGCCAAATCCAGACTAATAAAAGAATCGAATTGCATCTGTGAGTTTGAAGGAGGATCCTTCAATATGCCCGTTACGGTTATCGGCAGGTTGTCATCCATAGTCAGCATCTTTCCCATGGCCGGTGCATCTCCGAAGTATTTTTTGGCAAGTGATTCTGTGAGCACAATCGAATTGGGGTTTTCAAAAAATTTCTGCTGATCCCCCTGCACTACTTCCCAGGTGAACATTTCAAAGAAATTAGCATCAACCAAGCTCATATTATTTTCAAAGAAGCTTTGATCACCCACTTTGATCATGGCACTGTTGTTTCCGTATCGGGCAGCATTCACAATCTGCGGATATAGTTTGTGCAATTGTGCTCCTAAAGCTGGCCCGGAAGGCGCCTGACTAAACTGTTCACTCTCACTTTTGAAAGTGTTAGAAATACGATAGAGGTTATCTGCATTTTCATGAAATGCGTCAAAAGTCTTTTCCTGGTTCACCCACATCATGATCAGCAAAAAGCTGGTGATGCCTACAGAAAGCCCAATTAAATTGAGTGACGTGGTGAGTTTGTGCTTTCGAATATTTCGAAATGACACTTTGATAAAGTTCTTGTACATACCTATGTTGTTTTTACTGTAATGAGTTTTATTTCTTTTGATAATATGAGGCCTGAAATGACTTAAAACATCCAGTATGAACATTCTTCTGGCTCTGGTGATCCGACCTTGATCAACACGTTCAGAGAAGTATTCATAGAGGGCGCCTTGCACATCGTCCAATTGATCTGGTGCACAGTACCACTCTAAAAACCGATCTGCCCATTTAGGCGGCTTATGGTTCCTTGTTTCAGACATAGACTTTAACCAAACTAGCTGGTGTAATCATATCCCAGAGTTTATCACGCTGCAGCTTCACATCCTCAAGAGCCTGCCTGCCTGCCGTTGTAACCATATAAACTCTCTTACTTCTGCCGCCACGCTCAGAGGTGCCCTCCTTCATTTCTGAGGTTACAAAACCTTTTTTGTTCAGTCGGTTCAAGGAAGCATGCACCACACTGTGAACCACTTTTCTATTAGATACTTCATCGATAGTTCTGGCAATGGCTACACTGTAGGCATCCTCAGATCTGGCTACTACTATCAGCAAAACCAACTCTTCAAATTCTCCAAGGTTCGTTCCCTTCATTTTATTTCTGTCTTATTTGTATACATAACTACAAACCTAACGATTAGTTGCTTATTTGCATACCTATTGCTGCAAAAAATTGCCCTGGTTACAGGGCAACTCAAGTTTATTCGTGTCTCAAAGCCTTTATCGGATTAGTAAGAGCGGCCTTAACAGACTGATAACTCACTGTAGCTACGGCAATAAAAATCGAAATCCCGGCTGCAATCAGAAACACACTTGCGCCCACCCTAACCCGCTCAGCAAAGTCCTTCAACCATGACTCCATAAGAAAATAGGCTGCTGGTGCCGCGATGATAAAGGAAACCAAAACCAGCTTTATAAAATCTTTGGACAAGAGCAGGACAACACCGGCTTCTGTTGCACCAAGCACCTTTCTTATGCCAATTTCCTTTATCTTTTGCTGTGCCGTAAAAGCCGCAAGGCCATATAGTCCGAGGCAAGCAATAACAATAGCAATGATTGCAAAGAAAGTAAAGACACTGCTGAATTTTTCCTCAGCAGTGTATTGCCTATCAAAATCCTCATCAAGAAATGAGTATTCAAATATCCTATTTGGCATCACCTCTAAAAAGGTGGACTCAATTCGATTGATCACATTTCTGAAATTTGAGGACTCAACACGCACAGAGAGGTAACCTGGTGCTCTGGTGCCTGACATCGGCATAATAAATGGTTCCACGGCATTTTGCACCGACATAAAATAAAAGTCTTTTAAAACCCCTATCACGCGCCCTTGCTTGTTCTGCCAACCAAGTTGCTCGCCAATGGCAGCTTCAGCGCTTTCAAATCCTAAACGATTCACACCTGCCTCATTCAGAATAAAACCTTCATTTACATCTGTGCCAAAGGACTCGTCAAAGCCCCTTCCCGCGACTAGTTCCAAATCATATACCTTTAAAAAATCATAGTCTACGGCCAGAAATCGCATATCACTCCAATCCGCATTTTGATCCCAGCCCAGGCGGACTACATTGTTGCCCAACTCCTTGCCAGGCACTCTGGAGGACAAACTAGCACCGTTTATTTCTGGAAATTGCTCCAGTTTATCTTTGAGTACCGCGAACGTTTCTGTTGTTCCAGCACCAAATCGCGTGGGGATAAAAATCATCCGTTCTTTCTCAAATCCCAACTCAAGATCTCGCATATGACTGAGTTGGCTAAATACTACCAAGGTGGAGATGATTAAACCAATGGAGATTAAGAATTGCACAATTACCAGACCCTTCCTCAAGACCGTGCCCTTACCTGAAGTTTTAAAACTTCCTTTTAATGTTTGAGTTGGTTTAAAGGAAGACAGCACTAAAGCAGGATAACTACCCGAGAGAATTCCAACAAAAAAGGTAATCCCAAAAAGCGTTAATCCTAAAGCAGGATTTTCAATTGGATTAAAGGTCATCCCTTTGTCAGTGAAAGTATTCAATATCGGGAGTGCCAAAAGAATCAATCCAACGGAAAGCAGGAGGGCAACAAAAGCCATAAATATCGATTCGCTCAAGAATTGACTAATCAGATGCTTGCGATGGGCCCCAACAACTTTTCGAAGTCCAACTTCCTTGGCCCGGCTGACGGATCTGGCCGTTGATAAGTTCATAAAATTTATACAGGCAATTATAAGGATGAATAACCCGACCGATGAAAAAATATAGACATACGATTCGTTACCGTTGGCCTCAAATTCTGAACGATAATTAGACTTTAAATGAATGTCACCCAAAGCGGTCAAAAAGTACTCCTGTCGATAACCTGAACCTGTTTCCTGTTGTAAGATGTAATTCGCAGAAATCCTCTTAATCTTTTCTTCCAATTCAACAGGATCAGTTCCAGGAGTTACTTTCAAGTAAGTATGTGTGCCAAAACTCCACCAACTGGTATTTACCCTGTTGGCAGCTCTTAAGGTCTCAAACGAAACCAAAAAGTCAAACTGTAGATGTGTGTTTGATGGAATCGGTGCTAAGATGCCTGTGATTTGTACTTGAAGATTGTTATCAGGCAAACTTAACGTCTCCCCAATCACATCTCTTTTACCAAAGTACTTTTCGGCCACCTCTTGTGAGATAACTGCGGTATTTGGCTGCTGTAGTGCTAAATTCTCGTCTCCCGCTAATAATGGAAAATCGAAGAGTTCAAATACATTGGAATCGGCATAAACAATATTTTCATAGAAACGATTATTGCTGTTAGGTCGCTCCACTACCACGTTCTGATTTTTTTTGAAGCGTACTGAGGCCTCAATTTCGGGATAGTCCTTCACAAAGAATTGCGCCACCACGTCCGAGGCAACTGCCCATTTTTCAGCACCCCCATCATTTGGGAGGAAATACTCACAGCTTACGCGATAAATATTTTCTGATTGTGAGTGATTACTGTCATATGTCACTTCATCTTGAACATAAAGAAATATCAACAGGGAACAGGTGATACCAATTGTAAGTCCGAATATGTTGAGAAAGGCATACACCTTGTGCTTCATCAGAGATCTGATGGCAATTTTGAGATAGTTTTTGACCATTGGGCTAAACTTTAGTCGACCGATTTCATTACAGAGACCGCATAATGTCAATTTCGTTACATAAACAATTAAAATTGATTTACATTATCAAAAACAGGCGGTCAGATAAAGTGGTTTTGAGATGAAAATCACATATTTATCGCGTTGTCATGGTCGAAAGTTGAGGCTTCTTTCTCTTTCACATAAAGACTCTGAGAAAAAATTATTTAAAAAATTTGAATATTTCGAAACTCGAAGTAATTTTGTATCGTTAAGACGCAAGTCAAGATTGAGGAGATACATATGAGTACTAGTGAAACACAGGTGAGCCAGTTTACAGAAGCATTAGAGATGATGCTGATGAAAATGCAAGAGGTGGATAGCACTTGTATAGAAGCCACCAAGGATATATCCAAGCGGGAATTTGGCTTGGTAGTTATACTTGGCAAACATAAATCGCTCATCATGTCTGAAATAGCCGAATTTATTAATGTTCCGATGAGCACAGCAACCGGAATTGTTGATAAACTAGTTTCTAAAGGCTACTTGATGCGATTCTACTCTGAGGAAGATAGAAGGATAGTGAGGATTGGCCTGAGTAAGTACGGAGGAGAATTATTTGAGCTCCTTGAGAAAACGATGATTAAGTTTGGCTATCACATTTTAGAGGGATTCGAAGAAGAAGAAAAGGAAATGTTTATCCGACTTATGCAAAAAGCAACCCGTAATCTAGACTTTCAACTTCAGGCAGGACTAGTCTCCTGATTTTTTTTTGACCCTATATTTCGAAAATCGTAATATCCATTTTACAAAATATACATATCTCGAAAAATACGATTTCAAAATCAACTGATAAATCAAAAGATAACTATAGATATCATGACCAATAAATTTCAAAATTTAAAAGAACAATCCAGGGAGTTTGGCCAGCGCTGGGGAGAAAAAGTCGTTCGCCACAAGTGGCCTGTGCTAATAGGAACGTTGCTGTTTGCCATGGTCTTTGCTGCTGGCGGACAAATGGGCTTTAACAGTGATTACCATGTTTTCTTTAGCGAAGACAATCCTCAACTTTTAGCCTACGATGGTCTTCAAAATAAGTATACCAAAGATGACAACGTCTTTATTGTACTGGCACCAAAAGACGGTGAGGTATTTACACAAGAGACTTTAACTGCAATTGAGGAACTGACTGCAGAGTCTTGGCAAACACCACATTCAAGTCGAGTAGATGCAATCACAAATTTCCAGTACACCAGGGCTATCGATGATGATCTATATGTGGATGACTTGATTCAGGATGCTGCCAACAAGTCTGATGCAGAATTGGCGGAACTCAAAGAAATCGCTACTACCGATATAAGACTAGTCAAGCGACTCATCAATGAAAAAGGTTCTGTAACAGCTGTAAATGTCACGGTTCGGCTTCCTACGCAAGACAATGGGGAAAGTGCTGAAGTAGCTGCTTTTGTCAGAAAAATGGTGGCAGATATTGAGGCTAAATATCCTAATATCGAGACGCACCTGTCAGGTATGGTCATGATGAACAGCGCCTTTTTTGAAGCCTTCAGTCAGGATCTTATGACTTTGACACCATTGATGTTCCTGATCATTATCATAACCATTCTGCTGACAACAAGAACCTTGTCAGGGACATTTGCAACTCTAATCGTCATCGCTCTTTCCATCATGACGGCTATGGGATTTGGAGCCCATACAGGGATAAGCCTAACCCCTCCATCTGGTGCTTTTATCAATATTATTCTTACACTGGCTGTGGCGGATAGTATACACGTGTTAATCACAGTAATCCAGCAGATGAAGAAAGGAGTTGCTAAGAAAGAGGCAATCGTTGAATCTTTGAGGCTCAACTTTATGCCTGTGTTCATTACCAGCATGACAACAATTATTGGTTTCCTATCAATGAATTTCTCTGATGCACCTCCATTTAGAGACCTGGGTAATTTGACAGCCGTTGGCATGTTTGCAGCCTTCATCTACTCAACATTAACACTACCAGCATTGCTGGCAATTTTACCGGTGAAAATCAAGGTAAGCGCACCCAAGGAAGGAAGGCTACCATTCTTAGAGCGCCTGGCAGAATTTGTCATCGCCAAAAAGAAACCAGTCATTATAGTATCAACTTTGTTCATTCTGATCAGCTCGGTTTTGGTTTTCAAAAACGAGTTAAATGATGAGTTCATTAAGTATTTCAGCAAGGACGTTCCCTTTCGAAGTGATACGGACTATATCTCTGATAATCTAACTGGAATCTACACCGTAGAATATTCAGTTGGCGCAGGAGAAGAAGGGGGTATTAATAACCCTGCTTACCTTGCTAAATTGAGGGAATTTGAGGATTGGCTCTATACCCAGGACGAAGTTATCCATGTAAATGCCTTTACGGAGGTGATGAAACAGGTGAACAAATCTATGCACGGTGATGATCCCGCTTATTATCGAATGCCAACAGAAAGGGACGAGGCAGCCCAATACTTGCTGCTTTATGAAATGTCTCTACCCTTTGGACTGGATTTGAACAATCAGGTAAATGTAGACAAGTCTGAAACCAGGATGATCGTCACTATTAATAACATTCCGACACAAAGCATGCTCGCTTTCAATGATAGAGCAAAGGACTGGCTAGAGAACAATGCTCCAGAGCATATGTATTCTGATGGGGTGAGCAGTACAATGATGTTCGCTCATCTTTCAGAAAGACAAATTACCAGTATGATTCAGGGAACCATAATAGCTTTGATAATTATCTCTTTTGTACTGGGTTTTGCAATTCGAAGTGGCAAATTTGGTTTGATTAGTCTAATTCCAAACATTACCCCTGTTATTGCCGGTTTGGGCATGTGGGCGCTCATGTACGGATATATCAATATGGGTATTTCGATTGTTTTTGGAATGACATTGGGGATCATCGTGGATGATACTGTACACTTTCTATCGAAGTACCTGCGAGCAAGAAGAGAGTTGGGTAAATCACCGGAAGATGCTGTGCGTTATGCCTTTTCAACAGTGGGACAAGCCTTATTGGTTACAAGTTTTGTTCTTATCGCGGGCTTTCTGGTACTGGCTCAATCAAGTTTCGGTTTGAATTCAGACATGGCCAAAATTACGGTGCTTATTATTGCCCTGGCCTTGATTCTTGACTTCTTGATGTTACCGGCCTTGCTTATGCTGGCACCGTCAAAAAGAGCCCAGGATGTAAAGGAAAAAACTATCAAATTAGAAACGAATTTAGATCCTGCCCCGGCAGTATAAATACTTAATCGCTTAGAAATGAAAAGAACAATTTTGACATTAATAGGAGTAGCTGTAGCCGGAATGGTTTTGGCTCAATCTCCAGAACAAAGGGGCCTTGAAGTTGCGAAGGCCGCAGATAAATATGACGAAGGTTTTGGAAGTTCTGCCTCCAAACTGACCATGGTGCTTACGAACAAACAAGGCCAGGAAAGCACACGCTTTATGAGCAATCAGACATTGGAATTGACCGAAGATGGTGATAAGTCGCTGATTGTATTTAACAGCCCAAGGGATGTTAAAGGCACAGCAACATTGACCTATACCCATAAGCAAGGTTCAGATGATCAATGGCTTTATTTACCAGCCATAAGCAGGGTGAAAAGAATCTCTTCTAACAATAAGTCCGGCCCATTTATGGGCAGCGAGTTTGCCTATGAAGATTTGTCTTCTCAGGAAGTAGAAAAGTATACTTACAAGTTTCTTAAAGAAGAGCAGATCAACGGAGTGAGTGCTCTCGTAGTCGAAAGAGACCCTGTAGACGTGAAATCCGGGTATACCCGGCAGATAGTCTGGTACAATAAGGACAATTACAGGCTCGAGCAAATAGAATTTTACGATCGAAAGAATGCACTCCTCAAAACCTTAGCCTATTCGGATTATAAGGTCTATAAGGAAAAGCATTGGAGAGCTAGCCAAATGGAGATGACCAATCACCAAACCGGCAAAAAGACAAAGCTGATATTCGATGAGTATAACTTTGGCTTGAACTTAAAAGAGGAGGACTTTTCTCAGAATAGTCTGAAGAGAGCAAGCAGATAGTGCAGTTGGAAAGTCAAAAAGAAGTTATGATTTCTAAATCAAGCTCAAACTGGTGGGGAAGCCTATTCTCCATCAGTTTACTTTTAATTCTTGCCCTTCCAACCCATGCCCAGGAAGACGATGGTACTTTTTCCGAGTTTTCGGGCTATGTGGGCTTTGATCACCGCCAGTTTTTCAGTGATGGTCTTTATCCAGGGCAAAAAAACAGTTACCCTTCCTTTGTTTTCCAACCCGAGTATCTCTACGAATGGAACAAAGGAGATGATAGAATCAAGTTCATTGGCTTCGGAAGACTAGACAGAGACAAGAGAAGGACACACTTTGATGTTCGCGAGCTCTACTATCAGAAAGTCAAAGGAAACTGGGAACTGAGTGTCGGGTTAAAAAAGGTTTTCTGGGGAGTTACTGAATCTGCCCATTTGGTAGATATCATTAATCAAACTGACTTTGTGGAGAGTTTTGATGGAGAGGAAAAATTGGGGCAGCCCATGGTTCAGTTCTCCTATACAACCGGGATTGGCACTTTCGACCTTTTCTATCTACCCTATTCCAGAAAGCGAGTTTTTCCAGGATCAAAAGGAAGGTTAAGAACATCGTTTATCATTGACAATGGTGACGTGAGCTTTGAGTCCCAAGCTGAGGAAACCAGGCCCACTTTTGCTGCGCGCTGGTCTGCTTTTGTTGGTCCCTTTGACATTGGTGTGTCTCAATTTCATGGTACAGGTCGTGAGCCGTTCTTTGCCAACAATGGGGGTAATTTTCAATTGCTCTATGGCATTATTGATCAAACGGGAATAGACCTTCAAGCCACTATGGGGCCTGTCCTTTGGAAAGTGGAGAGCATTGTCAGAAAAAGTAATTTTCAGGATATGTGGGCCATTGCTGCCGGTTTGGAATACACCTTCTCCAACATTGGTAACTCAGGACTGGACATTGGCATTGTAGGTGAATACCTGCATGACGACCGGGGTAACCTGGCTTTCAGTAGTTTGGATAACGATGTCTTTGCAGGTGCACGCTTTGCCTTCAATGATACTCAAAGCACAGAGTTTCTAATTGGGGGTATCTTCGACCTGGAGAAAAGCACCAAACTATTCAGTTTTGAAGGGAGCCGTAGGCTCGGCAATTCCTGGAAAGCCGAAATAGAGATGAGGCTTTTTAGCGATGTTGCCCCCACTGAGTTTTTGAATTTTGTTAGAAAGGATAGCTTTCTGCAATTCAGTTTGAACAAGTATTTCTAAAGCTCAGTAATCATATAAACAAGGAAGAAATCTGAAAAGTAACAAAATAAAAGACACCACCCTGCCTTTGCCGAAACGGCTACGTGCAGGCAGGCGTCAAAACCATCGAGTCAGCGTAACACATTACACAAATTACCTAGGTCGATGGTCACACTGACCGTGGACGCCCTCCCTCCTTGTTGGATATGTGAGGAGTCAGAAAGTAGAAACAAAAGCCACGGGTTCAACAAAAGAACGGTTTACGAGTACAGTCCGCCCTTTGGAATTTGTTATTTGTGTTTTGGAATTTTGAAAAGAGATGCTTCGTGCCTCAGCAAAAGAAAGGATAACGTACAAAGACCGTTTTCCTATTCTGAGGAACGAAGAATCTCATCTGAGACCTTACCCGTAATGATCAAAAAAAAAGCTGCCTTTTACAAGACAGCCTCTTTTCTTTAGAAATCGTTTATATTTTACCCGTTCATAGAAATCAAGAACTCTTCGTTGTTTTGAGTTCCTTTCATTCTTTGAAGTAGCAATTCCATAGCCTCGTTGGCATTCATATCTGCCATGAATTTTCTCAAAATCCAAATACGCTGCAGCTCTTCTTTGCTCATCAACAAGTCTTCTCTTCTTGTACCCGATGCAACTACATCGATAGCAGGATAAATACGCTTGTTGGATAGTTTTCTGTCCAATTGCAGTTCCATGTTACCCGTACCTTTGAATTCTTCAAAGATCACTTCGTCCATCTTAGAACCAGTTTCAATCAGTGCGGTAGCTATAATAGATAACGAACCTCCGTGCTCTACATTCCTAGCTGCTCCAAAGAAACGCTTAGGCTTGTGCAACGCATTGGCGTCTACACCACCAGAAAGAATCTTTCCAGATGACGGCACCACCGTGTTATAAGCTCTTGCCAAACGTGTGATTGAGTCAAGAAGTATCACTACATCATGACCACATTCCACCATTCGCTTGGCTTTCTCCAGCACGATGTTAGACACTTTAACGTGACGATCAGCCTGCTCATCAAAAGTAGAAGATACCACTTCAGCTTTTACGCTTCTAGCCATATCCGTTACTTCTTCAGGACGTTCATCAATCAATAAAATGATTAAGTATATCTCAGGGTGGTTTTCAGCAATAGCATTCGCTATTTCCTTCAAGAGCACCGTTTTACCAGTTTTAGGCTGAGCGACAATCATTCCCCTTTGGCCTTTACCAATAGGTGCAAACATGTCCATAACCCTGGTAGAGTATCTACTTGGCTTAGAACTCAGTTTGATTTGCTCTTCAGGGAAAAGTGGTGTCAGGTATTCGAAAGGAACCCTGTCACGAATTTCTTCGGTGGTCTTACCGTTTACAGACTCAACTCTTAAAAGAGCAAAGTACTTCTCACCTTCTTTAGGAGGTCTGATCTGACCTAACACTGTATCGCCAGTTTTCAATCCAAAAAGCTTGATTTGAGAAGGTGACACATAAATATCATCAGGACTTGCCAGGTAATTGTAGTCAGAAGATCTCAAGAAACCGTAGCCATCTTGCATAATCTCTAAAACACCTTCGCTTTCAATCAGTCCATCAAAATCTTTGATATCCTGATTAAATGGTTTCGCTGGTCTTCTGTCTTTACGATCATCTCTCCTGTCGTCCTTACGATCATCCTTCCTATCGTCTTTGCGATCATCCCTTCGATTGTCTTTGCGGTCGCCTCGCCTGTCGTCACGACCCCGCGGTTTGTCACCAGATTTCTCTTCTTTGGATGATTCCGCTTTCTTTTCGGTTTTTTCATCCGTTTTTCCTGTTTGAGCTTCATCTTTCCGCTCAACATTCTCTCTTTTAGGCCTTCCTTTTCCTGATTTCTTGGGTTCTTCAGTAGGAGCCTCTTCTTGATTTTCTTCTGGAGCATCCGCTTTCTTTGGAAGCTCACTTTCTGGCGTTATGGCTTGTTGATCCAAAATCTTGTAGATAAGATCTTGTTTGGCGAGTTTTTTGTAATTCTTTACGCCTAACGCCTCGGCTAGCTCTTTCAGTTCAGAAAGAAGCCTCACCTTCAATTCTTCAATAGTGTGCATGTAGTAATTATAAATTGGGGAATCCCCTGTCAAGGGATTAGTAATGAAATTGTGATTTAAATAGTTAGATTTTTTACTATGAGATGAAACACGGAATTGTTTCCTTTCATCTAAGGACATTGCAAGTATATGCTATCCTAGCAAACTTATCAAGCAATTGAACGCAAATTTACCTATTTGGGTTACTCCCTGTCCAATTTCACGTAATCTTTGAGTCTAATTGGTTTACTTTGCTGCTCAAAATCAGAAATTACCATGCTTCAGGTCAGCTACATCGTTGAGAATAAGGAAAAAGTCATTGCAGGCTTGCAAAAACGAAATATACCTCAGGTTCAAGATATCCTGAATGAGGTAATAATACTCGATGAAAAAAGAAGGAATACGCAACTGACGCTCGATCAAAATTTAGCGGAGGCCAATACCATAGCAAAACAAATTGGCGCCCTTATGAAGGAGGGTAAGAGAGCCGAGGCGGAGGGCATAAAACAACGCACTTCAGAGCTTAAAGCTACCAACAAACAGCTTTCTGAGGAGCTAGAGGCCACCAAGCAGTCACTACTTAAAGCACTCTACAATATCCCTAATGTTCCACACGATTCCGTACCTCTCGGAAACTCTGAGGAGGACAACGAAGAGGTATCGAGGCATGGCAATTTACCCGCTCTTGGAGATCATGCAATGCCACATTGGGATCTCATTAAGAAATATGACATTATAGATTTTGAGCTCGGCATAAAAATCACTGGAGCCGGATTCCCGGTATACAAAGGCAAAGGGGCCCGACTGCAACGCGCTTTGATCAATTTCTTTTTGGATGAGGCTACCAGCGCGGGTTATGGCGAAGTGCAGCCGCCCATTGTGGTCAACGAGGCCTCAGGCTATGGCACAGGACAATTGCCAGACAAAGAAGGGCAGATGTACCACATCGGAAATGAGAATCTATATTTGATTCCAACCGCTGAAGTTCCCATCACGAACCTCTATCGGGACGTAATTGTGGATCAAAATGATTTGCCTATTAAACACGTAGGCTTCACCCCTTGTTTCAGAAGAGAAGCAGGCAGTTGGGGTGCTCATGTTAGGGGCCTCAATAGATTGCATCAGTTTGACAAGGTGGAGATTGTTCAGGTTAGAAAGCCAGAGGAGTCATATCAGGCCTTGGAAGAAATGTGCAGCCATGTTGAAGGCCTGCTGAAAAAACTTCAATTGCCATACAGAATTTTGAGACTCTGCGCTGGCGATTTAGGATTTACCTCCGTGTTGACATTCGACTTTGAAGTATATTCTGCTGCGCAGAAAAAATGGCTTGAAGTGAGTTCAGTCAGTAATTTTGAAACCTATCAGGCCAATCGCCTTAAACTTAGGTTCAAAGGTCCTGATAAAAAGACGCAACTGCTCCATACACTAAATGGTAGTGCTTTGGCCCTACCAAGAATTTTGGCAGCTATCCTGGAAAATAATCAAGACGAAACCGGAATAGTGATCCCCGAGGTATTGAGGCCATATACAGGCTTTGATAGAATTTAGATTGACGGGGAGCCCACGATAAGGCTTCATCAAAATGTCCCTCTAAACTTTCCATTCGTAATTTCTTTTTTGAAATTGTAGGCCGATGATTAAGCTTGCTTCAGGCATACGATTATGATTATAAGAAAAGGCATCCGTTCAGACCTTCCCTCAGTTTTTGGCCTGATCGAAGAACTGGCTGAATATGAAAAAGGACTTCATGAGGTCAAGAATTCTGTAGAAAGAATGGAAGAAGATGGTTTTGGCAAAAACCCAATCTTTGAATTTTTTGTAGCAGAACACGATGGCAACATCATCGGTACTGCCATTTATTATTTTCGATACTCCACCTGGAAAGGCAAGTGCTTCTACCTGGAAGATTTGGTGGTGAGTGAATCAGAACGTGGACACGGTGCCGGCAAAAAGCTATTTGATGCAATAGTTATGGAGGCAAGAGAAACCAACTGCAAAGTAGTGACCTGGCAAGTGTTGGATTGGAACGAACCCGCCATTCGATTCTACAAAAAATTGAATGCCCACCTGGATGGGGAATGGATTAATTGTAGGCTCAATGAAGAGCAAATTCAGAATTATACAACTGATTGAAGCACTGTTCTAAAGGCCACAAACTTATTGGCAAATTTTTCCTGATGCTCCTGCTGTAGCTTCTCAGCAAAGTTCTCCTGATACACCTGCAAATTGTCCATGGACTTGGCGAAATATTGTATGGAAAAAGAGGTCGATCGAGGGTCGTCATGGCTCAATACTTCAAAGAACTTATGGTCAATAAATTGACCCGTGGCAATAACGTCAGGTATATGAACCTCACTCATCCAGCTCTTCCATTCATCCTCAATAACTTTGTCAATCGCGATGGTCACATTATATAGAATCATGAGAAATGAGTTTTGTGGTACTTTAATTTCAATATAGAAAACATTTTTCTGAGGCTCAGTTTTTATCTATCAAAGGTAAGTCCTATTAACGTACAGGCTGAAATCAAGAAGACCATCGATAGCTGAACCAAGGTATCCCATGGCTCTCGTATCGATGGTCTCCGTCCTTATTAATCTAAGGAGGTCAATCTAATTCTTAGTCATCATCATTGTCAAGTGCCTTATCGATTCTCTCGATGGCATCTTCCAAATGATATTTAGACATTCTATCCGATGTTCTTGGAATTGCAGCCTGAATGCTTCTTTTCAGCGCCTTCAGTTCTGCTCTAACCACTGGTCTGATATCAGATTGGCTAGCATCAATTCCAGGTCCGAAGAAAGCTCTGAACGCTGCAGGAAGTGGAGCCATTTCTTGAGTTAGCAATAATTCCAATCGCTCAATATGTGCTCTTTGCAGATTCCTTCTGTAGGTATCGATTGTAGCACCTCTTCTCAGTTCAGTCCATATTCCACCTCTCACATCTGTGAACAATTCCAAAATACCGTAGGCATTTGCTGAACCATTAAGCGTTTCGTTCTCAATCACTCTTCCCAATTTTCTCCACTCCAACAACGAATTGAGTGTTCTTGTTTGCATGGATCTCATCGATTCAACAGCTCCATAATCCTGGAGTCTGGAAAGAATCTCGTTGTCGAGTATCCATTTTGGAGTATTGAATAGATTGTCATTTACAAATTGTACCGCCTCTTTCTGCTTGGCTTTTGGAGCGAAAGTATAGACTGACCCTTCCTGGTCAGCATTCTTATAATCTTCTTTTACTCCCCCAACATAACGGCCCACATGACCCATATATCTATTGAACTGGGATTGAACTTCTCCATACATCTCCTGCAACTCAGAATAATCTGACCCTTGAACATAAGTCCAACTTCTCAGGTTATTCATGATAACTTTAAGGTTTTTGATACCATACATGCTGGCTTTCATAGCATCGTCACCCAAATCTTCACTTTGAGCAGTATAATCATTTTGATTGCCCTGACGACCATACCTGTAGATGGCAGCACCATTTTTATCTTCGATCCACTTTCTTAAAGTTGGAAGCTCCTCTTCTGGAGAATTTGCATCTAAAATAGGTCTGTACCCCCAGGCAATGGAATACTTGTCATAGGTTCCAACATCTGGCATTAGTGCCACACCTACATCTTCCGGCTGCGCGATGTAATTAAAACGGGCATAATCCATGATAGAAGGAGCTGTTCCCATACGCTGGGTAAAGGATGCCGAGCGCAGAGAGTCAACAGGATAGGCCACACTCGATCCAAAATTATGTGGTAAACCCAGGGTATGCCCTACTTCGTGAGAAGACACAAAACGGATTAATCTTGACATAACTGCATCATCAAATTCCGGCATCTGAGATTGAGGATTGATTGCTGCAGTTTGAACGAAGAACCACCTCCTCAACAATGTCATTACGTTGTGGTACCAATTGATATCGCTTTCTAAAATCTCTCCAGAGCGAGGGTCACTTACGTGAGGTCCGTTGGCATTTGGAATTGGAGAAGCGAGGTACCTAACTGTAGAGTATCTAACATCTTCCGGGCTCCAATCTGGATCTTCTTCTTTAGTAGGTGCCTCCTTGGCAATAATGGCATCTTTAAAGCCAGCCTCCTCAAAGGCGACTTGCCAATCTTCAATACCATCCTTAATGGCTTTCACCCATTTCTTAGGAGTAGCCCTGTCAATATAATAGACGATTTGTTTCTTTGGCACAACCAACTCACCTCGTCTGAATTTGGCCTTGTCTTCTTCTCTCACCTCTAGTCTCCACCTATCAAGGTATCTAACGGTTTTGGATTGCTGAGCACCAAGGCCATAATCAGTTGTTCCTCTGGCAAACCATCCTACTCGTCTGTCTGCCAATCTTCTTTGCATAGGCTCTGCCGGCAAGAGGATCATAGAGTTACTCATTTCTACTGTAATGGAACCATCCGCCCTACTTGATGGCGAATTGGAGGCCATATAAGTCTTTACATGTCTCAATTCTATGTTTTGAGGGTAACTGCTCACTCTGGAAGTATAGGATCTTTCAGCATCCAATCTAGTCACTCTGTATTGCGTTCTTCTGAATGCAGGCAATCCAAGCGGCTTAATATCTTTGGTCAACAGGGCCGATACGTCAATGACCACTCCTGCAGAGTCCTTAGACAAGGATTTTATCGGGAAAGAAGCCAAAATTGGTGCAAAGTTCGAGTTGTCAACCGCCTCACTTATTGGAAGTGAATCAGCTGCAGTAATAGTGTGCGAGATGATTCGCAAATGGATTTTCTTATCCACTTTGTCCCAGCGTAGGACCTGCGTATTGGTTTTACCTCCTCCAAAACCAATGCCTGAAGCAGTTTTGGCAATTCTGGTTACCATCAACATCTCTCTTCCTATAAGGCTATCGGAGATCTCGAAAAAGTATTTATCATCAATTTTGTGTACTGAGAAAAGCCCTTCATCTGACACCGCATCTTTGGTGATTACTTTGTCATAAGGCTGAAGAGCCCCTTTTTTGGGTTTTGGTTTTGGTGTTGGCTTGGCTGCTGCTGCTGCATTAGCAGCTTCTTGCTTTTTCCGTTCTTTTCTGCTTTGAGCCTCACTGTCAAGGCTGGCGGATAATAGAAGGAAAAAAGTCAAAGAAAGCGTGAGGAGAAATCTCCCAGAATTAATCTTTCTAATTTTCATGATAATCAATTATTAGGTTGGTTTGCTTGTTAATCTTTTTTGGGGAGGTAAACTTAGCGCAAAATTGGCAAGAGTTCTTTCAAATTATTTGAGTGGTAATCCAATGTTAACCATATCTGACTTGTGAAACAAATAGTCATTATAGGCGGTGGGCTGGCTGGCCTTGTAAATTCTATTCTACTAGCAAGAAATGGCATAGCCGTGACACTTTATGAAAAAAAGCAATACCCCTTTCACAAAGTCTGCGGAGAGTATGTTTCCAACGAGGTGGTTCCCTTTTTACAACGCGCAGGCCTATACCCCAATGGGGTTGAATTGCCAAAGATTTCTCAATTTCAGTTTACCTCGACTAAAGGCAAATCTTTGGAAATGGCCCTGGATCTGGGCGGTTTCGGGATAAGCAGATACCTATTGGATGATTTTCTAAAACAAAAGGCTTTGCAAGCAGGTGCCGAAATCAGGGAAAAAACATCAGTTAGTGATGTCTCTTTTCATCAAGACCACTTTCGAATCAAATTGTCAAATCAGGATGAGATTGCATGCAAATTGGTAATTGGTGCCTATGGCAAGCGAAGCACAATCGATCAAAAGATGAACAGGTCGTTTACTCGAAAACGCTCCCCTTTTATTGGTGTGAAATATCACATCAAAACGGATTTCGCAAAAGATAAAATCGCATTACATAACTTCGAAAAAGGGTATTGCGGTATCAGTGCCATAGAAGATGAAAAATTCAACCTGTGCTATTTGGGCAGTAGGGACAAACTTCGCGAACACGGAAGCATCCAGGCATATGAGGAGACAGTAGTAAAGCAAAATCCATTTTTGAGAGAAATCTTCAAGAACGCTGACTTCTTGTTTGATAAGCCAGAGGTGATCAATGAGTTCTCATTCAAAGCCAAAAGTCCGGTAGAAGATCATGTGTTGATGTCAGGTGATACGGCCGGATTGATCACTCCCTTGTGCGGTAACGGTATGGCCATGGCCATTCATTCTGCAGAAATATTGTCCGACATTGTCCTCAAAAATCATACTGAAGGAAACTTTGACCGTCAAGCTATTGAAGCCGAGTATACTCAGAGATGGAACAAGACTTTTCGCCAGAGGCTTTGGGTGGGTAGAAAGACACAACTTTTGTTTGGCTCAAAAATGACCTCTGAGCTGGCAGTAAACACAATGCAAGCCGTTCCATTCATTGCGCGTGCCATTATGAAAGGGACGCATGGCAGTTCTTTTTAACCGGGATAATTAATTACCTGGTTTTCAGAAAAATAACAATTAGTAGTCATCCCGTCTTGCTTTCGCGAAGCTTCAGCGAAGCAAAGAGGGATCTTTTTCTGTAGTAAAAGTCAGATTTACTTATCAAACGTGAAAAGATTTCTCCGTCCCTAAACTCGGGACTACGAAATGACCCCAAGATGACGATTTTTAAAGTAAGGGAGACTTCTTTTTCCCAACTCAGGTTTTTTAGTATTGACCAGCCACAGATAGAATATTGGTGGAGTGAAGAAAATAGTAAAGGAAAAATGCCGCCAGACAAGTCGCTGAAATGAAATTGAGCCGCATGGTGTTTTTGAAATTGGCATGCTCCTCAGACTTCCAGACCTTTAGAAACCACCATCCGAAGAAGACAACAATAGGAGCTGTTGCCATCAAAAAGACGTAGCCATACCCAACTTGGTCGTTCGACTGGAAGTAGAAAAAGAAAAGCAGGCTCGCCAAACCAAAAAATACTGCGGTGAAATAAAAAGTGCCCTTAATGCCGAGTTTGATACTTAAGGTAAAATCACCTCTTTTTTGGTCCTCCTCATGCTGATAAATCTGGGTCATAGGGTAAGAACCCCATAGAATAGCCGAGGACAATAAAGCAGGTTGCCAGACATGCGGTTTAAGGAGATTGGCCAAAGGAAAGTCATTTAACCCGAGGTAGACCGCTCCATAAACAAACGCACCTTGAAAAAAACCCGCAATGAACCAGCTCAGGAATGCATATTTCTTAAGTCTGATGGCAGGATGGCTATAGGCTCGCGAAACCAGACTATAGATGAAGATCATTAAGGTAAACTGCCAGTTGGTTAAAAAGGCAGCCAGCCCAAGTGCAATGCTGTCAAAAACAAAGGCGAGGTAATAAAGTCCCTTGTTGACCGGTGGGGGGTTTTTCAATCCACCTATGCTCTTCTCATCCTTATCGAAATAGCTGTTATAGCCATTGCTGGCCGGATACAGAAAAATATGAAGGATAATAAAAATCAGCAGCAAACCTGACTCGCTTAGGTTCGGGCTCCCGCCAATCGCGAAAAGGTATACCGGCAAGAGGAAGTAAGAAAATGGGATTCTGAGATGTAACCAGCTTGACCTTGAAAGCATTAATTTCTTTGGATGTCAGATCAATTTAGGATAAAAAAGGATAATATAGCATGTGAGCCCATCCATTCTTGCCATTGGCACCGCAGTACCTGAAAATGCAATCAAGCAGCCAGACATTGCAGAGTTTATGGCTGCTGCGCATGGCCTCGATGCTCTTGAAAAACGGCAACTTAAAATTCTTTACCGGGCTACCGGTATAAGCCAACGACATTCGGTGATTAGTGACTATTCCTCGGTCAATATGGAAGACTGGAAATTCTATCCTAAATCAAACGACCTTAAGCCCTTCCCGACAACCGAGGATAGAGGCAAACTGTACAGACAGCAAGCCTTGAAACTCTCAAGCAAGGCCATCGACAATTGTCTGGAGCAATGTGAGGTTGATACCTCGAGAGTCACACATTTAATAACGGTCAGTTGCACGGGTATGTATGCGCCAGGACTGGATATTGACATCATCAATCATTATGGATTGAGCAAAAACATTGAGCGCACTGCCATTAATTTTATGGGTTGCTATGCAGCCATTACGGCTATAAAACATGCCAAAAGCATTTGTTCTAATAATGAAAAGTCAATTGTACTTGTCGTTTGTTTGGAGTTATGCACCATACATTTCCAAAACAAAAAAACTGACGACAACTTGTTGGCTAACTCCATCTTCAGTGATGGAGCAGGAGCTTTCCTCATGGGTTCTGAACCGGAGTATCAAGAAAAAGTCAGGTTAAAGCCCATCAAGTTCCACTCTGATTTACTACCAGAAGGTAGCGATGATATGGCCTGGAATATTGGCGACTTTGGTTATGAAATGAAGCTTTCTGCCTATGTCCCGGACCTGATTCAATCTGGAATTAAGTCATTAATCAGCAACCTCACTAACAATATTGAACGCAAACCTCAACATTTTGCGATCCACCCCGGAGGTAAGAAGATTTTAGAGGTTATAGAGAACGAATTGGAGATAAGCAGAGATCAAAACCTGGCGGCTCACGAAGTACTTCGCCATTATGGTAATATGTCTTCGCCCACGCTGCTTTTTGTCTTAAAAAAATTACTTGGCCAGCTTTCTGATGAGCATAAAGGAGAAAATGTGCTTTCTCTTGCCTTTGGACCGGGGCTTACCTTAGAATCAATGCTGTTGGAAGTCTGTTAGTCTGGTTTTCGAGCAGCAAAATTGTATCGAAAACGACCTGCATTTGGGTATTTACTGAGGTGATATTGCTGCTTTCTCTTAAAAAAAGCCTCATTATCTTTCACAGAGAATATTCTGCCTTTCGGGCTCGCAAAGCGTTCAATCGTTGCGACATAGGCGTCTACAAATGTCTCCCTATGATAGGTTGAATCATCTTTGGACAAAAAGATTATCGAGCCTAAAGAAAGACCCTTTTTAGGATACGAACGTTCAAAATCAAGCTTTGATTGTTCCTCTTCCGTTGGCAAAAAAAGCGCCCGATTAAATGGAATATATGCAAAGGGGTTTTTCTGTTCGGAGAGTACCTTGACGATAAATTCCTCTGCACTCAGACGACCTTGTGCCTTGACCAGGCAAGGAAAAACTATCATAAGCGCTATGAAAACAGACTTTTTCAATTAATTGGTATTGATCATAATTTAATCATTAAGTTCGATATGTCTTAATCATTGACTGCTTAACCACTCAGATTGCTTAAAAATCGATCATACGAAGAAGAACTCATGGATGACCTAAATGCATCCGGGGAGATCATTAATCAGACTTTGAGAGAGCTGGAAATTATCAATCAAAGACTAGGGGGCAACCATGTAACGATCGATGGTCTAAACAAACTGCTCAAAGAAAAATCTGCTCCTGTTCTGAGAATCGCAGACTTGGGCTGTGGTGGTGGAGACATGCTCAAACTTGTGGCCAATTGGGCACAAAAAGCAAAAATCCAATGTGAGTTAATGGGCTATGATGCCAATCCGCATATCATTGATTACGCAAGACAGAATTGCTCAGGCCATGGCGACATCTCCTTTGAGACTCAGGACATTTTTTCAGCTGAGTTCCAAGAGAATAAGTTTGACATTATACTGTGCACCCTGTTTACACATCATTTTAGTGAGGAAGCGTTGACCAAAATCTTTGCACAATTTAAAAGTCAGGCAAGGATTGGGGTGGTAATTAATGATTTACACAGGCACTGGTTAGCATATTCCTCAATTAAGTTGCTTACACAACTATTTTCGAAATCTGATATGGTCAAATATGACGGACCTCTCTCTGTCAAGCGTGCCTTCAAGAAAAAAGAGCTGATAAAAATTATGAGGGGCGCTGGAATTACCGATTTCAGTTTGAAATGGATGTGGGCCTTTCGTTGGCAACTAATCTTCTAATCCTCCACCCAGGTCACTTTATCTGCGATCGGCCCTCTCCTGCTTTTGGGCCATTTCTCAAGGTTTGGTTTGCCCACGTTCAAAAATCCGAGCAGTTTATCTTGCGAACCAAGGCCGAAAAATTCCCTGGCTTCCTCCTTAAAAGTTATGCCACCTGTGCCCCAATAACATCCTATTCCATAGGCCGAGGCGGTCAAATACATATTCTGAACAGCCGCGGCAACAGCGGCAACCTCTTCCACCTCGGGTACGCTTTCGTTGGGGTCCCGTTTCATTCCAATGGCAATGATATGAGAGGAAAGCAAAGGCTTAGTAGCCAACTTCTCAAATTTGGTTTGCTCAAAAGTCCCTGCTTCGAGTGATAGCTCCTTGTAAAGTTCCGATTGAAATTTAGCCAGCTTCTTCAAGCCCTCACCCTTGAACACGACAAAACGCCAGGGCTCAGTGAAACGATGAGTCGGTGCCCAATTGGCATTTTCCAACATTTGAATTATGATGGCATCATCAACCTCTTCACCGGAATACATTTTCGGATAAATAGACCTGCGTTCACGAATCAATCGATTCACTTCATCTGTGTTGAATTCTTTCATTACTTATAATCGAATTTCAAATTTAGGCCGAAATAATAATTCGACTCAGGTGCCGGCTGAAAATACCTGCGCCCAAAGGCATTCAAGTCATTCCCTAAGCTGTATTTGGCATTTGTCAGATTGTCTATGCCAAAGAACAATTCAATGCCTGTTTTGTTTCCGCTGTATTCATAGCCCAATCGAGCATTAACAAGATGATAAGCATCTGAGGAAAAAGTATTCGCATCATTCAATGGAATGGGGTCGGCATAATGGTAGGTCAGGTTTAGCGTAAACCCACCAGCCAAAAGCAAATCAGCCCGCCAGTTGAGTGTGTGCGGAGCGGTGCCTGGCAGTGCATTGCCGGAAAAGTCGTTTTCTCTTTTGACGTAATTCTTAAACTCAAAGTCGTGATAGGTATAGGAAACACCAGAAGTCAAGCTTCTCAAAAAGCCTGATTCACGAGAAAGCAAATCCATCTTGAGCTGTAATTCCAGCCCATTTTGAACTGTCTCCCCAGCATTTTGAAACAGTACTACACCTTGAAAATTCGGATTAGACACGATGGTTTCGTTCAACTTGAAATGAAAAGCAGCGAGATCAAAGGATAATCTTCCCGGTATCAAAGTACCTCTGAGATTAAGCTCATAATTGGTTCCCCTTTCAGGTTCCAAACCAAGACTTATGGTGCCCTCGTTGGTGCGAACCTCGGTAGTGGTGGGTGGGGAGAAACCCCGGCTCAAACTTAAATGGGCTGAAAGATCAGAGCCAATATTTTTAGAAATTGCAATCCTCGGTGACCAAACCGTCTCAAACTTCTTTTCAAACTGCTGTGGGGTATTAGTGAATGCATCAATCAGTCTGTTAATATCATATTTCAGGCTATTCATGCTTAGACCCGCACTG
>JAJCYM010000045.1 GCA_029262895.1 Roseivirga sp.
TGCGGCAATCCTGATACAGATTCTGATGGCGATGGCACGGCTGATTATCTTGATGTGGATGATGATGGAGATGGTGTACCAACGGGGGATGAAGATAGCGATGGCGTGTCCACAGCTGATGAGGACATAAATCAGAATGGCGACCCTAGCGATGATGATACCGATGGCGATGGTATTCCAAATTACCTGGACAGCGATGATGATGGCGATGGCTTAGACACTGTTGATGAAGACCTTGACGGTGATGGCGATCCTAGAAATGACGACACTGATGGAGATGGTATTCCAAACTATATCGATGCGGATGATGATGGCGATGGAGTTGCCTCCAGCACTGAAGACCTGGATGGTGATGGTAACCTGTTCAATGACGATACTGACGGTGATGGCATCCCAAACTTCCTTGACTCCGATGATGATGATGATGGCATTCCTTCGGCAGCAGAAGACATCAATGGAGACGGCAACCTGTTCAATGACGACACCGATGGAGATGGCAAACCTAACTTCCTGGATGCTTTTGAAGGAGTGATCGTACATCAAATGCTCAGCCCGAATGGTGATGGCATCAATGACTTCCTGTACCTGGAAGGAATCCAGGACTTCCCGAACAACAAAGTAAACTTCTATAACAGAAAAGGTAGTGCTGTATTTAAGATGACAGGTTACGATAACCAGGACAGAGTCTGGAGAGGCACTGCCAATACAGGCTTCCTGGTCAACAAAGGAGCCGGGTTACCTGATGGCACTTACTTCTACGTGATCGATCTGAAGAATGGCACTGGGGTGATGAGCGGATTCATAGTACTAAAACGATAAGAAGAAAGTCCACAGAGGACTAAGTAGCAAGTTTCAAGTTCTAAGTTCCAGGTTGTAAAACTGGGAACTTAGAACTTGGCACTTATAACCATCCTAAGAACGTCTGGCCTTCGGCACTGACGGAAGGCAAGCATCAAAAAAAATTCCAAAAGACAAATAACAAATTCCAATTTAGCCACAGAAGCTTCAGCGAAGGTGGCAAACCAGCATTGTACGTTATCCCTTCTACACCGCTCTTTTCTTTTGCTGAGGAACGAAGCATCTCACGCTCTAAAAGGGGCAAATTCCAAATATTGATCGTCATCTCGAAGGAGGAACGACCGAGAGATCTCCATCAGCTTTACACAAGCTAAAGGAGACCTCTCACTACGTGTCGAGGTGACGATCAATAGTTGAGCTTTCCCTTTATACACCAACCCCCAACTTGAAACTTAGAACCCATCTAAAACCGTCTGGCCTACGGCACTGATAGAGCCCATCAACCCCTCGGGCACCGCAGCTTCAGTGTAGGTGTCAATCCAAAATCTAACATCCAAAATTCCCCTTAACTCTCCACACCACCACCCAGCCCAACGCCAACAACCCCACCAATCCCCGGCCAACCGCACATGTCGTTCATCCCCCTCACATGTCATTCGTTTCCGATTCTCCTGCACTGGACACTTTAAATCAAATGAAGGCAACCTAATGATGAGTTTTGGGAGTGGGGAAGCTAAGTGTGGCCCTGTTTGAGAACAAATTCAAACACCATTCACTGCTCCCTCATTAGACCAGAAACATATGACGTCAATTACCATGGAAACGGCACCAAAGTGATGAGCGGATTCATAGTATTAAAACGATAACAAAAATGAGAAAGACCTTAATTAAACTCAGCCTGTTACTCCTGCTCCCTGTTATGGGGCAGGCCCAACAGCAGATAATAAACACTCAGTACATCTACAATCGCTTGTTGATCAACCCTGGCTATACCGGGGTTGAAGACAAGCTTGTGATGTCGGCATTGGTGAGAAACCAATGGAGTGGATTAGATGGCGCGCCTAACACGCAAGCCTTCACAGTACACAGTCCGATAGATCAGGAAAAGACAGCCTCTATAGGAGGCATCCTTGTTCGTGATGAAATTGGAGTCACCGTTCAAATGGCGGCCTACTTTACGGCCTCTTACCGACTACAGGTAGCAGAACGTTCCTTTTTGTCGGTAGGCTTGCAGGGCGGATTTCTAAACAACCAGGCCAACTATAGTGAGTTACCCGGTTTTGAAAATGACCCTGTTTTTGCTGTTGGTAACATCAGTGAGTTCCGGCCCAACTTTGGAGTAGGAGTTTACTTTTACAGTGATCGCTTTCATGCCGGTCTGTCAGCCCCCAATCTGTTTGAGCGGGATGTTGATGTGGCCAATATGGATTCCAACTCCAACATAGACAGGTTTTACTACCTGGACATGGGTTATCAATTCTATTTGAGCCCAGACCTGACATTGGATGTAAACACCCTATGGAAAGTTCTGAATGGCGACCCTACCCAGTTTGATATTTATTCAATGGTAGGGATCAGAGATAAGATTTGGGTGGGGGCAGCCTACCGATCCTTTGACTCGATAGATGCCCTTTTCAAGGTGAAGATCAAAGACAACTTTTTTCTGGGCTACTCCTATGATTTTGCAACGACCTCAGAGCTCAGCAGAGTGAACTCGGGCTCCCATGAATTCATGTTACAATTCGCACTAAACAAGAAATAGCGAGAAAACAAAAGCACCTGTCAGCCACCGAAGCTTTTGTGCCTCCGCTAAAGCTTCAGCGACACGCGGGGCGTAGGAGGCAAATTTCAAGCTCTTGTTTTCTCTAAACATTAAACAAGCACTAAGCACCAAAACCCAAATCACAAAACGATAAATCAAAACAATAACCTAAGACAATACATAAAACGACAACAAGATGAAAAGAAAACTACTACTGCTAATGGTTGCCCTGCTTCTGGCCCCATTATTTATCCAGGCACAAGAAGAACAAGAAGAGAAGAAACGCGACCAATGGTTTGACATAGGCATAGGCTTCCAGGGGGTTGACTATAGAGTATTTGATAACCTGGTGAGTTTTGAGGATATGGGCAAGCGCATATTTGTCAGAGCAGGCTATAAGTACTGGCTGGGAGAGCGAATAGGCATCGGCTTTGACTTCACCTTTGGTGATTTATATGCGGATCTGCCCAACTCCAGCTTTGATCTGCATGAGCAGTTATTTGATGGTACATTCCTATTGCACTACAAGTTCACAAGGAACGAGAAGTTCAATATTTTTGGTAGTACTGGCTTTGCAGTGACCAGCTTTAATCAAATTGGTAATGGCTATGGCATCCCATCAACAGGCTCTCAAGCCTCCATTCCGTTCCAGTTAGGAGCCACCTATGGCCTGTCAGAGAAGGCAGACTTTGTCTTCCTTACTTCCTTTAAGAAGCCAATTTCGGATCTCCCAAGTTACCTTCAATACAGCTTTGGTTTCTCTTTCAATCTGAACAGAGACAAGAAGGAAAAAGAAAAAGCTAAAGAGGAAGAAGCGGTAGAAGAACAAATCAGCGAGGATACAGGGCTAAGCAAAAGCATAGATGAGATAGTAGAGCAGAAGCTCAACAGCCTTGATACAGACAATGACGGAGTGCCGAATATTAATGATGGCTGTCCGAACGTTGCAGGTCCATTATCCAATGGCGGATGTCCTGAAGTAAAAGACAGTGATGGCGATGGTGTATCGGATGACAGAGACCGTTGTCCAAACCAGGCAGGCAACAATGGACAGGGTTGTCCGGTTGAGGCTGCCAGAGAAGTTTCCAACGCAGCACAAACAGACCTATTGGCCCTAATGCTATCGATGAGTAACATCACCTTCGAAGCAGGCAAATCAGATTTATCCGCAGACATGGAGCGTATTTTGAATGAGCTGGCTTTGGTAATGAAAGCAGATGCCTCCTTATCAGTAGAGATCATGGGTCATGCCGATGCGACAGGAGAGTCGGAAGGTAATATGGCCCTTTCAAGAGCCCGCGCCAATGCAGTGAAGCAATACCTGATTTCAAAAGGCATTTCAGCTAGCAAACTAGCCACCAGGCATTTTGGAGACAAACAACCCGTAGGAAACAACCAAAATGCTATAGGCAGAAGCAAAAACAGAAGAGTTGAAATAAGGCAACAAAGATAATGGGTTGGTTTAATTGATACCGTTTGGCCTTTATGGACAAACAGTAGAGAGAGGCTGTCGAATTGACGGCCTTTTTTGTTTTTTTAACCTAGTTTATACAATAGTGGTAGTAAATCACAAAACTCAAATTCTAAGCGCTAAGCGCTAAGTGCCAAATTCCAATCACCCAATCACCCAATCACCCAATTCCTAATCACCTAATTTCCCAATAACCCAATCTCACATTTATATCCCTATAGAAAGCCCAAAGGACATCTGATAGTAATTGGGTATATCGAAAATGAAGTTTTTCTTATTGACCTGTAAGGAAAATTTGGCACTTCTGGAAAGTCCATACTGTAAACCCAATTGAATAGGAATGGATGTTTTAGTCCCGAGTGCCGGGGGTGTATCTTGGCTTGAAATATTACTAAAATTGGTGACGCCCAGGCCGGTTCCTGCGTAGATATCAAGCTTTTTGGCACGTATGATTTTGTAATGAGCCATAAATGATACCTCTAACACTTGCTCGTGAAAATCAAATACAGCATCGGGAAGGTTTATAAATATGTCACCGAAAACTAAATCCACCCCCAATCCCAATTTCTTCGAGGGCCAGTACTTGTAGCCCAATTTAGTAAGAATGCTTGCAGTGCTTTCTCTTGAACTTAGTACCTGTGGGCTACCACCCTGAACATGGAATCCAATCCCTAGTTCAACCCAGTGTTTTGGTTCCTCTTGTTGGGCTTTGGAAACACTAAATGCAACCAATAATAGTAGCGTTGTTAAAGCACACTTTTTCATAATTAATTCGGTTGATGAGGTGAGTCGATTTTTGACTTATTTCATCAAAAATCCCAAGAAGCTCAATACAATTTATCAAAAATATTGACTTCATTTTTCCTTTTGATTGGTCAGATCGTGAATTATCGCAAATGTTGTTGGTAATGAAATGGAGACTTACATCCTCACATTGGTGCGGCTTATCAGTTATCTCCCTCTCGCGAAGGCCTTTTATTTAGGTTTATGTACACAATTGGCATTCAAGCCAATGATGAAATAGTACAAAAGACTCTTTACTGAGGTACGGAAAGCTTTCATCAAACATGACTTAATAAAAGGAACCATGAAACGATTGTCAAGAGGCTTAGTTTTCACCCTCGTTATCATAGAATTGGTATTGGCATATGAGCTTTACAGTGAGCCGAAGAGATTGAGGGATTTAGATCAAATGGAGCAAACGGATCATACCAGATATTCTGTTATCAAGTCTTTCCTCACAGACTCAGATGGCGATGGAGTCGATGATGATGACGATTGTTGTCCGAATGTCCCAGGATTAGTTAGTACAGGAGGGTGCCCCGATTCAGATAATGATGGCATTATTGACTCTCAAGACAAATGCCCCAAAACAGTCGGTTCCGATCTTAATAATGGATGCCCTGAAAACAGTAAAACGTCTGACAAGGGTCTTTTGTCAGCCATTCATCTTATAGAATTCGACTCATATGCCGAGCATATAAATGAGAAATCTCTAAAAACTCTGGAGACTGTTTCCAAGCTGTTGAAGCACAACAAAAACTACCAGATTCAATTGTCCCTTTACGCAGACAGCAAAAGTGACTATTCCACTCCTATTGAAGGTCTGAAAAAAGCCAAAATCAATAAAGTGAAAAAGCGATTGTTGGCCTTGAGAGTAGATAAAGAGAGGATTAAAATAAATTCAATCGTTTTGAATCCAGAGGACAAAAATAAGTCCGCACTGGCCGGAAATGTTGAGTTGGAAGTGATTGTTAAATAATCTGGGCTGTTTCTCTCTATTGTCTATCGAGACGGATTGGGCATATCGTATCAAGCATGCGATAGGCCACTGGCTCACAATTAAAAAAAGCCAGCTACTTTCATAACTGGCTTTCCCTATTTAAAGCTCCTCCTCTTGGACTCGAACCATGGACCCTCTGATTGAGAATCACAAAAAGGTCTATTACTCAATTTCAAGTAATCCAACACACCGGGCTAAAAAGAAGCCGCAGGTTCTCAGAACCTGCGACACTTGGAAGAGAGTTTCCGGATTTGGTTTCGATTAACCTCCGATCAAGTTCCCAAATTCAACTTTTCCGGTTTCAACAGAATACATGGCTCCAACCATTCCAATCTCCTTATTTGATAGCATGGTTTTCAAAACCTCACTTTGGGCCATTATATTCTCCAAAGTGACTTCTACATTTCTGTCTGCCACGTTTTGAACGAAGCCTGCATTCTTGGAAGAGCGATCTCCAGTCTCTACAACCTGATTCACAACTGGTTCAATATTGGATAACATTGAGGTGAGGTTTCCCAATTCAACATGATCACAAGCACCTTTTACTGCTCCACAAGAAGTATGTCCCATTACGACAATCAGCTTGGCCCCAGCAGCTTTGCATGCAAATTCCATACTGCCAAGAATGTCGGTATTAACGAAATTTCCCGCAATCCGAATGCTGAAAACATCACCAATTCCAAGATCGAAAACTGTTTCTACCGGAACCCTCGAATCAATACAGCTAAGGACTACCGCAAAAGGATATTGACCTTCTGTTGTTTTTTTAACTTGTTCCAAGAGGTTGCGGTTGAGCCTGGAGTTTTCCGTGAATCTCTGGTTGCCCTCCGTAAGTATAAAAAGAGCATTTTCCGGGGTTAAATCTTCTTGAGTGGATTTCGTTTGTGTAATCATGTTTGCTCAGTAAAATTTCAATTGTATGATATAAGGTGATTTAAAAATCAACCGGCCGTAATGAGAATTGGCACATCTACCTTTCTCACAATTTGAGCAATGGTTGAGTCACCATTGATGAGTCTATGTATTGCGCTGTTTCCGTAAAGGTTACGTCCCACACAAAGCAACTCGGTTTTCTTTTTCGAAACATGATCCAATAAGCCATTAACGAAACTGGCATCCTGATGATGTTCAAATTTTATATTTATAGGCTCCTCTGTTGAGGCTCTCCAGGATTTGGCCAATGGAGATTTTTCATAGCCATGAAAATGACCAGTCACGTTGAGAAGCGTTAAAGGGATATCAGTGTGTTTTGTTAAATCAAAAACGACATCAAGGTCTGAATTGGATACCGCCTTTCCGTTGCTTGTTAAGGAAATTTTAGTGTCTCTTTCAAAGTTGCTTTCCTTGCCTACAATTAAGAGTGGACCAGAATACTTGTGAATCAAAAACCTAGTTGTCTTCCCAATGCCACCAAAGTTCCTTTTTCTCTTCCCCGCCACAACCAAGTTTGGATTGACTCGATCAATTTCACGCTGGATCTCACCGTTTACATTGCCAGTAGTGTGGCTAGTGGTTACTTCTATACCCTCTGCGGCTATCATTTCCTTGACAGCCCGTAGTTGCTTTTGGCATTCCCTGTTATCTGTTTGAATTTCGCGCATTGCAGCTGCCTGATTGTCAGTGGTGACCGTTTTCAACGGTGATGAGATATGGAACAGATGAATCTTTCCTTCAATCAATTTTGCCAATTTCATGCTGTACTTTAGTGCTTGATTGGATGTTTCTGAGAAGTCGGTGAGTACTAAGAATGTACTGCCGGTACTTAGTCTGTTGTTTTTCATTTTTTTTTATTTATCTAATAAATATTTAATAATCAGCTGTTTGTAATTCTCCTCGGCCAATGAGGTTTACATCGATTCCCCGATTTTTGGAAGCCTTTTTATGGTTATCTATGATTTCAAGAACATCATAATCTATATTGGCAGATTTGCTCATGTCAATAGTCAATTCTGCACCATTGGGCAAGGAGTTGAGCGCATCCATAATGGCCCCCTTATTCAAAAAGGTCACTTCTTCAGCTAAGGTCATTTTAACCCTATGTTTTCCATTAATAACTTCCTCCTTGTGTAGAAAATGTGAGTTCTTGTAACTGTTTCTCAGTAGAATCACCAAGCCAACGGCCATGCCCATGGCTATTCCTTTAAGCAAATCAGTAAAGACAATACCGAGAATGGTGACGATGAATGGAACGAAGTGAGTCCATCCTAATAAATACATTTGCTTGAACAAGCTCGGTTTGGCCAATTTGAACCCAACAATAAATAAGATACAGGCCAGTACGGCCAAAGGAACCATATTAAGGATGTGAGGGATAGAGGCAACACAGATCAAAAGGAAGAAACCATGCATGATTGTAGAAAGCTTAGATTTTCCTCCGGATTGAATATTAGCAGAGCTTCTTACAATCACTTGAGTTATGGGTAAGCCTCCGATCAATCCTGAAACAATATTTCCTGCCCCTTGAGCGAAAAGCTCACGATTCGTGTTCGTTACTCTTTTTTCTGGGTCGAGCTTATCGGTAGCTTCAACACAAAGCAGTGTCTCCAAACTGGCAACTACGGCAATCGTAATGGCCACAATCCATACCTCAGAGCTAAGGACATGCGAAAAATCTGGTAGGCTGAATTGTGAGAAGAACCCACTTAGAGATTCAGCAGCAGGTACTGTCACCAGATGATTGCTCTGGATGGCAAATTCAGGAAAGAGGTTAAGCGTGACAACCTGATAAAGCACACCTACTATTACAGCTACTAATGGGCCTGGAATTATTTTGAAAATGGAGTGCTTTTTTGTGAGGTAAAGCTCCCAAAGGAGAAGGATGGATAGAGAAATAACACTGACAATAACTGCTCCTGTTGAGATGTAATTGAGCATATTGAACAATTCAGAGAACGTGTTTTCACCATCCATTTGTTTAAATGCCAAATCACCTTCATAATCACCATCGTAACCAAAGGCATGTGGAATTTGCTTCAGAATAATGATTACACCAATTCCTGTAAGCATACCTTTGATCACAGAAGATGGAAAGTAATAAGCGATGACGCCTCCTTTGAGAAGGGCCATGATGAGTTGAAGTATACCCGCCAAAACTACAGCAACCAAAAAGATTTCAAAGGCACCAAGGGATTGAATTGAGGTGAGCACAATCACTGCCAAACCCGCAGCAGGCCCACTCACGCCCAGTGAAGAATTACTAAAGTATCCAACCACGATACCTCCCACAATACCAGCTATGATACCCGAAAAGAGCGGTGCACCACTGGCAAGGGCGATCCCCAGACACAGAGGCATTGCAACAAAGAAAACCACAATACTTGCAGGTAAATCTTGTCTAAGGTTAGAAAATAATCCGTTTTGCTTTTGTGATATGTCTTTCATTATGAAATTGGTTTATTTCACAATGCTAGGCAGACGAAATTAGAACGAAATTAGAGCGAGATTAAAATGAGATTAGAATTTTACTTTCAAGGTAAATTCTTGGGGAAGGTAATCGATACTTCTGTGCCTGAGTCAATTTTGGACTTAAATTCCAGGTTGGCTTTATGTAGGTCGATGATCCTTTCACACAGCGCCAGGCCAATTCCTGAACCCTTGATTTTGATTGCATTATTCCCTCTGAAGAATGGTGTTCTTATTTTATCAAGATCAGCCGATGCTATTCCAATACCCTTGTCTGCTATAGACAATTTGATTTGTTCAGTACTTGCTTTGAGGCCAACCCTGACTTCATTGTTGTTAGAGAACTTGCAAGCGTTATCGAGTAGATTAATTATGGTGGTTTTTAACAAATGTCTATTGCCGGAAATAAGTGTGGTATTGCTCTCCGATCCATTGATGAAATTCAGTAAAATCCGATTTTCAGGATTGACGAAATCGTAAGTCTCCTTGGCCGCATTAATTAACTGGTCCAGGTGGATATCCTCGAATAGAGCACCTTCTTCTATTGCGTTCACTTTAGAAAGCTGGAGTAGATTGTTGATGGTAGAATTTAGGACTTCGGTCTCTTCAAGAACTGTCTTAAGTGATTCCAAATACTCATCAGCGCTTCTGGACCTACTAATGGCTACCTCGGCCTCACCCATGATGGCGGTCAGGGGATTCTTAATTTCGTGGGAGGCGTTGGAAATAAACGCAATTTGGGCTTCAAAAGATTCTTCCAAGCGGTCTAATAGGTTATTGAAGGCAATCGCCAATTTGCCAATTTCATCTTTTGGGTTATACACGTTCAGGCGCATATGAAGATTCGTTGCGCTAATTTTATTTGCTTTGTCAATCTTCTTGGATATAGGTAATAGCATACGTTTCGATATGAAATAACTGCTCAAAAAGATGATCGGGATTGCTATAGCGATCAGGATGGCGATCGAACTTTTTAAAAAAGAGAGGTTTTCGATTCCAATCTTGTCCACGGCTGTGACAATTACCAAATAATCTTTCTCCTTGACTCTAAAGACTCGGCTTGCACCTTGTGTGTCACCTTCTCGAAATGCGAATACCTCATTGGTAAGTAACCCTCGTTGGACAGTGGGAGGATACTCATATTGAAATTTTTGAGTATTCTCACCCTTTAATTCAATGACTTCCTCTGTTTCTTCGGGAAGGGTTTGAAGGAAGGCGTTCGTTATTTTTTCAAATGCCTCGCCTGAAAATGAGTCTTTTTCAAGGAACACATTTTCGGTAATAAGGACACGCTGATTCAATCTTTCCTGAAAGTCCTTCAGTCGGTGATCAGCAGCAAGCAAGTAGATTAATAGACCAAATAATAGGAAGATGCCACTGACAAGAATGGAAAAACTTATAGAGAGACGGGTGCGGATGTTCATGCCTTAGTCTTTAATCATATAACCCATGCCAATTACCGTTTTTATTATTTTGGATGAAAAGCCTTTTTCAATCTTCTTTCGGAGGTAATTAATATAGACGTCTATGACGTTTGTCGAGAGGTCAAAATTTACTTCCCATACGTTTTCGAGAATATCTGTTCTCGAGACCACTCTGTTCTTGTTCTTTAAGAGGTATTCCAGAAGTCTGAATTCCCTTGTGGTCAGATCAATTTCAATTCCATTTCTAATGACTTCTTTTGAAACCAGGTTCATTTCTAAATCAGCAATTCTCAAGGTCTGATTTCCCGATTTGGCTCCTCCAGCGCTTCGTCTACTCAAAGCGCTAATTCTTGCCAATAATTCTTTGAATTTAAATGGCTTTGACAAATAATCATCTGCTCCCGACTCTAAGCCGGTAACAATGTCGTCAGTCGTACCGAGTGCGGTAAGCATCAAGATTGGTGTATTTAATTCATTTTCATCCTTCAGTCTTTGACAAACCTCAATGCCATTCATTCCTGGCATGATCACATCCAGAATAATTACATCAAACTCATCTTGCAGGGCTAATTTTATGCCGGTTAATCCATCAAAAGCCTGGACAACAACGTGCCCTTGTTCCTCTAATCCTTTGGTGACAAAGGATGAGACTCTTTGTTCATCTTCTATTAAAAGTACTTTCATAAATGACTTTTGGAAGTGTTGCTTTTCCTTTCAATGCTCCGGAAATTTAACTACCGCTTGTAAATAAATGCAAATCGTTGTGCATATACGGTATTATGGCCATGGAGTTAAATTGATTGGTGATCAAGATCGAATATGTACCTGAAAAGAACTTACAGATTATTCTGAGTAGAGGTAAACAAAAAGCCACTTATCGATCTTTCTCGTAAGTGGCTGATTATTAAGCTCCTCCTCTTGGACTCGAACCAAGGACCCTCTGATTAACAGTCAGATGCTCTAACCAACTGAGCTAAGGAGGAATAAGTATTAGTATCTCGCACTTGCTGCGAAACGGAGTGCAATATTAGCGGTTGGTACAAAATAAACCAAACCCTTTTAAGAGATTTTTCTCAACTCATAAAGAAATAAACGACTACATAGACAATGGCAAATGCAGAAAGGAATACAATCCCGCTTTTGGCGAGTATCATTAGCTTTTTTCCAGGCTTGAATTCCTCAGTAATTTGCTTGGACGTAATCACCTTATAGTTGATTAAAGCAATGATCGGAGCTATCAGAAAAGACAAAATGGTTGCCAGGTCCACCAGGTCTTTAAGGTTCGCGGCCAGAAGTAAAATGAAGAAGAAAGAAATCACGGCAACTGCAATCATCATCCAGTTGTAAGTGACTTTCGGCTTGGCCTCCTTAAAAAACAGAAGCCTAACTGTTTCTCCCATGGCCCGACCGAATCCGTCTACAACGGTAATGGTGGTGCTGAACATTGTACTGAAGGCAGCAATCGCTATGATTAAATAGGACCAATCTCCAAGAGCACCTGTAAACAAGGTCACTACCTGATCCGAAAATGTGGTAGAGTTGCCGGAAAATTCTACACCTGTCCCATACATAATGTTCGCCCCGAGAGTGAGAAAACAGATGGCTAAGATGGCTGTCACTACATAACCAAAGTTAAAGTCGAAAAGAACAGCCTTGAGTTTTGGGGTGTACCCAATCTGTTTCATCTTCTCAACGGCCCAGAGACTATTCCATGTAGATAGGTCGACCGCGGTTGGCATCCAGCCCATCAAGGCTATGATAAAAATAAGACTGCTTCTTTCCGTTAACTCCTTAGGGATAAAGTTATCAATAGGAGTTACCCTTCCCTTAACCAAAACCGCAACAAAGGCCACCAGGGTGGAAACCAGCATAATCGTTCCAACAATTTTCAACATTGAATCGAGAATACTATATCGTCCAATCATCAGAACAATGATACAGAAGAGTAGTAACCCTCCTGAAACATAGGTGGCATCGATCGTCAGACCTGTAAGATTGTTTAACATTCCTGCAGTGACGAAAGTGACGGCAGCCGTTACCGTGAACATAGAAGCAAGGCTTAGTAAAAAGTAAACCCAGAGCACCCACTTGCCTTCTTCCAGATACCCTTCCAGCAAACTCCTTTTAGTTGCAGCGGCATAGCGAGACCCAAACTCAAAGAAAGGATACTTGAAAAGCAGGGCCAATACTATAAAAAGAACAAGGCCATAACCAAAGTCGGCACCTGCCCTGGTCGATTGTACAAGATGAGAAACCCCAATGCATGTGCTTGCGAATAGAATACCCGGGCCCAGCGCTTTTAGCTTCAGCTTAAAATCTTTATTCATTTTACTTTAAGGTAAACACTAAAATAGGGATTCTCACCTCGGCTTCACAATAGACTTTTATGAGTAAAAGCTGTCAATGTGGCTGAATTATGAATTCAAGAGTTTCAAAACGAGACAATATGTCTGAATTTTTAAACAAAAATGCGTTGGTACGATTTTCACAATAAACCGGGCAAACATTGAGAAAATTAAAACACGAAATAAAATGAGCTTAGTAAAAAGAAATTCAGATTGGTTTGCTCCGGCATCGATTGATAGCTTTTTTGATCGATTTCTAAACGAAGGATTCACCCCTTCTAAGAGTGCATTCGTACCTAGAACTGACATTGCAGAAACTGAAAAAGGTTTTGAAATTCAGTTGGCCGTTCCGGGTATGAGTAAGGAAGACTTCAAAGTTGATTTGAAAGAAGGAAGATTGACTGTTTCAGGAGAGAGGAAATTCAACAACGAACAAAAGGACAGAAATTATTACGCAGTCCAAACGGAATATGGAAGTTTTAGAAAGTCTTTCCAGTTACCTGATAACATCAACGAAAAGAAAATAGACGCTTCCTATGAAAATGGAATTTTGAGTTTGATGATTCCCAAGGATAAGACCAAAAAAGTGGAATCAGCGATTTTAGTGAAGTAGGTTAGATGTGTTGAGGTTGTGGGTCCTGGCCTTGAGGTGGTCAGGACCGACTTTCAAGATATGGTTAGTTGAGTACCCTGACCGGAGCGTCAGGGTGTTAGTGGAGTTGGTTAGTTGTGGGTCCTGATTTAAACGTCAGGGCCTTTTTTTGTTTAGCCTATAGGCAAAGAATGAGTATCCTGACCGTAGCGCTGGGAGTTTTTGGTTAATTAGTGTTAAATGAAGGGGGATTTTCAATATCTTAGAACATGCGGTTTAATTGACCCGTTACAGTTAAGGTTACGTCAAAAACTTAAAAGCAATAGATCATGAGTAAAAGACAACTTGTTTTCGGGATGCTAATGTCATCCCTGTTGGGAGGAGTCATTGTCTTGATTGGAATGAATTTAATGAATAGAGGTGGGTCTGGTCAATCTGCTTTCAATAACTCATCCAATCTTTCCCAAACCACTCAATTCGATGAAATATCTGATGAACCCAAGACATACATTGTTCCTGAGGGGATCAATTTTGTAAAGGCTTCAAATGAAGCCGTTCCTGCCGTGGTGCATATTACTAATACCTCCAATCCAAGTTCTGGAAGTTTTGGAAGGCTATTTAGAGGAGGAGATAGAGGAGCGAGACAATCCACTGGTTCAGGTGTTATTATTTCCGAGGATGGCTATATAGTCACCAACAATCATGTTGTTGAGAATGCAGACAAACTAGAAGTAAGGTTAGATGATAACAGGCGTCTTGAAGCTACATTAATTGGGACGGATCCAAATACGGACCTGGCACTAATCAAAGTCGAGGCGGGAGTATTGCCCTATGTTGATTTTGGTAATTCCGATCAAGTCAGTATTGGAGAGTGGGTCCTTGCCGTAGGAAACCCCTTTGATCTGAATAATACGGTCACGGCTGGTATTGTAAGCGCAAAGGCAAGAAATATTAACCTGATTAACCGAGGCCAAAATAGATATGGAATAGAATCCTTTATTCAGACTGATGCAGTTGTGAACCGTGGTAATAGCGGGGGTGCACTAGTTAATCTGGATGGTGATCTGATCGGAATTAACACGGCTATTGCTACAAACACCGGAACCTTCAATGGTTATTCCTTTGCGGTACCATCAATTCTGGTTAAAAAAGTAATGGACGATCTACTTGAGTTTGGCGTAGTGCAGCGGGGCTTATTGGGAGTGACCATTAGGGATGCTGATGGCCGAGCGACTGATGAACTATCTGGAGTATTGATTACAGACGTAGTTGCTTCTGGTGCTGCCAGTGAGGCTGGGTTAAGAGCAGATGATGTAATTGTTGCTGTGGGAGAAAGGGAAGTGAAAACCACAAGTGAACTGCAGGAACTAATTGCAAGAAATAGACCTGGTGATAATGTATTAATCAAGTACAAGCGAAGCGGAGACATTAAAGAGGCTAATCTGACTCTTAAAAATCTGTCGAATAATACTGAAGTAGTTGTAAAAGAGGTTCCAATTTCATTTGAAATTGAAGGAGCAAAGTTTCAAGATATAGACAACGACATAAAACGAAGGCTGCGAATTAGAGGAGGAGCTCAATTGATGGAATTAGGAAGAGGTGCCTGGAGCAGAAGTAACGTGAAAGAAGGCTTTATTATCACTAAGATCGGTGAAGATACGGTGGAAGATATCACCGAACTCGAAAAGATTTTAGAAACCAAGGACAAGGATTTTTATGTAATGGGTAAATACCCGAATGGAGAAAAGGAATACTACCGAATAAATTGGTAGATGAAATGACATCATTTTAAAAAAGGCGACTCTCAGGTCGCCTTTTTCTTTGCCCTTCATTGAAAAATGAACTAACATTGCCATCTCAAAGCAAGACAAAATGGAAGCAACTGCAGAATCAACATTTGGAATAGAGGAAGCACTCAAAAGATTAGGTGTTAGCGGGATCAATCATGGGTCCTCAACTGGGTCAGTGTCAAGCGGAAATGGTGAAAAATTTGACTCCTTTTCACCTGTAGATGGGAAATTGATTGGTTCTGTTACAGCAACAACTCAGGAAGAATATGAGCAAGTAATCAAAGCGGCTCAAGCCGCATTTGTTTCTTGGAGAGAGATGCCTGCTCCCAAAAGGGGAGAGATTGTTCGCCAGTTTGGAAATAGACTCAGAGATTACAAAGAGGATCTTGGCAAGCTGGTTTCTTATGAAATGGGCAAGTCATACCAGGAAGGTTTGGGTGAGGTACAGGAAATGATTGACATTTGTGATTTCGCAGTTGGCCTTTCGAGACAATTACACGGGCTCACCATCAAGTCTGAAAGACCATCACACCATATGCAGGAGCAGTGGCATCCATTGGGAATAGTTGGCATCATTTCAGCCTTTAACTTCCCGGTTGCCGTATGGGCCTGGAACACGGCTCTGGCTTGGGTTTGTGGAGACGTGTGTGTTTGGAAACCTTCAGAAAAGGCACCGCTTTGTGGTGTGGCCTGCCAAAATATCATGGTTGAAGTATTAAAAGAGAACAATTTGCAGGAGGGCATCTCAGGCATGATCAATGGTGACTATAGGGTTGGAGAGTGGATGACTGCTGATGGTCGAGTACCCGTAGTTTCAGCAACCGGATCGATTCGCATGGGCAAAATTGTAGGCCAGGCAGTAGCTGCCAGATTGGGAAAATCCATTTTAGAACTAGGTGGTAACAATGCCATCATTGTATCTCCGGATGCTGATTTGAAAATGACGGTTATCGGAGCTGTGTTTGGAGCGGTAGGAACAGCAGGTCAACGTTGTACTTCCACAAGAAGACTGATTATTCATGATTCCATTTATGACAAGGTAAAACAGGCCATAGTGGATGCTTATGAACAAATGCGTATCGGTAACCCTTTAGATGAAAACAATCATGTAGGTCCCTTGATTGATACAGATGCAGTTGAAAATTATTTGAATGCCATTGAAGAAGCAAAAAAGCAAGGGGGTAATGAAGTAATCGAAGGAGGAGTGTTAGAAGGTGAGGGCTACGAAAGCGGTTGCTATGTAAAACCTTGCATTATTGAAGCTCAAAATGATTTCCAGATTGTTCAGGAAGAGACTTTTGCTCCAATCCTATACTTACTAAAATATTCAGGTGATGTGACCAATGCCATTGCTATACAAAATGGTGTGGTTCAGGGCTTATCTTCAGCCATTATGACCAACAACATGCGTGAGGCCCATCAGTTTATTGCCGCAGCCGGTTCGGATTGTGGTATTGCAAACGTGAATATTGGCACTTCCGGTGCTGAAATTGGAGGAGCCTTTGGTGGAGAAAAAGAGACAGGTGGAGGCCGTGAGTCTGGCTCGGATGCGTGGAAAGCTTACATGAGAAGACAAACCAATACGCTGAACTATTCCACAGAGTTGCCACTAGCGCAAGGCATCAAGTTTGACCTGTAATTTGCTTAGGATTCCAGCAGGTCTTCATAAAGCATATCAAACTGATTAGTTTTTTCAATTGAAGTGATACTGACAGTTTGCAACTTGTCGCCTCTTTTCATGACAAAGTCGTTCCAAAGATCGCCTTTCCCTCCACGTTTGTGAAAATCTATGATTTCGGATCTTACGAACTGTGTACGTCCCTCAAGCCAATCTTCGAACCAACCCGCTCGTTGATCAGCAATGGCCTTTGGATAAAGCGTAGATGAAGACCAGATTTGAGCAATATCATTTGGCAGCTCTTTGAAAGAAAGGTGCTCCTCATTCCATCTTAGTTCAAATATCCTGGTGGTTGGTATAGAATCGACTATGATGAGCGTAAAAGGCTCTATGCCTTCAAAAGTGTAGTTTTCTTTAAAGGCTTGGACATCACTGTATTTAAAAAAATCAAGTACCATAATGCCTCGGCTCAAACGATATGGAGGTAGATGCTTGTGCTTTTCAAAAGCACCATTAAGTAGGCAGAGCGTAAAACGGACCTTATCTGATGCTATCCAGGTGCCACCTGCAAGAGGGTCTTTTGGGAAAAAGACTTCTTTACCATGAATGGCATAAGCACTTGGCGGAGCTGCTGCTCTTAAGGGTGTTTCGTCTCTGTTGGAAGTAAGAATGTAGCTATCCTCGCCCTTGGGCAGGAAGGTTACTGTGCACATTCTGAATCTCGCTGATATTTGATCGTAGAATAAGCAATTCCGAATCCATCAGGAACCTCAACTGCACTGAATTCATTCAGTAATGCAATTTTTATGATCGCCATATGATGCACAGCATGTTCAATATTATATTGAAGCTCCCTGTATATGGTCGTTTTGATGGAGATAGGATTCACCTCATCGATGCTGTAATTGGCTGACATATCAACCGGAGCATCCCCTTTGATATCGAGAATCTCTTTTGAAAGCGCATTCATTTTTTCGATGGCCAATACTCTGTTCTCCTCAAGTACTCTGTCGTGAGAGCGCTTATCATAGTCAACAGCACCGGTAGTGTTCCCGATCATCATAAGGTCATAAAACTCAATAATATGACGGATGTGCTTGCCAATGGAGTTATTGGACAGGATGTTGAGTGGTTTTGTAAACGAATCATCATCCATCTGTTTACACACGCCTACAATTTGCGTAAGAATGTCAACCGAAATTTGCTGTAACTGCATTTAAAGCTGCTTATATGAATAATTTGACGGCAGAATTATAACCAAATGTACCAATTAATGCAACAAAAGGTTGCGCGAAGATAATTGATTCTAGCAAGATTCAAGACATATATTTACACTGAATCAGACGCGATGACGCTCAAAGATCATTTGATAATGATATCAGCCCAGTATTTGTCAGCGCTCTTGAGCAATTTTGGCTCATCACCGTTCCATTTCTTTAAAGTATTTGTCCAGTTGAAATTGTAAAAGAGAAAGAGCCTGCCGTCAACAATTTTGAAGGTTTCAGGATCAACTTTGACCTTATCTCCATCAGCCATTGCATAGGCACAATATCCGCCATATTCCGGCTCATACTTTTTAGGGTCTGCCTTGAATAAAGACTTATTGGCTTGGGAGGCGAATCGATAAACAACCCCTTTGTGGGTAGTAGTAATGTCTGAAGAACCTTCCAGAGCCTTATTTTTTGTAAAATAAGCAACAGGATCATAACCTTGAATTGCCAGATTTTTTTTCACATTGTAATGAGTTTTGGCATACTCTTTTAAATCCTGTGCACTTGTTTGAAAAGTTAATGCACTCAAAAAAAGGCCGAGAAAAAATATGTTCGCTTTCATGATCTTAAAGTTAACTCCTAACTGAACGGCAATACAAATCATAAGTTATCACGATTGTATCACCAAAGCATTAAAAGGATATTCCTTCCTTGGAATTTGGTATTAAATGCATGTCTTGTTCTTTAAAATTTACGATATTTCGTGAAATTGAGATGACATGACGGATGATTTTGCCAATGTGAGTCAGGCGCAACTGTCTTATTTTACAGTGGAACGGGCGCTTGCTTCTATTTTTTGGATGGATAAGTCTGGAACGATCCATCATGCCAACGAAACTGCCTGTGTAAACTATGGTTATACCAAACAAGAGTTCCATGGCATGTCACTCTTTGACCTCAACCCGAATTACGACCCTCAGACTTTCCCAGACTTATGGAAAAGAATTGAAAGTGAAAAACGCTTCTCTCTGGAATCAACCCATCGGAAAAAGGATGGCACCGAAATCCCAGTTGAAATATTTGTCAATTATGTTGAGCTGGAAGGAAGTGCTTACAATTGCAGTTTTGTCTTGGACATCTCTGACCGCAAGCGAAAGGAGAAGCTCCTTCATTCTGTTTCTCAGGAAACAGCTTCGGCCTTTGGTAAAGATTTCTTCAAATTATTGGTAGAACAAATCGCCAATGCGTTAGATGTAAAATTTGTTATCGTCACAGAATGCGCCAATGCTTCTAAGACCCGATTGCGTACACTTGCCTATGTCAAGGATTTAGAAATCAACGAAAACATAGAATATGATACCAGTGGTACACCTTGTCGGTTGATTATGGAATCGGGAGAGGGGTTTTATCAGAATTTGGGAGTTGAAAAAGATTTTGATGAAGAGGAAGGAATAGAAGGTTATCTGGGTGTACCAATTAAGTCGCTTGAAGGAGAAGTCATTGGCCATATTGCATTGTTGAATGACGGGGAGCTCAAGGTAACGGATGAAGAAAAGGATATACTTCAGATTTTTGCAGATAGAGCAGGGGTGGAAATAGAGCGTAAAATTGCCAACGAGAAACTGGTGCAAGCCCTGGATGAAGTAGAGCAATTGAAAGATAGACTTGAAGCGGAGAACACCTATTTACAGCAAGAAATCAAGTTGGAGCATAATTTCGAGGAAATCATTAGCCAGAGTACTCGATTTAAGCAAGTACTTGGGGAGGTAGAGCAGGTGGCCATTACGGATGCTACGGTACTGATCCTGGGAGAATCGGGAACGGGAAAGGAGCTCTTGGCCAGGGCAATTCATAACATCAGCAATCGCAAGGGCAGGCCACTAGTAAAAGTGAATTGTGCAGCCTTACCCGCAAACCTTATTGAGAGCGAGCTTTTCGGACATGAAAAGGGAGCCTTTACCGGGGCTGTGGCCAGAAAAACCGGCCGTTTTGAACTGGCCGATGGTGGAACCATTTTTCTTGATGAGATTGGCGAGCTTCCCATAGAGCTCCAATCTAAGCTGCTTAGGGCGTTACAGGAAGGCGAAATAGAAAGAGTGGGAGGCACTACAACGGTGAAAGTGGATGTTCGAATTATTACAGCGACCAATAGAAACCTCGAGCAGGAAGTAGAAGATGGAAACTTTCGTTCCGATCTGTATTATAGGCTCAATGTTTTTCCGATTCAGAGCATTCCGCTCCGCGAGCGAAAGGAAGACATTGGACTGTTGGTGAAGCATTTCGTTGATAAGTTTGGAAAGAAAATAGGCAAGCGTGTAGTGACTATTCCCAAACGAGTGATCAATTCTCTGCAAGACTATAATTGGCCCGGAAACATCAGGGAATTGGAAAACGTAATTGAGCGAGCGGTAATACTCAGCCCTGGCAGAAAACTCGAGTTAGGAGACTGGATTCCCAAGAAGGCAGTTAAGGCCCGTAGAGAGGAGTTCCAGTCCCTGGAACACTTTGAACGGGAATATATCCTTAAGGTATTGCACGAATGCACCTGGCGTGTAAGCGGTCAAAAAGGTGCAGCAATGATTCTTGGAATGAAACCCACCACCCTGGAGTCACGAATGAAAAAACTAGGCATCAAAAGGGGCTTGTCGCTATTGGAATAACTTTAGAACTGTAGCACAATGTCTATCGCTGGAACTCCTCCCTCAAATATCATCAGGTCTATAGTTTTCTTCTTTCCAATAAATCGGAATCCAAAGGACGTTATTCCTGAACTTTCTCCGGTCAGTAAGTAATTTTCAGTAACAAGGCCTATCTTCTTGCTTACCCTCATCATACCCCCAATTGTAATTACCGGACTATCACTAATTCCTCCTGAGGCAAGGCCATAGCCCGCACCAATAGTCAGATTGTTTTCTTTTGTGCCATAAGTTCCTAAGAGATTCAGAGAGCCAATGTTGAAGGAGTCATCAAAAACAGAACCGACAAGTGTTAAATAACTTGCAGACAGCGCCATGCTGAATTTGCGAGTTAGGGGCAGGCCATATTTCAAATTCCCGAATAGTATGGGTGATCCTTGTACCAATGTGATGAGTTCAAAGCCGGCCGTGGCACTCAACTGATCTGTGATGCCGATACTTGCCAGGTTTACCAGACCCATAATGTTTTGGTAATAGCCCTCACCTGCAGGTAAAGTATAGGCCGACTGTCCTAAAAAGTATCTTGTTGGGTTTGGGTTAGGGAGCCTTCCTTTTTCGTCCAGCCGAATAATTTTCTTTATGTCGATTTTCTGGAAGGTGAGTAACCCGAGAGTCTCACTCTGTACCACAATTTTAAGATCATCTTCCTCTACCAGCCTTCCATTTATCTCAGACTTGTCCAGGAGAATTACAATTACTCTGGAAGTTTCTGAATTTTGTTCTTGACTTACAGCAACGTTTGATAATAGTAACAAGCAGATGAGTAGGATAAAGTGTTGTTTGCGCATGAGCTTTTGTTTGTTCAATAATAGTTAAAAAAATCTTTTATGCAACATTGTTGCGAATATATGTATATCACGATATTTCGTGAAATTTTTTTGAAAATTACTTTCCGCCCTTTTAGAAAGACAGGTTGATCAGAGTAGTTCAATGATTATGCCTCATGTCGCCTGAATTTCATATTCGAGTTACCAAGTCACGTTATTTCGTATAATTCCTGATATGTCGTGATATTATTGCGTGATAGTTACGTGATATTTGAAGTTTTGTTTTTTTAAAAATTTGATAGTCAACGCTTTAGAATTAAAAAATAAGTTTTGGCACAAGTCTTGTCTGTTAAAAGACAGTTTCGCAGACGGTGAAATGGAAAGTAGTAGCTGTTTAAATTCAATCTTCTTTTTCAGGTATTAAGCCAATAAGAAGATAACTTGGGCGGTTATTGTTTTTTCAAACGGTAATTATGAGGAAGAAAAGGAGATCGCTATTCTTTGTGAAGTTGTTTAATTATGAGTACTGGCCGTTTTGGTTGTTTTTTCTGCCACTTGTTCCGTGGTGGATTTATTTAGCCATCAGAGCCAGATCACTTACTTATTTTACAGCAGCGAATCCGGGCATTGAGCACGGAGGTGTCTTTGGAGAATCAAAAATTGATATTCTCAATAAGATTGACCCGAGCTACCTACCCGCAACTGAATTCTTCCAAAAATCAAGCACACCGATTGAGGTAATCACAAGAATGGGAATTCTCAATTTAGAGTTTCCCGTAATCTTGAAACCGAATATTGGTGAGCGGGGTAATGAAGTTGAAAAAATTAATAACCAGGCCGAACTTGAACATTACTTGTCCAAAAATGATGAAGATTTTATAGTTCAGGAATATGTGGACTATGACCTTGAGTTGGGAATACTCTACTATTGCTTTCCCAACAACGGCAAGACCGGAATTACTTCAATTGTAAAAAAGGAGTTTCTGGGAATTACCGGAGATGGAAAATCGACAATCAGAGAGTTAATTGAACAAAGTGATAGAGCAAGGCTACAGCTGGAAAATCTTAGTGAGAAGTTTTCAATGAATCAAGTCCTTAAGAAAGAGGAGTACCTCAATTTGGAGCCGATTGGCAACCATTGCAGAGGCACAAAATTTTTGAGTGGAATGGATTTATTGAATGATCAGTTGGTCAAGATCTTTGATGACATTGCCGGAAAAATTGAAGGTTTCAATTTTGGAAGATTCGATTTGAAAGTGAAGTCAGTTGAAGACTTGATGAAGGGCGAAAACATCAAAATTTTGGAATTGAATGGTGTTACCTCTGAGCCAGCTCATATTTATGACCCTAAATGGACCTTGTTACGTGCCTACAAAGATACGGCAAGCAACATGCAGGTCATGATGAAAGTGAGCAAGGCAAACATGAAAGCAGGTGTAAAAATTACTCCTTTTTTTAAAATGTTTCGTCTGGTAAGAGCGCACTTTAGTTCGAATGGAGAATCTGAAAATGAATCTCCCTTGAAGCCAAGTATGCAAAAATGACCTTATTATTAGTCTTACAAGCATTTGGTATAGCCACTTTGATCAGCTTTGCGGGTTCAGTTCAACTTGGACCGGTCAACTTCGGAACGATTCAGACAGCATTAAACAAGAATTTTAAATCAGCATTACTTTTCGGATTTGGGGGAAGCCTTCCTGAATTATTGTATAGCGGTTTGGCCATTGGTGGCTCAAGCTTGCTGGATCAATATGAAGGGCTGGAAGATTACCTCAAATATTTTACAGCTGCAATTTTGTTGGCTTTTGGAGTCTATTTACTCTTCCAAAAGGCTTCATCAGGCATGAGTGAACAGGAGCATAAACCTGGGAAGTCAATATGGTTGGGAGTGACCTTTGGTCTATTAAACCCCCAGCTCCTTCCTTTCTGGTTGGTCGTGATCACTACCCTGAAGAGCAACAACATTATGGTGGACAACAGCTTACCCGTTCAAGTGGCCTTTGTTTTAGGCACTGCCGCTGGGGCATTCCTGCTACAATATGTGGTGGCAGTGGTGACTACCAGGAAACGGGCGTTTTTGTACACCAAGTTGACGAAAAACTATAACAAAGTGCTTGGCTCAGTTATTATAGCCGTGGCGCTGATCCTATTGATTATAAACTTGTAATGCTATGCAAAAGGAAATTAAATATTGGTACCTAAGAAATTATAACCTCTTTTCGAATCTATCTAAAGAGCAAATCCATGACCTATCTTCAATCTCCAAATTTGTGAGAATGAAAAAGAGTCAAACCATCTATTTCTCCAATGATGAAGTGAAGAGAATATTCTTTCTCATTAATGGAAAGATCAAGATCAGTGAAATGGATGAGAATGGTAATGAGATGATTAAAGACATCATTCTAACCGGAGATCTGTTTGGAGAAATTTCTATTAATGCCCTGGGACTAACCCACGAGTATGCCGAAATTCTTTCGAGTGAGGTTATCCTGTGCACATTTACCATGGAGCAGTTCGAAAAATTAATGGAGAAGCATCCTGCACTTGCCCTGAACTTCACTAAAATGATGGGAGACAAACTGCGTCAGTTGGAACACCGATATGCCAACTTAGTTTTCAAAGATGTGAAGGCAAGGTTGAAAGATTTTATCAGAACCTGGGCGGCTAAAGAAGGTAAGGAGGAGCCTGAAGGCGTGACCATAAGAAACTATCTTACTCATAACGAAATTGCCAGTTTGATTAGCTCTTCAAGGCAAACCGTGACTACCATCATCAATGAGCTGAAGGATGCTGGTGCACTGACCTACTCAAGAAGTAAAATAGTTATCCCTGACTTGAGAGTATTGAGTTAAAAGAAGATTTCCATATACATTACAGATTATACCAATTCAATTATGAAATGGCGCGAATAGAAATTAAATTATTATCGCTTGATTAAGGCGAAAAATGAGGGCATAGGAGCGCTATGGCTAATTTTTTCAGCGAAGAGCAAGCGGTAAGAAATGATTTATATCCGTCATGTTATATTTGATTTGGTATTAAGCCGCTTCTGCGGCTTTTTCTTTTTTAACCAACCCGGTTTGATGCAACCTTCTTTAAGACATACCTGTCTACTGTACAGATAGAAAACGGTCATGGATATGAAAAACTCAAGAAAAATTCACCTCTCACTTGCAATGTTGTTTGCCACCCTTGTGGTGTTTGCCCAGGATAATGACACCAGGAAACTGGACAGGTTTACACAGATTTCAATTTCAGAGGGCATAGAAGTTATTGCTGAAAAGGGTAGTGAAAATAAAGTAGAGATTGAAGCCTCAAGAATTGATTTGGATAGGGTGCTCACGGATGTAAGAGGAGGTCAACTTAGCATTCGCATTGATAATAAATGGTATCGAAGAACCCCTCGACATAACGTTAGGATAAAGCTCACCTACACTGAAGAGCCAGACAGAATCAAGGTAAATACTGCGGCAGAAGCTACCTTCAGATCTGTCCTTAAAAGCAGAAGACTAGATGTGTCAGCAACAACTTCTGGTATGATAGAATTGGAGGTTGATGTGACCACTCTTGATTTGAGCGCGAGCACTTCAGGAAGAATTGAAATTCAAGGCGATGCTGAAAATTTAGAAGCTGGGGCGTCAACAGGGGCTACAATTTATGCCTATGATGTCAATGCCAAAGATGTTTCGGCCAGGGCAAATACTGGTGCCGATGTGCGTATTACGGCAGAAGATTACCTATCTGGCAGAGCAGGAACCGGAGGAAGCATTTCTTATAGAGGAAAGCCAAGAACTTCCGTTCGAACCAACACCGGGGGTAGTATCAGAAAGTCCAATTAGCATTTGCTGCATAGTATTTCACATTCATATTTCTTTAAATTGGCAATCAGATTTGAGAAATAATGAACAGAAAACTGACATTCAAGATAATTATAGGGGCACTCTTAGGAGTTGCCCTTTTTCATAACCCAGTCCTTGCTCAGTCCGATGAAGATGGGGTAAAAGCTGCGATTCGAACCATGTTTGATGGCATGCGTGCGGGCGATAGTAGTATGGTGCATTCAGTAATTTCTGATGAGGCGGTTATGAAAACGATTGGCAGAGACCGGGAAACCAGAAAGCCAGTGGTTAGAGAATCTGCATTGGCAGATTTCTTAAAGCAAGTAGGCACACCCCACGATGCCGTGTGGGACGAAAAAGTGCTCTCTTTCGAAATAAAAATTGATGGGCCTATGGCTACGGCCTGGGTGCCCTATGAATTTTATGTTGGTGAGAATTTCTCGCACTGTGGAGTGAACAACTTTACCCTTTTCAAAAGTGATTCCGCGTGGAAGATAATTTACCTTATTGATACCCGTAAACGCGAAGGTTGCAAATAGCGGAGCATTAGTCAATTGTAATTTGTATTGGCGATTTCTTTAATTTGATTCCATATTGGAAGACGCAATACTCAAAGAACTTATTGGTCGACTGCGGCAATCAGACGAGTCCGCATTCAAATCCATCTTCCAGCATTTTCAACAGAGCATATTCAATTTCTTATTGTATAAACTTAAGGATGAGGCCCTTGCAGAAGATGTTTTGCAAGAGGTCTTTCTCAGGGTCTGGAAAAATCGGGAAAAGCTTAATTTGGAGAAATCGTTCAAAAGCTATGTCTATACCATTGCCAACAACCTGAGCCTGAATGCCCTTCGTGACAGGAGTTCAGCTGCGCAGAAGTCAATCGAAATTCCGCGCTCTGATAACCACCCTGAATCTCCGGAACGAATTTTCCTGAATGCCGAATTGGAAGAGGTTTTGGCTTCTGCTATAGAAAGCCTAACAGAGAAAAACAGGGTCACTTTTATGATGAGCCGATATGAAAATCTGACCTACAGGGAAATTGCGGAAAGACTTGATATCAGTATAAAAACAGTGGAAACACGGATGGTCGAAGCCTTGAAGCATATAAGATGGTGTATAAAAAAATATAAAGAAAACAGGTGATGGCAGGGGTTGTGTGTATTTATAATCAAGAGAGGTAATGTAATGTCAATTGAAAAGTATAAATCCGATGAATTTATTGCTCGCCTGATTGGTAAAGGCTTGTCTGCTGAAGAAATGGCTGAGTTTGAAAGCTGGAAGTCCCAAAACCCAGATGACGCTGAATTCTTCGATGACATTAACGCCCTTTGGGAAGACAGCCAGAGATTGGAAACAGTGAAGGGACAATCGAGTGAAGAGCGATGGAACCGATTGGCTTCAGTTATGGTGGATACCCCTCAAAAGCCTGTCAAAGTAATCCCATGGAGAATGATCTCCATCGCAGCTTCAATGGTGCTAATAGCTACGATGGCCTTTTTGCTAACCCGCCCGAAGATCGTGGAGATAGCTGTACCATTGGGAGCCGAAGCAATGGTTATATACTTGCCGGATAGTTCGAAAGTGACCTTAAGTGCTGACTCAAAAATTTCTTATCACGCTAAAAATTGGGATGTATCGAGAGCCGTTACTTTAAGGGGGGAAGGTTTCTTCGAAGTGAAAAAATCGGATGCACCATTTGTGGTTTCCTCATTAATGTCTTCTGTGCGGGTCTTAGGCACCTCCTTTAATATAAAGGAAAGGAATGAAAGGGTGAGCGTTTTCTGTGAAACTGGCAGGGTAGAAGTTTCCGCTCCTCAGCAAGAAAAGAAAGCCATAATCCTGACCCCAGGCTTATCAATCTCCAGAACGAGCAATGAGAGCTTTGGTGAGCCACATCTTGTGCGCGACTTATGGAAAATCACCAGTTGGCGAAATGGGGAGTTCCATTTTTCGGCTGATCCCCTGCCTATTGTTTTTGAGGAAATTGAGCGGCAATTTAATATTGACATTGAGCCTCAAAAGGATTTTAGTGACATAAAGTTCACGGGGTCATTCAAAAGGGGCAACGTGAATAAAGCCCTTGAAATAATCTGCCTATCCTCCGGGCTTGAGTTTGAAGTCAAAAATTCTAAGGTCCGCATATTTCGAAAATAGTTTTCAGGGTGGTGCAGCATCCTTGTGTATAATTAGTGAGGTCTGAAAAGGATTTCACTAAACACTAAATTTTCTACACATGGGTTTTCACAAAAGCTATGGTGCCAAATTGCTGCTCTTGTCTTTGGCTATTTTGTTTTTAGCCTGCTCAAAAGACGAGTTAGAAGAGCCAATACCAATTGAACAACAATTACAAGTGGCTTTGGAAGCCCAGTATGAGATGCAGAATGTTCAGGGCGTCTCTGCTTCAGTAATTTGGCCTAATGGGACCTCCTGGACTGGTGCAGCGGGTTTCTCTTATAGCAATGTGCCTATTGAGCCAAATATGCTTTTTGGAGCTGGTAGCATTTCCAAGCACTTTATGGCCACACTGACCTTGCTTCTGGTTGAAGACGGTCTGCTATCACTAAGTGATCGCCTGGACAAATGGATTGATGATTTGGCACCTGAAATTGACCCGGCCATAACAATACACCAATTGCTAAACCATACCTCAGGTATTTCCAGTTACACGGCTAACAGAGAGTTTGGGCAGACGCTTTTTGCTGATTCCACCAAAAATTGGACCCCAAGGGAAATTTTGACATTTGTTGAAAACCCCTTATTTAATCCTGGCATGAGCTGGAGCTACTCCAATAGCAATTTTCTCTTGTTGGGGATGGTTGCCGAAAGTGCCACCAACACTTTGCTTCATACGATACTCCAAAATCGAATTTTTGGACCCTTGAACATGACAAACACATTTTTGCCCGAAGACGAATTATCGGAACCTGAGAGGGCTGCCATACCATGGTCGAGATTTGATATATCAAACTTAAATTCTTCTACCCTTAGAAACTTAAAAGGCATGCCGAGGCAAACAGTTTACTCTGGCGCCTGGTCCGCTGGGGCCATAATTTCGACAAGTAGTGAATTGGCCAGGTATATGAAAGCAATTTATTTAGAGGAGTTCTTGTCGTCAGAATCACTAAATCTGATGACGGAATTTGTACCTATAAGCACTGCTGAATTCCCCCATATTGGCGGTTACGGACTTGGCAGTATGCAGTTTCTGACGCTAAGAGAATATTGGGGCCATAGCGGAGACGTGTTTGGTTATGGCGCGATTGCAGGATATATTCCTCAAGATCAAATCAGCGTTGCTGTGTTAGTAAACCAGGATATTGATGAAAACACCAAGGCAGCTTTCGTGGAAGAGTTCATTAAGGTTTTATCCGCAAATTAATTAGAGCCAAAATGAGAAAGCCGCTGCTTACCATCATGATCATCTTCTTCATGTCTCAAATTTGGGACTTGAATGCCCAGAATTTCACATTCAACGAAAATTATGACAACGAAACATTAACCAAGGTGCTATGGGAATTGGAATCAGTATTTGACGTTCAGTTTTCCTATGTAGAGAGCATAGTCAGTACAGTAGCTGTTTCGCAGACCCTTCAAGGCAATTCTTTAGAAGACATAATTAAAATTTTGCAGCCGGCATTAAACCTGAAGTTTACCAGGATCGATGAGTCTACCTATGTGATTACAGGGATAAAAAGGCGCAGCGAAAGACAATTGCGGTATACGATGAGAGGTGCTGTGATTGATGAAGAAACCGGTCAGGGGCTGCCTGGGGTAAATATTGTTACGCTCCCTGGTGCTCAATTCGGAACGAGCACCGATGATCAGGGTAATTATAGCCTAACAATTCCAGGAGGGTATCAGCAGTTGAGATTTTCATTTGTTGGCTTCAAATCCCACTTGGAAAAAATTGAGGTAACACAAGATCAAAGCTTGAACATAAGTTTGAAGGCCGACTTTATCGAAATGAAATCGGTGGAGATTACCCCGGGAGCTTTCGAAATCGGTGAATTGAGCAACCAATCATTGTCCGTATCAAAAGAGGAAATCTTACACTCACCCATTCCCTTTAGAGATATATTCAGAACTCTCAAAATAATTCCAGGATATGCCAATGATGATATCTCTGCCAAGCCCAGAATTCGTGGTGGACATTGGGATGAAACAGCCATTATACTGGATGGTCTTGAGATTTACGAATCGTCACATATTGAGGAGGTCGAAGGCCTGGCCAGCATATTTGATACTGATATTCTTGAAAACATAAAGGTACTCACAGGAGGGTTTGGGCCTAAGTATACCGACAAACTTTCAGGTATAATCGAGATGCAGACACCAGCCTATGTGGCTAAAAATGAAACCACTTTTTCCATTGATTTTCTCGCAGCCAAGGCGGCCTGGAGTCGCTCTTTTGGTGATAACACAAGTGTAATTTTTAATGCAAGAAGAGGCTATCTGGATTTGATTCTTGACACTGAAGAAGTCGGTTTGAAACCTAAGTATTACGATATATTTGGAAAAATCAACCATGCCATTGGGAGCAACCACCTTCTTTCTATGGACCTGCTTTATGCCAATGATGACTTGGGCTTTGATGAAGCACAGGGATTACTAAGGTCGGAGTTCTTCAATAGCGTACGCAAGAATTTTTATTGGTGGGGAAATTGGAAATGGCAGGCCAGTAACAACTTTTATTCTCACAATACAATTGGTTATCAAAGCCTCGTCAAAGTTTCAGACTTTGCCTTTGAAGCCAGCCTCACACCGGATAATGCGGATGACAGACAGAGCAAAATTTTTTCAATCAGCAATAGAAACTACTGGGACGCCTTTGCTAACCATTCCATAGAATTTGGCCTGGAGTTTAAGGGGTTCAAATCGAAATATGAGTTTCTGGAATCGCGCATCAACACCTTCCTGACCACCCAAGACTTTATTTGGACAGAAATCATCAATGTCGATACCCAATTTAGAGGGTCGACAACAAGTCTCTATTTTCAGGATACCTGGAGCATGTCAGAGCGCTTGAGATTGATGTTTGGCGGACGCTTAAGTCATCAAAGCTATACCAGTGAGATCAATGTGGCACCCAGGCTGGCATTGAACTATCAATTTTCAGATAAATTCAATGGAAGTATTGCGTATGGAATTTATTATCAGCCTGACAATTTCCAAAAAATCAGAAGCTATATCGGCCAGGAGAGACCCTTCGACACTAATGCCAAAAGCACGCATTATACAGCCAGTCTTAGCTACAACAGTAGCTCCACATTAATCAGAGGTAATTTTTTCTATAAGGATATTGAAAGATTGTTTGACGATTATCGCTATGATTTTTTTAATAGGTCTTCGCTAGCAGCATTGGTAGAAACTCCTTTTAATACAACTCATGGAGAGTCCTATGGATTCGAAATTTTTACAAGGCACACCTTCAGAAAAAATCTGATCAGCCTCAGTTATGCGCTGTCGGAGAGCACAATTAAGAATGCTCAGGGTGAGCAGACTTTTAGAGACTTTGATTATCGGCATGTCATTGGTTTCAATTCCATTTTCCGATTAAAAAACAATTACTCTTTCAGTGCACTCTGGACCTTTCACACGGGGGGGCCATACACGCCAAGCCAGGTCGAGTTTATCGGTGAACCCCGTTTCAATTCGGATGCGGCTATCTACTTTGATTTCGGCCCAAAAAATTCAGCCAGATTGCCGAATTATCACTCCCTGGATGTGAAAATTGAAAAGACCATCTATGGTAAGAACTCTACGTTCAACTTCTTTTTAAGCATTATTAACCTATATGATCATCAAAATATCAGGAACTTCCTTTGGGACAACACAGGAGTTAATCCGGACGGCAGTGTGCTTGTTGAAAGATCATTGAATAGTGGGCCACAACTATTTGTTTCCCCCGGAATCAAACTCACTTTCTAATGAGGCTGTCTCAAAAGGCAGCCCCTTAACTTTTCCACAAAATTATATTCGGTTCATTTGGTGTCTGAAACTTAATTACTCAAGTTTGTAACTTGGATGCACGATTGCTTAGTTCCAAGTCACAGACTTGAAACATTCAACGAATATAATTTGGCCATGACCGGCCTCAAATTCCTTTTGAGGCAGCCCCATTATTTACCTGCAAAGTGCTCGACCTGGCCTGTCTCCAAATCAATTTTGAGTACCCTGTTTTTGTTGGCCTCAACAACGAATAGTTGGCTTCCATGTAAAGCCATTCCATAAGGCCCATGGATTTCAATGGGTCGCCCTTGGTCATTCGTGATGGAATTGAGAAGACCTGTTTGAGGATCAATTGTCCGAATCCTCTTATTGATCCAGCCAGTAAATCCAAGTTGGCCTTTGTAAAGAATAAAGCTGCCGAAATAGCCGAATTTTGCTAGATTTCCTGGAGTGCTATCCTCAGAAAAACCCCTGTCTCCCTTGCCATAGAGGGTTTCAATTTTTTGAGTTTCAAGATCAACACTTCTTATTCTCTGGTTTTCACTGTCCCCTATGATCAGGTTACCAACCTCATCAAAAACGAAGTTGTGTGGCCGTTGCAAACTTGCATCCGTGGCCAAGCCTCCATCTCCTCCAAATGTGCCCTTTCCGTTACCTGCTACCGTGGTGATAATACCGGTTTTCGCATCTACCTTTCTCACCACATGGTTCTCGGTGTCAGCTATGTAAATATCATCGTTAGGAGCAATCAATACACCAAAAGGATAGGAGAGTCTGGCCTCCGTTGCAGGTCCACCATCTCCTCTATAGCCCACCTTTCCGTTTCCTGCTATGGTGGTAATAATCCCGCTTTTGGTGTCGATTTTCCGAATTCTGCTATTGCCGCGATCAGTAATAATTATGTTATCCTGACTATCAATTGAAATCAATTCAGGGTGTTTGATTTTGGCTTTGTTGGCAGGCCCACCATCACCGCTAAAGCCTTGTTCTCCAATGCCTGCTATGGTGGTAATAATTCCTGTTTGAAAATCCACTTTTCTGATTCGACAGCCCCTACGCTCGGCTATATATACATTGCCTTTACTATCTATAGCAATCCCACTGGGGAATTCCAAAGTGGCTGCATTGGCCAAACCATCATCTCCAATGTTGGTCTGTGCAAAGCTCTTTGGAAAGAAGTTCAGTAATAAGATTCCAATAACAAGAATTCTGTTTGACATGGCCGGTCTTATTGAAGCATAACTTTTGAAAACCACTCAGCAATGGTCTTTTCCAGTGATGAGTCTTTCTTGAACAAAGGATATCCATGGGCCTTGCCCTTGTAAACAATGAGCTTGGAATCGTCAGATTTGGAAAAGGAAAAACCACTTATTGCTGTATTGAATGCCCCCTTATCCGCCTCAGCAGCAATGAAAAGTGCTGGTATCTGGCTTTGTTTGAGCTGTGCTGTGATAGCCGCTGACATGCGAGTGGACAAGAAGCCAATGGCCTTAACCTTGCCTTTATATTTGGCGGATAGATCGATTACTTTAGCCCCTCCGCAGCTTGCCCCTAAAAGCCCAATGGAATTGACGTCAACACCCAAATCATCAGTAATGAAGTCCATTATTGCTTCCTGATCTTCTTGGTTGTGACTGATAATTTTATCCCAATGCTCTCGGTTGTTTTTGGCTTTCTTGAGATTAAATTCCGCGTTTGTACTGAGGCCCAACCCTCTATTGTCATAAGTAATTACATGAAGACCTTTTTGATATAGCAAGGCAGCAAGTTGTGTGTACATGCTCTGATCGGCATCACACTGATGAAGGAGCAAAATAGCTGGAGCAGCTTTATTTTGTTTCCAAACCCTTGCACTAAGCTCGAAACCATCATGCGAGGTAATGCTTAGCTCTTGTCCAACTAGAGCGGAATAGGTTACCCATAGACTAAGTAGAATGAATAGTGGTTTTGCCATGCTACTTGTCTCTAACGCAGATAGCTTTGACTGACTTGAGTATTTGGAGCAGAATGGTCTTAAATTACCTTGGAAAGGACTTAATTGGCTTTGATTAATCTTTCCAGATTAGATCTGAAGGCTTTGCTTGAGCTAAAATGTTTACCATCCTTCATGGTAATCAGATATTCTCCCTTTCTCCAATGCTCCATTTGTTTGATAAACGATGTGTTCACTATTGTAGAACGGTGGACTCTTAAATGATCAGACCCACTCAGCAGTTGTTCAAACGAGGAAAGTGTCCTTTTCGAATTGAAGATGTCTTTGTTGGATTTGATCACTGTTCCACTATCACTTGCCTCTATCCATTGAATCTCATCTTTGTCAATAAAGAAGATGGTCCCCTTTTCCTTGACAGTTATTCTATCGGTTTTTTTTGCTTTGGTCAAAGTCCTTAGGACTTCTTCGTACTTGTTAGTATCCAAATGCTTTCCAGAAGCTACCTGTGCTTTGGCATGTTCCATTGCCTGATAAAACCGTTCATGCGTAAAAGGTTTTAAGATATAATCCACAGCATGTAGTTCAAATGCCTCTATGGCGTATTCATCATAGGCAGTGATGAAAACAACTACCGGTTTGTGCCTTATCTTTTGTATTACTTCAACACCACTTGGGCCGGGAATGTTGATGTCCATAAAGACAAGATCCGGTTGTTTCTGATCAATGACGGAAATGGCACTTGCTCCATCTGTAGCTTCTTCAATCCATGACGATGGATCGTCCTTAAGACAAAGTGACCTTATCTTTTCACGAGCATGAATTTCGTCTTCTACGATCAAAATTTTCATAGCAGCTTTTTAGGTATGTCTATTTGGGCTATTACTCCGCGCTCAGGATTATTGTGTATTTTAAAAGAGGCCTCATTACCATAAAATAGTTTGAGGCGTTCAGTAACATTAGTTAACCCTACTCCGAATTTCACATATTCACTCTTCATACCCAAGCCACTATCAGAAACCGTAATGATGATTCGGGAATCAACTTCTTTAATTTTTAATCCGAGTTTCCCATTTCTTGAATCAGGTTCCAAGCCATGTTTAAAGGCATTCTCAACCATAGGCAGCAAGACCAGGCTTGGTATTGGATACTTCAAAGTGGATTCTTCAACATCAATTTCAACTTCCAATTTGTCCTCAAAACGCACTTTTTGTATGTCGAGATATTTATAAATCAAATTGAGTTCAGATCGTAGCTCATGAAGTTGAGACTGATCCGATTGCAAATGGGAACGAAGCAAAACCCCAAGGTCATTGGTAACAACAATCGCCTTATTGGGGAAACGTTCAATTAGGCTTGAAATGGTGTTTAGCGCGTTAAAGAGAAAATGAGGATGAAGCTGCGATTGGAGATTTTTCAGCTTCAGTTCGTTCATGGAGTTTTCCAGCTCCAATGCTTTGGCTTTCTCCAATACAAGCTCTTTATAATAAGTCACTCCATGCAGCACAGTAAGTGCCAAAGTATAATAAACGAAACTGTCAAAAATTTGAGGGATGGTGAGTCGATTGAGACTTAATACCACTTCGAATACGGACTCTTCGGGAAGAAGGCCAAACAAATCTTTAACGAAATATTCAAGTCCGTATGATCCAAAAGCGTGAATTGCACTGATGACAATACCATGGATAATTAACACGAGCGTATTACTGACAAGCCTGGCCCTCTTTATATAGTATTTCCGGGTCAAATAAATGAGAACAGGAGTTATGGCGATCCAGACCCAAACGGATGCAAATTGGTACTGCGCTATTTTTGTCCAGGAAGCATTCGTATCATTCAGGTATTTGTAGATGTATATTTTTGAAGTATTGAGGACAGCAATGATATTCCAAACCACAACAATGGTCAGGATCACTTTCCTCTTGAGCAATTTGCCTGATATTAGTGTTTCAGATGGTGTGCCTAAGGTGGTCAATTGTGTTAATTGGATTGATAAGAACAGGAATTCGAACTTGAAAGTCAAGATTGGTAATAACCCTGATACGAAAGATTGGGCATTAATGATTCTTCTTAACCATTGGTCAACTAATGATAAAGTGGGTGAGAATTTAGTGAAGAACTAAGTGGTTGATACTACAAGGAAAAATCTGTTTTTTGCTAAAAAATTCAGAAAATTGTCTGTGAGTCTTTCTTGTGAATTATTGGTTACTCCCAGTAATTATCCAGAGAGACCCTGATTGGAATATTGTCAAGATAGATATCATAAAAAATGAAAAGACTTGAGTGAAATTATTGTAATTAGATATTATATTGACTAAAATTAAATTAAAAGCTTATCGCAGAACATAGTTTCAAATCCATTCTACACGCTAGTTCATTGATCATCACTGGTGCCACGATTTTAAAGTGCTGATGCGATGCTATCGCAGAAACGCAAAATCAGTTCCGATTCTAGAAATGGTTTCTAAAATATTGATGTCATAGGCGTGGCTGTGGGGTAGCTCCAGTCTGGATAATGTTTGCAAAGAGAAATAAGTAAAAGTAAAATTAAGGGTTACATGAAGATAAGAAATCAAGAAGAAGTCGAACTGATAGTACGAACGACTATTGCAGAGGTCATAGAGGTTGACGTTGAAGAGGTCGAATTAAATTCGTCACTTTATGCTGATTTAGGTGTAGAGTCCTTGGACCTTCTGGACATGTCTTACCGCGTAGAACAAGAGTTTCAGATAGTCTTGCCAAGAATAGACCCATTATACATCGCCTCTGGATTCTGGGAAAAGGAAGATTTGATGAAGGATGGACTTATTACAGATTTAGGCATTTCACTTTTGCGGAAAAGTATGCCGGAACTTGATCCGAATCTTCTAAAACCTGGCCTAAAAGTATACGAGGTGCACCGTTTGTTCACGCCAGCATCCATTGTTCGGGTGATCCTGAGGTTGCTCGAAGTAAAGTCTCAAATTCCCCAGGAATGCACCGACTGCAATGTTCCAAATGAGTCAGCCAAAGGAACACCTGATTTGCATTGTCCAAATTGTGAAAAGGTATATCCAATGCCCCTGGCCACGGACATTCTTATGGAAGATATCAAGGCACTAATGAGCTGAGCAGGATGAAAGCCAGAAAGCGAGTTGTGGTAAGTGGCATGGGAGCAATTACTTCCCTTGGGAATAATGTTTCTGAAACCTGGGAGGCAATGATCGCTGGTAAATCGGGAATAAAGGAAATCGAACAGTTTGACAGTCGTGATTTCCCGGTTCGGATTGGTGGTGAAATAAACCTTGAGAATATCCAACAAGAGGACAAGCATGGCCTGCTCGACAAAATGAGCAGAGCTGCACGTTTTGGCGTGCTGGCCATGGATGAAGCACTGGAAGATGCAGGATTGAATGGCCCTGAAATAGACAAGACGCCCATTGGTGTTTGTGTTGGAGCTTACTCCTTTCCATTGCTCGAAAGCCGGTTATTGAATCCGGGAGAGTTACTCAAAGGGGGTGATATGAATTTGGAGTATTACCTGAGGCTCTGCAAGCAAAACCCTGGACTAATCACTCAAACCGATATGCCATCTGTGACTGCGCTGATGGCGGCTTGGGGAGGATTATGTGGCCCTAACTATCTCGCCCAGGGTGCTTGTGCATCAGCGACTCAGGCCATTGGAAAAGCTTGTGAGTTAATTCGGGATGGCGATGCTGAAGTGGTAGTGACTGGTGGAACGGACAGTATGTTGTCGGTAATCTATGTCTCTGGATTCACCTTGCTCGGGGCGCTTTCTACCCAAAATGAGAAGCCCAAAGAGGCCTCACGCCCGTTTGATGAAGATCGTGACGGTTTTGTTCTTGGAGAAGGTGCAGGAATCTTAATTGTGGAGGAGCTTGAGCATGCTTTAAATCGCAATGCGAAGATATATGCCGAAATAGTCGGTAATGGTACTTCTTCTGATGCCTATCGCTTTACTGACTCTCATCCAACGGGAAAAGGAGCTCACCTCAGTATGGAAAGGGCCCTGGAAGATGCTGGTATTAAACCAGAGCAAGTTGACCATATTAATGCCCATGGAACGGCTACATTTCAAAACGACAGGGTTGAAGTAATGGCTATTAAATCCGTTTTTGGAGAACGTGCATACCAGATTCCGATTAGCTCTAATAAGTCGCAATTAGGTCATCTTGTCTGTGCGGCCGGAGGAATCGAAATGATTGCTGCTATAAATTCCATTAATCATGGTATTGTGGCCCCCACTATTAATTTGCACAATCCAGACCCTGAGTGTGATTTGGACTTTGTTCCCAATAAAGCCAGAATGGTAAATGTAGACGTAGCCATGTCAAACTCTTTCGGGTTTGGAGGGCAAAACGCCACCGTAGTAGCAAAGAAATTTCAAGTTGAAGAAAACGCTTAGATGCCTTTGACCAATAGATGCCTAAAATGACAAATACAAGCACCGAAATTGATAAGTCTGTTGTAATCACCGGGGTGGGTATTGTTTCCCCTCTTGGACTCAACTCGACAACTCATTATTCGAATCTGCTTAATGGAAAATCGGCTGTCAATGGAAATACTGAGGAATTCAACTTTCCAACTATATATCCTTGCGCAAAAGTTAGTGGATTTGATGCCAGGCAAATGATTCCGAATCGTTCACTTCGAAAACTCTTAGCACCAACTGCTAAATATGCTATGGTGGCAGCTGGCGAAGCTATAGAGAATGCGGGCCTATCGGATGAAACTACCCTGTTGAATGAGGCAGGTATCTACGTTGGATCATTAGCACTTGATGTGCAAATGAACAAGTTTGCCGCAGCCTTATTTGAGTGTATTGAAGATGATACTTTTGATTATTCAGCCTTTGGAAAACGTGGGATGAATTTGATTGACCCATTATTCTTAGTCAAAGGGCTGCCGAATTCCGCGATTTGTGGTGTAGCGATAGAACATCAAATAAATGGTCCTAACCTGAATATCACCAACGGTCCGGTATCAGGCCTTCAGGCAATTGCCACCGCGGCCTCTGCCATTCGAAAGGGCTTAATAGACATTGCTGTTGTAGGCGCATATGACTCACTGTTGAATGCCGAATCTTTGGCTGCGAATATCATTGATGATCGTCTTTCGAGCAATACAGAGCATCCGGAAAGTGCATGTCGCCCTTTTTCCACAGACCGGAATGGTTTTGCTCCAAGTGAAGGTGCGGCTTTTGTCATTTTGGAAAGCAGAACATCAGCATTGAAACGAACTGCTCCTATATTAGCTTCCATTCGCGGAATCGGGGAGGCGACTGACACCTCTGCACTGTTAAACGGATCATCCAATACCCCAGATCACTCGGATAGGGCATTATTTAATGCTACATCAAAGGCACTGCAAAGAGCTTCAATGAAATTTAGTGATGTGGATGTTATCTATGGCACCGGTCTTGCAACCGTTAAAGATGACATGAGGGAAATTCACACCGTTCGTGAATTGGATCATGGTGATTCTGCTTTGCAGTACACAGCAGCTACAGGAGCATTGGGCTTTGCAGGAGCAGCATCCGGAATACAGTCATTTGCCCATGCATGTTTGGGGCTTAAACAACAGGTTGTCCCTCCCTTGGTCAACTGTACCAACCCCTTAGAAGAGCTGCCTTTTAATGTATCTGCAGAAGTACTGAACTTAGATTGTTCTACTGCCTTGGTTTGGAACAGCGACTATGGATATAAGCACGCGGCCATCGTAATAGCCTCGGAACGATGATACTATTTGCCACTCTGTTTTTGGGCTTTGGCAAGTTCTTTATGATCCTGCTCGCATTCATCCTCAAAAGAGGATTCTCCCACCACCTGGTGTATGACATCCAGCGATCAAAGGAGACCTTCCTTAAAGAAATTAAAGCGTCCTGGGTAATTCCACTAGACGGAATTGTTTTCTATATGCTCATTCAATTGGACTGGATTAGATTCACCCCTTCTACAGTATCGCTTACGCTTCTCACCTTTGTTGTTATTTTCGTGTTTTTTGAGATTTGGTTTTACTGGACACACCGACTTCTTCACACGAAACTCTTTTGGCCCCTTCATATTGCGCATCACCGATCCTCCGTGATAAGCCCTTTTAGTGGTCTGCAGTTCTCTTTTGGTGAAAAATGCATCCTCACGGCGGGTTCGTTGGGATTCGCAGCTGTAATTTCGTGGTGGCTGCCCATCACGCTGCCAGGGCTACTGCTTTTCTTTGGTTTTTATTACTTCCAAAGTATAAACGGGCACTCAAATGTTGAAGGCACTCCGTCCATATTTGTCAAAGGGGTTCTTCGATACCTGGTTGGAACCCCATCATTCCACGCGATGCACCATGCCAGAGTAACGGGGCATTTTGGATTGATGAGTCCTATCCAGGATTATTTGTTTCGGACATCATATGATGACTATAAGAACGTTTATATGCGTGCTCGAGAGGGTCAGGGACTGACCCGTGTTAACGAAAAAGGGCTGTCCGCGAAACTCAATTCAAAGGAGGACAAAATCCGAATTGGCTATTTAGCTGTGGCAGATACTAGGGGGCATTTGATGCGGTCACACTTGGTTAAGGAGTTGCTTGCGGCTGAGGGTATTCAGGTTGATTTGATCACAACTTCGAAAGAAGGCCAGGCATTCCTTCGGAGTATGGGAGATGAGTCCTTATTACTCTCAGAATACCTGTTAATTAAGTTTGATGAAAATCAGAATGTGCTGCATTTCCGAACCATCGTTTCAGTATTCAAATACATATTGTTGCCATGGCTGGGGCTAAGAGATTTTATTAGACTAAAGCGCTTCAGCAAAGACAAGGTTTTCATCGTCAACGATTCACTTCAACCGACTTTGCTCGTACTGGCTCCAATGTGGAACAGACTCTTTGGAGGACTCAAAGTTGTACAAGTCTACGGTGAGAATCTCTGGAATGCCGCATTTTCATTTCTGGACAAATATCCCGGCAAACTGATCCGGCCAATATTTCGATTCATCATACTTAGGTACATGCGGCTCAGTTTTGGTCAGATCAAACATTCATTCACGCCCTCAACGGACAGTCCGGACCTCTCTGATGAGACGGAGAGTCGAAAATTCTCATTTCCACCAATCATTGGGGCCATGACTACCTCAGAGGCGGAGGTTCGAAACCAACTCGAAGTGGATGCAAATAAAAAGTTACTGGTTTGCTATTTAAACCCTCAATTCCAGAACGTGTCAATAGCCGAGGCAATTGAATCGGCAGTTAAGGCACTGGGTATGGAATTGTATGGTGTGTGTGAAAATTACAGCTCTCGTAAGGGCTGGGTTGCCACCGACCGAAATTTTGGTGACAAAGTGGCGATAGCCAGTCTTTTTGTTTCCAGTCCCGGCATGGGAGCATTGTCACAGGCGTATTTTCACCAAATCCCTTTTCTCGCTCTGCTTACCGATCAGCCGGAACAACAATTGAACATAGATAGCTTCGCCTCTTACTTGTCAGCCGGGTTAATCGCGGTTAATATCACCGATGATACCAAAGCTTTTTCTGATGAATTGCATTCAGGTTTGAAGACCCTGGCGAGTAATGAACAAGATCAGGTCTCTGATATCAATGATAAAATTAATGAACTAAGGAGTGGATGGGCTGCTGCGTTTCGACACTTGGTCGATCAAGCCGGAGGGGTGAACTCTAAATAGAAGAACAAAGATTAAAACTAACAATATGAACTGGCAACTTATTGATTCTGTGCAAGAAGTGATACCCGGATCAAATGCCGCGGGTATTGCCTATACAAATTATCCGGACTCCCTTTTTAAACACCATTTCCCTAGCTTTCCTGTTACCCCAGGTGTATTGCTAACGGAAATTGGTGCACAACTAAGCGGACTGTTGATTCAAACGACTGCTTACGATCAGAGAGGGTATTTCGTGTTTCCAGTTCTTGTCTTTATTAGAGATGCTAAATTTCGTGATTTCGTACCACCGAATCAGGAATTGGAGGTCACTACCAAACTGGTAGACCTAAGACCGGAATCCGGTATTTGCAAAGCTACAATTCGAAATAAAGGGAGACGCTGTGCTAGCATGGAGCTAGTTTTTGCCTTTGAACCGGATGGGACAGCAAGATTTGCCGAAAAAGATGAGGTGGACAAGTTTCTTCGTAGTGAACTTTTGAGGGTCAAGTCACCCTGGCAACCCGCAACCTAAATGTTATGTTTATAATTGCTTGGTTTCATCGTAGGCTGGATAACATCCTCAAGCCATTTATGATGGTTTCACCTGAAATTCTAAAGGCCTTGGAAGAGCATGTGACTCCAAACATGTTCACCCTTGAAACTGGTAGTGGTCAAAGTACCGTCTGGTTTGAAAATCGTGGCTGTAATCATGTAGCATTGGAAGATAACAGCCGGTACGCCCCAAGTTGCGACTCAGTAGTTATTGCTCCCTTGGTAGATTCTCCACCATGGTATGACTGGTCACCGACCTATCCCTTTGACTTTATCCTAATCGATGGCCCTTTGGGCCTTAAAGGCCGATCTGGTGTTTTGCGAGTATTGCCAGAATGTATCCATCCCTCCACATCCATACTCATCGATGACACTGATCGAAAATCCAGTTATCGATTAGGTCTGAAAATCGCTCAGGACTACGAAATGGATATCCGCCATATAGAGTATCGAAAGGGCTTTTTTCGCAAAAAATATTCTGTACTAACACCGAAATTTTCCAAAATACAATGGGCTGATCGTGAATAAGCTTGTCATTAATAGTTATATTCATATAAATCAAAATATTCACCAATTCGTCCATTCTAGGCTAGTGGAACTATAGGTTTTGATCTGATATTATCTTTTACATAGACCCGCATGAGCGAAATAACAAATACTGAAGAGGAGCAAGAGCAATGGAGATTGTTGCAACAGGAAATAAGGACAGTTGCGAACGTTCATTCTGGGAGAGAACAAGACAAGATCAATGAATTTGTTCACGCTGCCACCGCAAAATATTTGTCCGAGCTGGAATTGTTCAGATCAAATCAATGTGCCGATCCCAGGTTGGAAGAATTCTTGCGTACAACCACCGAAGGGGGGAAGAAATATTTGATCTGGATGCAGTGGGTGGCATGGAATGCTGGGAATCTTGTCGCTTTGGTTGATGAACCAAATGAGGAAGATTTTCTTAATGAGTTCGTCTATAGCATGTTAGCTTACGTTTGCTTTAGGCTTTTAGATGATGGGCTGGATTATCACCCAACGTTCAAAGAGCATCACATAACGCTTGTAGGAACTTTGCGAGAAGCACATCCTGAACATCCGGTTCATTTGTCCTGTGGGCTGTCTATGCTGGTCGGAATGCAGATGCTTCAATTCAGTTTGAAACGTCTCAATGACCTAGGACTGAAAGATCATGCCAATGACGTAGGTGATTGGTGGGAGAAGGTTAGCGCGGGAGTGCTGTCTGAACATTGCGCACCCAAAGAACTGAATGAGGGTCAGTACTTGGCCATTATAGCGAACAAATCGGTTGCTTACAACATGGTGCTGTATAGCCCATTCATAAGAAAAATGAAGAAGGATATCGGCCCCATAGTTCACTCGATCCTGCATCAAATGGATGAACTCTCTCAGGTTGTCAACGATTTTGGCGATACGAGTATAGATGGTGAGCTAGGACAGGTAAATGCCTTTACACATCAGGTTTATAAAGAGGAGGACTACCCTTTGGTGATTCGTAGTTACGTCATGCGAATGTGGAGTTCTGTTCAACAATTACCTCCAGAGAACCGTGGGGCCCTGGCCCAAATGTTCACGAATGCCGGAGTAATTACCTAATACTAATGCATATTTGATTTGGTATAAAATACGTTTATGAAAAACTTTGACCAGAAAGGGATTCTGGCCTTCTATTATACTTTTTACAAAAACTAACGGCTATGGTGCATTTAACAAGATATCAAATGTATAGAAGGATTGAGGAGTTCTTTGATCAAGAAAGGAGGGGTAGGGTTTTGTGTATCAGCGGAGCCGGGTTTATCGGAAATTTATTTCACCCGGCCTCAGAAATTGTGAATGTTGAGTATCCAGAAGTTGATATCCATAAACTGCCATACCCTGACGACTCATTTGATTTTGTGGTTTCTGATCAGGTGATGGAACATGTGAGGAATCCCTTTATTGCAGTAAATGAAATTTACAGAGTATTAAAAAAAGATGGCTGGAACATTCTCACAACTTGCTTAATGAATCCAGTGCACAAATGTCCTACTGATTTCTGGAGATTCACTCCTGATGGCCTTGAAGTGTTGTGTGAAAATTTTAGTGAGATATATCAATGCGAAGGATGGGGAAATGGTACGGCTGTTGATCTTATGATTAATAAGGATTTGAGATGGCAACAAATTGATCCAGGTACTGCCTTAGAAAAAATTGCGACTGATAATGATGATGAGAACCTAATTGTTACCTGGATAATCGCTAAGAAATGAGCCTCTTTTGCCAACCTGATTTAGCCTGAGTTCGACATAAACAAGGCGTCATACCGGAAAAAGAGCCCATAAATTTTTCATATGGACTATTTTTCCGGCCTGTCTGCCTACAAAGGCAGGTATCTCAAAGCTTCGAATTGGCGAGATTCCGGATATTTTTCTTCCTTTTTGAAACGTTGGAAGAAAAATTCCGAAATGATGGCCTAATAGGCCGAGACAGACCTTTTGATAACCAGTCTTGCCGCGTTCGTTTGTGTCCTTACAAACGAACCGGATATAATTTGCTAAGCACTTTACTTCGAAGAAAGATATTTGTGAAGACACAAACATCGGCTCACAACTGGTTTATGCCATGGGGGTCGCAATGAGGCCTACAATAGTCGGTCAAACGTATGGTTTGGGTTTCTGGCCAGTGAGTTATTTTCGTTCAGTAAATCTTGTAAGGTCTTTTGAAGAAATAGTGTGCGTTCTTCTAATGATTGTGAGGCTTTTGGGAACTTGCATTTTTCCCCGACAGCCAGGAACAGCTGAGGTTTGGGTGTAAATTTTAAGTGGGGGGTGATGGCGACCGGAACAAATTCCACTTCTGGACACTTAAGAGAAATCCAGGCCAAACCATTTTTGAATTCGAGCTCTTTATCATAGCCACCATTAACCTTTCCCTCAGGATACATGTACAAACCCACTCCAGGTTCACGTAGCTTGCTGACGAGATATCTCAAGTACTCCGTTTTGCTGGGATCTCCACTCATTGGAACACCTCCTAATCGGGATAATATCGGACGTCTTTGCAATATTCTTTCGTCTCCCAAATAGAGCGCCTGCTGTTTGAAGACCAGTTCGTTCAAGAGTAAGCAAATGATTGGATCCCACCATAAGCCATGATTCATAAAATACACAGTACTCTTGGAGTCATCTGGTGCATACTTTTCGGAAAGCCATACATGCCGAAAATGTCTGGAGAAATAGAACTTATTAATCTTGTTTGCGACCCAGGTTAGGGCCTTACTGTGGTGTGGAACAACAAAGTCTAGTGCTTGCTTTTTCATTGGTCCTTCTCTCGCAACTTACGTTGAATATTAGACCGAATCAAGGTCCGAACCTTCGAAGGAGCTTCAAAACCCCATTCTGGTTCATCAGCTGAATAAAACCAACGGTGCATTCCATCATTGTTTCTCTCATGTGCCGGAACAACCTTGAAATCGAAAGTGCCCTCCCAGTAAAACCGTACATTTCGCATAGCCTTTACCTCTGGCAAATGCCAAAAATTCTTGAACAGGATATCATCACTTAATGAGAAAATTTCTGTGCCAATCAGGTTGACTTGGTCCAACTGGGTTTTCTCCTTAAAGGTCAGGCAATTCTCATCCAGCGTGACCAGCCATTTGTGATCCTCAGACTCCCAAAGAATTTCAATCCAGGCACGCGGACATTCTATGTATCCGCGTTTACCTACACGCATTATCTCCTGGCAGGCCTTGGCTGGGTCGGTTACATGCTCGAGTACGTGAGTGCAAAAAATGAAATCGAAGGATTTGTCATCAAACGGTAACGCCATAACCGATGCTTCGGTAAATGGGCGCGGATCTCCTGCATTCTTAAGTGATTCCTTACAAAAATCAACGTCTACATCTCCAAGATGAGTGGCCAAAGGGAAAGGCTTGGCCCCACATCCAATATCAAGTACTGCATCTTTCGTGGAGATTTTATAGTAGTCTCTTAAACCCTTCTTTTTGGAATTCATATACCGTCAATCAATTGAAAACTATTGCAGTGAGTTGGTTCATACATGTTTGATGGCTTGACCAGGCCACTTGTCATTTTGTAAATACCCTATGTTTCAAACACTACTCCGTTGAGGTGCTTTTCTTGCTTTAGCTGACTTTTTCTTTTCTTTTTTTGTGCTGCACAAAAGATACAACAACTTATAAAATTCAGAGCTGGTCCAGGCAAATAAGAAGGGGTACAAACCACCAGAATCCACTGGATCTGACCTGTCGGCTGCTGCTAGTTGTGACCACTTAAACAACCACTGTCTGGCTTGCCATAAATAAGGAAACTCCTTGTCGATGTTTTGTAAAAGGCTGTTGAGAGTTCCAACAATATTCTGCACTGCGTTCTCATCAAAACAGTCAGCCTTTGCGTATTCACCAGCTGCAACAACTTTTTGCATAGCCTCATTTCCAGGCTGAACTTTTCTCATGGTCTGAATCACATTACCCATCAATTCAGGGAGATGGCTTTCAACCGTTTTAAGAGTTACATAAAATGTCCATGGACTTGGTACCCAAAATTCATAGTTTTCTTTATAGGCAATCACAAATGTAGGTAGACCGAATAAAGGGAGCAGGTGAGCCGTGAAGGTGTCTAAAGTTATACAACAATCGAAGTCCGCAACCTGACTAAGAATTGCATCAATGGCGTTTTGTGGGTTAACCTCTGAACCGTCTGGATGAGCAAGTACCTTAGCTTGCATTTCCGGATTGTACGTCTTCATGTGCTTGAGTATTCCTGCCACGTAATCCTGGGTTAGCTTATCCAATCCGGGAAAGACAATTAATTCGAGCACTACCCCGCGCGGGGCCTTCTTTTTTATTTCAAGAACAAGCTGGGCCCAATGCTCAGGGGTGTAGGGAAGCTCCTTTGATGAGAAGGTATTCAGGAAGACCTTAAAAGTCGATTTGGTATCCGTGTTGTTCTGATAATCGACAACCGGTTTCCACAGCGCATTGTGAAGTTTGACGCCAAGCAGGTCACCGGACAAGGCGTCTACATAAGAGTAATTGTTTCTATAAGTCAGCGCGTTGAATACCTTTACCTTATACCAGGGCGAATTCTGCTCATTCATTGAAACTTTCCACCTGCCCATTGCCAACTCAAGAACATCCCTGTTCGGTTTGGGCGGCACTAGTTTTTTGTGGAGATCAAACGATTCAAAATCTGCATAAAACACAAGTTCTGATTGTTGATATTCCTCTTCGCTTGTGACCTTGGCCATGTCCTCAAATGGACGCATTGGCTCACCCCTGAATTCAATCTCCTTAACCCCGGGAATTAGCTTCTTCCAAATATCCGGATACAAGCTGTACACGATAATCTCTGCATCGGGGCAATGATTTTTCAAGGCGCTAAAAAACTGGAAAAAAGTTATCTGGTCTCCCAAGCCTGAGGCAGGGCCAAAAATTGCCGTAATGCGCGAGTAATCAGTACTCAATTCGCTCAAACTTCCTTGAATAGTTGGTTTTGAATCTGCCTCACTCAGTCGCTCTTTGAGCTTATCAACAAGGTCCAGAATTCTGGGAGAAATCTGGGTATGGTTTGTCACCGCCTGTTCATCAATAAGCCCAATCAAGGTGGCTATATCATTTCGATTGATGTTTTGTGGAATGGGTGTCCTTTTTAAGGCGACTGCCAATTTGCGCGATGCCCCGAAAAGTACGTCAAGAAATTCTCTGTTGCCTTCACTAAACGGACGAATCCCAATGACTCCCTGGTAAGCCCAAAGTAGCTCGAGGATTTCCGAAGTTTTAAAAGTTGTCGGGTGGTGCTTCATACTTTAAATCTATAGACATCTCCTTCCCCTTCAACCGAACTCAATTGAGTTGGCAGGAATCCAAAGTTCTGACCTTTTCCCATTCCTAATACCTGCATAATGGATGAGGGAACTGCGGCAATGGTTAATCCAGTTACCTTCCATGGCTCCATAGGGTCAGGTTTAATGAGTTCAAACGTAATTAATCCATGCTTTGTGTTTTCTTCCCAGGACTCCGTATCAATCCAGTTGGCTTGAACAGTTTGGCTAATAAATCCTTTTGAATCATTGACTTCGCAATCTTCGATCGAGTCAAATCGGAGGTTCGGTCGTTGATATTCTTGAACCCAGGTCTCAGCCCTTTCCAGGAATTCTTCTCGACTTAGGAATCGGCCGTTCAAATTCAACTGTGAATCTGAGACTAAGAGTGAGTGCAAGGTCCCCACATCTCCCATTTCTACGCAATGCTTAAATCGCATGACGACATCTGTGAGTTCAATTAAAGTATGCTCTGAAAGATCCATGTATTATATAACTATAGTTGGATAATGGCGATTCCTGATGGTGATGGAACAACTCGCATCATTGTCTTGGGATAATGTCTTCGAAACTCATCTACGGCATTGCGCACGTCTGGAATTCCGAGATAATCATGAACGAGAATAATTCCGGGACCATCCTTGGCCATTAGAGTTACCCCATACATAAGATCAAGAAAACAACCCCAATGCGTGTGATCCCCGTCTATTATATAGAGGTCAAATTCAGCCTCTGCTCCAGCTGCTTGCAGTTGCCAATGCGGGGCAGGAATCAGGTCAATTCTGGTGGCATCAAGTGGAATCGTGGAATAGCCTCTGATGAATTTTACGTAGGGAGCTAGTCGGGATGATCCAATGACATTTCTAGCCGCATCAACTGGATTGTCTACACGAAAATACTCGGGTGGCTCCGGGTCGATTGTGTACAGCATACCTTTTGAGGTTTCTTCTAAACCTATCGCTACAGCCACAGAACTTGTTCCAAGGAAGGTACCTGTTTGGAGAACATTTCTTGGACGGAAATAGGAGGTTGCTCTGTAAATGGTGGTTAGTAATGTCCGAAGATCTGGGTCCTTGAGTGATATGGGCCACTTGCCTTCATAGAGGGAATAGATTTCGGCCAGTAACTTCTCGCTGGGATCATCCAGCGATGAGCAGTATTCTTGAAATTCTTTTATGTCCATATTTAATTAAAAATTCGTTTGTACCATGGAGTCACAAAATTAGGATTCTGAAAGAAAAGATTTCCTGGCGTTTCATCGTATACATCAAATCCTATTTCTTCCATTGCCTTAAGGGTTGCTTCTCTGGTTGTTGCATTAAACTCACAGCAAACCAAGTTAACATTATAGGTATCCCAATCCATGCTTTGTAATACTTCTATGTCGATGCCTTCAGCATCAACTGAGAGAAAGTCAATTGTTCGAGGATGCCCCACTTCTGGTAAAAGACTAGCCAAAGGCCAGCATTCTACTTCGGTTTCTTCTTCATAATCAAATCCAAAATCTGAACTCGCTTGTTTTGCAAAATCATGGCTCAAGGTAGACCAATATCCTGCAAGATACATGGTAAGCTGTCCACGGGATTTTGCGATGGCCACCTCTTTCACCTTTACGCGTTTGTTTTTCCTATAGATCACCCTTAAATGGTTAGCAAATCCCGGGTGGGGCTCAACTAGAAGAGCCGACCATCCAAGGTTATTGATCAGGTAATCAGAGTTGGAACCATCGATTCCGTCTGCCGCCCCAACGTCTACCATGCAACCGCCTTTCTTCTTTCCAAAAAAGCGTTTTATTATTTGATCTTCTCCGTATTGACTGGGCATTATTTACCTGTTAATTAAAATTTAGGTTAAAATCCATAAGTCATGCTCTAACATAATAATTTTAATTGAGTGTTGAATGGACAAGCCATAATAATAAATAGATTTCAAAGATGAATAAAATTTTTAAATATGATTTAAAATGGCTTATCTTTAATAATAGACTTAAATAAGTAAAGACATGTACGATAATTTTGACAATTTTTTCTCCGCTCTGGGTAGTGCGGACAAAGCAGAAAGCAATTATAGTTTAACAGGAAACTGGGAAAATGGTCCGGGGTCGATCGTTGGAGTCACTATGAATTTGACTCAGACAGGAACAAATGTAACCGGAAATGGAGAATTATTTAATCCAAAAAGCCCGGCTCAGAAAACTCCATTCACAACAATGGGGACAAATGCCACAAACGGAGGTGTGAATCTTTCTATTGAGATTAATGCTTCACACATTTACAATTTTCAGGGCCACTTCACGGATCCGAATACTGTAACAGGAACTGTTACTTTAGCTCCGGGTCATACATTTCCTCTCACTCTGGTAAGAACCTAGTCAGTAACAATTGATAATTGTTACTGACTTCGGAGTTTGTCATGGGTCACGAATGCGCATAACTATTACTTTGAAGTAGTTTATGGGATTTGCTGTGCCAAATGCTAAACAGGAAGAGCTAATAGCTCGATTGCAGAAACTTCCCTTACAAGAGATAGTTAGGTTTGCTGCACTCTCGGCAGAAAAAGTTAGTGACTCTTTTGACACATGGTCTGGTGCATCTGAGCATCAGCGAATGGTTGTAAGAAAAGCGGTGGAGCATGCTCATCAATTTAGTCTTGATGGCCAATATCATGATTGGTTCACTGCTATTGCAAATGCTGCTAGTATTGCAGGATCGCAGGCATTATTAAACTCCGCTCCTTTAGCGGCATCAGCTGCCTTTGCCGCAGCTGATGCACTTTTTTGTACCTACGCTCCAAACCCTGAGCAATATGCATCGGATGCTTTTCAGGCCACTGGAGCTCATAGTTTTGAAGAAGATTTAGCCAAAATTGAAACGATGATTGTCCATGATACTGAACATCCGATTGAATCCAAGTCCTGGCTGATCTATTAAAATCAATTGATTTATTTAGTGTTTTGGTCGCTTCAACAATCGAAGCGTTGATGATTCACCCAAAATTTATTCTTAGTTTAACTTTTCACTACAGGTCTTGAAATCGATATGAATAGCATACTGAATGGAAGCAAACCTTAACGACAAAGTAGTTTTAATCACTGGAGGCTCCAAAGGTATTGGAAAGGCCATTGCGTTGCGGTTGGCCCTTATGAAACCGGCTCACGTAATTGTTTCCTACTGCCTGGATCAAGAGGCGGCTCGCAAAACGGTCTCAGAATTATTGGAGTTAGGGGTTAATGCCTCAGAGATTCGTGTTGACTTGGGCCGACCCGAACTGCTTCAGAAAATGTTTGATGAGATAGAAGAGACTCATGGCCGCTTGGATGTTTTTGTAAGCAATGCCGCCAGAGCGACCTTCAAACCAAGCACTGAAGTTAAATACAGGGAGTGGTCTAGAATGATTGACCTCAATGCAAGTGCCTTCTTGTTGGGTTCTCAACGGGCCGCGAAGCTTATGGAGATTAATGGTGGAGGAAGGATTATTGGGCTCAGCAGTTTGGGCTCGCGTTTCTATACGCCAGGGTATATGGGGCTCGGAGCAGCCAAAGCCGCAATAGAAGCCATGACCAGATATTTTGCAGTTGAATTCGCTTCGATAGGAATCAACGTGAACACGGTGTGCGGTGGTTTTATAGATACGCCAAGCACCAGATTGCTACCTGATTTTGATGAGGTGGTTGATGCACTTGCAGAACGGACTCCGGCTAAGAGGGTAGGCACTCCTGAAGACATGGCGGGCATAGTGGCGTTTTTGTGTAGCCCGGAATCAGATTGGATAAGAGGACAAACATTGGTGGCCGATGGCGGCCTATCACTTTTGGTTGGTTAGCATTATGGGAATTTTGAAAGATCAGGTAGCTCTGGTTACTGGAGCGTCAAGAGGAATTGGTAGGGCGATAGCCCTTGAGTTTGCCAGGGAGGGAGCTTCAGTGCTGGTGAATTATAATAACTCAAAGGAATTGGCAGAATCCCTCGTTCAGGAAATTGAAGATTTAGGAGGCAAAGCTGCGTGTTTTCAGGCGGATGTAGCACAGGAGGAACAGGTCGATGAAATGGTGGCTTTTACCATTTCCGAGCTGGGAAAAATTGATATTCTCGTCTGTAATGCCGGTGTAGTTAAGGACCAGTTAATGGGTTTTATGAATTTGGACGAATGGGAGCAGGTTGTCAAAACCAATCTTACCGGCACCTTCGTTACGATGAAAGCCTGTCTCCGCCATATGATGAGAAATAAGAAAGGTTCGATCATCAACATTTCATCAATTGCCGCTACCCGTGGTGGTCGAGGGCATGCCAATTACGCAGCCTCAAAAGGGGGAATCAACTCCTTAACAATTTCAGCCGCAATTGAACTTGCTCCAAAACGCATTCGTGTGAATGCGATTGCTCCGGGAGTCATTGATACAGATATGACCGAGCGTGTGCAAAATTTAGCCAAAGAAGAGATCCTTCAGAATATTCCACTGAAGCAAATAGGTGTTCCTCAAGATGTTGCAAATCTTGCGGCATTCCTGGCCTCAGAAAAAGCGAGCTATATTACCGGAGAGATTATCAATGTGAATGGTGGAATGGGCTTAGGTAGCTAATCTTGTTGCAATTCCTGTTCGGAATCAATATTTGATTCCACTAGCGTGTATATATCTTCCAAATGTTTAGCCGCGTATTCTACGGGCTGCTTGATCTTGAGCACCTGCTCAACCCATGGCATTTGCGGCTTTTCATCTAGCCAGCTGTTGGCATGTTCCAACAGACTGCTCCAATCGTCTGTCTCGCTTGGGAAGTATTCAGCATAGGGCCGCATATGTTCAGATAGCAAAACAGGAGGAACTCCGCCCTGAGCATCATAAATTAATACTGGTGTGCCCTGCGCAAGGCATTCTACAATTTGCTGAAAACCACTTTTGCAAACCACTATTTTAGAATTGGCCAGATATCCACTCAACTTTGCTTCTGAGGGCATGCCTTCATAGGTGAGGTTCAGCCCTTTGGCCGTTTGTTTTATTTTAGAAATTCTTTTTTGCAGTCTGCTGGAGTAAATCAATCTTCCACAAGTGTTTTCAGGGAGTTTCCTGAGTACCTCCAAGCCCAGCAATGCCACGTTTACATCATAACCAAGGATGGTAATATCTACCTTCTCATCAGTCTTGGCTAGGGATGCCGGTTGCACTAATGGTGGCACTAAAACAGCGTTTTCAGCAATTTTTCCATAGCTATTTTCCAGCGGCAGTCCGAGCAGTATCCAATGTGCAATCCAAGGGTATTCTTTTTCGAAATGAGCCAGTTGATATTCGTTGTAATAGTTTTCTATGCAGACTTGTGGAATTCCCTTTCTGAAGGCTTTTAAGGATATCAAACGCATCATTCCACTCAGGGGAGATTCACCCAACACCAGTAGATCAGGCTGTACCTTATCCAGAAGATAGTTTGTTCTGTTCCGGCCAGAAGTCACTCGAAGTGAGAATAGAAATAATTCTATCATGCTTCTATCGGGTCTGTCAATATCATGGACTTGGATTTTAGGCATTACTTGTTTTACCAATGGGTCTTCGAGCGGAAGCACGCCCAAATTCACCACATGAGTTTTGATATCGGTTCTGTCAATATGAGCGATTAACCTAAAACAGCGTTTTAGTACGCCAATGAACGATATCTTACCTTCTTTTTTGGCGAGTTTGCTGTAGGTGACAAACAAAACCTTCATGATTGTATGCTTTAGCGCAAGCTAAAGTAGCATCTTTACAGGATTTTCTATGCGAAAGCAAGGATAAAACGAAAAAAACCAGGCTTTTAGGTACCATTGATGTAGCCCCTACCGGACTGGTATCGAACCATTTTCAGGAAGATTTGAAACGTCTTTAATACCTCGAAGATATTTACGAATCCTATTTAGAAGCCCAAAAAGCATCTGAAAATGAAAAATAATGGGAAGACATCAGCGATTCGAAAGGGCTTATCGAAGGCTATGATGCCTGCATGAAGAATGTAAACCTAATTTGGAAGAAAGACTGTTCCCAATGACATCCCCTGAGTTTCAGATAAACCACAAGGCAGGTATGTTCTTAGGTCGCATTGTAGCAGACAATTTAAAACTGGCCCTGAGAAGAAACGAGTTCGCAAACTCATCTAGGAAGCCTTAAAAGCCAAAATTAAACGCCAGTCCAATTGTAAGAAAAAATAAGTGGAGGTAATAATTGATAACAAGGTCGATAATATTTACCTTCAAGTTTCTATAAATATAAAATATCTAATAATATTTATAATTTTGGTATTCAACTTGTTTGAGCTTTCCGCTCAGGTCATCGAAGTTATTAGGGGCTTAGGTGTTGGAAGCTAAGCGCCAGAAGTAATCAATATACCTTAGGGATGAAAAAAATTAATTACCCAAAATTAAAGCTGAACATCGATGATTGCCGGAGCAGAATCTTTATCGTAGTCGTTAATTTTAACACCAAAAAATTTATGGCGTACCTGATATTTTCTCTCTACAGAATTTTAGGAAAAGATGCCTTCGAAAAAATTTTGGTTATCGATAATGGATCCAATGACGGTTCTTTATCCATGTTGCTTGATATGGAAAAAAACAACTTGATCGAGCTCCTCGTCAATGAAAGAGATCAATATCATGGCCCGGCTCTGAACCAGGCATTTTCTTATCTGGCGGCTCAAAGGGCTAAAGAAGGCCGACTTCCTGTTAAAGATTATGTGTGGATTTTGGACTCTGATACCATCATTTTGCGAAAAGATTCCTTACAAAAAGCACTGAGCTATTTGGTTACATCAAAATCTGCTATAGTTGGCGAGTGTGGTTTTAAAAACGAGCGGAAACTGGATGCTAATTTGTGGTCATTGCTTGTGGATCCGCAAGTGGTCTGGCAGCCATCCATGCCACTCTTTACGAATGGCGGTGCTCCTTCTGTATTGATCCAGCAAACGCTTAGGAAAAGAGGTATTGAAATTGGCCATTTCCCCTTTATGATAGATGCACTTGTCTTTCATTTTGGTTCGGGTACAGTGCTAACGGCATTAGCGCACAAAAAAATGAGTTCACATATTTGGTATAAATGGGCAAAACATTGGGCCCCTCTTGGGCTGCGGAAAAATTATGATGCTGAGCAGGATCATATTTACCGGCAATTCTTAAGATTATTTCACAGTCAGTGTCCCGTCTTCGACACCACTAGTTTGATCAATGCCTGTAAAAAGCAGTCCTTATTAACCATGGACATGATAGATGATCTTCATAAAAAAGGACCAGTAAGTCATCGAATTGAATGAATTCAATTGGCTAAACCTCACAAAAAATGTCGCGATATTATTTTGATCAGATTTGACCATGAGAACTAACAAATTTTATAAACCACTCAGTCATGCATGACGAATACGTAACAAGTGGAGTGATCGACTTTACACTTCGAATAAAGCAAGTAATTGAAAAAAAGGATTTTGAAAAATTCTCTGCTCTTTTCTCTCCCGTGGCCCAGATCAATGTATTCGGGCGCTTCTATCGAATGGAACAATTTCTGGAAAAGGCTTCGGCAATGTTGATGGAATTCGAGCAACCAGAATTTGATTTCACATCTATTGATGAGGGTGAAGTACAAGAAGCATCTGCATTTGCTGGCTTTACGGTTAAGTCTTCCAGTCTAAACAAAGAAACCTGGGAAAGGATGTCACAACTGACCAACGTAAATTTGGGATTGGAAAGAAAAATCAACGAAGATGGGCGCTGGAGCATCAAAGAATTAACAGTAGCTCATGTCAAGCACGTAATTGAAGAGCGTGAAATCCCCATCTTTCCACAAAGCACTTTCTCCCCAATTGAACCCTCACCTTCTGGAATAAAGGGTTTATTCACCAGAATTTGGTATCGTTTTTGGGAGAGGATTAGCTAATTCTGGCTGCATTAATTTTCAATGCAGACTGACTTAATCCCTAGACTCAAAGCTTCCAAGGATATCTTAGATTTTTTTTTGGCTAGCCTACAGCGCTGACCCGAAGGACGAAATGCAGAAAGCCCAGCGATAGTCTGCTCTTTTTGTAGTCTGTAGGAGGGCTTTGCGTTAATGATTCTTCCAGTGGAAGAATCTAGCAAAGAGCCAGCCCGTAGCGCTGCGCCCAAGGACGAAATGAATAATCTCAATGACTGGTTTGTGTTTAAGAGGTAGTCCGTAGGAGGACTGAGCGTTAAGAAAAGCTCCGGTGGAGCTTTTTAGTGAAGGGCCGGCCTGTAGGGCAAGCCCCCAAGGACAAAAAGCAGAAGGCCCAACATTAGCTGAGCCTTCAAATGTAGTCTGTAGGAGGACAATCCGTATAGAATTGATCCTGTGGATCAATTTAGTATTGGGCCAGCCTGTAGGGCAAGCCCCCAAGGACAAGATGCAGAAGGCCCAGCGATAATTTGATCTTGGTGTAGTCCGTAGGAGGATTGAGCGTCAAGAATCTTTCCAGTGGAAAGATTTAGCGAAAGGCCAGCCTGCAGGGCAAGCCCCCAAGGACGAAATGCAGAAGGCTCAGCGATAGCTGAGCCTTCAAATGTAGTCCCTAAGGGACTAGTATCGAACCATTTTCAGGAAGATTTGAAACGTCTTTACTCCCTCAAAGACATTTACGAATCCTATTTAGAAAACCATAAACCTTCTGAAAATGAAAAATAATACAAAGACTTCTGCCATAAGAAGAGGCTTTATCAATGCCTTTGACGCTTCCATGAAAGAGGAAGAATATAAACCAAGCTTGAAAGAAAAGCTCTTCCGAATTACATCTGCTGATTTCCATACCTATAATAATATGGGTGTTTTTCTGGGCAAGACTTTCAGTGAAAACCTGAAATTGGCCATTCGCAGAAAAGAACTGAACGAGTTCATTCTTAAAGAAATGCCCTATCGAAATAATGATCGGAAGGTTACTCACAAGACTAGGTAGTGGAAAATCTTTATCAATACCTCTATCGGACTGGAGCCATGCCGCGTGGTTCCAGCAGGGAAGTTGAAAGAGCGAAACTTAAATACCGCAAGCTCTACAAACAAGCCAAGCAACGCGAGTATGCCCAATCCAGAAAGCGCGTTGAACTGACCTACTCACTCAATGAGTATGAACAGTTTGAACGGGAAGCGAGGAAAGCAAGAATGAATGTCCCTAGTTATTTGAGAAAGGCCATTAACGCTTCAAGGAAGAATCAAGCCTTCTTACCAAATGACTCTACTCTTCATGATCTTCAAATGGAGATCAGAAGAATTGGGAACAACATCAATCAACTCACCTATCTCTCACAGCGGAACAAACACGTTTCTCCTGAAACTATTGCCTCTGCTAGAGTGCAACTCAACCAAATCGAGGATCAGATCAAACAGGCTTTTCTTTTACCAAGATCATGATAGTCAAAAGTGTCTCTCATAAACACAATAACTTCGCGCGACTAATCAACTATATCTATAATGACCATGGAAGAAGTAACCCAGAAATAACCTTTGATCTCTGTCACAACCTAAGAAGCATTGATAAAGAAGAAATCATAAGCGAGTTTAAAGAAAATGCCCAACTCAAAAAGAAGAGAAAGAACGGCACTAGTCTTTATCATGATATCCTTTCCTTTAGTCCGAAAGACAGAAAGCACCTGACACTAGATAAGCTCTATGACTTGTCTTTGAAATACATTGAACTTAGGGGAGCGGCAGGTATTTGTTTTGCCAAGCCGCACGTTCATCAAGACCACCTGCATGTCCATTTCTGCTTCAGTGGCAATCAATATCAATCTGAGAAAGCCTTGCGAATGACTATGCGGGAATTTTATCAAGTCAGAGAAGACCTAGAAAAGTATCAGATCAAGGAATATTCAGAATTAGCTCACAGTCTGGTTTACATTAAAAAGTCTCGAAACATTGATATTCATGAAGCAGAACCTTTATTAAACCAAGTACATGAATCTTCTACTCTGATCGAAGTCAAAACTCCAAAGTCAGTCAATTATGTAGGAGATAAGAATCTTAGGTTGGCCGAATTAACCACACAGATTCAACACATTTTTGATCAGTCAAAGGGGTTAGAGGATTTCTTTCAGAGACTAAAAGACAGGGGCTTTCAACCTTTTGAAAGAAATGGAAAATTATACGGGGTGCTATTGAATGAAAGGAAAATCAGTTTTGAAGAAATTCAGATTTCAAAAACACACATCGATACATTAAAAAGATTTGATGAATTTACCCAGTTAAGAATCCGAGAGAAGCGTGAAAATCGCATGAGATAAACATTTCTCATTCATAGTCATATGTAAGCGTCAGATCTACGAAACGATCTTCCCGAACTAGCTTGTCAAATTTCGATTTAATACTTTGATATTCACTATCGCTCTTTTTCACCTCTTCTCTGGAAATTGTATAGTGAACTAATAACTGATGGATTCTTTCATTGTGTGTCTTTGATTCGATTTCTTTGAATTCATTCAACTCAATGATAGAGTGAGCTTCCTCCCTTTCTTCTTCTGATAGAGACCGATAGAGCTTTCTCCATTCTTGAGAATATCCAAGTTCTTCAAAAATTTTTCGATAAATAATGTATGTCTCAGGCATATAGAGAAGCTCCCTATATTCCTCTACTGAGGCTCCATAAGCTCGTTCAAAAAAACTTCTACCAGGAGGAACAATGCCTCTTGTCACGTTACTAATCGATTGAATGGATCGAATAAATTTCTTACTCCAGAACTTCCCAACGAACTGTCGATCTTTTGCTTCTTCTCCAAACAGAGGGATATACTTCATGGGAAATGAATAAATATGAATTCCGAGTTCTTCCGACAGGTCAACGTTTATTTTGATCCGATTGTATAAATCTTCCGGCTTGTCTTTAAAATTGAAAAGAAGATAATTTGATAGTCTTTTTATACCGTGTTTCGCAGCTAGATTTATAGCTTTTGTATATATCTTTTGGAGCCCAATGTAGTCAAAGGCTATTCTAAGAGGGTTTATAGGTATCTCACTTAACAACTTCATGTACTCTTCAGTGATATACCGAGCATCAGTTCCTTGATTAAAGTCTACGAATCGTTGTTTAGGAGTCTTATCTCTATACTTTTCATAAATACTTCCAATCTCATCATAACTCTGAAGCAAATTGTTCTTAGTTGTGGTTGAAAGGCTAAGAAGTTCATACTTGGCTAAAATATCGTAAAAATTCTGGGCTGTTTTCCCTTTTACTCGCCTATCAAGGAAGGCACTTATTAACTCGTGACACTTCTTTATATAAGCTTTGTCGTTAACCCCCTTTTTTAAATTATTTACAGAAATATTTAACTGGTTAGGCTCTACAAACATGGCCCCTTTATGGAAGCCCATGTCTTTTATTTCCTGAACTATTTCAGGAAATTTTGGAGATGCCAAAACATTGTTATCCATCAAAAGAAGATTTTGTTGTTCGCCGTAGAGTTCTTTAATCTCATTGAATTTCTCCTGAGTTGGTATTTTTTCTTTATAGGTAGGTTCAAGTTTTGGAACAGAACAAAATGCGCAGGTTCTCGTGCAGCCCTTTGTCATAAAAGTAAAATACGCACTGCCAGTTGGATACTCATAATCAATCTCGTCAAGAATTGAGTAATCAAGAGGTAAGTCATCCACAATGAGTTTATTTTCATCCAGAATTCCAGGCTTATCTAAAAGACCAGTGATAGGTGCTATTCCTGTTTCTTGTTTTATTTCATCTTTTAAAAGAGATGCCATAACGCCCCCAACCTTTAAGTCCTTGAGGTCTTTGACCAATGGCTTGCAGTCCTCAATGGTTTTGATGGTTATTTTCCAATAAAAGGTGAACAGGGTGGTTATATAAATTCGATCCCACTTTTGCTTCTTGAGGTACTCCTTTTTCCTATAGTAATCACTAAAATGATTTAACCAAGAGGCTAGAAGTTCCTTGTCAGCAATCTCTGGAAGAATTTCTTGAACCAAACTTCCACGCTTGGATTTAATGAATGATTCAATTTTTTCAGATTTCTTTTGCCAATTAACATTTTCCTGTAACTCAGATAGTTTTTTAATACAATCCTCAAGTATTTCGGAAACTATAAATTTCTTGATATCTCCCTTGTAAAAAGTGACTGAATCACCAAGTTGACGGTGATAAGTGGCAAGTTTCATCAATCCAATTGGAGGATATTTATTTTTATATCCCGGTTCGACCAATAAGATATTTCTTTTACTATGGGTCATATTCCTTCTTGATCGTTAAACTCGTCTTTGATCTTTTCTTTCAAATTTTCAGCCAATCCAGGAACAAGAATCTGATCAATAATCGTAAATACTTTCGACATTAATTTCCTCTCTTTCCTATTTAAATTTGCCATATCATCAGTAGAATATTTTGTTTTAGGATCATCATTAGAATCAATTATTTCCATAGAACCAACATCCACCTCAGATGAAGCGACTATTTGTTTGAAAACCCTTTGTTCTGCCCTGCTACCTTCAGTAGCTACTTTTTCGGATATCTTTTTGAGCTCTGCCTCCGCAGTTAACGCCTTTTCCTTTTTTACTTCAAAGTTCTCCTCATAGGTCGCTCTTTGTTTGTTGTCAGAAAATCCTTTTACCTTGACCTTTTCTTCAAATTCTTTTTTGAAGCTTTCTAGGTCATCAATTCTCTTCTTCTCGTTTCGAACCTTGGATGAAAAGTGATAAAGACGATGGAGGTCTGCAAAAAGACTTCTTAATTCTTTCTCGAGAATTTTAAGAGTCGAATTTTCATAAAAATAATCTCTTCGAGCGTTGGGGATTAGATTCACATCAACCGCATGCACTTCTCCAAAAAAATACAGTGTTCCTCTAGGCTCTTTAAAAAGCCTAGTTAGGCCGTCTTCCATTCCTATTTGAATATTTCCTTTCCTCAACCTTATGCCCCTGGCAATATTAACCTTAGGCATTTGTTTTTTGAAATTAGAAATGCTGTACCAACCCCATGCTATTAGTTTACCTTTCTTGTCATTTACTTCGAAAAATTCTAGCTCGTAGACCTCATCTATTCTTTTCTTATTGGTAATATCGCCTTCATATATGCTTGCAGAATAAGCTTTGAATATTTGATTTCTGCCATTTATGAAAATAGGGTAGCAATCTATGGGGTAACCATGAGTAACAGCCTTATTCGAGACATCATTTTTGAAAAGAAAACCTTTTTTATATGGAACAGGAGCGACCATGGACAGATAGTGCGATATATCCTTTTCATCCAAAAGGGCATCACTAGAAACATTTTCTAAGATTACTCTGAAATAACTTCTTTCACTTTCCTCAATTTCGGATTCAAAAGAAGTAACCATGTTGACCACTTCACTTGCCTCCTCTTTCTTATCTCGGTTATTGATGATTTCCTTTAGTTTTTTTGCATTCCAAGATAGAATTGACTTCTTCGACTCACCTTTATAACTTGTTTCAAAACGCAAATTGTCGCAATACCCAAGCCCACCCAAGCGGCCAATCCCTCTAAAACCTTTGCTTTTTGATCTGTCCTTGGTCGATTTGGCAATGTCCATGAGGATGGATTCGACTTCAGCAGATTTAATCCCAGTAGCATTGTCGGAAAAGACTATTTTTCTATTAGCAGGGTCGATATCGATTTCTATTCTACCATCCGTTAAGGATGACAATTGTCCTATTTCTACAGATGTATCAATTTGATCAGCGGCATTTTGTATATACTCTCGATAAATTATCCGAGAGTCTTCATACATACTACCGGTCAATGAGTCTATAACATCTTTACCTATCGCAGTTTTTCTCTTAGCCATTAGGAAATTGTTTGTATAAAGGGTGAGGGAATTTTATGTTTAAAAGTGATCTGAAAATAGGATGTTCTATGATATAGCTTCCAGGGTCTAGTCTGGTCAGCATATTCTTATAAACTGGTGGGATGTATCGATAATCCGGTTTTGAGATTTCAATAGCATTCGTTCGTCCGTATGCATGAGTTGCACAATTGCCTTTTACTCTGTCATGAATTGCACTTTTGAATTGTTCAACGGAGAACAGAATGATACCCAACGATCTTCCTCTTTCAGAAATGTCAATTACTTGCCGCAAGATCGGAGAATTTTTAGGAACATCTTTAGACGCATACTTATTGAGCTCATCGATGAAAATGATGATCTTTGAGGGGATATCGCTGTCCTCTCGATCCTCTTGACCCAATTTTAGATCATAGATCGCTCGTATAGCATCACCAAACACAAAAGCTTGTGTGTCCTCATCGAGCCGAGCTATGTCTATTACATGAACATCATTTTTCTGAATATCTCGAATCGACTCTCTTAGTCTAACTTCATTTTTTTCAGGGACAGCTCGTGCACTAAATACTGGATGATTCAAGGCTTTGCTTATTACCCTCTTAAATTTCCTCCAACTCATTACCGAAATCTCTTGATCTCCACCCTTCCCCTTTTGACAATGCTCTCCTACTTTCTGAATAAATTTTGACCAACTACTAACTTCACCAAAACCTCCTTGATCAGTTATTATATAGTTTATTATAGACTCCATCGTTCCACTAGAATCTTCAATATTCGAAAACATCAAATCAAGATTAACTTTGTCATCCTCAAAAATATACTTATAACGATAGGCATTATTCAAATCCACCTGTGCTTCAATATCGTCTTTATGTCCATAAGTAAAAGCCTTGGATTCTGTTTGATTTGAAAAAGGATAAAAATATTTAACGTTTTGAAACGGATCAGTTGAAAGCCCTAACATTTCAGAATAGACCATCTTTTGAGACTCTTTCAATTTCTCATTTGGTTCATCAATGGCTAGGAGATCTCGGCCTTTGACATTGAAAATGACAAAGGCCACAGAATCCTCATTTGTTACTTCCTGAGAAATAAACTGATCCTGTATAGCCTTCATTAAAAACATCGTATAAGATGTCTTGGCTGCCAAACCCGAAATACCAGATATATTCAAATGAGCACCTTCTGGACCAATCAAAAATTTTGAATTGAAATGAACGGGTATAGACACTTGGTCTTCGTTTCGATACATTTCCAGATAGCCGCATGGCAACGGATTTTCAATTTTGGATAATCCTAGAGCCTCGAGAATCTCTCCTTCATCCGCAAGACTCACTTTACGCCCATCTAAAACTGGAGTGTAAACACTCTCACTGTTTCCAACGACTTTTGCCTTAACATAATTCATGCCTATGCGATGCATATTTGGCTGATTATTTACATCCCCAAAATCACTTGAAATAAAATTACTCAGGTAACTTGAGGAATCTGTTATGTGAGAAATCTCTTCAATTACACCAAAGGTTTTAGAGCCTTGGACGTGTTCAACCTTCACCACATCAAATGGACTTAAAACTCTCTCCTTATCAGTCCAAAAGAAAAACTCATCAATTGTGGTTGGTGCCTTTTCAGTGGCTGCTACTTTTCCGATTACTTTTGTCATATATTAAAAGAGATTGATAAAATGAATGTCACTTAAATACTGGCTCTTAATGTAATTTTCAGTGAGGAAAATTGGGTATAAATGCTTTGCCCAACGCTGATCCTTTCCATAACTCACAGGATTTCTTTCATTTATAATGTTAGCACTTATCAGATCAATTTCGTCACTATCTAGTCCTTCTTCCTCTTGCTGATCCCACACCAGAATTTTTTCAATTTTCAACACTCCATCAAAAGGGCTAATGGTGTGCTTTTTCTGTCTTATTCTGAGGTACCAGACAGCAAACTTTACATCAGGTATTCTCTCAGTTGTATACATAAAGGCCGGAGTCCTATGAAAAGGCTCTAAATCGGCAATGACTCTTGAGATATCTGGTAAATCATGTGAAAGAGCTTCTGGATTAAATGCCTTCGACAAACCAATCACATGATCATAATTTGATTTTATTGAAGACAATTCTTTAGAATCTCCACTTCTCATGTATTCGAGTGAACCATCCTTAATTAGAAAAGCGTTTTGATTTAACTTTTTCTCCTTAACCAAGGAGAGAACGACTCGCTGCTCTAAAGCGACCATTTCATCCTGAATTTTAGCTATTCCCTTGTCTTCATACTTTTCGTTTCCCTTTATAGGAGCATCATCATATGGAAGAATTTTTGTGAATTGTATATTTTGTCTTTGAAGAATTTCTTGAGTGTTAACTTTTTGAATCAGATTGGTAAAGAACAATTCTTGATTGCCAATTGAAGCCTCTGAATTCGCCCGTTCGGGAACCGCAATGACTAGTGGCATTTGAATTTTTTCAGATTTGAAACTTCTTCTATTCTCTCGAAAGCAAACTGCAACTCCAATTTGTCCAGCTATAATAGGATAGAGTCTCTTTCCATAGGCAATGTCGTCAACCCTATATGTTCGTCTTGAACCATCCAAAAAATACTTAAATAGAGGCTCATCGGACAGGCTTACTTTCTTTGCAAGTTCCCAAATTGACTTTGTTGTTTTAAGACTTTTGTCAGTCTCGCCCTTACGTTTTATTCTGAGGTGTTTTTTATCATCGTACTCAATCCTAGGGATTTCCACCGACTCAAAACAGTATTTGTGCGATTTGTAATTCTTACCATCGGTTTCATTCGCAATGAAATCCAAGATTCCTCTCATACTCATAAAAAAGAACAAAAATAAAAGTCGAGACCCTTACGAAGTTGACTTTCGAATAAAAAGTTAAACTTTATCTATAAGGGAATATATAATAATTAATCTAGACTTGACACGTGGTTGATCGGCAAATGTGTCTAGTTTATTATGTTTGGTCGAATAGTTATGTGGTTTATTGGAGAATCTAAATGCCCGACATAGTTTGAAAACTAGATCCCGGTTAATATCAATTGAATATTGGAGATTCAAGAATAAGATGGACACTGGCCAACAGCGAGTATGCGTTTCCCCCGAGGACAAGAGTGTCCTCGTAAGACAAACGCCTCGTTCAAGGAAGTGTCCTTGAAAATCCTCTGAAGATTATTGAAAAGATTGTCCTAGTAGGACACGGTAATTTGAACACTTTTTGAGGTGCAAAAAGATGTCCTGAGTTGGCTTGATGCCATTTTTGCATTTCTCCTGCAAGAATGGAAATGAAAGGGAAAGGAAACCCGCGTGAAAAACATTTTACTTGTAAGTTTTACCAGAATTGATTTGCAGATGATCTGCAAAAAAATCGCAAATTTTTCACCGAACTAACCATCTTTCCTACAGAAGCCCTAAGCGAAGATTAAGAAGTCAATTTTGGCGAGATATTTTCTGAGTAGGTTCAGGAACCTCTTCAAACTTAACCTCTCTAAATGCGACTTCCCAAAGACCCTAAAGTTTACTACAACAACAAACTCTACTTCCAAAATTTCCGCTGGTTCCGGAATCGGTTTTTGCAGCGAGTTTTCTTTCTACGAGAATTCCGAAAAGCCATCCCCTTACAAAAACGAGTCCTCCACATGGCTATCGCTGGTGGTACTGGTTCGGGCAAAAGCGAACTCATGAAGCTCTTTATCAAATCCGATATGGAAAGCGGTATGGGAGCTTTGGTCATAGACCCTCATTCGGACTTGGTATCGGCTTGTAATCAATTAAGAATTAAGCGTAAAGGTAAGGAAGTCATCTTACTCTCAAATCGCTATGGCAAGCAAGGGTGGCACTTTCAATACAACGTTTTTGAAATTCAAAGAACCTTCAAGATAGACTTTGAAAAAGAAGTGTACATCGGTCAACGATGCCAACAACTCGTTGAGGCTTTTGCAACTATCCTATCTGTAGATTTTACGGTCAATATGCGATTGTTGATTTATAACGTCCTGATGGTCATGCATTGGAATGAAGGGATGCAGCTTCGTGACTTCCTGAATTGTATGCGTCCAGAAACGAGTGAGCCTTATTTGAAATTGGTAGCCAATGTACCAGATCGAAATGTTCGATTGTTTTTTGCACATGATTTCCACAAACCAGATTTCAAACGGACAAAACTGGCTGTTCTAAATCGGTTTTCGAGTGCTTTGGGAAATGTGGGTCTTCGTACCATTCTGGACTGTCAAAAGTCTACCTTTCAGTTGAATAAACTTCTGTATTCTGGGGCAATTATTCTGGTTGATACGCACGGCCTCGGTTCTGTCGGTTCATCTATCCTGGGCAGTTTCTTGGTGGCGGAAGTATTTAGTTATGCCCTGTCTCGTGGGAATATCCCCACTCAGTTTCGCAAACCCATATTTTTGTATTTGGACGAGTGTCAACGGTTTATGAATACGCACGTTGTCAATGCCTTACAGCAAGCACGAAAATTTGGACTGCATTTGTGTCTCGCCTTTCAAGACAGCGGTCAATTCCCAAATACTTCTTTTGGAGAAGCATTGCTGTCTAATACCGGGGTCAAAATCTGTGGATCAGCGAGCTACAAAGATTTGAACTTGTTTTGCAAGGAACTGCCTCGCACAAAAATAGATGAAATTCCATCTTTATCGCAAGGCCGATTCTTAGTCAAAATTTCCGACTACGCACCTACTATTCTGACGGCTCATAGCTTTCTAGTCGATCGCAGGGGACGAAGTTATCTGAGCAAAAAGCAATATCGCGTTCGAGTTCGAAATCAATTGAGTCACTATTACCGACTTTTACCTCATAAACCTAAGCAGGGCAAAACGGTCGGAGATTCAAAAAAATCTGCGAAAAAAGTAAATCTTCATATCGCCCATGTCTTATGATTTGTACGACCAAACAGATCGAAGTTCTCAATTGGCTCAATCGCTACAAGTATTTATGTGTGTCTCAATTCCATGAAAATCTCTTCTGTGGTACGACTAGGCGAAATGCTGAAATTGCCTTACAGAAACTTGCTCAAAAAGGACTCATTAAACGGCTCCGATTGCCTCGTTATGGAGAAGATAACTTTGGTATGATCTGCCATTTGACTCAGAAAGGATTGAGCTATCTGGAGTCTGAAAATCTGACACAGCAATCGAATAAAAATCAGCCGATAAAAAGACCAATTCGTTCTGCGAACCACTATCGACATCGAAAGAAATTAGTTGATTTTTTGATCCGACTAGATTTATCAATCGCACTGATTCCAAACCTGAAACTTAAATGTCTGCTTACTGAATTTAGAGTTAGAGAAAGCGGCAAAGAAAGAATGATAGAAACAACGCTTCAGAACGAACAGAGCCGAATTGTTCCTGATGCCATTTTCGTCATTCAAAACAAACAAAGCTTCAAGGAAGTGACCTTTTGTGTGGAGATTGATACCACTACCGAGATTATTGGAGGAGACAAGGAATTAATTCCAGTTGATTCCATACTGGCCAAATTTCAGACCTACGAACAGTTCCTGGTGTCAGGCCATTGGCGAACTGAGGTAAAGACAACCGCTACGGCTTTCCAAGTATTGTTTGTGACGGAGAACCATCAGCATTTACGAACTGTCTTTGAACGCATGGCAGGTACGCTCGAGCACCCTCAATTCTTTCTAGGGAGTACGCATGACGCTTTGGTAGCAAAAAACATTCTGACCTGCCCCTGTTGGCTCAAAATCCGCGAAGGAAAGCCCCAATCGCTCCTAACCTGATAGGAGAAAAAATGCGCTAATTTTCCTTTCTGAGAGTTGCGTTGAGAGGTATTTCATAAATGGGTTTGGAAATACACTTTCAAGCTATCCTTCGGCCTCTTAATAGGCAAGGATTTGCTTCTTCGAATTCCTCCTTGCTTTTCTTCGTCTGTCAGGATTTTGGGCTTGGTGTATTTACTAACCCCATTTTATCATGAATACATCTCTGTCCAGTTCCAACTCCTTCATTACAGAAGACATCTGCATCAAGGATTTTGATTTCCAAGCTATAGACCGTTATGAGCTGACTTCGAGTCTCAATTCAGGCGAATTGCAAGCTCAGGACTATAGAGATTTTTCAGGCCCTCAAGAGTTCTCCGAATGGGCCGAATCCAACTTAAGTGAAGAAGAATTGTATGAAACGCCAATGATGAATTCGGTGTACTGTTATCCTTCTTTCGTCACCTTTCATGAATCAGACCGCTACAAAGTTGCCCCGTCAACAACTCTTTTCTTCGACCGAGACTTGGACTCATGGGCTGTTGGTATGACCGGTGGCGGCATGGACTTGACTCCGCATTTACTCGAAACATTTATTGCTCTGGGTTCTGGTATCCCGACCAATATTGCAGCGGCCGCTACAGCCAAATATCCAGCCTACATTGAACCAGAAAAACACCGGATGAATTGTGAAATGCTCGCGAATGCTTTTGAACGGAAATCAATTCAATTCATAAATAAAGCGAAAGAGTTAAGCCATCAAAGCAATGTTACTCACCTCTGTCTCTGAAGGAGTGATTTGACTTGCAGACATAATTGAGAGTTCTGCAATTGTGCTATGGCTATATTCCTTTCGTGGCAACAAGAGTAGTTCCCATCCCTTTACAATTTGAACAAGCCATCTCGACTATGACTTCGCCCGTCCCTGAGCAGTAATAACACTTTGTTGTTCCCAACAGTACGTTTTCATCATCACTTAGAGGGGAATTAATGAAAGTTTCATGTTGGTCTCTAAAACTTCGCTTGTGAATGGTGTCTTGCGGTTTACTCCTTCTAAACGAAAAACTTCGTTTGGCCAGTTGACTTAGTAAGTTACAAGTAACAGTTACTTCTTAACTCTCAATACTTCATGGGTAAGCTTCCGTATACCAAAGAGCATCTAGAGCGTATTGTTTTGACCCAACTAGAGAACCTTGACGTTATGCATGACTATATGATTATCATTAAGAAACAGACCGAGTTGGTGGAACGGATGAATAAGAAGTTGGAAGCTGAATTATCGGAGGTAAAAGAGAAGGTTATTTACGCAACCAGCAGAACAAGAAAAAGGAAAGTTTGACCTCAAAAATATCTTCCTTACAATGAGCCTGACGGTCTTGGCTGATTCAATTCAAGAAGAAGTCAAAACTGTCGTAAATCCAATTACAATGCGACTTTAGAGAGCTACCCATCAGGATTGTCTGGCTGTTAACCAATTGGCCGTCGGTTCGAACCCGACCTCCGGAGCCAAACCCTTTCATAGGGCACATTTAGAACCGTATTGTACAAAGGATTTACTCACCAATGACCTCTTGGTCACTACCAGTAACCCTTTGACAAATGCATCTCGTATCACTTCATGAACGTTTCTGTCAGTACAAATCAGTCAATGAATGCCTGTCTCCTCGGACGATAAAATGGCATCAAAATCTTTTCCGATCCTTTATTCAGTTTACCCCAATCGAGACCATTGAAGAGTTATCTAGACATGTGGTTGAAGACTGGATATTTTGGGGACATTCTGAACGGAATTGGTCTCCAAAAACTATTCGAGGTTCCTTGATGGCTTTGAGCGTCTTTTTTAATTGGTGTGTCAAAGAGGAAATTATTGATTACAACCCTGTCAAAGACATTCGTAAACCTCGTTTGCCGCACAAAATCCCGAAACACTTGAGTTTAGAACAGGTCGAGCACTTGTTGTTTTGTGCCAACCGTTTTCCCTATGTCTATGAATATGAACGAAATCGTGCTATTGCGATTCTCACAATGTTCATTTATTCAGGCCTACGCTACAAAGAGCTCATCAATTTGAAGCTTACCGATATTGATTTTACACAAATGTGTATTCGAGTGTATGACGGAAAAGGCGGAAAAGATAGAGTCATTCCAATTTCACCTCACCTAGAGAATTATTTAAGACCTTACTTGCAAGAGCGAGAATACCTGAATCCGTATAGTCCCTATTTCTTTGTATCGAAAACATTGACTGGAAAAATGAGTGACAATGTTATCAAACGCCTTTTTGCAAAACTGAAACAAAAGTCAAAACTCCATTTTACTGCCCATGCTCTGAGGCATACCTTTGCTACGCTGATGCTCGAAGGGAACACGGATATTTATACGCTGAGCGAATTGATGGGACATAGCTCCATTGTCACCACTCAGATTTACCTCCATGCTACGGTCAATCACAAACGAGCCGAGATAGTCAAACACCCCTTAAAACATATCAATCTTTCCAAAAGCACTCGAAAGACTCTCAGTCGCCACCGAGAGGTAAATTTCAGTGGTCGCTACCGAAGAGTGGCCTAACATCTCTTTGATAAGATAGAGATTCAGGCCTTTTTCGGTGCATTCCTTGGCAAAGGTATGACGGAGTTGATGAGGTGTAACCTTAAATCCAGATGCGTTTGAGAGTTTTTTAAAAATCGCATACATATTCTTTTGAGTGAGTCGCTTTTCTGTACGAACGCTGGTAAAGAAGAACTGTGAAGGTGGCAGAGATTCATTTCGTTTCCGACAGTATGCCTTGAGCACTGGAATGAGTTTAGGGTGAAGTGATATAATGCGGTCACGTTTACCCTTGCCATTTTCGACAAAAATCAGATTGGTTTCGAAATTCATCTGATCTGTTTTGAGATTTAAAAGTTCGTTGAGACGTAATCCTGTAAACAAGAAAGTGTAAATGATAGCTACATTCCGAGAGGCCTCCAATCGAAACCTCCACGGATAGCAATGAACATGAGAAAGGAGGGTTTCGGTTTGAGGACGTGACAAGCACCTCGGTAATCGAGCCGGAAGCTTGGGACGGTCAATCTTGTCAACTGGGTTCTTTTTGAGGTATTCCTTTCTAACTGCAAAATTGAAGAAGGTCTTGAGATGCTGCCGATGATTCCGAAACGATTTAGCACCCCATAAACGATCCTCATTCATCTGATGAAGAAAGGAGGCAATCACTTCTGTCGTGTAGTAGGAAAGGTGCTTTGAATCTGCATGGGTATCAAGTAACCGAAGGCTGGCCAAGACAGCTTTGATGTACTTCGGGTCAAGGTTTTTTTCAAAAAGCAAATAACGTTGAAAGCCAGGAATCAAATCCTGAATAAGCATGCGGTAATGGGTTATGAGAACCCCCTCTACCACTTTGCGCAGTCCCAACAGAAATCGTGAATTCACATAGTTTTAATCTTGCAGAACATCCATTCGTTTCATCCGAGTTTCTATCTGTTGTGAAGATTAAATTTGGGAGGAACGTTGGCAGTTTTATTTCGCTAGTGCTTGAGAAGCAGTTTTTGCCCGATCCCTTCTGGGGTCGGGTTTTTTATACTTCTTAATCTCTTTACAAATGGAATTGCAAAACATCGTTATCGTGAGACGTCCACTGGTTTCCAGAACGAAACACTTTCACCTTGGTGTGGATGCCCGGATCAATATTAAGACCTGCAATAACCCTCCGCTGGTCGCATTCTTGCGTGAAGAATACCTCCATAATTCTGATGTACTGGTTGGCGATATCCGAAGCCTGTTGGCTTGGGAATCTCCCTATGGCGCTTAAGCCTAAGAGTCTCTTTCGCAGGGTTCTCCCTACTTATTTCTTCATCCTTTTTTTAAAATGCTCAAAACTCCTATCTCTTACTACGGTGGCAAAATCAGTATGCTCCCCCATATTCTTCCTCTGATCCCCTCACACAAAATTTATACAGAAGCCTTCTTCGGTGGTGGTGCGGTATTCTTTGCGAAAGACCCGGTTCGGTCTGAAATCATTAATGACACCAATCTGATGGTGGCAAACTTTTATGAGGTGGTTCAAACGAACTTTCAGGAGCTGAAAGAAAAAATTGAGGGAACACTCTATTCGAGGGCCGCTTATTCGGTTGCGCATGTGATTTACCGGATGCCGCACTTATTTTCAAAAATAGAGCGTGCTTGGGCTTTCTATGTAACCACCAATATGGGTTTTAGTGGAAGGGTTGGGAGCTGGGCGTATGACAAATATGGCGGTCATGTGAAATCCTTCCAGAATAAAAAACTTCGTTTCGATGAAAGTCTTGCCCAGCGATTATCGTTGGTTCAGGTCGAAAATAATGATGCTTGCAAAGTGATTGAGAGCCGTGATGCGCTAGATGCTTTTCATTATATAGATCCGCCTTATATTGACGCTAACCAAGGGCATTATGGCGGTTATGCTGAGGTTGATTTTCAACGGCTGCTCAATACATTAGGTCAGGTCAAAGGCAAATTTTTACTAAGTACTTATCATTCGGAAATCCTCTCCAAATACACCGAGCAAAACAGTTGGAATACCAAGGAAATCAAGAAGCCAATTACGGCTTCAAATGTGAAGGATGGAAAAGCCCGCAGGAAGAAAGTGGAGGTATTGACGGCCAATTATTTGATCTAGGCAATTGTAAAACTCAAAAATGCTCAAAATTTTAGGCTTACTCTTTCGGGTTTCGCTTGTGCTTCATTTTGTCCTGCCTGCTTTCTTCAAACAAATCAAGGTCTTCTTTAAGAAAAATTCTTCCTGCGGATGTAAGCTTGCAAGGAATACGCTTTTTTTTGACTAAAAAATCAAGTCGCTTCCTGGAAAAGCCCAGATGCTCACAAGCATCTCCAATAGCCATGAGGTTTAGGTCTTCAATCATTTGACTCATCGTATTGGAAATTAATTTGCCAAACAGTCCCCAAAAGAGTACTGTCGAATGGCTTGAAAAAGATGAAAAGTAACCTTCAGTTGAACCAGAGGAAACCCAAAATCAGTAAAGCCGACTTGCAAATTGCCATAAATGCTTTGTGTACTGCTGATAGTGTCTTTCACTTGAAAACATTAACGAAGGATCAGAAAACCATTAAAGAATTGATTCAAAATGTTTGGCTTGCTCTTGAAGCAGAGAAGAAAAACAAGAAATCGTCAGTCTTCCTCAACAAATTCAAAATCACTACTTTTATATCCGAGTCAGAAGTAAAGTAAGGCTCTAAAATATTGAAATAGTAGCGAGAGCTTTATTGTCGACACGAAATCGCCAAAATTTACGAACGACCATGATAAAGTAGGCTGCTCACGTTATGGCGTGGGTCGTACCTGTTTGGTTTGGGCGTTTGGCGATGCCTGTGTCGTAATGGGGCGGTTCACGCTTCTTTGTTTAAATCCGCTGAATCTACGAACCAATCAGTGACACAAAAATCGCCAAATGAAAAAGTTAATTATCCTTTTAGCCTTTGTGCTAATTACTCCCGTTTTACATTCGCAAACCAAACAAAAAACTGACACCCTCAAGATGGTGTCCTGGTTAAAGTTTGACCGAGATTCGGTAAAAGTGTTTTACGGTTTATCTCCAACACGAATCATTACAATGCCTATTGATGAGATAAAAGAGTTCGTCCAAAACAGAAAAATTACAACATCCGAATTCTTCACAGCCCTGTTGAAGGCCAGAAATTACTTAAAGGAAGAAAAGATTAAGAGAGACAGTATAGAGCTTATTCAAATCTATGATAGAATTGAGCGGAAACTTGGTATCAAGAAAGCAAATGGAAACAATCCGTAATTCGGAAACAAAACAAAGCTCTACGAGACAAGGAGACCGTATTAAACAGAACTTCGCCAAGTCTAAAGACAAGGTCAGGCAAATAAAGTCTACAGAGGAAGAGTCAGCCCTAACGAATTTTCTGAGTGAATATGAAATTTCTGACTCTCAGGAAACAAGGATCTTTTTGAAAGAACTCTTGAATAGGCGAAGAATGCTTGAGAGCAATTTTTCTTTGCAGGATTTTACGTCATCAGAAATCAAAGAGCTAAAAATCGATAGCCTGAACTCTGAGAAACAGCAAATCATAAGTAAGGAAACTAGCAATGCAAAGTCGGCTGAGAGCCTAGTCGACCAATACAAAGCCGAAGGGCTAAACAACTATCAAGCTCTGCAAAAGCTCCTAGTCGCTCACGAGAGTGGAGAGGTGAAATTATTAGCGAAAAAATATACCAATTTTAAGCGTTTCTTCTCCTTTCTTACCCAAGAACAATTCGGAGCCAATGATACTAAGAGAATTATTGAGGCCATCAATCAGCCAGGAATCGACCTCACCAGACCTGAGGCCTTTGAAACTATTCTTTTCTCTATTTATGAAGATGATCAGATCAGTCGTCAGACCAAGGAAAAATTTCGTGTAAAGTTCAAACTCTTTCCAATTGACACCGGAGATGATCTCAGGGAAAATCTGAAAATCAAAAGAACTCAGGTGAAGGTTTTAGAGCGTCAACGGGTGGCCGTATCAGAAGTACTGAGTTCATTGAATGAAGATGTCAAAGACTTGGATGAGGAACTCACAACTTTAAAGAATACTATTCTGATAGAACAAAACTCTGACAAAAGACTCCAACTGGAAAAGCAGTATGATGCTTTGGAAGAGCGATTGGAAAAGTTGAGGTTGGAGAAAGAGCAACAAGAACAACTGGCTCATGAATTACAACAACAAAACATCACTTCAACGGTATTCGTACGTGGAGCCAGCGCGGATTTGCGAGAGGGCGAAATTTTGGTCACTATTCCGGATTCCAAAACAAAAATCTCCGTAGCAAGTCACATGAGTTCTCAAGCCATCTCAAAAGCGGTCAATTCGTATTTAGTATATGAGAACCTCAGAAGGTATGGTTTAGAGTCATTCTTCTTTTATCCTTCTGATTTTGAAAGTGGTCGATTTCCTGATCCACAAACTATTGACGACAACGACTTGTTTCTCTTCCGATTTGGTTTTGCGAGTGACAAGCTCATTCTCCGTTCCAGCGATCTTAAAGATTTGCATCAATTATTAAGCCTACTAATGCGTCCTGAAAGCTATAAAGTCAATTTGACCACGAAGGAGAATGCTACAGCTCGATTACAAGAACTTGGATTGTTAGAACAAAAGGAACTCAATTCTGAACTGCTGATTTCGGAATTATTGGGAATTCAACAATTCGGAGAATTCAATGAAAAAAATTCGCGAATTTTTTAACTAATCCTCAAAATACTATCTTGAGTGTGTGAGAAGATATTTGAACGATTTCCTGGGAATGATTTTTGGCGAGAAGGAATATTCGACCAAAGAGTTATTCTTCGGTTACTGGGCATTATTTTTCATTCTGATTATGCTGTCCTTAGCGTCTATAGGGTAATCAATCGAAACCCATACTCCTCTTCAAAATCGTTGGCATTTATCAAACCATAGAACGGTGATAAACCACCCTGCAAGGTATAAATGCAAACCCCTCCACTAAATACTCCTGTGCCCTCACATTTCAATCCCTCAACATCCACACGTCCGACACGAGATTGAAAGACTTCCTTATTTCTAATTTTGACCTGTATGCCCATCAATACATAGTATTTTCATAAAAGCACTTAAGATGTAATATCCAAAATTCATTGATAGATACTAAATAAAAGTTAAATTATGAAAATCTGACTCCTGCGAAGTATGATAAGGTGAGGTCGCTGTTTTATGAATTAATTTAGCAAAGATGAAGATTAGGAAAATCAACATTTCAAATTTCCGTGGTATTCAAAGTTTAGAATGGATTGTACCCGATACTAATATAATATGCCTAATTGGCAAAGGAGATACTACCAAATCAACCGTTCTTGATGCCATAAGATACGCCTTGTTCCCGGCCTGGAATCCATCATTCAATGAGCTTGATTTCTTTCAGGCAGATACGGACAAGCATATTGAAATAACGCTGACGGTCACTGGTTTGCTTGAGAGCTTTAAAAATGAATTCAAATACGGCTTACATTTAAGGGGATGGTGTACAAAAGAGGAAAAGGTGGTAGATGAACCAGGAGAGAGGCTTGAAGAAGCCTTAACTGTCAGATTGAGAATAGATCAGAATCTCGAACCTTCTTGGTCAGTGATCTGCGACCGCCTAGATGACATTCCATTTAAATTCACAGACAGAATTAAAGCACATGCCACCTATATCGGGGCATATACCGATAATCATTTAGCTTGGGGAAAAGACTCTGCTCTCAGTCGGATAACAGAGAAAGACAATATCTCTGAATTATTATCGGGAGTGGCTAAGTCTGCCAAAGATGCGCTAGACGGAAAACGGGAAAAACTTGCCAATTTTGATGAAGCTGCTAAGTCTGTTCAAAAAATTGCCAAGGATTTTGGGGTTCCTGTATCTGATGGATATAAAGCACATCTTGACACTGGAAAAGTGAATATTCATGCCGGTGGTCTTTCTTTGCACGATGAACAAATCCCGTTGAGGCGTTTAGGTCTTGGATCAAAACGTATGCTCATATTGGGTATTCAGCAGCAGGGACTCAAAGAACCCCATATAACTCTCATAGATGAAATAGAAATTGGACTCGAACCTCATCGACTTGCCAGATTGCTAAAAAAACTGTCAGAAGATCAGAATGGTCAATATTTCCTCACTACTCACTCTCCTGTAGTTCTGAGAGAATTAACCACAGAACAATTATCAACGGTCAAATCAAAGGATGGTAAAACTGAAATTACTTGGACGGCCATTCCGGCCATCAGAGATATTATTCAGGGAAAGATCAGATCAGGGGCTGAAGCATTTCTAGCAAAGAAAATCATAGTTTGTGAAGGCCCCACGGAAGTTGGAATATGTAAGGGGCTTAATGACTATTGGATTCATCTAGGTGATGACCCTTTTTCCTTTCACGGTGTTTCAACATTCAATGCAGGTGGTGGTGGACAAATACGGGCTACCGGTGAAGCTCTTTTGAATTTGGGATATGAAGTTTTTGTTGTTGGCGATTCCGATTCGGACGAAAACTTCTCAGAAGATGATGCATTGGAATTGCGTAAACAAGGTGCCACGGTGATCAGGTGGCCTGAGCAAGCTTCGATGGAAGAATTTTTCTTTGACCACCTTCCATGGTCGTCTGTACTTAAAAGCATAGAATTGGCTATGGAAATACATGGAAATGACAGTGTCATTCAACAAGTTCAGAGCAGGTATCCAAAATTGTCAGTCAATCCACCCGACTGGACTGACTCCTCCGAGTTAAGAACGGCCATAGGAAAGTCTGCAACCAAGAAAGGATGGTTTAAAAGACAGGACTGGTCAAGACGTTGGGCTCACAAGGCTGACGAATCCTTGAATGACCCAGTGAACCAAATAGGACAATATGTTGAGATGCTAAAAACCTGGACATATGGCTGAACTTCCAGAGATACTGGCTAACCATTCTGGTATAGGTTACGTGATTGCTCCGGCAGGATTTGGCAAGACCCACCTTATAGCTGAATCAATCAAACACACGCGGAAAAGACAACTCATTTTGACCCACACTCATGCTGGTGTAGATAGTTTGAAAAAGAAGTTGCAAAAACTCAATATCCCTGTTGGCAATTATAAAGTAGATACCATTGCCAGTTTCGCTCTCCGATATTGTCTCGCCTACCCGAAAACAGCCATTTGGACTGTTGAATTGCCAACCCGTGAACAATGGCAGCAACTCTACCCAGCTTGCGGAGCCTTATTGACTAATGAATTCATAAAAGAAATCCTTAAAACTTCGTATGGAGGAATTTATGTGGATGAATATCAGGACTGCACTGTCGAACAACACGAGATGCTTTTGATTCTTGGTAAGATAATGTCAGTTCGGGTATTAGGAGACCCACTTCAGGCGATCTTTGATAATATTGGAGGACAAAAATCTGTGAACTGGGACAAACAAATCATGCCTCATTTCGAGAAACTCGGAGAGCTTCAAACGCCACATCGGTGGATCAATTCAGGAAACCCCGAGTTAGGGGACTGGATAGCGCGGGTCAGGGCTCAAACTCTAAACGGAGAAAGCATTGATTTAACTGACAAAAGGCCTTCCTCAGTCAAGGTTAAGATTGCGGAGAGCGATGACGATTTAAGAAATAAACAATTCTCAACCTGTAGATGGTATTCTCTTCCAAGCGGAGAAAAAGTAATGGCCATTCACAAAGGGGATCAGGAATACAAAGCTAAATGTCACAAACTGGCCAAACAGACTGGCGGTTTTTTTTCTTCAATAGAGGAAGTTGAAGCCCATAGATTGTTCAAATTCATAGACGATTATGAGTCTCAGTATGGAGTGAAGGATAAACTCCTTGAGATCATCAAATTCCTTAAAGACAAGTGCTTCTCTGGTATAAACCTAGCTCTGGCCGCAGGAATTAAAAGAGGAGAAAAGGTCAATGTTACCGCAAAAACAAAGAACCCAAGTTTGGTCCTGTCCGCGAACAATTTCTTGAGTGAACCTACACCAAAAAAATTCATGGATTTTTTGAAATCTGTGAAAGATACTGACGGTGTTGTTCTTCATGCAAGAGATCTATACAACCGACTTATGAATGTTCTTAAGGACAATATGGCCAATCCAAATTTAAATCTTGAAGAGGCCGCCAATGAATATCAAAGGAGATTCCGACATATAGGTCGCCCCTTGGCATATCCAAAGCTCATCGGCACTACTCTCCTCGTAAAGGGACAAGAATATGATCATGCTATTATCCTGGATGCTACCTCTCTGAATAAGAAAGATTTTTATGTGGCATTAACCAGAGGGAGCAAATCTATAACTATCATCACAAAGAGCGCAATATTGAATCCAGCAGATTGAGAAACCTTAACTAAGAACTTAAAAGATAGTATGCCCCAAGAGCTGACAGAATTCCAGAAAGAGCAGATAGCCCGAATGAAAGATCAGGAAGAGAAAGAAATGGCTGAGAACGCTGAATTAATCCAGAATTTCAAATTGAAATGCACTCAGCTTGGTATAAATTCTGAGAAAATCAAGTTTGATTACCGGATGAAAACCGGCATCGTGGCGGTATATCCAAATTTACTATCCTATCTAAACCCAGAACTAGAAAAAGATAAGGATGGACTCGTCTCATTGTCCGATTTGACCAAATACTATGATAGACAATTCATGAGTCACGGGTATTTCCATGATGCTGACTACGCAGTCATGGCATCCCACTTCTTTAGAAGGGGAATGTACAAAGGGAATGGGTATGCCCCGCGACTCATAGAATACATCGGAGCTATTGAGGACAAAAATCTCGTGCCCGCTATCAAAATAGAGTTCAATGAGGTTCGTATAGATCAGTCTGGCACGTTCATAGAATTGGACACGTGGTATGGCGCAACTTTTGATAGAAATGTAGAAGACATCAAGGATGGCAATGTAAAACTTGTTCCTCCTCCTTGCTTAGATCAAACAGACCTCAAGCTCTTTTTTAACAATACGATTGCCTTAAATATAGAATGGCGGTTGAAAACTGAAGATAACAAAACTTTCAAGAATTTTCAGGCAGAAGAATTTAAAACTGAAGACACTCTGATCGAATATAATGATAACATCTATCATCCTACTCACTACTTGCATTCAGAATATAATTTAAAAGACCGTTGTTTTCGACATTTGGATGGTGCCGTTCACTTCTACTCAACCGAAGACTATCAACAGGTGAGATACTCAGATTTCAAATACAACGACAAGAATAACAAACAGGTAAAAGGGGCTTCTCTGAAATTATTCAGGATCGATGGCGCTTTATCTATTGACAGTTGGATGGAATATGTCAGCCAGTTTTTAACCGGTAATCCGCTGGTGTTTGAATATTTTGAAGGGAAGCTGCCCGATAGAATCCAAAATTTGGCAAACCTGAAAAGTCAGTAGATGTGAATGGAGATCTACTCGGCATCTTAGGGCGTTCGTTGGCAAGACGGACTTGATAAGCAGAGATTTGTATTAATGATTTTAGAAGCACTTGACAAAGCCAAATAGGGTCATAAGACGGAAGATCAGAAATTCGATGACAATTCTATTTATCACAATTTATGTGCGTGTTTGTTTGAAGAAAATTGAAATATTTCCTTGATACTTACCAAGTAAAAACCAAATAAGTCAAAATGATTTACCTATGACACCCTTATCTTTACTCAAAGAAAGTGAATAAGCCATTTAACGGAGAGTAAATAGTTCAAGATGCAAGAAACTAATGTAATTTTGGATAGGATTACGCTTACAAACAGATGGAAGAAAGAACTAAAGGTGCATGGATTATTCACCACACCAAAAAAATTCAGGAAGTAACCAGAGCCTCAGATTTTGAAGATGTAGAGCTGGCCGGGAAATGTGGACAACTTCTATCAAGCCTCGCAGCATCCAATGAAGAGAGTATTTTGGATAAGAAGAAAGTTGCTGCCATAGCTAAGGCATCAAACATTAAAAAGGTCGAACTTAATGCTATTGTCGACACCCTAAAGGATGCCCAACTGATAGATACTTCCAAAGGTGGCAACATAAACGTACTCGGAATTACAACCTCTAATGTATTGACCCATACGGCCAAAATATTCGAAGATTCGACTGACGATTCATTCCAAAAGGCTTCATTGGAACTGACTAATTATAGTTCGGATCAACCAATTCAAAACGATTTACTTGAAGAATACATTTCGGATAGTTATAAACTAGACAAAAAGACCAACGCTTCTTTGTTCAAGCAAGCAGAGGAAATTGGTCTAATAGACTACGAAGAAGTTGATTCAGAAAAAATCTACTTTAATGGCAATCTTTTCAAGAGAGATTCCATAGAAAAAACGGCAAAGGTATTGACCTCTTTGAGTTCGGAAGACTCCAGAAAAGTACAGGAACTAGACATTACCCTAACGCGTGAGGGTTGCATTACACAAGAAACCGCAATCGCACTGTTAGGTTCTAAACTCTTACTAAAGCTCCAAGCTATTGGAATGTATGACTTTAATGAGGTCTCAAACGAGGCGCACGCTAAAGTGTTTTTAACAAAACCTTCATCATTTTCAAAATTCGGAAACCCATTTGAAGAGGATGCTCTAGACATGGCAAAAGCCTTCATTGCTTCGCTTATGTATGGAATGAAAATTAGCAATAACAGCAGAGGCAGAATTCAGGGTTATGATATGCTCCGCAATACCCTACGAAAGCTGCTAAGAGGTGAGAGAGTTGGGCCCTGTACGGCCATAGGTCAGGACTATTATGTTTTGGAGCTGAACAGGGTAGTTAAGTTAGAGCATAGTGACTATAGTCGCTATTATATGAGATTGTTGAAATACGATATCGGGCAATTAGCTTTAGATGTTTTGGAAACCGGTGATTTAGCAGAGAGGTCAACCTTGGACACCAATGTGTCAAGTTCAAGTGTTTCCCACTTTACTGGCCCTGAAAAAAATAGAACGAAAGTGAGAATGAAGAAAGATACTTCAGCAAATTTAAACGTCAGTGAACTATTAAGAACCGTACGAACATAATGGAAAAACAAATAGACTTGTTCAAAGGAGAAGCAATGGAGGAAAAGCTTCGTTCATATTTTCTCAATAGCGGCTATTATGTAGCAAGAGGAGTTAAATATAAGTTTCAGGACAATGAAATCACAGATGTGGACTTATACCTCTATGGACGTGTATCCAGTCTGTCGAGGGAACGGATTAATGTCGATATTAAAAACAAAAAATCTCCCAAGGCATTCGAGCGGATTTTGTGGGCAAAAGGTCTACAAGAGGTCTTGAAATTCGATAAATGCGTGGTGGCTACCAGTGAAAGAAAAGAAGTGATCAGACACTACGGATTAGCGCATAACACAATTATTTTAGATGGCAATTTTCTTCGGAAACTTCCTGATGTGAGTGAAGAGCGAATAACAGAAGAAAGCCTGCTAATTGATCTCGGCCAAATCAAGAGTTATAAGGAATACAAAAATAAGTCATGGGCTATTATTCATGAAACTTCCAAATCTCGTGTTCTGAATGAACTTGATTTTAGTGGATTTAACTCCAGTTCTCTGACCTTAAGGTATTTCATCAAAAAGTGCTTTGACAAACAGAAGAAGGTCTTGTCCATGCGCATGACTTACCTTCACCTTTCTTATTGTCTGCTGATTCTGGATTTTATATTAAAAGATGTAGCATTTAACGAACCAGATTTGAGAAGAGAGACCCTGAGTGATGGTTTTAAATATGGTAATCTGGGTATTGATGGGATCAATCGAACCATTGAGATGGCTGTCCAAATTGCCCAGTCCAAAACTACCTTTCAGGAAATCAAAAAATCTCTTGAAACCACTGAAACGGATATCCTGTCTGAATACTTTTCCAAAATTGAAGTTTCAAAAAAAATGTTCAAATGGGCAGTATTCTTTGAAGCATTGGCATTCCAGAAAAATCTATTAAATCCAGTAGATTTAGACCCCGACCTGAAGAGTGCTTTGGCAGTAATGCTTGATTACTCAGGAGTAAAAAGAAAGGATTTCTTCGCTTTATAAAATTTGTTGCCACCAACACACACATCGTCCTTAAAATATTGGAATGAGCGTACAAGAAGACCAAGAAAACCGTATCAAATACCTTCAGTTGATTTATGAAACGGCTAAAGAGGCTCATTCTGTGTCACCGGGTAGCATCACATTTGGTTTGTCCAAATATGGTAAGCTGCGAAACGGTAAAGTGGAGATGGATGAACAAGAATCAGGTGGTTATGTTTTAGGAGAACAATTAGGATTGAGTAAACAGCAGATAGATGCCATCGTCAAGCACAGTATTGATCGAGATTATCTGAGTTCGAGTTTAGGAATGCGCACTTTTCGCCTTACCTCAGATGGCATTGACTACATCGAAGAATTGGAGGAAGACAGCAGCTTTGATTTTTCACCCAATATCATTCAGGTTGGTGATGTAACTGGAAACCTCCAAATCCAGCAAGCTTCTGACCACTCCAAGCAAGAGCAACAAACCCATATTAATGAGACACAATTCAAGGAATTATTGGAACTAATCAAGCTCGATCTGATGAGTGATCAAATTTCACAAGATGACCGGGAAGATGTACTTGATGAATTGACCTATGCGGAAAAACAGTTTTCGAAGGGAAGAGATATCAACACTCCACTAAAAAATATCGGAAGCGCAATTAAGAGCATTGGTAAAGGTGTATTTACCAACTTGATTGCTTCTCCAATATTTGAACTGATCAAGCCATTAATGGGACTGTGAAGACAACTGGGATCCATTTATATCATCTGATATCTAACAGTTTAGCTGAAGGAGACTATGGCCTTTGAGCGAAGTATAAAAGTAGCTTTTGACAAGATTTCAGGTGAAATCCTTCAGGCCGATGAAGTCTTTGACGGAGCCAAAAATGCTTTTGCAACAAGAAAGCAGTTTCACAAAGATGAGGTAGAACTCTATTGTTGCGAGTGTGAACAAAAACTTAATGTATCGGGGAGTAAATATGACCGACTTCATTTTAAACATGGACAAAACTCCGAACCCTGTCTACTGAAAGACAACAAGCTATCCCCTGAAGAAACGAAGCAATTAACCAGAATTTACCAATCCAAGGAAAGTGTTAGACACAAGCAACTAAAGAATGAGATCGGCCAAAAGCTCTCTCAAATTGAAGGCGTACAATCCATTCAGATAGATGACAAGTTCATCATTGATGGGAAGGAAAGGAGAAAGCCTGATGTCTACTGCCAATACTTTGATAAAAAGTTGGTCTTTGAAATACAGCTTTCCGATCTTTCTCTCAGATATATCATCAATAGACACGATTTCTATAAACGCAATAAAATGTATCTCATTTGGGTACTCGACAATTTCGATCCCAGAGGGCAGAGTCAGACAGAGCGTGATATAAAATACCTGACCGAACATCAGAATTTCTTTAGACTCGATGAAAAAACGGAAGAGTTTAAGCTGATATGTACCTATAAATATCCATTCCTAACGGATGAGAATAGGTTACTGTCCAAATGGCTAGAGAAATCCATTCGTTTAAATCAGGTCAAGTTTTCATCCAGTTTGTTTCAAATATTCTATTTCAATTACGGGCAGGGTTTAAAGCTTAGGGAGAGAGAGCAGGAAAAGAGGGAACGGGAACAAGAGGAAGCAGAAAGGCGACAGAGGGAAATTGAAAGAAGAGAAAGAGCAGAACAAAAAGTCAATTGGGTTTTAGATCAACTCCGAGAACGGTGGATAAAACAATCTGTGAACTTTGACCACATTCAGGAGGAATTACGGGGGATGAGCAGTTATCAAATATCAGTTCTGAAAGACTCTCCTGCATTTAAACCCAAAAATGGTCAACCAAGAATTCACCATTGGTTTTCTAATGCCCAACGAGATCATTTTCAGTTTCTGGGATTTATGTTGGAGTGCCAATATCTGAACTTTGATGTAAACGAACTTTCCAAAACCAACACGAGTCTTTTAAGTACTCTCTTTGACAACGAATCTGTGAAATACAAAATGTGGTTGACTCGGAAGATTCTAAAGAGAGGGTATGTTTTCAAAAAGGAGGATGAAGCTCTCATCACCCAGCTTAATTATGACAACAAAACTTTCCGGTACACGCTGATTCTGTGCTATTCAGCGAATCAACTAAGTAATAAATCACTCGTAGAAAAGCTATTTGAACATGGAACTCTTGTATGCATTATCGAAAGCGCTCGTAGAAAGAAGATCGTGGGGTTCAAATGGAAGCCAGACCAATGGATAGCTTTTGCGAATAACGCTATTCACGCTTATAAGGAATATTGGGATTACATTGAAATTGCTTTTCGGCATTTTGGGATATGGGATTTGCTCATATCACTAGATAAGAAAGGCAGTTTCCGCAAAAAGCTAGATCAGTATTACAGCACTCTACCAAAGCAAAACTTTGACTGTGATAGGCTTTTTAGAGAGCTTTATCCAGAGTTGGAGTATTGAAATTTTGCAATGAACAAATCATCCCATGATCAACTTGTCATACTCGTCCATCACGGAATTATCAAAAGAGCTTAGATAAACCTGAGTAACGGCTTTTATGCCCAAGGCTTTCCTGAATTACAGCACTTGGAACACCTTTTCTTTTTCCCATAGAGGCATAGGTATACCATTGGAAATACTACCCACTTGTTATTTTATCTGAATGATTCCCATTTCAATAAGGAGCAACGAAACTCTAAGCTGGTTCAACCCCTCCAATTCCCGTACCCCGACAATAAGGACAAGGTCGAAACAAGAGTTTATTTTCATCTAAATCAATTTCGAATTCAGCCTCCTCAAATTTCTCTAGGACACTATAAGTCTTTGAAAGAATCCTCTTGGGGGTGAAAAACATGGTCAAGAGTCTCAGGAAAATCAACCAAGAGAAAAGGAAATTAATTTGGCCATTCCCTCGACAATATCCACACGCTAGAATTACCAACAACTTTTCTTTCTCGAACATTTTGATCGCCTGTCTGAAAAGTTTTTTCCGGTAAAGCATATGCTCAAGAACCAGCATTCTTCTTTTGCGTTGCCTTGATTTGTGCCATTTTTCCTTTATAGTCAGGGTGAATTGCCAGCTCGTTTTGAGGGTTGTCTTTAACAGAAAATAGCTGAGTGCGAACGCCCCTGAAACCACCACTGAGCAAATCTTTAGACTTCCTGTAATTACTGAAGTGGCAATGCTTTCAAGAGTATATTCCGTGTCCAGTGAGTGATTTTGATTTATCTGAGAGGACTTCGTGATATCTTGTCGATATTCAAATGATTCCCGTTGATAGGAATAGTCCGACTCAAAAGACAAGTCATGAGAATCCAAACTCGTATCAAATGTTGGACTATCATTTACTGAGGTTTCAGAATTGAAATCAGGAATTGAATGATCTGATATTGTTGTTCTCTCTAACTCCATTTGTTTGTGATTTAATTGTCTGTCTGGTCGAAATATTCAACCTCCTGCCTTTGTAAAGGTACATTTAAAAGTTGCATGGGTATTCTAGATCGTTTCAAGAGCGTGTGATCTTTATAAAAAGGCTTAGGTTTGAATTTCATAGCCTTTGTTCCGGCTTTTAGAAAAATCGCATAAGGGTAACTGCGAATTTCTGGAACAGATAGCACGCTGCGGATTTCCTCGTGACGATCTCCTTTAAAATCTCTATATACCTGACGCATCCGACCAAGTACTCTTTCCAAATAGTTAAGGGTTTCAGGATCTTCTTGCCCCGGTAAAAATAGTCGTCCATTGGTACAGCCGTTGATAATAGCGTGAGCAATGTCTTTGCCATGTACACTGATGAGAGCCGTCATTGATTGGGAATAGAGACAGTGCCCAAAGTTCTTCTTGCGGTTCTGGGACAGCGTTTCCAAAATATTATTCATTTTTCCCAAAGAAGGCAGTTCATCGAGATGTATCGCTACCATTGGAGCGGATTCATGCCCCGAATTCATTAAGAAATCCCATAGGTTCAGAAAGAACAGGTTCAAGAAAGGGCTGTAATACTTCACCTCTGACTCAGGGCAAGTAATGTAAATAATGAGCTTTTGGTTTGGGTCTCTGAGGTCTTCAAAGCCGATGGTATCTTCAGAACAAAGGAGCGCAATTTCAGGGTCTGAAAATACTTCCAACGAAGCCTTTATAGTCGAGATGATTGAGGGAAGAGTTTTCTCGTTGGATACTGCACTCATGTATTCGTCATAAATAGTCTCATCAGCTGTTTCTAACAGTGTGGCTGGATGTTTCCCTCTTGCGATTTGATTGATGATCTTGAGAACATTTGGAATGTTGTGAAAACGGCTTTCGGTTTGCTGGCAAACCAAAGCAATCACACAGCCGAGCATCATCTGGGCTGACATCTGCCAGAAGGGATCATCCTTGCCCTCGCCCATAGAAGAACGAATCAATTGATTGGCAATCTTCTTGGCTTTTGCATAACTGGTCTTTACATCCTTGAGAGGATTCGTTCTCCAAGACAAGTTTTTATCTTTGAAATTCAGTTCACGAACCCAGTAGTTTCTGCTTTGTAGATACCCAATGGTTTTTTCTTTAACGCTCCCAGTGTTAATGACCACCATGCTATTATCAGAAGTTATAATCGATGGAATGAGCACATTTACTCCTTTTCCTGAGCCAGTAGCTCCCTGAATCCAGAGGTTCCTAAGAGAATCCGTTTCTGTCAATTTATAACGGCTATCTAAATTGAATCCCTTGTTTCTCTTGCTGAACATCATGCCCATTTCCCAGAAATTCAGGAAGGGATTACTGTAAAAACGATCCCTGTTTCTTCCACCGCTGACAAGGCGGACTAAGAAACGCATCGGTTCAAGCACGAGCCATTGAAATAGAAAACTGATGATTTTTATGAATGCTTCTACAATCAGCTTAATAAAGGAACCAACACCTTTAGCCAGACGAACATTAATACCCAATCCTCCGAGGATTTTTTCTAACACTAAGCTCACCAACCAAAAGGCGAACAGCCATATCGATACCGTTAAAACTAACGCAACCAAAACACACCTCCCCAGAATAAGATAAGTACGCATTGCAGGTGATCAGCTTCATTGGAATCACGTTCAATCAATCCTAACAAAAAAGTAAAGATTCGTATGAGCCAGCGGAGGACAGCTCGGACAATCTCAATTTCCGAATCAATCAGGGGCTTGGTTAAGGTCACCGTTGTTCGTGTTCTGGGTAAGTCCATACCAAGAAACCCGAAAAGTTTGACGAAGATGGAGCCAACCAGATACAACGCTACTGGCAGGAAAAGAATAAGGAAAATAATGACAATCATAAGTTCAGGTCTTTTGATTTTTGAAAATTTTCCGCGGATTTTTTTCAGTCTCGATCTTGGCGCACACCGGACATTTCTCGTACATGGGTGTCTCGTGTATTGCCGTTCTACGCCAGAGTGTCTGGAAGGGCATTGATGACCCACTTTCTAAGTGTCCAAAGTTACGTTCAAACAAAGAATCTTTGTGACTGGAATATGCCGGATGGAGTTTGGTTTGAAGGAGATTGTATTCATACCAATCACTACCGAGCCAGTTACTAAATTCATACCCTTTACTATTATTATGGAGCAAAGCTATCACGAGCATCACCACAACGCCATCTCCAATCATAGCGTGCGCACTGGTGTTCCCATCACTCGGTACTTGGATTTCGTCTTTGGCTGCCTCTTGGGTTTTCAGTCTGGATTGTACGGCACAGCAATAACAACTCGTTTGCCCAGGGATATAAAACACGACCTCAAAAGCGCGTGATTTTTCATAATACCCCGACCAAACCCCCGGCACTTCCCATCGTTGACATTGTTCTGCTCCAAAAATTTGTGCTTTAAAAGAGTCGGTCATATTTAATATAACAGAAGCGTTGCTATATATTTTGAGCTGTTCCTGTTTGCTCAATACATCGGTCATCTTGGGAATGCCGTGATACTTGATATTGGGATTGATTCTACGCAGATTCTCACCGAGAGCATCGACTTTCTTCATGCCGACTTGGTCATGATAATAATGTTGCCTCACTCTGTTTTCTTCTCCTACAGTATCATTATCAATAACCCATATTTCACCCACTCCAAAGCGGGCTAATGCTTCACAAGCTGCTGCCGATGTGCCAGCTCCATTTACCACGATCCGAGTATTTTTGATAATCTCATGATCTACTGAAATCTTAATCCTTTTGGTATCTAGTCCATTCATGGAAGTAAGGTTTCGGTGAGACGAACAATTATGGAAGGGGTGATACTGATGGCAATCCATCCAGCGAGTATCAATAACAATGTGGCCAAAAGGTTGAATGAAGAATGGCAGAATAAAGTAGTGTACCGAATCATTTTCTTAAATCGGTCTTTAGTTTTGACCGGAACTACAGTAGGTACGGTCGATGTCGGAGTGTCCTCTTTTGAAACTTTCATGAGTTGTTTTTTTTGACGTTTGTAGGCTGATTCTGAGATCACCAAAAGCTCTGCCTCGGTTACTTTTCCGGTTGAGCGATGATAGATATAAGGGAAAACCTTAAAACCTCCATCGGGCGTTGTAAAGAGGATTGGTGTGATAAGTGTTTCCAAGTTGAGTGCTTCACTCATTTTAGCGAAGTAATCGAGGTCAGGTTGTGAAGGTCTTTTTAGACCTGGTTGACTATGTTCAATGCCGATAACTCTAAGTTTATAGTCTTGCCACATCTTTTTGATGGCAGGGTTAAGATAGGTGGTGTTTAGGGTGGTCGTGCTTCGAGTGTTTTCGCTGTGGGCATCGAAGATGATTTTTTGCACCACATTGTCAGTGGGATCACCCACCAAAACAGCCAAGGATTCCGCTGGTCTTGATCCAATGGTATCTGCTGATTTATCATAGGCTGACTGTATATAAGTCACCAAAGGGATTAATTTTTCAGTGTTAGAAACTTCCATGGCTGTACATTTTTAATTGGTTGAAAATGTATAATCGAACGTCTCTTTAAACGACTTTTTAAATTTCGCTAGAAAGGATTTTGGAGAGTATTTTCTCTTGGCTTGAGCGTCCAAAGTTTCTCCGGTTTCAATATATAATTGGGTACCCTCAGCCCAAGCAACACTCAAAGCTTGAGCATCGGATAACTTTCTCATCGGGACGTGCTTTTTTACGCATATACGCCTACGTCTATCAGAAGAAGGTTCTATATGAACAATTACAGCCCGAGTGCTTCGGCTACCATAAGAAGGTGTATCGAGTATGATCACTTCAAACTTATTCAAGCTGGGATTCCATAGGTATTCAAAATGGTAGATCCCATTCCCGTTGGTAGTCCGATAGTCAAAAGATTTGTATGAAGGACTGGTGCCATTGGCACCAGTCTCTACACACAAAGTTCCCTCAGGTAATTCCATTTCCTCAATCGCAACCTGACCCGGTGGGGTTGGTCGATTTGTTGGGATAGATTCTCGTCCACAAAGTGTACCTGGAGGAAGTTCAACATTTTCCACCGCTACCGCTCTAGACGGTTTCGGAGAATCAGAAGGAAGTGGATCACCATGACCGAATAAAGTTCCATTCGGGATGGCTAAATAAGCAGAATCGGCTTCATTGAGCGCGTATTCAATCATTTTGTTTGATTTAAACATGACTGTTTTATTTAAGTGTGAAAAAAATTAAGCGTAATGCGTAAAGCACGTATTCACAGGGATTGAACCCTGACCGAGAACAGTTAATAATATCGTTTCATAGAGATCGTTCTAGTACCTTTTTCAAGACTCTTTTTTACCATTCAATTAGGTTTATCGAGAAGCACGGTTGCGTTTTTGGTTCCTAATTACATATCGGTCAAGTCTGTCCTCTAAAATCAGTTTATGTTCAGAGGAAAGCTCTGTTAATTCAGCTTCCCGAGAGGTGTTCAAAATTTTTGACGGTTTCTCCTGAGGAGGCTGCGAAGTCAATTTTGAAGCTTCTGAAATATTTGGTTGTTCTAGTTCCATATCGGTGATCTATTTTGCGTTTAATTACCGTCCAGATTGAGGTTGTTCTGGTAGGTCTTTGGATTGCTCCGCAGGCGAATTTTTGTCTAGTTTTTTTAGTTCTTCCGTTCTCTGAGGTTCGCCTTTCTCTGCAACAGCTTTTGCACGAGCAGTTTTCTTGAGTTCCTTGGCTGAAGCTTCCAACTCTTTCGCTTTGAGTCTTTCTTTGACTTTCTCAATTTCACTTTTCGTAGCAGCTGTTACATAAGCTTCCAGATTTTCTATAGAGGCAATGCCTCGCTTCATGACACTCTTATATATTGAGTAAGATATTTGACGTCCTAAACCCGGCTTTAGAACCAGAGGCAAATCCGCTTTGGCTATTAACTGTTCCGGTCGATTGTTGATGATATTGATTTGTTCTTTGCTTGGTGTTCCTGATTTCATATCTCTTTCCTTTTTGTAAAACTTAAATGAGAGAGGGGGAATCCCTCGTTTTCACAACATAGATGGCGAAAACAAATGGACGATTAAATCCAGTTCTGAGTGTTCAGGAATCCAGATCTGGAGAGATGAGAATTCCAGAAAAATTGGAAGATTTTTGAAATACCAGACTATAAAAAAAAGTTAATAAGAAAGAATAGAGAACGTTTTTGAGAATGTAGAAAATGGAAACAAGAATTTTCCAGAATAAAGTATTTTCGATTTTTCGGAATCGAAATCAAACAAAATACCCACGGGGAAGCTCTTCTACTTCACCTAGTATTTCTTGGCTGAATTTTTGAGCCGCATCAGTGCTTGGTAGAAAACGAATCAAAGGGCGTCCATAGTCATAAGTCTCAGCGGATAGAGTTCCCCCTTCATCCCGATCAAGCTCTTCTCGATAGGCTATATTGATTTGAAACCTCACATGAAAAAATTGATTCATTTCGTTCTTAAAAAACTGATTTTCACCCATTACGCGATCAAAGTCTTCGTGCAGTTGAATCACGACCTCTGCAATATCTTCAACTTCAATTAGGTTGTCCTCCAAAGCCTGTGAAACCGATTTATGAAACTTCGGAAAGTTACCGACCACAGCCCATATTTTCTCACTGAATTTACAACCCACAAGATCGAACTTACCAACAATCTCTGGGAGTTGTCTCCACTTTCCATGCAAGTCGCTGCCTTTTTCATAATCGGACTTCATTTTGTACTTTACCTGCTTAATCATTTGTCCGAGAATGTCAAGCCTTAAATTCAATAAGCAAGATTTTATTATAGATAAAGTAAATCTAGTCCTTCAGGACTGCGACCTTGGTGAAACTGGATTTGGGTTGGATGCCATCCGATTTATTTGGTTTACTGTACTCAAAGGTTTGAAAGCTGAATCAAAAGAGGAACAAGAAAAGTTCTTTCAATGGAGAAGAACTAATACCGAAGTCAAAAAGAAATGGATCGATGATTTGGAGAAATGGAATGAGGCAGTTAGTGAGCGGACATACTTACTCAAGAGCGATTTTTTAGCTCTTGATGCTGATGATAAAAAACAGCTTCAAGATGACGGTTCTTTGATTCTATCTAGATCTACAATAACTGAAAGGGCCAATTTGAGTGGTGGCATTAACTCTCAAGTAGGTCTTGAATCTTTAGGTGTGCAAACTTGGACTCCTAAACCTCCAAACTTTATCCCTCTGGCATATTTCCTAATGCTTAGAACGGAGATTCGTGATTTCTACGACAAATGGGAGGCTTGGCATCAAGTATTAAAGAGAGAGGAAGCAAAGTCTAAAGAAGAGAGTAAAATGGTTTTCAATGCAACCTCAGAACCAAGAGTTAAAAAAGGCGACAATTCGATAAGACGACAAGAGTTTTTAAGCAAGTACTACGGCTATTATAACCTGATTTTTAAAGAACAAAAGTACCCTGATACCGATCATTATGATTTTGGAATAAGCAACTTGATAATAGATGATTCAGGGTTTATTTTAATCTATCGTCTTCTTGGCGATTACGGGGAAATTAGGAGTTCGTCTCTGGAGCTAATTTCACCGGAAATCGGGGACTCTTATGTTCTTCAGGAAATAGATCGAGAATGGGGCTTTGTTATGAGCTTTGCTAAAACAAAAAACACTCCACAGGAATTCTATTTTCCATACTTGGGTATTCACGAAAATATTAGCATTCCATATTCTGGAATGGTATGGGCACAAAGAATAAAGTCTGCTGAAGACTTCGTAATGCCTAAGAGAAACGTCAACATTCTCTTTCATCTTTATGAGCTCAGAACAAATGCAAACCCTCTAAGGATAGCTGAGGATTTTGCAAATGCTAAAAAAAACAAAAATCAACTTCCTCTGTATGATGACTACTTCGAACAAAGTGCGGAAATTGGTTCAAACAAATGTCATCAGTTTAGAGAAATTATGATGAAAACACTGGCTCTTGGGAATAACTTCATTTCTAAAGAAGAATTAGAAAAAAAGAATGTCAAGGATTCTAAAGAATTAGATGACGGCAATTATGAATTCATGGTAAAAACTGTCGAGACAAGTCATAAACGGTTTATTGTTTATGGGGAATACGAAACCGCCAATATAGAGCCCGACAAGAGAGTCCCTATTTTTTCATTCATTTCAGAACCCTTTTCTTTGAATTACTTTAGGTCACTAAAACCTTTACACAAGATAGCTAGGGGGTTGTCGGACCACGGCGGTGCATTCCAAAGAGTCAACGTACTTATTCGTACACACAATTTTGGTATTAACTCAAAGGGCTTGTACACATTTGAGTGGGGAATCCTCACATTGACTACCGAAGTTAACCTAAGTGGTGTAAAGTTTCACCTCAAGTCTCAGGGAGAAAGGTTTAGATTTGATGGGGTTCCTTGTGAACTTAATGAACTTAAGCTTCCGTAAATCACGTCAGATAGTCACCTATATCTCTTCATCCTATCTAGGCCGGAAACTCCTCGTCTAGACAACTGATCAAGTTCTTCACTTCTTGTCCTGTCCTTGTCGATCGATAACAAGGCCATATCAATTACACGCTCGATTGCTTGTCTTTCTTCCAAAGGAAGGTCTTCTATGCAAGCTAGTTTTTCCAAAAGAAGTAGTTGTCTCGGATCATTAGGAACGAGTAACTGACGAGTCGGTACATCAAGGGCGTTGGAGATAGTGGAAATAGTATCTAGCTGTAAACTCTGATTACCACTTTCGATTTTGGAAATATGACTCTGTTTTATACGGCATAGCTCACTTAACTGCTCTTGTGTAAGCCCTCTGTCTTTGCGAATCGCTTTTATATTGCCTGCAATCGTCTCTAAAAGCTGTTTATGATCGTTCACTGAGTCAAAGATAATAATTTCATAAATCTTTCCTTATGATTGTTGTTAATTTATTCATTTAAATATATATTTGAATGAATATTTCAATCAGCATGTCGAATCAAGCCCTTCATAGCGCAGTTCTGAATAAAGTAGAAAACCTGCTCTCAGGACTTCCTTTTCAGGAGATTCGCATACGCCCATTAAAGAAGAAGTCTTTTTTAATAGAAGTGTTGGTACAAAAGAATATTACCTCGCAGATGCCCTTGTCTCAAATCTTACAACAAAATGGTTTTGAGGATTTAAGAATAGTGACTGAGAAAGGACAAGTTGTTTATGCAGCACTGCTAAAGAAATATCGAATCGCACTGTAAAAAACAGGCGTGTTTTTAAACCAGTTCTTTGACCTGTCCGGAAAAGAGCAACACATTATTAAACATGCTTTCATTAAGACAATGCGAACGAATTTTGAATCGCAATAACAAAGAATACAGCCAAGACGAAGTGCAAAAAATCAGCGATTTTTTACATGACATGGCTGAAATCAATATCGAGATTATTAATGAAAACCAATTTGATCAGTGAGAACCGCCATCCTATATACAAGAGTAAGTACCGATGAACAGGCCGATAGAGGTTATAGCCTCTTAGACCAAAAAGACCGTTTAGAGAAATATTGTGAACTGAAAGGCATTGAAGTGCTTGTTCATTTTACAGATGACTATTCGGCAAAGAACTTTAATCGACCTGGCTTTGTGGATTTATTGCAATACATGAAGGCCAATAAAAAGCATATTGATGGCCTGCTCTTTGTGAACTGGTCACGCTTTAGCAGGAATACAAATGACTCTTATGCCATGATTGATAAACTCAATCGGGTAGGCATTGTTCCCCAAGCGATTGACCAGCCTTTGGATATGGAGGTTCCTGAGAATAAGCTTATGCTGGCTTTCTATTTGGCTTCGCCAGAAGTCGATAATCACAGACGATCACTCAATGTCATTAAAGGTATGAGGCGTGCCCAAAAAATGGGTAGGTATCTGGGTATTGCTCCATTTGGTTATCATAATAGGAAAGATGAGAAGGAAAGACCGATTCTGGTGCCCGATGAAAACGCAGCATTATTGGTTCAGAAAGTTTTTGCAGAAGTGGCTAAAGGCATTGGAACCCGTGAGTCCATTCGTGAAAAGTATTTCTATAAGGGATTGGTGCTTCAGAAGTCTCAGTTCTATCGAATGCTTCACAATCCGGTTTACATTGGCAAGGTGATCGTGAAAGCCTATAAGGATGAATCAGAAGAGTGGGCAGAAGGAATTCATACTCCAATTCTGAATGAGAGTCTGTTTTGGAAGGTGCAGGAACTAATCAAAGGAATTCAACAGACCAATAATCGCCCGAAGGTCAATAAGCTCCGTGATGCTTTACCTCTTCGTGGATTTTTGATCTGTCCTAAATGCGGAAGACATCTAACAGGGAGTAGTAGCAAGGGTAATGGCGGTAGGTATACTTATTACCATTGCCAGAAGAAACTGGGGTGCTCAGAGAGACAAAAGGCAGAGCAGGTGAACGAAGCGTTTCAGGATGTATTAAACGAATTGTGTATCAAGCCTGAGGTTAAGGAATTATATAATCTCGTTCTAAAAGACTCACTCTCTGAATCACGTAAGTCCGGTAAAAAGAAAGCCAAAGAGCTTCAACAGAAAATAGACAAGTTAAGCGGTCGGTTGGAACGTCTTCAAGATATGCTCGCTGATGGTGAGATAGATTCAGGTGAATTCAACCTAATCAAAAGTCGCTATCAAAAAGAGTTGTTGAAAATGAAGGCTGAAAAACGGGAAATGCTTGGAGTGGATAGTTCCTTTGAAAAAGAGCTTGATTTTGGATTGAATTTACTTGAAAGCTTACCTGATTTGTATGAAACAGCCAATACTGAGAACAAACAAAAGATTGTTGGTTCGATATTCAAAGGAACTTTTATTTATGAAAATGAAGCATATCGAACCATTGAATTAAACGAGGTTGTAAAACTTATCTCCTTGAAAACAAATGGGTTAGAAATACGAAAACCGGAACTTCAAGGCACACTGCTTGAAGATTCCGGTTTGGTAGTCCGTAGGGGAATCGAACCCCTGTTACCAGGATGAAAACCTGGCGTCCTAACCCCTAGACGAACGGACCAACATATAAATGCAGAGGAGGAGGGATTCGAACCCCCGGTACCTCGCGGTACAACAGTTTTCAAGACTGCCGCATTCGACCACTCTGCCACTCCTCTGTTTAAATAATTTCTTTTTCCTTCAAGAATCGATATCCTTCGATTGACTTGAAAAATAGTTCTCTTCTAAAAGCTTCTGACTTAGTTTCATATTCTTCAAAATATAAAACCATCCAAGGTCTTTTGCTTTTAGTAGATCTCACTTTTCCTTGATTATGAGCCCTCAATCTCTTATTGAGATCTTTGGTATGATCATAATAGTGAGTTTGGTCTACTTCAGTTTTTAAAATATAGGTAAAGAACATATTTCCTTACTTTTTGAACCCCCGGTACCTTGAGGTACAACAGTTTTTCCCGAAGGGATCCCTTTGGGGCAAGACTGCCGCATTTCCCGCAGGGATCACTTTGTGGCGACCACTCTGCCACTCCTCTGTGTGTGATCTCCCGTTTGGGACTGCAAAGATAGCTGTAATTTCTTTTTAGCAAAAACTGTGTTCTAAAATTATTGAATAACTTCCTTGCGCATGTCTGTTTTGACTTTATCAATGGCTGCATTCATTTCAAAACCAACCAAGAGAATCAGGGACAAAAGAAAGAGCCAGACCATCAAAACCAGCAATGCCCCAATGGAACCGTAAAGGGTGTTATAGGTGCCAAAGTTGTTCACATAATAGAAAAGGCCGAAAGACGCCAGGATACAGGTAAGGGCTGAGAATACTGATCCAATGCTAAAAAAATGCCAGCGCTTATGTACAGCTGGGGCAAAATAGTAAATAAAAGAAATGGCGATTTGGAAGATGGCAAACATCACCACAAAGCGCAGAATGAAAACCAGATCAATAGAAATTTTATCCGCAACCATGGATCTGATTTCCGAATCGTTTAAAAATTGCTGACCTACCACAAGCAAGGCTACTGCGGCAATAACAGAAAGAGCAAGAATGAAAATGAGGCCGGCAGCGATAAATCTCATTTTTAGAATGCCCCGTGTCTCCTTGGTTTTGTAACAGGCATTAAAAGCACTCATCAGGCTATTCATGCCATTGGTAGAGAGAAACAAGGCCAGAATGAAACCGAAAGACAGTAGGCCCCCTCTCTTTATAGCAATAATGTCATGAATGGTGGAATCAGCCGCGGCATACAAATCCTTAGGTAAAATGTCTTCCAGAAAGCCAATGATGACTTCGGTTGTTACATCTGGAAAGAAGTTCTGGATAAAGGGTACCAGGGTGAATAAAAATATAATGGCCGGAAATATCGCCATCGTGAAACTGAAGGCGACCCCGTTGGCCTTACTCAATAATTTGTCGCTGGACATTTTCTCTAGGAAAATGACGATCGCATCATATAGTCCGACTTGAGCTTTGCCCAGCTTAATACGCTGAAGGAAGGCGACAAACCTTATATAAGTTTTGTTTTGAATTACCCCGTTAATCAGCTTTTCCTTCATTAAAATAAGGTTTCAGGATAGTCAAAAGATGTTTCGGAGGGCGGCAAGGTCTTCGTGTTGAAGCATCTAGAAAAGCCAACATGGTCTCTCCTTCATGAATCATATCGCCTGACTCATTTATGAACTCATAATTGAATGTGGTTTTTACCCCTGGCAATTTTTTTATGATCACCCTAACTGTTAACAGTTCATCGTACGAGGCCGGTTGAATAAACTTGGAGTGATTTTCCAGCACCGGCATAATAATGCCTTCTTCTTCTAATTCTTTATACCTGAACCCTGCGGCTCTGAGTGCTTCTACTCTGGCCACTTCATAATAAGTCGAATAGTTGCCATAGTAAACCATCCCCATTTGATCTGTTTCAGCATAGCGAACCCGAATCTGGACCTCAGCGCTAAACATCTATCTGAAGATTCTTCTTTGATTCATGGCACGTTGAAAAAGCTTGGCATTTCTGTCGTGTTCTGCATAAGTTATTGCAAAACGATGGTAGCCTGAGAAGTCTTCCTTAGCACACATATATATATAGTTATGGACCTCATGATTCAATACTGCCTCTAAGGAGGCCAGGGTAGGTAAATTGATCGGGCCTGGCGGCAGCCCTTTGTTCAGATAAGTGTTGTAAGGGCTTTCTACTTTTTTATGTTCGTTCAAAACACGCTGTATGCTAAAATCCCCGACAGCGTACACCAGAGTGGGATCAGCCTGCAATGCGATATTTCTCTTTAGACGATTGAGATATAAGCCTGCAATTATAGGCCCCTCTTCTTTCTTTATACTTTCCGCCTGGACGATGGAGGCAAGCACAGATACTTCTGTGGGTGTCAGGTTAATGGCTTCGGCCTTGGCCTTTCTGTCAGCATTCCAGAAGCTGTTGTATTGATCATACATTTTCTGAAATAATTCTTCTGCCGTAATGGTCCAGTATACCTCATAGGTATTTGGAATAAATATGGAAAGCGCATTTTCGGAGTTCAGTCCGTATTTGGCCAGAAAATCATCATCATTAAGCAACGACTCGAAATCGTTAGTATTTACACCGGTGTTGGCAGTGATTTTTTCCACCAGTTCGTTTTTGAGACGGACGTTGTTAAAGGTGATCCTTACAGGAGCCTGGGCACCTGCCCTCAGCATTCTGACGGCTTCAAGGTTGGTCATTCCCGGTTGTAGCTCATAAAGCCCTGGTTTAACCAATTTTTGGTAACCCAATACTTTTGAAACGAAACTGAAAGAAATTACCTCTTGAATGATGTCATCATCATAGAGCATATTTCGAACGTCATCAAAAGTGTCATCATGATCGATGATAATGGCGGAAGCTTGTTTTTCCACCAAAATATTTTCGCCATAAAAGACCTGATAAAAATAAAATGAGAAGGAGGTGAGAAGAATTGAAGACACCACCAACGTAATTGCAAAAATCTTTCTTTTCTTCATACAGGCGCAAAAATAAGCAATTTGTTCTAACTTCGATTCCTTAGTTAAGTGTTCATGTCTGCTAAATTCATCAAATTATATGCTGATAATCCTGAGCAAAAGAAACTCGAGATTATTGTTGATACCTTGAAAAGTGGCGGAGTTATTATCTATCCGACTGATACTGTTTATGGAATTGGGTGTGATTTTTCCAATGCCAAGGCTGTTCAGCGCATCTGCCAATTGAAAAATGTAAAACCGGATAAACTATCTTTTATCTGCTACGACTTAAGTGAAATATCCGCTTATGTCAAGAACTTGAGTACTCCTGCCTTCAAAATTATGAAGAAGGCACTGCCCGGCCCGTTTACTTTTCTTCTGGCTTCCAGCAGCAATGTGCCGAAAGTATTGAATGCCAAGAAGAAGACTGTGGGCATTAGAATTCCGGATAACAACATACCACGAGAGCTGGTGAAACAATTGGGCAATCCAATCATTACCGGATCCATCCACGATGAAGATGAAATTGTTGAATACTCCACTGATCCCGAATTGATCTATGAGAAATATGAAAATCAGGTAGATATTGTCATTGATGGTGGTTATGGTGGTAACGTGGCGTCCACGGTGGTAGACTGCACGAATGACGACTTTCAAGTGGTAAGACAAGGCCTTGGAGATCTAAGCCAGTTTATTTGATGAATGCCATATTAATAGACTTGCAATACCTGCCACCAGTGGCCTATTTCTCGGCTATTCTTGCAGCCGATAAGGTGATTATTGAATCCCATGAGCACTTTGTTAAACAAACCTATCGCAATCGCTGCAAGATTTTAACATCAACCAAAGTACTCGCGCTACCCGTACCGGTTCATCATCAGGGAAAGAAAATCCCGATTCAGGAGTTGAAAATCGATTATATTCAGAAGTGGCAAAATAACCATTGGCGATCTATAGAAGCTGCTTATCGTAATAGTCCTTTTTTCGACTATTATTCAGACTCCTTGAAGGATATCATTTATAGCAATACCCAAAATTTGTTCGAATTGAATAATCAGTTGCTGACATTATGTCTTAAATATTTACAGATTGACACGCCAATTGAATATTCTGAGAAGTACCATATTGAACCCGAATCAGGCATTACCGACCTCAGGTCTGTTATTCATCCAAAAAAATCGACTTTGGACATTCAATGGTTTGACGCCAGACCATATCATCAGATATTTGGCAAAGACTTTGCAACAAACCTGTCCATCATAGATCTTTTGTTTTGTGAGGGCCCAAGGGCATTAGAGGTATTGACAAGTTCAATTGTCACTTCATAGAACTATTAGGTTTTGTAGAACTAATACGTTTTTGATTTCGTTTTCCCATAGATCATTAAAATTTAGTACATTGATCACAGGGTTCGAAACCAAGTAAAAACCATTCTAAAGGACTAAATGGAAGCAAAATTTTCAAATAGAGTAAAAGAAGTAATCTCTCTAAGCAGAGAGGAAGCCCTACGTTTAGGCCATGATTACATAGGTACTGAGCATCTTTTACTTGGTATGATAAGAGAAGGTGAGGGAGTTGCAGTAAGCATTTTGAAAAAACTGGGTACTTCTTTGGAAGAGTTGAGAGAGGCCGTGGAAAGGGCGACCAAAGGAACAGCCAATCACAATGTGAAAAATCTGGCCAATATTCCTCTGACAAGACAATCTGAAAAAGTATTGAAGATTACTTATTTAGAGGCAAAGATTTTCAAGAGTCAGCTCATAGGAACAGAACATTTACTACTGTCCATCCTTAGGGATGAGGACAATATAGCCACACAAATTTTGGAGAAATTCGATGTTAACTACGAAGTAGTCAAAGAGATGTTGGAATATCAAACTGACAATCCAATTGCCTCATCAGACACTGATGATGGTGATGATGAAGAATCTTCAAAGATGTTTGGAGGAGGAAGTAGCGGTGGAGGTTCAGGTGATAAACCGAGTGGTAAAGGCTCAGAGAAATCCAGGACACCGGTGCTGGATAACTTCGGTAGAGATTTAACCAAGTATGCTGAGGATGGTAAGCTTGACCCAATTGTTGGACGTGACAAGGAGATAGAAAGAGTAGCCCAAATTCTGAGTAGAAGAAAGAAAAACAATCCAATTCTTATAGGAGAGCCCGGTGTTGGTAAAAGTGCAATTGCTGAAGGCTTGGCCTTGAGGATAATTCAAAAGAAAGTATCACGTGTGCTCTTTGGTAAAAGAGTGGTTACGCTGGATCTGGCTTCGCTTGTAGCTGGCACCAAATACCGTGGCCAGTTTGAAGAGCGCATGAAAGCGGTAATGAATGAACTGGAGAAATCTCCGGAAGTAATATTATTCATTGACGAATTACACACCATTGTAGGAGCTGGCGGAGCATCGGGGTCGTTAGACGCTTCTAATATGTTCAAACCTGCACTAGCCAGGGGAGAAATCCAATGTATTGGGGCAACCACATTGGATGAATACCGGCAGTATATTGAGAAAGATGGTGCTTTAGCCAGAAGGTTCCAGCAGGTTATGGTTGATCCGACAACCCCTGAGGAAACCATTCAGATATTGGAGAATATTAAAGAGAAATATGAGGAGCATCATCATGTGAACTATACCACCGAGGCACTGGCCAATTGCGTGACATTGTCTGACCGGTATATTTCAGATAGGTTTTTGCCAGACAAGGCAATAGACGTGATGGATGAAGCAGGTGCAAGGGTGCACATCAATAACATTCATGTTCCTGACGATATCGTGAAGTTGGAAGAGTCCATAGAGGATGTGAAGAAGGAGAAGAATCGTGTGGTGAAAAGCCAAAAATATGAAGAGGCAGCCCAGCTACGTGATAAAGAGAAAAAACTGATTGATCAACTTGATAGGGCTAAGGCCAAGTGGGAAGACGAAAGCAAGGCCCAACGATTTACGGTTGATGAAGAGAGCGTAGCGGAAGTAATCGCTATGATGACGGGAATACCTACCAAAAGGGTTGCTCAAAAAGAGCAGCACAAATTGGTTGGAATGGGCACAGATTTGAAGGGCAGGGTTATTGGCCAGGATGAAGCCATTGATAAACTCACCAAGGCGATTCAACGGACTCGTGTAGGATTGAAAGATCCGAGCAAGCCGATTGGAACATTTGTATTCCTCGGACCAACTGGTGTTGGTAAGACAGAATTGGCAAAAGTACTTTCGTCCTACCTATTCGATAAAGATGATTCACTGGTCAGAATTGACATGAGTGAATACATGGAGAAGTTTTCAGTTTCGCGACTGGTAGGAGCACCTCCGGGATATGTAGGTTATGAAGAAGGTGGGCAGCTTACTGAAAAGGTGAGAAGGAAGCCATATTCTGTAGTACTTCTGGACGAGATTGAAAAAGCTCACCCTGATGTCTTTAACATATTACTGCAAGTACTTGACGATGGTATTTTGACTGACGGCCTTGGAAGAAGGGTTGACTTTAGAAATACCATTGTGATCATGACCTCTAATATTGGGGTTCGTGACCTGAAAGACTTTGGATCAGGTATTGGTTTTAGCTCACAGTCCAAAAAAGAGGATGAAGAGGCCATTATGAGAGACACTATTCAGAAAGCACTGAAAAAGACTTTTAGTCCTGAATTCCTGAACAGGTTGGATGATGTGATCATCTTTAACTCTCTAAAAAGAGAAGACATCCATAAGATCATCGATATTTCACTTGGCAAATTGTTGTTGAGAATTGAGGCCATGGGTTATAAGGTGAAGTTGACTGAAAAGGCCAAGGATTTCTTGGCGGAGAAGGGCTATGACCCACAGTATGGTGCAAGACCTTTGAATCGAGCCATTCAAAAATACCTGGAAGACCAGGTGGCAGAAGAGATTCTGAAAGGAGATATCAAGGAAGGAGATACCCTAATGGCTGATCATGATGGCTCGGCAGAAGAACTGACCATTAAGATTCGAAAGAAAAGAGTGAAGAAACCCAAAGAGCCTAAAGAACAGGAAGGTTCTGAAGAATAGATAAAAACCTCCGTCTGAAAAGATGGAGGTTTTTTGTTGTATGACCGGTCAGACCGCTCTTTCGAAAAGCAGATAGCGGTCAGACCGATTCTTTCTCCGCAAACTTTTTTTGCTGAGGCACGAAGCATCTCTTGCTCAACCCGACAAATGCGCCCGAAATCCCAAATACCAAGCACTTAACATCAAAAAATAAAATTCCAAGCACCAAATTCCAAAGCCTGGAACTAAGAAGAGATTCTTCGTGCCTCAGAATGAAAAAAAGGCTTGTGCATACCTCCGTCTGAAAAGATGGAGGTTTTTTGTTGTATGACCGGTCAGACCGCTCTTTCGAAGTGCAGATAGCGGTCAGACCGATCCTTTCTTCGCAAACTTTTTTTGCTGAGGCACGAAGCGTCTTTTTTCAATCCGATGAATGCGCCCGAAATCCCAAATACCAAGCACTTAACATCAAAAAATAAAATTCCAAGCACGAAATTCCAAAGCTCTAAATCTGAAATTTTGAATCTATTCTAATCAGAAAGAGATTCTTCGTACCTCAGAATGAAAAAAAGACTTGGTCACCAATCATCTCTAAACCTCCTCAATAAACACTGACCCTAAAGTTCAGCGTATGGTGGGTGGGGATCCAACATCAGCGTGACCGTCAGCCAAAACAGCTGGTAAAAGGAGCACAAGCTCACCTGATGGTTTTGATGTTGGTGTCTTTTCTTTTGTTACTTTTCTTTGGTCATACAAAGAAAAGTAAAGAGTTCTGTTGTGTGGGCAAAGTATAGATAGTTTCCTGGGGGTCTTCTGTATAAATCTATTTCAAGATTCTGCGTGCCTAAGAATGGAAAAAAGGCTTGTGCAGAGACCTTGCGCTGCAAATAATCTTTTGCCGCTTTAATAATTCAACTCCTTAATGATACCCCAAAACATCTTGACCCCAGTCTCAATTAACTCATCAGGAAAATCATAATCGGGATTATGTAAGGCTGGTTGTTCCAACCCAGACCCCAAACCAAACATGGCTCCCTTGGATTGTTGAAGAAAGAGTCCGAAGTCCTCAGACCATCGATTGGGTTTAGGAAGTGAAATGGCTATGAGCCCAGATTCGATAGCTGCTTTTTCGATGAGATCAACTTGAGCATCGTGATTAATAGTAGCATCAAATGCCTCATGTCCTGAGATTTCCACTTTGAGATTGGATGCAGCCTTAGTCACATTATGCTCGATTAATTTTACCAACCGCCTTAAATCCTGATCCGAATAAGCCCTTATGGTCAGGTATATTTCGGCATTGGCTGGGCTAATGCCAAAGGTCTTTTCACCAATTTGAGTATGGGTGAGGGTGACCAGAACAAAGTCGCTGAATTCTGTTGAATGATTTTGAGGGATGTCTATCAGTTTGGGTATTAGCTTTGCAACGGCCAGTGCTGGTGAAACACCATTTTCAGGTTCACTGGCGTGTGCTGTGATGCCTGACAATTTGATTTTTAAACCTTTGGAAGCAGCGCAAAAAGTGCCTTTTTTTAAAAGGACATGGTGCAAAGGATATCCTGGTAGATTGTGGAGGGCAAAAATATGGTCCGGTTGAATATCTTTGAATCTGGGATCGTCCAAAACCCAGCGTGCGCCCTGGCCCGTTTCTTCAGCCGGCTGAAATAGTAAGATCACTCTGCCGCTCTGCGAAGGATTTTCATGCAGTAGCCGAGCTAGTCCACAAACAATTGCCATGTGGCCATCATGTCCGCATTTGTGTGAAACACCAGGTGTCGAAGATTTGTAATGGAGATCGGAGTTTGCCTCGACAATGGGCAGGGCATCCAGTTCACATCTGATCATTGTTGTCTCGCCAGGGGAGTACCCTGCGAACACGGCAGCGACTCCATTCTTGCCTAAGCTCTCCAATAGCAAATCAGGATTATGGCGCTTTAAGTAATCAGCAATAAAAGCTGCCGTATCTTCTTCTTTTCCTGAAAGCTCAGGCTGTTGATGCAAGCGATGCCTTAGTTCGATTAATTCTACCAAATGAGCCCTGTCAAGCATATGCCAATATAAAAAGGCTGGTTTACAATTAGATAAAAATAAAAAGGGAAGTCCCGTTTGGACCTCCCTCTTCAACCAAATAGTGTATGAAACTATCTATTCTTGATCGTTAAATGGGTCTGAGAATTTTGGGTCACTGATAAAAGAAGTATCAGTGAAGGTGTTCATGAAAGCCACCAGCGCATCAATTTCATTTTGATTCAGATTCAATCTGCGAACCTGATCACCTTGGACTCTCAAGCGGTTATCCAGATTTGGGCTGTCCTGAATTCCGTTGTTGTAAAACTCAACCACTTCCCTTAATGTTCCGAACCTGCCATCGTGCATAAAAGGTCCAGTCAGGGCGATGTTTCTTAAGGAGGGCACCTTGAATTCTCCGTTATCCTGATTTCTACCAGTTACACCACCAACTCCTAAATCGGTTAAAATGCCATCTAGTCCATTATTTCTAGCCTGATCTCCGGAAAAGGTAGCTGTTTCGTGGCAGTTGGAGCATTGGGTTCTACCACTGAAAAATAGCTGCTTACCCATGTTTTCCACCTGATTGAAGTTGTCGAAAGGCCTTCTTGGATCTCCGCCAGAAGCTGTTAAACCTGCATCAAATCGAGATTCAAATGAGACCATTGACCTCACAAATTGAGCAAGAGCTCTTGATATACGATCAGATGTCACTTCGGCTGTTCCAAAGGCATCTGTAAAAAGACCTTCGTAATAATCCTGCCCTTGAAGTTTGGTTACCAGTTCGTCCAGGGTCATACCCATTTCCACGGGATCTTGAATAGGCATTAACACCTGCTCTTCCAACGAACTCGCACGTTCATCCCAGAAGAATCTGCCATTGTCATAGTACCGGGCATTTGATAGCCCCATAGAGTTTCTTCCTGTACGTCCGCCTTCAAATCCTTCACTCAATCGCTCTGGATCAGAAAATCCATTACCCTGAATATGGCAGGATGCACATGACTTGGTGTTATTGGCCGAAACGTTTTTGTCGTAGAACAATACCCTTCCTAAGGTTGCTCCGGCATCCGTCACCTGGTTGTCGGCAGGGGTATTATCAATCTGCGCTACATCACCATTTCTAAAGTGATTAGGCAAATCCGGGCTGGAGTAGTTATAGTATGCAGTAGGTAGATTTAGCACACCGGAATTGTCACCACTCACGATATCATCCAACTCTTCAACAGGGTCATCCGAATCTGATCCTTGGGAACATCCGAATGCTATCAATCCCATCAATCCAATTAAAAAAATAGACTTTTTCATTTCGTTTGTTTAGTAGTTTGCTGGTTAAGCAATGCTGTAATTTTCAGGTAGAGGTTTGTACTATTGTCCATCGCGTGGTGGAGGGCGATCCCCTGGTCGTCCCGGGCCTCTTCTGCCGTTAGGACCTCCTGGTGGCGGGCCACCTTGAATACCATCTCCTCTTTTAAGTACATCTAAAATTATTTTATCAAATTTCCTCTTTTGCTCTTCGTTCAAAACTTTCCTCATTTTTGAGAAATGATCAAACGTTTCTAATTCCAGGGCTTCCTGGAGTTCTCCTATCTGCCCGGCCGATGCTGCTGCCTCTTCTCTGGCACCTTCTTTCTGCCAAAGTGTGTGCAGCTTGCTTCTTTCATCATGAGACTTGTTCCGAATTTGCCTGGTGTTTTGGAAATGCTCCTCCCTCAGAATTTGAATCTTTTGAACTTGCTCGTCCGTCAAATTCAGCTCCTTTTCTAATAAATCGCGGCCTGGTGCTGGCCCTCCCTTGCGAGGTCCTTTGCCATTTTTACCTAACCATAGTAGGGTTAAGGTGGCTGTATTTAGTAGAATCAGGGCTAGCACAACCCATCCCATCAATTTGTTCTTTCTTAGGTAGTCCATGATTAATAGTTGTTTAGATATTCGTAATCATCACTTCCTGAGAAATATTCCTGTGCCAATGATTCAATCTGATCTTCTCTGCTCGTAGATGCCACGTCTGTATCTTGAGTGAGAGTAAAAAATGTGAACACATTAAACACTGCGAACAATGCCAATAAGGCTACGTTTAACCTTAGGTTGCTTATGAAAGCAAAGCGTGGGTTCGGGGCTTGCAACAGCTCTCTTTCCATCCTCGCTTCCAGTCTACGATAGAAAAACGGCTTGGCCTCTGCTTTACCCAACCCCCCCAGACTATTTAATGTCTCGGCAATTTTATTTTCTATTTTTTCTTCCTGTTTCATATGTCTTAGAGCTTTAGATGTCAAGCGTTTACAAAACTTGTGCTATTGCTTAAAATTTTTTTCATAATAATTCCTCAAACTCTTTTGGAGGTTTTTTTTGGCCCTGAACATCAGTGATTCGACCGATGCAATACTGGTATTCAGTACATCTGCAATTTCCTGATAGGGCAGACCTTCTACTTTGTGCAGCGTAAAAGCTGCTTTTTGACTTTCAGGCAATTCATTCATTGCTGTGAAAAGCGTTTTGGCATGTTCCTTATTTTCCAGAATTACTCCCGGATGTTCAAAACTTGCATGCTTAGTGTTTTCATAATCCTGGTCTCCCCCCGATAGAGAAGACAAAAAGGCGAAACGTTTTTTACGCTTCTGTTTACGAATAAGCTCCAGAGATTTGGTGGTGGCAATGCGGTAAATCCAAGTAGATAGTTTAGCATCCCCTCTAAAAGAACTCACGGATTTGTAGATTTCTATAAAAACGTCTTGTGCAGTTTCTTCAGCGTCTTCTTCGTTCTGAAGAAAGCCGAGACAAGTATTATAAACCTTATGCTGATAAGTGTCAACCAACTGACGGAAGGCTGATTCAGAGCCCTTTTGAAGAGACGATATGAGATCGCTGTCGCTCAAAACTGTAGTTTCATTTTTTTGGTTGTAGCAAAATGTGGACAGCCTTTGCTTTTAGGTTCTGTATCACGTTATAAAAACGCGGAGCTTCAATTTTACCCAACCTGTCTGTTGCTATCTTTTTTAGTTGAGTTATTGAGTCGGTGAAAGGGAAGCTTAACCGGGTTTAATAAAATGGTCAATCCTTGGTGAGAATTACTTTTGCCTATTAGGCTATGGAGTCTGCAGAGTAACTTCGACTACCAGCAGAATTGAAAAGGGTTATGCGTAACCTCAATATTGAGGTTACGCATCGGGTATTCATAAATATAAAACTCGATCTTGAATCTTTATCTTCCTCTGCCTTGCTGAGGCCCCTTTCCCTTTGGTCCTTGTCCAGGCCCTTTGCCAGCATGGTTATTGAAAAACACAAGTTGCTCTTCAGTCAGTATTTGCTTGATTTCCTGTCCTGTGGCCACTTTGAGCTTCATCAGTTCAGTTTTAATGGCACCTACCTCTTCGATCACTTTGTTTACTGCATTTGCATTATAATCTTCAGATGTAGTCAAGGTTCTAAGTCTTGCCTCCTTTTCTCCAACCTGGTTTTTCAAGGGTAGTGCTGCCTTCTCAGACTTAAGGCGAATAGCCTTCATTTGTTCTTTCTGCTCTTCCGTGAGCCCCGGAATCCTTGGTCCTTTTTGACCTTGCTCCCCTTGCGAACCTCTTTGATGCATTTCTGCCTTTCCTTCCTGTCCTTTTGGTGGGCCATCAGGCCGTTGTGCATTCAATGCTGAACCGCCTACAATCATAAACATCATTATGATAAAACTGATAAACTTGATTTTTTGAACTTTCATAACATATAATTTTTTGTTTTCGAATCTGTTTGAGGGTTTAGATGCGAGGTGCTCGCGAAAACTTGCGGAGGGAATTGTTAAAAGCTGTTAAAAGGAGTTCTGGTCCTTTTAAGTGGGTTGTATTTTTCGATAGGCCAACCAATATCATTATTACTGGAGAGGATTGAGTCTAGAATTGCCTGCCCTTATAAACTGTCATTGCGAGGCACGAAATCCGTCCGTTCAAGACCTAGGCTGCCCAGAACAGACAGATTGCCACATCACCTTCCGCTATGCTACAGGTTCTTCGCAATGACAGGTACAATTTGGCCGTCATTTGCCGCCCTCGTTTGTATGCTCACAAACGAACTGAGGTAGTTTTATAAACTCTCTATTTCAAAGAAGGATGTTTGTGAAGACACAAACATTGGCCCAATATACCCTGAACTACTGATTATTGATCTTGTCGTTTTCACCCCATCGTGGAGCAATGGATACCGCGTTTACCTTGACATCAAAGCCCTCTCGCTCTATGATATCGGTATACTGAGGCCAGTTGGCAGGTGGTTCCATGGTCTGTCCGGGCTTCAGCACCTTGAGTTCAGCATATTTAGCCTTGATCTCTCCCCAAGTAGTTTGAGACCAGCTTTCTTCAGAATAAACAGTGAGTGGTGTTTCCAATAGGGGCCCGGAAACAGCTTTGCCCACAAGGGGCCACCAGGTACTTTCCGTTTCGCGATCCCAGAATACAAAACCGTCCATGCCATCCCATACTTCCGGATCGAAGTAGGTATAGCCACTCAGGGCGAAGGTGAACTCTCTGCCATCAATCACTCTGTGATAAATGGCACCGAGGTCTGCCAGGATGCAATAGGCTGCCATCACTGGCTTACCATCAACTATATCATTGACCACTTCATGCTTTGTAAGTAGGTCTATTCCATAGGCACGTACATCGTCATTTATTCTAAGCAGTAGAAAACGAGCGGAGTCAGGATAGATTTCATCGGCCTCCTGAGCACTGATAAATTCCGGCTCGATAAGCGCCATAAACCCTTCACGGCCTATGCCATAGTGATATTGCTCATCTTTGAGCGTGGTATTGGTAATGTCAAAATGAGAAGTAGAATCTTTACCTCCGTAGAGATACTTGCGTCCGTCTTTTTCGAAGAATTTCCCATTTTTATAGGCCAGGGGCCTGTTGTTTTGAGCAAGTACTTCTCCCGTATTATCAGCAAGATTTTTTTCTTCCTTAGCACTATTGCAAGCAAATAGGAAAGAAGAAAAAAGCAGTATCACAATGGTATTTCTCATGTCTTTGAAATTTGTGTGGGTCTAATATCCGAAATTACAAATATTTGGAAGGTCGTGTGAAAGTTATATGAGGTGAGAATTTATTGGATAAGCTGAGAATGTTAAGTTTGAAATAAAATAAGAAATATGTCTGCCACTGCTTCCAATATGATCCCTTTGGGTACGAAAGCACCTGATTTCAAACTTCTGGACACTATCTCTGGTGAGTACAGGTCACTTTTAGATTTAAGATCTGAAACCGCTACGGTCATTATGTTTATCTGTAATCACTGCCCCTTTGTCAAGCATGTAGATCAGGGAATAGTGGCTTTGGCCAAGGAATACCAGGGAAAAGGAGTGGCATTTATTGCGATTAGCTCTAACGATGTGGACAACTATCCGCAGGACGCGCCTCATTTAATGACGGTTGAGGCTGAAAAGGTGGGTTACACTTTTCCTTACCTCTATGATGAAACCCAGGAAGTGGCTAAGGCCTATGAGGCTGCGTGCACCCCTGATTTTTACGTTTTTGATAAAGATCTGGCTTGCGTTTATCGCGGACAACTGGATGATTCCAGACCTGGAAATGGCAAGCCAGGTTCGGGTAAGGACCTTAGAAATGCACTGGATGAAGTACTGGAAGGTAAAACGATAAGCGCTCCACAAATTCCGAGTATTGGTTGTAATATTAAGTGGAAGCTTTAAAACCAATTGAGGTAGATAGGTATTTGAGATAGCCGTGCTGAACTAATTGTTGTTCATTGTTCTCTATTGATTTAAGTGTTCCCGCTTCCATAATCAAAACTCGATCAGCCAATTCTAGAATAGGTCCATATAGATGATCGCTGATGAGAATTCCTTTGTTACGGGATTCTTTGCGAATCAATTCGGTCATTATTTCAACATTTAATGGAGACAGACCAGTAAAGGGTTCATCGAAGATTATGAATCTTGATTTAGAGTAGAGTAGTACCATCACTTCAAGCATTCTTCTCTGACCAATAGACAGGGAACGTACCCGCACGCTGTCATCACTTTCGATGAGCTTTGAAATGTTGTCACGCTTATCGACACTGATATCAAAATGGAAAAGAACCTCATTGATTTTTGTGGAATCGAACAAAAACCCATTTTGAGGGAGTAACTGGAGTAGTTGGTTTGCGGAAGGTGTTTTGCTCCGACTCCCATCAATTCTTAAGTTAATATAATCCGGTTTTATCAGACCGAACATTGACTTAAAGAGGGTAGACTTACCAGAGCCGTTTCTTCCCAAAACGCCTACAATTTCGTTTGTAGTTAAGGATAAATAGACGCCTGAAAGAATGGTCTTTTCACCTACTGAATAATATGCGCTATCAACTTCTAACTTCATTGTTTTTGTTAACTGGTCAAAACCAATAAAATCAGCATTAGTGCTAAATCTAAAAACCAAGCCATGGCAAACAAGCTTAGTTTTCTTAGACCCAGGTTCATAAAAAATGCGAGACGATGAGATTCAACTTTGTCGAAATAGAGATAGATTAAAAGGTATTGGAGCAGCTTTAAAAAGGTCAAAACTCCTATATACTCTTTGGGCATAAAAAACAGATTGAGGTATATGGTGACCAGGTGAAACCCCAGAAATACCCCTGAAGCCTGTTTGTAAAAAAGTAATATGATTCTGGGGTAAGATTTCAAACTTAGGATGTTGCACTTGGTGGACTCAATAATTAAGCCATATATTGATTCAGTCCTGAGCGGCTTTAAAAGGGAAACCCTAAAAAGTCATTAGACTCACCAACTACCAATTCCCGTTCCCGATCACTTTTTATTCGCAATCGCTTTAATAATCACACCAGAGTGTACACGGGTATTTTCTATAAACAGCGTACTCGTTTGCAAGCCAGCAGTAATTACGCCAGCGACATAGACATTGGGCAAGGGGGTCTCAAATGTCTCTTGATTATGAATTGGTGTTTTGAATTCGTTGTCAGCAATAGGTAGACCCAACGATTCAAAGAAGCTGTAATTGGGCTTGTAGCCAGTCATAGCTAATACAAAGTCATTTTCAAGGGTCAACTCACCATCGGGGGTTTCTAGGACTACCTCACATTCTCTAATCTCCTTCACGGTAGTATCGAAGTAAGCATCAATATCTCCAGCTTTGATCCTATTTTCTATGTTGGGTTTGATCCAGTATTTCACTTTCGGATAAATTTCCGATTCCCGGATGGCCATGGTTACTTTAGCACCCTTGTAGTAAGTTTCTAAGGCCACATCACAAGCCGAGTTTGCAGCACCGATAACCATTAGGTTTTGATTTACATAAGGGTGGGGCTCGTCATAAAAATGTTTGACTTTTGGCAACTCTTCTCCGGGGATATTGAGCAGGCGGGGAGTATCATAAAAACCGGTGGCGACTATTACTGAATCAGCCGTGAATTGTCCTTTGGTAGTATCAATTTGATACACTCCATCTTTGCCTGGCTTCATTCCCACTACCTGAGTGTACAATTGGATGTTTAAGTCCCAACTATCGAGTACCCTCCTAAAGTATTCCAATGCTTCTCTTCGGGTAGGTTTGTCGCTATGTGCGATAAACGGAACTCCTCCGATCTCAAGGAGATTGGAAGTTGAAAAGAAGGTCATGTTGGTAGGGAAATTGTAAAGTGAATTTACCAAAACTCCTTTCTCAAGAATAATGTATTTAAGACCCGCCTTTTTGGCTTCAATGGCACAGTTAAGGCCAATCGGTCCACCGCCAATAATTACTAAATCATAGTGATTTTGCATTCAGAATAAACTCGTGCGAGCATTAGAAAGTTCAACCGAAATTATTCAAAAAATAAAATTCGATAATCAATTGCGGGTCAATCTAGTGCAGACAGAGCAACTTCCACAATTTGGTCCAGCTCATTTTCAGAAATATCTCCTTTGCTAATAACCCTAAGGCCACTGACTGTGCTGAAAATGAATTGAGCCAGGGTTTGACTTGAGTGTTTGCTGGCAATTTCACCAGCCTCCTGGCCTTCTTTAATAATCTCGGCCAGCACTGCTTCAATTTTTTTACGATGTTGTGTGACCAGTGAGTTAACTGACTCGTCACAGTTGGCCAATTCGGAGGTTGAATTGACTATAAAGCAACCTCTTCGATCTATATCATCGATGGCTTCATTGATCGTATAATGAAGAAACTGCCGAATGATTTGAAGTGCTGACTTATCTGACCTGATTTCATTTAAAAGCCAGGAAGAAGCATGCTTGCGATAACGTTCCACAGACTTGAGATAGAGATTATGCTTATCTCCCCAGGTATCATAAAGGCTTGCTCTATTAATACCCAGTCCATCTACTAAGTCCTGAATGGAAGTGGCATTGTATCCTTTGGCCCAGAAAATATCCAGTGCCTTATCCAATACCTCGATTTCGTCAAAATTCTTCTTCCTGGCCATAATCGGATTTTTATTTCCGAGCTACTTCCTTTTCAGGAAGCTTACTCAGATTTTGTCGATAATCTCCTATTCAGGTGATTAAAGGTAACCGATCGTTCTAGTATTATCAAATTAGATGTTGGCAACACCCCCATCAACAAGAAGTTCTTCTCCCAGAACATAGGAAGAATCATCCGAAGCAAGGAATAAAATGGCCTTGGCGATTTCTTCTCCCGTCCCAAACCTCTTCATCGGAACCATTTGTGAGAAGCCTTCAGCCATGCCAGCCATTTCTTGTTCTGTCAATCCCATTTTATTGAATAGAGGAGTTTCTATTGGACCAGGGCTAACTACGTTTACACGGATACCTTTAGGGGCAAGTTCAGCAGACAAAGTCCTGGCGAAATTTCTAACTGCTCCCTTGGTTGCAGAGTACACCGACATGTTCTCAAAACCCTTGTGTACCACTGCAGATGCCGTAAGTACTATTGACCCACCTCCGGTCATTAGTGGCTCAAGCTTCTGAATTGTAAAGAAGAGCCCTTTTACGTTGGTGTTGAAATGGGCGTCAAAGAAAGCCTCATCTGATTGGGCAAGAGGAGCCAGCCATGCAATGCCTGCATTGGCGATAAGAATGTCAATTTTTCCAAAATCCTTTTTTAATGTTTCAGCCAAAGCGCTGATTTCACTGAGTTTTGATGAATCAGACTGGATTGCGGTCAATCGGTCATTGTTGATCTCCGCTGCTGCGGCATCCAACGTTTCCTTAGTTCTTCCTGTGATAATTACTCTTGCTCCTTCTTCAATAAATGTTTTTGCTGTAGCCAAACCTATACCAGTACTTCCACCGGTAATCACAGCTACTTTTTCTGTAAGTTTTGTCATTGTTGTTTTATTAGAATGATTGTTCCAAAATTATGTATAAAATAATAGAACGTTCATTCTAAAATAAAGTTCATCCAAATGAAAATAATTTAAAAAGCGGATTGAGAGCGTCTAAAGGACTTTTTGATCGTTATCCTTGCCCAATTGATTAAAGTGACTATAGATGGTATTAATAAAAGCCAGGATAAGCCCTACTCCAATAATGATGTAAACAATGGTAAATGCTTTGCCCAAATCAGTTTGAGGAGCAAAATCTCCATAACCAATGGTAGTCAGGGTGATGGTGGAGAAATAAAGAGAGTCCAGCCAGGTCCAGCCTTCTATATAATGATAACCCGCAGTGCCAATCACCAAAATTGTACCAGAGGCCAATAGCAGACTGCGGTACTGTCTGTCACGCAAAAAACTGAATATGGTCCGTAGGAAAATCATCCGGGTCTAGAATATTATTTCTGAGGCCCTAAGGTCAGTACCACGCTTATATTCAACTATGGTTCTATCCCCAGGCTTAAAGGCACCGAGAGCACGCATATAGCTCATCATATCTACGATGGTTGAGTCACCAAGTTTTATCACGATATCGCCTTTCTCCATGCCGACCGCCTGTGCTGGCTTGCCTTCACTTACCCCGTCAATGCGCATGCCTTTTCCATCATATAGATAATCAGGCACTACACCGAGAGAAACGGAGAATCTAGGATTATCACCAGAGCTGTCTTGTGTCTTTGTAAACGCCAACTTCTCTTCTACATCCAATTCTCCCGTGAGGCGCTCGATGAAATGTACTATTTTCAAAATGCCTTCGTAGTTGATTTTGTCAGCATCATCACTTGGCTTGTGATAATCTTCATGTTGACCGGTAAAGAAATGTAATACCGGCAAATCCTGCAGGTAGAAAGAGGTATGATCGGAAGGCCCAACTCCGGATTCGGAAGTGACTAACTTTAGACTATCAGTATTTATCAAATCAAGCTTTTCATTCCAAAGCGGGCTGGTGCCTACTCCATTGATAGCCAATGTTTGTTCTTCTTTCATTCGCCCTACCATATCCAGATTGATCATGTAATTCACAGTTGCAAGATCAACGGTAGAATTCTTGGAGAAATAGTTTGAGCCCCAAAGCCCATTTTCTTCTCCCGAAAAGGCCAGGAAGAGATAATTGTAATTACTCTTTTTGCCTTTCAACAATCTGGCAATCTGAATTATTGCTGCTGTACCGCTGGCGTTGTCGTCAGCCCCGTTATGGATGGCGCGATCTCCCCTATGTAATGAGCCTTCTTCACCATAGCCCAAGTGATCGAAGTGTGCACCTATCACTACCGTATTGGCCGATTTGTTGTCAATAAATCCTGCAACATTTCTTCCGGTTACCCCTTCACCATCTGTGCCAATTACAGCTTCTTCATGAGTACTAGTGGGCTTTTTTACATTAAAAGGCTGCAGGTATCCGTCTGTGCCTTTGGGTTCAAGCCCAATCTTTTCAAAGGCTGCTGCAATATATTCTGCCGCTTTGACCTCACCTGGGGTGCCAATGGCCCTGCCTTCAAGTTCATCACTAGCCAAATACGAGATATCTTCCTCAAGTGAGGCAAGAATTTCTCTGTCTGTTGTAAAGTCAGTGCAAGCCGATAGGGTCGCAAGAAATACTATGGTGAGGTAAAAACTGATTTTTCTCATACTTCGAATTTTAGTCCAAAGATAATTAATACTTATCTTCGCGCCACCAATAAAATACACAGGTCAATGCGTTATTTAATACTCTTTTTAGCATTCTTCATTTTTGCCTGCTCTAGTAGCACCAAGGACAAAGCACAGGTTGAGGTTAGATCAGCTCAGGATTCATTGCTTTTGCAGCCTGAGGAAATGAAGTATTTTAAAAATATCAAACAGCTAACCTTTGGGGGGAACAATGCTGAAGCCTATTGGAGCTTTGACGACAAACACATTGTTTTTCAATCTGATTATGCTGAATGGGGTGTGAGCTGCGATCAAATGTTTGTAACCGATTGGAGAAATGACGACCTGAAGAATAGTATTCCTCAATTAGTTAGCACAGGAAAGGGTAGGACTACCTGCTCTTACTTTTTACCTGGTAATCAAACCATTGTTTATGGGTCTACTCACCTGGGTGACGAAAATTGTCCTCCAGTTCCTGAGCGTAGAGAAGATGGTAAATATGTTTGGCCTATTTATCCAAGCTTCGATATTTTCACTGCGGATATGGATGGAAACATCTTAAATCAACTCACGAGCGAAGAGGGCTATGATGCTGAAGCCACAGTTTCTCCAAAAGGAGATAGGATTGTTTTCACTTCTATGAGAACTGGTGATTTGGAATTATTCACTATGAATATTGATGGCTCGGATGTGAAGCAGATCACAAATGAGTTAGGCTATGATGGTGGTGCTTTCTTTTCGCCTGATGGGACAAAACTAATTTTCAGATCGTCAAGACCAAAGACTCCAGAGGATATAAAAATTTATCAAGACTTGCTCAAAGAAGGTCTTGTGATGCCGACTGATATGGAATTGTATATCTGCAATGCCGATGGCTCTGACCTCAGAAAATTGACCGATTTGGGGCAGGCCAACTGGGCACCGTTTTTCCACCCCTCTGGGGAGAAGATCATATTTGCCTCAAATCACACGGCAACCCGTGGTTTTCCTTTCAACCTATATATGATCAATATAGATGGCACCGGGTTAACCAGAATTACGCATGATGAAACCTTCGATGCCTTTCCGGTCTTCTCTAATGATGGTAAACACCTTATTTTCTCATCAAATAGAAACAACGGAGGCACAAGGGACACTAACCTCTTTGTAGCTGAGTGGATAGGGGGATAGGTATTAGTTATCGGTCATTGGGGAATAGGTAATCAGGACCGATTCATTTCTTATCCAGGATTTCTTTAATGTTTTCTATATACCACTCTGTTGGATTAGGCCTTACAGACAACTGTCCCATAACCTCTCCTTTGGTGGTTAAAATGAATGCCGCTGGAAATTGTTTGGCAGGGTTAAATTTTTCTTGCAATTTCTGATTCTCTGCGGCTTGAGCTTGCGGAAGTTTGTTTTCTTCTTTTGCGGGAAAGTCAAGGGCTAAAAGCACAAACTTGTCTTTGGCAAATTCTTCAAAAACCGGTTTTTCAAATAGGGCAGTGTCCATCCTCCAGCAGTTGGTGCACCAATCCGATCCTTGAAATCTCATGAAAATCAGCTTGTCTTCTTTTTGAGCGATCTCCTTTACTTCTTCAAAATCGGAATACCACTTGACAGGATGTTCTTGACTAAACCCGGATGTGATCAGAAGAGCAATTATCAAGATCGGCCCGAATACAGTTAGTTTGGTTTTCATAAGGGCCTAATACGAACCTTATTACTAAGTGTTTCCCTCTTAACTAAAAATGATGCGAACCGCAATGAGCTAACTCGGGTTTTGACCTTTTGGATTTCGATAATACTGGCTAAGATATGATCTTCTTATTCTCCCAAGCCAGGATTAACTACTCAATGCCTTCCTTAATGATTGCAAACACGTTTTCTCATCAAATAGAAACTTCGGAGGTACACCTGACACCAACCTCTTTGTAATTGAGTGGATTGAGGGCTAGGCTACTTCTTAGTGAGCACTAGTTTTTGCAATGTAATCTTTTGACTGCTTAAGGTTAGTCCATATTTCGATTGTAAGATTCCGCTGAATTTGGTCATTTCCGTTAGGTCAATGTCGAAATTATATCTCTGATCATCGCTAGAATCAAATTGCACAAACTGACCATGTCTCTTCTCAATTTCTCTGGCCAGCCGTTGAATCGTGATGGCGCCCTTGATGGAGTTGTCGTTGATCATCAAGCGCTGTTTTGAAGTCTTATGCCTTCGCAGTTTTGCTGCATCGGCTACCTCAATTGCCAGGCCTTCAGTACTGGAATCCTCTGTTTTAGACGATATATCTAAGGCCTCCAGAACTCGGGTGAGAAGATTTTCATAATAAGAAGTCAAATCTGAGTCATAGTCAAAATCCTCATGTGTAATGTCATATCTCAACGTACTTATTTCTTCATTGACCACAATCCTTGACTCCTCAAAGGGACTCACTGCAGAGATAAATTGAGAAATCGTATTACCTAGAAATACACTCCTTCGTTGTTTTTCCGAGGGGCCATCTAGTTTATTGCCACCGGATTGTCTGGTTGTTTTTCGAATTATTAAATGTTCTTTTTCAGAACTATATTCTGCCACCTTACTGGTAAGTGAGCTTTTGGTGGTGCCCAGAAACTTGTCAAGTAGAGCAGTTGATAGAAGGAGAGGGCTTCCGGACCAAAGTAATGTACCATTTGCAGCAATGATATATGATTGTGGGAAGGCTTCAACCCCAAATTTTCTCTCCAGTTTACCATTTGGGTCAAGACCGATAAAGCTCTCCATTTTGATTTTTCTCTTTCTCTGAAAGTCTTCTACCTTCTTTTGAGAGTCGTCTGTTACTGCCAGAAAAGCCACCTTTTCATTTTTATATTGCGCTACTAAATCGTTCAAATGTGGTATAGAAGCCACGCAGGGTGCGCAATTAATGAACCAGAAATCTATTACAACAAGTTTACCATTTAAGGATGGTTCGTTACCCAGCCACTTGCTGATTTTAATCTGTGGTGTCTTTCCACCAACTTCCAGATTTTGTTTGCCCTGACAAGAAGTGCAAAGAATAGATAGTGCGAGAAGTACGAGGAGCTTTTTCGTCATAGCAAATTGTTATTCCATTCCCATGTTCATAGTTGAACGATTCTTCTTAGACCAATTTGGCGATGAAAAGGTTACAGTGGTGATATAGTCAATCGCTCACTCTTTTGTCCAATTTGGCCGCTGCCTTGAGTTCTGATTACCTCAGTACATCTTGCAACATCTACCCCCTAATCCTCGCCAGCGGGGGACAGTTGCGAAGTGCAAATAACTTCATTTGATTTAGCCGAGCATTGCCATTTCAACAATTGCCAATGTCATACCTCTGTAGTTATGTCCTCCCCTTGGGGAGGTGCAGGAGGGGGATATGTCGAAATTTATATCCTATCGAACGGATTTATAAATTTCTATATAGGAGGAGAATGGCTCCGTGCTCTCTTATTAAATGGGTTGTTATTGGGTTATCGGTCCTTCACCCGATACATAAACTTCAACCCAGACCAGGTCTCATCAACTGCCGCTACTTTGATGTCTACCAGGCCAATGCCCAAGAGGTAGGTGCGTATCACATCTCGATTAATATCCGTTTTGATGCCTGAACTTTGTTTTGGCCAGGACATCCAAAGTATACCTGTCTTCTTAAGGTAGTTCTTCACCTTTGGACCAATCTCTTTCAGTTCTTGATCAGAGAGCACAAAGGCATGAATAAAGTCAAGAGATTCCTTTTCAGGAGTTTCTACTAACTCAATGTCGGGCAAATCTTCAAATAGATCAAAATAATGCGCTGGGCTTTTATGGAAGTAGCAATGATAGCCTTCTTTAATACCTAGCTTACGAGCTAATGGGGTGCCTGAATAACCTGAAGTTGTCATGTTTTAAGCGTTTAAATGAGTTTCCATATGGCCGATATACTTTTTCATGGTGCCGTCATATCCGAAAATGAACCGCGCAAAAACTTCAGGATCATGTTAAATATCTCACCATTTTCAATGACGGTCAATTCTTAAATAATAAATGCATAAGTACCCAGAAGACCGGCTAAAATCAAAATAATTTTGCTCTGATTTCTGAGTTTTTGAGGCATGCTGATGGCCCCGGCAATTTTGGCAGAAATGCCAAGGGATACGAGGATCAAAATGAGTTGTAAACCCCAAAGAATATTGTGGAATTGGTCACTGATCGAAAGAAGCAATTTAACTCCTTCAAAAACAGCCGCTATCACGAGGGAACTGGCTGCTATCCTAACTCTCTTAGTTTCTGTCATGGCAGCCAAAAGTCAAAAATGATTTCATTCATGCATTTGAAGTGACCCTTGGGGCATTTGTCATAACCAATCTTTGAACATGGCCTGCAATTGAGCCCCTTCTTTTCGAGTATGGTGAACTTGGTTTCGTAGGGGTACATACCAAATTCAGGGATGGTGTTACCCCAAATGGAGAAGACATTCTTTTTCAGGGCTGCTGCGATATGCATTAAACCCGTGTCATGTGAAAACACGTAAGAAGCTCTTCTAATAATTGATGCGGATTGGTTGAGATTGTATTTGCCACAGGCATTATAAATCACCGCCTTCTTACCCAGATTGTCCAGGGACTCTGTCATGTCTGAAGACTCTGCTTCACGACTGAAAAACTGCTCAACCTTCTCTGCCTGTTCGATGTCCTCTTTGCCACCCAAAAGCACAATCGGTTTGTTGATTTTATCGCAAAGTTCGATCATACGCTCCAATGGCAACTTCTTGGTGCCATGTTGACCACCTATGGCAAATGCTACAAAATCTCTTTTAAAGCCCTCAGGTAACCAGTCATCTTCTATCTCATCTTTCTCAGGGATAAAATAGTCCAAGCCTAGTGCGTCTTTTTTGATGTCTAGAGGCGCAACTGTTTCCATATATCTGTCTACAATATGGACATTGGGCATCTTGTTGATTTTGAAATTGACAATTAGCCATTTTTCCCAATTCAACTTTGGAAACGCCTTTGAAGGTTTTTTAAGCTTGGATTTAATAAGTCGGGTGCGCAAGTTGTTGTGTAGGTCAACTACAAAATCAAATTGTTCAGCTTTCAATTGGTTAACCAAAACATCCAGCTTGTCTTCCAGAAAGTGGATTTTGTCGATGTAAGGATTAGCTTCCAGAATACCACCATATTGCCTCTTGGTGCAATAATGAATTTCTGCATCGTCCAATTGCGCTTTGAGCACACGAACTACCGGTGTTGTCAAGACAATATCCCCGATTGAAGAAAATCGGATGACCAAAATCTTCTTAGGCATGCGAGACGATTTTCCCTTTGCGCTCTTGAAAGAAATTGCCGATTTCTTCAGCACTTAGTGCATTGAAGGTCATATCCGCTGTGAGCCCTCCTTTTCGTCCAGCCAAAAGCCCATAATACATATGGTCGTAGCCTTTCATCTCATGCGCATCCGGATTGATAGAAAGCTTGACGCCCTGTTCTATGGCATAATGCACCCAACGCCAGTCCAGGTCGAGTCTCCAGGGGTTGGCATTAATTTCAATCACCACACCATGTTTGGCACAATGGTCAATAACAGCTTTATGGTCTATGGGGTACCCCTCTCTCCTAAGCAAAAGGCGTCCTGTTGGGTGCCCTAATATGGTAGTATAAGGGTTTTCAATAGCCGTCAAAAGCCTAGAAGTGGCTTTGTCCTTCTTCATATTCAGAATGGAGTGCACGGAAGAAACGATAAAATCAAAACTCGAAAGCACTTCATCGTCATAGTCCAATTTGCCGTCATAAAGAATATCACTTTCTATTCCTTTAAAAATTTTGAAAGGAGCCATATCGGCATTCAGCTTGTCAATTTCATTGTGCTGAATCGTGACCCTGTCTTCATCAAGCCCATTGGCATAAAAGGCTGATTTGCTATGATCACAAATACCAAGATATTCATAACCAAGGTCTTTGCAATGCTGTGCCATTTGTTCCAGGCTGTGCTTACCATCACTATAAGTGGAGTGGTTGTGCAGAACGCCTTTTAAATCCGACATTTCCACCAACTTGGGCAAAGTGCCATTTTTGGCAGCCTCAAATTCAAAGGTGCCCTCCCGCAATTCTGGCTCTATAAAATCCATGCCAGCTGCTAAATAAATGTCCTTTTCGTCAGTGAAAGTACCGGACATGGCGATGTTGCGGAAGCTGTCTCGTTCTTTAACCGGCTTATCGATATGAGCAGGGCTTCCACTGTGCAAAAAGAGACTTGACACAAAATCTGCCTTGGCGCAGAAAGTCAACGCTATTGGTATTCTTGTTTCTTTATAATTTCCACGCCAGATTACAGGTCCTGAAGCCCCAAGGTCCTGAATAAAATGCTCACTGGCATTGATACTATCTTCTGTAGCATCATAGTCATCAGTACCAACGAGGATCTCGATCTTTTCAATCACCTCCATTTTCCTTCTTAAAGCACCAATCTCGTGGATCGGGTAATTCGGCAAGACCTTATTTAACTCCGCAATAATTTCCTTTGAGAGGCCTTCAGCTTCGGCATAATGCAACTTATTAGCGTTGGCCTCCTTAAACTCAAGTGCTTTGATGATGGTCTCCTGAGTTTTGTCTCCAAAACCTTTGAGTTGTGCCACTTTGCCCGTGTTGGCGGCTTCCTTTAGCTCATGGCCACTTTCAATGCCCAATTCTTTCCACAGTACCTTGATTTTTTTTGGGCCAATCCCTTTGATATCAAGTAGCTCCACGATGCCCTCAGGTGTTTCCTCCAGATACTGACTCAGCTGGGCAGAAATGCCAGTTTGAATAATCTCACTTAATGTGCCGGCAATTCCTTTTCCTACTCCATCAAGCTGTTGTAATTCATCAATTGTGAGGCTTGCCAGCTCAACATCAGATTTATCCAGATTATAAATGGCGCTATTGTAGCCGCGAATTTTAAATGTGTTTTCATCATGCAGCTCCATGAGTGCTGCGGTCAATTTGAGTTGCTTGAGTATTGATTTATTATCCAAGGGTAGATATTTAGCTGTTTCTTTTGAAAGAATGCACGTTCTTTTTTAATGCGTGGAACATTTCCTAAATTCCCAAAAGGTACACCAAATATAACTGTTTATGAATTATTGGCTGATCAAATCAGAGCCGAATGAGTATTCATGGGATGACCTTGTAAAGCTCGGCAGGGACCATTGGGATGGCGTTAGAAATTATGCAGCAAGAATGCATATGAAGAATATGAAAGTAGGGGATTTGGCGTTCTTTTATCATAGTGTGAATGAAAGAGATATAGTAGGAATTGCCGAAATCGTAAAAGAACACTATCCTGATCCAACAACTGATGATGACCGTTGGGTGGTAGTGGATGTAGTGCCAAAGGAAAAGTTGAAGAGGCCTGTGAATTTAGATCAAGTAAAGGCAGATCCGCGGTTGAGCAACATGGCATTAGTTCGTATCGGAAGGCTCTCAGTCCAGCCGGTAGAAAAAGAGGAATTTGATATAATTATGGCAATGGCAAATGAATAATACGCTTAGGGCTTATATAGTAGTTTTCCTGTTTCTGTTTGTGGCGCAAATTTCGATGGAGGCCCAAATTGAACAGCCATTTAGGTACGAGATCAAGTATGAGTGGCAGTACGAGAATCATCTCGTGATTTCCAACGAGGAGAGAGGGTTGACACTGGTCAGAACCGATAGGGATAATACGGGAAGAGATTATCCCGTGAAGTTCACGCATCTTAACAACAAACTTGAAGAGGTTTGGAAGGATTCGATTGAAGTTGAAGGTCGTATGTTCTTAAGAGGCTACCACCATCAGAAGGATAAGCTGTTTGTAATGTTTCAGGATTATCCTGTCCGCAAGCGCATCAATGTACTCAGTCTGGACTACAACACACAAAAAGTCACTTCGCATGAAACAAGTCAAATTGCTGAATTGGACTTGCAGGAATTTGAGGTTATACAAAATACGGCCATTCTAGGAGGTTATTTTGAGCAACGCCCAGTGGTTTTTGCCTACGATCTTGAAAAAAACACGGTCAAGGCAGTTCAAGGCGTCTACAAGAACGATTCCAGATTGCTTGAAGTGAGGATCAATAAGGACAGCGTGACTTTTAATGTACTTGTGGCCGAAATGAATGAGGAAAGGGATCAAACAATTATCGTAAGTACCTATGATTATGAAGGCAATCCGGTGCGTGGGTATGAATTGGAAACTAAAAAGGACTACTCCTTAATTGACGGGGTCTCGTCTTCCATCAACGAGGTGAGCCAGGTTATAGTGGGGAACTACGGCTACAAATCAAATACTTTGCCCAGTGGTATTTACATTAACTATATCAACCGCCAGGGTGAGCAAACCATGAATTATTTGAACTATGCCGACCTCGATAGGTTTTTGGATTATCAGGGTAAAAACCGAGCCGAAAAAGCGAAGGTCAAAGCGACAGAGATCAAAGAAAAGGGTAGAGAGCAACGCTATAAACTGCAGGCCTTGGCCAGAGAGCTCGTTGAAATCGATGACAAGTTGATTTTACAGGCGGAATATTTCAGGCCTGGTAGTTCCAGGAACCCAACCAGCCGAAACTTCAGTGATTTTAATAGGAGAAACGATGGCGGGAGAGACTTTGCTGACATGGTAAGAGATATCAACTCAACACCAATAGGTAGCTATGATTTCACCCATGCTTATGCGCTTGTCATGGATTTGAAAGGGAAGGTCTTATGGGATGATAGTTTCAGAATGAACTATACTTTACAAGGGCCGCTTGATCAGCATGGACGTTTTCAATGGGAAAAGGAGAAACAGCACCTTGTATACTCACACTATGACGGGTTGGAAGAAACAGTTTTCGCCAAGGTATTGGATGGTACAGGAGAAAATGTAATTTCAACCGCCACACTTGAGGTTGGTTCAGAGTTCGAAAAGAGGGAAGAGGTACGGGCTTCGGTTTTGATGCAACGCTGGTATGGTGAGTATTTTGTGGCCTATGGCATTCAGGCAGTAAGGCCAAAAGATAAGTCCGGAGGCGCGGAGCGGGTTTACTTTATTAATGCGATCAAGCTGAATCCAAAGTCGCCCAACTCAAAATTGGATTAAAAATCACCCAGTTTTAAGAACTGCAAATCCTTTTACTATATTTGTAACCTAGAATGCAGCGCAGACTTCTTCTAGGTCAACCCCAACTAGCCATCACCATTGGCAGACTCTGTCAGGAACTGATAGAAAACCACGATAATTTTGAAAATTCAGTGATTCTTGGTCTACAGCCAAGAGGAATATTCTTTGCTGAAAGGATAGAGGCTAGATTACGGGAATTCATCGGTAAGGAGATCCAAATTGGGCATTTGGATGCTACTTTTCACCGGGATGACTTTAGAAGAAGGGAACTTCCAAAACGAGCCAACGAAACAAAAATTGATTTTCTGATCGAAGACAAAAGAGTCATTCTTATTGATGATGTCTTCTATACAGGGCGATCGGTTCGGGCAGCTTTGGATGCCATGACCACATTTGGTCGACCTGAGAAGGTTGAGCTGTTGGTGTTGGTGGAGCGCAAATATTCTCGCCATGTTCCCATTAAACCAGATTATGTAGGGCATCACGTCAATACGATTGATACACAAAAGGTATTGGTGGAATGGGAAGAACAAGGCTTGGATGATGACAATATTTGGCTAATAAATAAAGAGGATTAATGCAAAGGCAACTGAGCGTCAAACATCTCCTGGGGATTAAAAATCTTACAGCTGAAGATATTGAACTCATTTTTGAAACAGCTGAAGAATTTAAAGATGTCATCAATCGACCGATTAAAAAGGTGCCATCCCTGAGAGACATTACTATTGCCAATGTCTTTTTTGAAAACTCTACCCGCACCAAACTGTCTTTCGAGCTTGCGGAAAAAAGACTCTCTGCCGATGTAATCAACTTTTCATCCAGTGGCAGCTCCGTGAAAAAAGGGGAAACCCTCCTGGATACAGTTAACAACATCCTCGCCATGAAAGTGGATATGGTTGTGATGAGACACTCAAGTCCCGGAGCACCTCATTTTCTCTCAAGGCATATTGAAGCCAACATTGTCAATGCAGGTGACGGCACACATGAACACCCCACGCAGGCTTTGCTTGATACCTTTTCGATTAGAGAAAAATTAGGTGATATAGCAGGCAAAAAAGTGGTGATTGTCGGAGACATCTTACACTCAAGAGTAGCCCTATCAAATATTTTTGCCCTTCAAAAAATGGGAGCGGAAGTAATGGTTTGTGGGCCAATTACATTGCTTCCTAAATACATCAGTTCCCTTGGTGTGAAAGTAGAGTTGGACGTACGAAAAGCGCTGGCCTGGTGCGATGTCGCCAATGTGCTCAGAATCCAGCTGGAAAGGCAGCAGATAAAGTATTTCCCTTCCCTCCGCGAATACTCACTTTATTATGGCATCAATAAAAAGATGTTGGACGGCCTGGATAAGGAAATCACCGTACTCCATCCTGGCCCTATCAATCGAGGCGTAGAATTGAGCAGTGATGTTGCTGATTCGGATCAGGCAATAATCCTGGACCAGGTGGAAAATGGTGTTGCAATCCGCATGGCAGTTTTATACCTTTTAGCCTCAGTATCCTCTTAATTAACACATGAAGAAAGTCCTTATAAGAACACTGGTAGTGATTCTAATAGTTGTCGCTGCATTTTATCTGTTTGTGGTACCGAAAACGGTTTCCATGGTTACGGATTACCCGCGCTATACTTTCGAAGATGTCACAGAAAACCCTGAACTACTTGAGGGCTTTTATATTGGAGATGCGCGTGATCCTGAAGCCTATGGTTTTCCGAATTTTGAAGAAATCACTTACAAAACCCTATTCGATGATCTCAATTTAAGCGGTTGGTATATACCAGCTTCCGATACTGTTGCACAAACGTTGGTGATCAGTCACGGAAGAACTTCTAATCGACTAAAGGCCATGAAGTACCTTCAAATCATCAAGGACTATGGCTTGGATAGTCTTTATAACGTCTTTATTCCGGATCTCAGGAACTCAGGTCGGTCAGAAGAAGCCAAGACAGGAATGGGCTATGAGTTTGCTGAGGACATTGTGGGCACCATGACCATGCTTCAGACCAGATTCAATCAGGATGAATTTGTGTTGTGGGGTTTTTCTATGGGAGCGATGGCCAGTGCCACAGCGATGCATCGCCCGGATTTGGTTGAAGTTTTGGAGGAGAACAACATCCAGGTGAAGAAGTTAATTCTTGCTTCACCACTCAGCAATGTTGAGAAAACGCTTCGGGCGGCCAGTCAGGATATGAACATTCCAGGCTTTATTTTCAACATCACTTACAACAGCTTTAGTAAGCAATCAGAGGGCTATGTGAATCAAATGAAACTGTCATTACTCTTGAGGAATAGTCCTTTGCCTGTTTTGGCACTATATGGAAGTGCCGACTCACAAACTCCCGTGAGTTTTTTAGAGGAAGAGATATCAGGGTTGTCAAATGTAAAGGCCGAAAGATTTGAAAATGCCGAGCATGTTCGAATTTATACCATGCCGGAATACAAAGATTGCTACGCTGAAGCTGTTAATGCTTTTCTGAGGAAATAGCAACGCTCCCAACCAGCCTAGGACACGCGGTGTAAGCCCCCATCCATCTGTTAAAGACATCGGCAGTTTTGTACAGGCGGATTCTTCGCCCGTGAAAAACGGGACTCAGAATGACCGTATAGGATAGTTTTACTTGCCATTTATTAGTCGTAATTTTGCAAAAAATTAGAGCAGATGAAGTACTACAACTCAATCATTGATACCATAGGAGATACACCATTAGTGAAGTTGAATTCAGTCAACAAGGGGGTTCCAGGCACTATACTGGTGAAAGTTGAGTATTTCAATCCTGGTAATTCAATGAAGGACAGGATGGCTGTCAAGATGATTGAGGATGCCGAAAAGCGGGGTGATCTGAAGCCCGGAGGCACCATCATTGAAGGAACTTCCGGGAACACCGGAATGGGTCTGGCTCTAGCAGCTATCGCGAAGGGCTATAAGTGTATATTCACTCTAGCGGATAAGCAATCACCTGAAAAGATGGATATCCTGAGAGCAGTAGGGGCTGAAGTGATTGTATGTCCGACTAATGTTGCTCCTGATGATCCGAGATCATACTACGCGGTGGCTCAGAAATTGAATGAAGACATTGAAAATTCGTATTACCCAAATCAGTACGATAACATGTCGAATGCACTGGCGCACTACGAAACTACTGGTCCTGAAATTTGGCGTGACACGGAAGGAAAAATCACACACTACGCGGCTGGTGTAGGCACTGGTGGCTCAAGCTGTGGTACTTCGAAATATCTGAAAGAACAGAATGCAGATGTATTCACTCTGGGTATAGATACCTACGGTTCGGTTTTCAAAAAATACAAGGAGACAGGTGTTTTTGACACTTCGGAGATATATCCATATCTGACTGAGGGCATTGGTGAAGACATCCTTCCCAAGAATGTAGACTTCGACTTGATTGATGACTTTGTAAAGGTTACTGATAAGGAGGCTGCGATTATGACAAGAAGACTTTCAAGGGAAGAAGGCCTTTTTGTAGGCTGGTCTTGTGGGTCTGCTGTAGCTGGTGCCTTGGATTGGGGCAAAGACAATTTAAAGGAAGATGATGTGATGGTGATTATTCTTCCTGACCATGGCACAAGGTATTTGGGCAAAGTGTACAATGACAATTGGATGAAGGACCACGGCTTTTTGGAAGAAAGAGATTTTGCCACTGCCTTTGATATTGTCAATAGACAAAATGGTACAGGCGAATTGGTTACAATAGATAAAAATGCCACAGTTTCAGAAGCTGTGAAGATGTTGACTACGGGAAGCATTTCTCAATTACCTGTTGTTGATGGTGATGATTTTGTAGGAAGCTTAATCGATTCAAAATTACTGGCGCAGATGATTGAAGATCCAGAACTGAAGAACAAACCAGTTTCTGAGGTGATGGGCAAGCCATTTCAATTTGTACCGATGGACAATACACTGGATGTACTGTCATCAGTCATTAATAAAGACAATCCTGCGGTAATGGTGCGTGATAAAAATCGCAAAACCCATATCATCACACAGCACGACATTTTAAAGTCGATGACCAATGGTTAATCGGATTTAGGAAGTACTCAAAATTTTCCTTTTGATAGGCTGTAGGCGATTCTTAGCAGCACCGCAGCAACGATAAGGTAATAGGTGCCATGTAGCAGATAGTGGATGTGGTAGTCGAATTTTACAGCTTCAAGTTTTAGACTGAGTATGGTGATGCCGTTCCCAAGCAAGATTAGGCCGGCAATACCTACTGGGATTTTTAATTTCTTTTTTGTGGCTGGAGAGCCTTTGCTACAGACCAAAATAAAGAATAGCCCAATTACCAGGTGGAAAATACTGTGGACAAGGTAGCCTACCTGAAACCCGAATTGGGTGGCGGCATTTTGATTGATGAAAACATTAATGGCTTCAAGAATATTCAGAATTGCTACAGTCAATAAAATCCCCTTCAAAAACTTCATAGTAACAATGGATCATTCGGTTTAGGTCAAATCAAAGGCTGAGAGATACACGGGACGATGCTGAAATTGCGCTATTTCTTCCTGAGAATAATTCACAAACCGAGCGATAACATCGGCCTGAGATTCCTCCTGTAACTTGTCTAACAAGCCGAGCTGTTTCGAATTCCGCAATAGCTTGTAAAGTGGTGATTGATTATCAAGCCAAATCAGGGCGGTGTTTAGCTTCATCTTTTCAAGAACTGCTTCCAACAATTCAATAAGATGCTGCTCATGTCCCTCTTTGAAAAATATACCTTCAAAAATGGCAGGAGTGAATTTTTTAGGATTAAAGAGGCGAGAGATAAGCGGAACCAGAGGCAAAACCTTCATTGTTATTTTTCCTGATAGACCCGGTAAAGCCTGAATGGCCCACTGTACCGGCATGGCTTGAACACCGGCAACAATTTCGCCCTTGTGCTTGAAAACAAAATAGTTGTTTTTCAAGAAGATATGATCTGTAAAGAAGAGCGTGTGGTCTTGATACTGGACTTCGAGTGCTTTTAGCATCTGCTCTTTTTCAGACTCCTCTATTCTAAAAACATTTGGGTGGCCTTTAGGCTTCAACCGGCTAAAGGGCAGTGTGCTAAATCTTCTAATTTTTTGAAAGCCAAAACCGGTAGCCATCTGAAGAGAGCGTGTGTTTTCCGCTTCAATAAAAGCGTAGAAAACGGCTTTGGCAGAGAGGTCATTGTTTTGAGAAACCACTTGCGGATTCTCAAAGAGATTGAGCATACTCTGCTTGATCCAACTCTTTGGGTTGATTAGGGCCGGATTTGCCATGAGTGAATCTGACTTTTTATTTTTTGATCCTTTAATCCTGAATTTCTCGTGAAAAGCAAGGTGATGGATATAATATGCGTCAGAAGCCTGGCCATTGAGTAAGGAAGTGCGCTGGCAAAAACTAAGGACTGCAATGAGCTCATTGCGTCTGTAGCAATTGATATAATGTGGCTTAACCAGGAGATGAATGAGCTCTTGGGTATCAAGGTGTCTGAACAGGGTTCCTCCAGGTGTGCCCCAAACCGTTTCTGCCAAAAACTTGACGACTTCCTCGCTTGGTTCTTCAGATTTTTCGAGTAGAACAGAGCCTCGCTCAAACAATACCGCCCGGGAATTTTGAACCTCAGTCATGTCGATTAAATGTCCATTGCGAAATGGTAAGCCATGATGTGCATTCTTTCCCTAAAGTAGAATCTATGAGCATCTTGTCTTTGTACACCAGAGTCGAGGTACAACTGCTTGCAACCATTTTTTGCACCATAATCACCCACCCATTTCATAAGCAACTTACCATAGCCACCTGATCTTTCTGATTCGAAAGTCACCAAATCATCTATATATACATGCTTTCCCTTGGCCAAATACTCCGATATCCTGAATCCGGCAATAGCAATAATCCTACCGCCTCTTCTCACTCCCACAAGCTGAAACCCTGTTTTTTGTTGGCGTTTCACCTGAGCCAGGTAATCCTCTTTTTTCACGTGGGGACGAAGTACATTCATTACGTCAAATGACGACATGATTTCTTTATCAGATATCAACTCTATTATTTCTGGTTCATTATTAATGCTCTCGTCCATTTTTCAAAGATTTAATTCAGTCCTTATTCAAAGTTTGATGCACCCTATCATATACATCCTTCACCGATTCGATTTCTGTAATATTGTCAACCGTAATGATGGCAGTACCGAACCGCTCTTCCAGCTTCAGTGCCAATACGATATACTGTAAAGAAGTAATGCCCAGCTTGTCCTTTAGGTGATCGCATTCTTCCATGCTAGATCCATCAACAGCACCTTCAGTAACCTCTTCGATCAAACTATTCACAGTGGCCTTAATTTCTTCCATAGTTTAGCTCATTAGTCGTTCAAAATTTTTATACATAATCAAATCATAATTCGTCTGATCCAGGACTCCATGAGTCAACAGCATTTCCATTTTCTTTAATGCATTTCTTTGATGGCCAGAGAAAAAGTGAACAGGCCAATCGGTGCCGAAGAGTATTTTTTTATGAAGTCTTAATTTCAAATGCTGGATCATGGTCTCTTCAAACTTCTGATCCGTTTGGGTTTGAAAGCCTGACATGTCCAGATAGATGTTGTTTCTATGTGCGGCCAAAAGTCCACAGTCATAAGCATGAGTGAAAGCGCCATGTCCAAGAATAAAGTTCACCTTGGGAAATTTCCACGCTGCCGTGTCTATCTCAATGGGCATGGCAAAGCTGGTGCGTAGCGAAGGGGAGCTTGGGCCAACGTGGGTAAGTACTGGAATCCCGTATTGCTCACAAATTTCATAAAATGGAAAGAGTTGCTCATCCGAGGGCGAAAACCCACAGGGTGGATATAATTTTAAACCATGAAAGCCCCAATCCTTCACACTTTTTTCAAACAGATCGAGTCCTTGCTGACCTCTTCTTGGATCGATTCCGGCAAAGACCCAAAATTTGTCCGGATGAGTTTCCAAAACTTTTCGATGAAAGGCCATGACCTCTTCTATCGGGTATTCAAAATCTTTATAGGTCAACCCCCAATCAATAACAAGTAGGGCTGATTTGTCAATATTGGCTTCTTCCATTTGCCGGAGCAATCGTTCGCAGCTTTCATCATGATTGAGGTATTCAAATAATTTTCTAACCAACTTCTTTTCAGGCTCCGTGCCTTTTCCCGGCAAGGCTTCAATGGTGTTTTGCATCCAACCCTCAGACCACTGGGGTGGTAAGATCATGGAGGAGGCGATATGCGTATGACAATCGTATATCATGTCAAACTGTTGATTGTTGGAGTTCCTGAATCTTCATTTTGCCCGTAGGTGACCGGTCAATTTTATCGAGGAAGACAATTTGATTGGGTATTTTTTGATGACCCAGCCCCTCCTTGATTTTTAGCTTGATTTCCTGTTCGGTTAGTGCCTGATCATATGATTTGTCGAGGACGACATAGGACACGAATTTCTCAATTTCCAGCTTCAAATCTTGTCTCAATTTCATCGATGTTACATCGGCAATGCCGGGTATGCGCTGAATAAACTGGTCTACATCTTCCAAATAGATTTTGGCTCCACCCTTAATAATCATGTTTTTGAGCCTGCCTGAAATATAAAAGCGTCCCTTTTCATCATAGTATCCTAGATCCCCTGTGCGGAACCAATTTTCATTGTTTATGCTGAGGTAACAGTCTCTGTTATCTCTGAAATATCCTTCGGCAATCACGGTCGGCCCTTTGATTACAATTTCTCCTGTCTCACCAGCAGCTAATTCTTTGCCGTTTTCATTCACCACGAGTACCTCCATGGCCACTGGTGAACCTGCGGACTTTGGGACTATGTCATTGGGGTCTGAGCACAGGCAAAAGCAAGCACATTCAGTGACTCCATAGGCTGGAACAATATTGGTATTGAATTTCTGGTCAAAAGCCATTCGGACTTCTTCTCTTAAGGGGCCGCCACCTGAAATGCAGAATTGCAATTGACCGGGGGTGATTTTTGCACCTAATTTGACCAACAAATCAAACATAAGGGGAACCGCGCTGAAGGTATTTACTTTATATCGATCAATTGACGCTACAATTAGGGGTACACTGCTGATCTCAAATGAGGGCAAGACCACCACTTTTCCTCCATAAACTAAGGTCATTATTAAATCACTCATTACTCCAAACAGATGGAACAATGGTAAAAAGCAGGCAGCCACATGTTGCTGATTTTTCCTGATGACCAGTTGCGTCTCTGATAAATTATATAAGACCTGCTCCTCGCTGAGTAAAACCCCTTTTGGGTCTCCGGTAGTGCCAGAGGTGTAGATAAGAATTCCACCTTGGTGATGACCCCTACTGGAATTTTGCCTCCCTTCAAAACCCTGGTAATCGTTAAGTCCGGTCAAGGCCATTTGAAATTGGCCGGCCTTGGGTTGGTAGGTATCTGAAAGAAGGAGTTTAGGCGTTGAATGAAGGAGTAATGCTTCAACTTCATCTGGTTTCAACGCGGGATTTAAGGGCATTATTGTCGCTCCATAAGTCATGGTCCCCAATAGGGCTACCACCATTGCGGAAGAGTTGCCTGAGATGATCGTGACCACATCATTTTGAACTACCTTATGAAAGGCGAGTAATTGATGAAATTTATTCACCTCATGCTCGAACTCAGACATAGACCACTCCTTGTCTTCTGCAGGGAAGAAGAGGCGCTTTTCATCACCCCGATCAGCTCTTAGCCATATGTCTTTCAGTTGCCGATTCACTTTAATCCAATTTGCGTCTCAGTTGTCTTACAGCCACTTGCCGGGCATCTTTGCTGGCAGATTTACCATTTTTGCCTAAATGGGCCATCACTCTTCTCACTATAAACTCGGCATCATAGCCAGCACCTCGCACATTGCCTGAAGCCGCATTGCGCTGAAGAAAAAATCCTACGAAATACATTCCCGGGACTTCGGTGCTCACCCCACGCTTATGTAACATTTTCCCGGCTTTATCGAATATGGGAAATCCGGCCAGCCAGTCTAATTTTGGTTCAAAACCAGTGCTGTAGATTACTACATCCACTTTTTCTTCCTGGCCATCAGCCCAAATCACGCCCTCTTCTGTGAACCCTTTAAAAATGGTTTTGCAATCGAAATCTTCCTTTTTTATCATTTTTCTGTACCCTCCGGTATCAATGACAGGAATGCCTCCCTTGGGCTTTTCTTTTAAGGGGAAATGATCTATTCCGAAGTTGTGCATCCACCAGTGAATGTCAAGACCTAGAATCTTTTGAGAGACCCATTTAATCTTCCTCCTAACCGCAACAGTCACATTTGAGACATTCCTCAATTCGACCGCTATCTGGAGTGCTGAGTTGCCGGCACCGACCACTACTATCCTTTTGCCCTCAAAGCCCTGGCTATTCTTATAGGCATAGGAGTGTAAAATCTGCCCTTTGAAATTTTCCTGATTCGGATAAGCCGGTATCACTGGTTCGCTGTAGGGACCACTTGCATTGACCAAAGTTTTTGTATGATAGGTTTCCCCATTTGTTTCAACTAAAAACCCGCTTTCTGTACTTTTTACGCTCGTCACCTTGGCGTTTGTAATCACTGGAAGTTTGAAGTGTTCTTTATAATTTTTTAAATAAGCCATGAATTCAGCACGTGTTGGGTAGTGCTTCTTATCTTGACTCATGCTATAACCCGGCAATTGTGAAAACGACACGGGGGTAAAGAGTTTTAGACTGTCGTAGTAGCTACCAAAACTTCCGGTGGTTTCTTCACGGGCTTCCAGCATCAGAAAATCGGCTCCTGCCTTCTGCAATTTATATCCTGTGGCCAATCCGGTTTGTCCGGCTCCAATTACAATACAATCGTGTATCTGCATGTTTGTTTTTCTAGGCTTTCAATTTTTCAATCCTCTATTCGACCATTTCCTGTTTTTCCAAATCCTTTTGTTTGGGCTTGTTTGTGGCTTCTAACAGCGACAATGCCCTTTCGGCAATTGCAGGGCCTAATCTATATCCTGAGCCTGAACATGCACCAGCAATCACATAGTTGCTTTTCCCTGGAACATTCATAATTAATGGTTCACCGCTTGGTGCATAGGCATCACAAAAAACTCGCCCGCCAGATATGGAATGCAACCATTCCGGGTAGTACTTGGAGAGAACAGTTTTTGCCAGATCTAAGTCAGTTTTGTCAATGGTCAACTGTGAGATTTCGGGAATTACATCCCATTGCTCGCACCTGAAGCTAAAGAGCCATTGGCCCAAATTATGCTGAGGCATAAGGAAGGCGTCATCATCAAAAAAATGGAAAACGGGATCGTCTGGCCTGGGTTGCTGGTTGATGTGGAGCGCCACGATTTTTTTGACTCTAATCCCCCTTTCTTTCATATGATCCACCTCTGGTCCGGAAACTACCCATGGGCCAATTGCCTGAATTAATCGCTTAGCCCTTATAGTGGTTTGCTGGCTAGTTTTTAAAGAATGTTGATTAGGCGTTGACTCAATTTCACAGACCTCTGTGCCCTCAAAAAGTGTTGAATTTGGTGTTTTTGTAAATGCCTGAGCAATTTGAATAGCCACTTGATTCTTAAGGGCTCTGCTTCCGATGGTATCTGTAAGAAGCGCAGAATTTTCAGGAACATGGAGTCCTGGCCAGGTGGCTTTTAAGGTCTGCAATTCTTCGTCAGCCGCTATTCTGGTGTTTTCATCAATAAAATTGCTCAGCACATCAGCCGCTTGGGACTTATCAGATAAGCCATATATTTTTAAAGGGCCAATGGGTAAGTCGGAAATAGCTGAACTCAGTTCTTTAAACAGGGACTGACTACGAGTAGATAGCGCCCTTCGTAGGGGCGTATGCCCATAAGGAATATCCAGGCTTGCAGAGTATAGACTTGTGCCATGACCAGCAAGCGCACGGTCTATCAGCACAATGTGCCAATCAGGCTGAGCCTTTCGAGCTAGCCAAGCGGCAGAAGCACCTACCATACCAGCTCCAATTATTGCAAGATCATATTCCCTGGGCATCCGATTAATATTATTTATCCCACCAAAGTGAAAAAATGATTAAGTCTTCTGAGCCATTGTTAAATACCTTGTGAGAGTTGAATGAATCATAAAACAGTACGTCCCCTGCTTTGATGGGCTCTTTTACATCGTCATTATAAACCAGCTCCCCTTGGCCTGAGGAAATCATCCAGCACTCTTTGACCTCATGGTTGTCTAATGGCGACCAATGTCCCGGATAAACAATAATTTTTGAGGCTTTGAAGGGAGCAAGCGCCACACCTTCTGGTGCAGTGTCTACTACATCAACCCGGACATCATCGCCCAAAAGTTGAGGCGGTAAAAAATTGAGTTTAGGAATCTTGGTCTCTTGCATTTGTTTGGATTAAGTGATTTAACTGCTCTGCTGGGCTTTATCAAACAAGGTATCGGGAAGAACGTGCTCGATTTGTCCAAGGCTAACGGGTTCAAAAAATGTTGGCAAATCCTCTTCATGCTGCACAATAGGTTTTTCAAAAAACTCAACTTCTGTTGGCTGTGCTTCATGTCCCAATAAATTCCAAATGGCACCTGAACAATCAGGCATTATCGGATAGGCTAATAGAGCAAAACCTTTAAGCCACCAATATGCGCTTGTTGGATTTCGGGCATGCTCCGAATAAATTTCAAGCCAACTATTCAAAGGTTCGAGACCTTTGGCCATCTCCAACCCAGGTGGGCGCAGATACTCGCCCTGATCAATCAATAGTTGCTCTAGCTTGCCCGTTGGAAAACTGGATGGCAAGTCGTCCGGAAGCTGATTTACCTTACTCCAGGCATCATCAAGCTGCCCTTGTAAATTAGTAGTTAACTCGCGGTTTACAGTTTCTATGAAGGGTTCTATTTGAAAGCTCGTGGTTTTGTGTTCCGGGTTTATTTGAACCAAATAATAGCGAACAGCATCGCTGCTCAAAGGTGTTTTACTTACAATGTCATCCCCCCATATGGCATGGCCCCGACTTGTGGAAAATTTCGAGTCTTCAAGATTACAGAAGTGATTGGGCAGCGCATAATCTATTGGTTTGAAATCTCCCGATTCAATACCCCAACTCATTCCAAGTATATAGGGAATAGAACAATCGATTCCGAAAGAAACCATACTGATCACATCAGAATCCGGATGGAATGGGTTAATGTCGTTGTCATAGAGCTTGGCATATATTTCACCCATGTAAACCATGTAGGCATTCATGTAGGTAGCGGAATAAATTACCTGTGGAATATTACTGCCTTCTATTTGCCAGGGGACTCCCCAATGATCGGGATTGGTGAGCCTGATATAATCACCCTGAGATTCAAAATATACTTTGACGATCTCCTTAAAATCATCTCCGATTTGCATCTTGTCGATGTGATCCCAAAGCTCTTTTTTCTTTGTTATTTTCAGAAACAAAGACACATCGTCAATTTCTTCAAGATCGGTATCCCCAGCCCTGGAGTGTGGATTTTTCATGTCCATTGGGCGAAATTGTGTGCCGCAATCTTCGCACTGATAGCTCCCGGCTTCTACACCACAATTGGGGCATTCTCCCAATAGCCAGCAGCCCACGAGATATCTATCGCCTGACGGTGAATACAAGAACTTCTCTGGCCTTACTTCAGTCAGGCCCTTGTCAATTAGGTCTTGCATCATGTCTTTTGCGAAACTCGAAAAGTCTTCCTTCGTGAGCGAAGCAACGGGGTTTACATAGGCATCATATTGTACACCCAGACTGCTTAAATCTTTGAGTGATAGTCCAGAATAATGCTTACAAACTTCAGGTTCTGTCATGCCGGTTTGCCAGGCTTTTAGTGGCACGTAAGACTCATAGGCGTCACAACCAGATATGACACAGACATCGTTGCCATTTCTTCGTTGCGCCCTGGCTATGATATCCGTTTTCAGGTATGGTCCGGACATATGACCCAGGTGTAATCTGCCATTTGGTGTCGGCATTGCTGCAATAATCAGGTACTTCTTATTTCCGGGTTTGAGGTTTTGAAATTGTGCCATTTGGCGTCTTCTTTAATTAAAAAATCTAAAAGTCGAAGTGATGGTCGTAACCATTGTGAGCTAAAATTCCTTCTGGCTCGTTCTGCCAGTCCAGAGCGGTACTTTCATTATTTATATCATAAATTTCTCCGCCCAGGAGGCCATTAATAATCTTGGCACTTCTCCAGGCCATAAGGCTTAAATTTGGATCGCTTACCCCGCGTGTATGACGAGCACCATTTTGAATGAATATTTTGTTCTCTTTAGGGCCATCCCATTTCACTGAAAAATCATCTCCGAAAATGAAATTGTCATCCGCCACATCTATTCGATCAAGCAAACTTTCGAGATAGGATGGAGGCTGGTATTCAAAGCCTGTAGCACAAATGACCACATCGGCTTCAACCTCCTTCATTTCACCGGTGTTTTTGTCTTGAAGTGCAAGACCCCAACCGTTGAGGTTTTTCTCAAAGCCCACAAAGCTTTGATTGGTCAGAAATTGACAAATTTTACCTCTACCTTCAATCAGTTCCAGCTCATACAGCTCGCGATAGATATCATTTAGCAGATCTACATTGATTCCATCGCTGGCCAGATTTTGATCCTTTATCAGTCTTGCCTTTTCTTCTTTTGGAAGCTTAAAAAAATGGTCGCTGTAGGAAGGGAAAAAGTACTCGTTTACAAATGGGGTATTGTCTATTGGCAATATATTTGGTCGACTCGTAATCCATGTGATGCTTTCCGGGATTTCGCTCTTGTTGGATAAGATTAGCCTGATCACTTCGGCACCGCTTTGTCCACCACCTACTACGGCTACTCGCTTCCCCGCAATTGGTGATTTCAATTCCATGTAATTAATGGCGTGGAAAACAGTAGAGGAGATGTAGGGTTTAACGAATTCAGGAATTTTCACAGTGAGCCCAGAGGCCAACACAATGTTGTTTGCATATTCCACTCCTTTGGGGTGCTCAACAATGAAGCGCCCATTGTCATGGTGAATATTAACAATAGGTGTGTCAAATTGAAGGTTGCCAAGGTTTTGAGATACCCACTGAAAATATTGGTTAAACTCTCTTCTTTTGACGCTTGGAAATTGGGCGGTAGCGAATCTGTATAATCGTTTTTGGTTTGCAAGGAAAGCCAAAAAGGAATACTTGCTGGTGGGGTCCACTAAAGTGACTAAGTCCTTGAGATAGGACACCTGGATAGTGGCATTTGAAAACAGCATTCCCGGATGCCATTGAAACTCCTTTTTATTATCAAAAAAGCAACTGCTCACCTGTTTTAAAGGCGCCAATAATGCGGCTAAACTTAAATTGGAAGGGCCAATCCCTACCCCAACAAGGTCAAGCACGTTTGCTTTTTTCTCTAGCATACTATCTTAATTTGGTGTCTCATCTTAGGCAACTTCTTCAGCTGTTTTGGCCACTTTAATTTTCTGTTCTGCGGAGTTTATTTCATGATTTTGCCCATTCATGGCAACAAGGCCATGTTTGAAGTCAAATTCTGACCCTTCGGTTATGAATTGTTTCACCATTTCTACCAGCAACTCGGCCGTGTCATAGTGTAGATAATGGGAGCCTCCATTGATGGTAGCACATTGGGTGTTGGACGATAGTCCTGCAACGGCTTCAGACATATGACAAGAGGCTATTTTGTCCTCACTGCCTGTTACCAACAGTACAGGGATTTCTAAGTTTGAAATCAGTTCTGCCACATCTCTTTCCCAAAACAGTAGTAATTGCCTGGCGTAATTCAATGCGCTTTGGGTGGAGAGGAATGGCTCGATGACCATCGGTTTGATGTCTTTGGTAACCAGTCCTATGATCTCATGAACTAGGTTTCGTTTCTTTTCATCTGTGAGCTCCTGATAAGACTGATCATCCTTATCACCGGCCAAAATGGTCTTTATGGTGTTGATGACAAATGATATTATTTCAGGACGCAAGTCCACTCTGCCACATATTTCCTGCATATCATTTTCGTATGCCGTGTGCAGGTGACTGAATTGCGTTATGCCCTTAAAGCAACTGCTTAGAAAGATCATTGAGGCAACATAGTCGGGGTATTGATGTTGGAATTCTAATGCTATTTTTGGGCCAGTGCACCAGGCCAGTAAATGGCACTTTTGTACGCCTTCCTGATCCAATATGGCCTTGATATCATCCCTATGAATTTCAAGATGATGTATCTGATCCATTCCACCTTTTTGCGAAGAGGTGCCACGCATTGACCAAATAATTGTCTTGTAATGCTGATGAAACTCGTTTGTTATTTTGTCCCAAAACGAAAGGCTTTGGCCGTAGGCATTGAGGATGACCAAGGCCGGTCCTTCTCCTTTGACATAGTAGGTTACAGGCTCCATGTCGTCAATGGGCAATGTGTGTGACTCAAATTTGTGAATAACGCTCTTGAGTCGATTGCGCTGTACTCTTTTATCGTTATCAAATTTGGCCTTGACTTGCCGGATAATGAGCAATTCCTGATCTCTGCTCAAATGAACTTTTTGTTTGTCAAACCCCGTGATCTTATATGTTTTATCACATTCAAAGTGCTGGATAGCATCCAGGTATGACCGGAACACATCTTCTTCAGCGTCAAGCAAGGTATCCACAGGACCAAGTGTCTCTTTATCATGGACGGGTTGAGTCTTAATGCCGAATGCCTCTCCTATTAATTCTATAGAGCTATCTATATTGCTGGGGTAGGGATTAGTCAAATGAAACACCTCATTGATGGTGTGATTATTCCGGTTTATTGATGAGACCAATGCCACTACATGATCAACACAGATAAGATTGAGACTGGCCCCCTCTTTAGTAAAAATATTAAGCACATTGTGTTGAAAGTATTCAGGCATTTTCAACTCGATATTGTCCTTCAACCTGAGCAGGATAGAGAGGTAACCATATAGCCCTGAGTAGGACTCGGCTTCAAAGGTCTTGGAATTTCCTATAATGATGGAGGGGCGTAAAATTCGATATTGAATGCCCTCTTCCCTATGCCATCTGATTATTTCATCTTCGCAGAGTCTCTTTGACAATTCGTAGGGATTATTAGTTTTCGAATTGTGCTTGA